>NZ_MPZT01000010.1:0-11723 GCF_002020145.1 Thioclava sp. DLFJ4-1
CGGGATGGAGCAGCCCGGTAGCTCGTCAGGCTCATAACCTGAAGGTCGTAGGTTCAAATCCTACTCCCGCAACCAAATCTTCTAAACCATATCAAACGCCTAGCCTCGCCCCCGCGAGGCTTTTTGCGTTGCGACAAACACAGTGGAAGCAATGCGGAAGCTGATCTTGATCTTGTCCCGTTACTTAAAGCGGAACACGACGAAGCCCCCTGAGAAAGGGGCGAGATCAAAATTCCCCGAAACGGAGTTAACAAGCCCATCGATCCCTGTTCGGATGTCGACCGGTTGCGTTGCTAGGTAGATCTTGAACCTGCGAGCGTATTGGAAGGCTTGTGCGCCGCGTACCATTCCGGCACGCCGGTGATGTAGCGGAACGAGGCACCACAGCCCTAGCGGGCGTAATCCGCCGTGACCTTGGGGCTGTCGAAGCCGTCACAGCGGGGTGATGGTTTTGAACTGACGTCCGTGCCAGACCAGTGGCTTGGCGTTTGCGGAGAGGTCGATCTTCCGTGGACGCCCGACGAACAGCACGTGATCGGTCGTCTCGATCTCTCCGACGAGGGCGCAGTCCATCGTGGCCACGGCACCGTGCAGGCGCGGGTGGCCGGAGGGCCAGGTGTCCCATGCGCCGTGCTCGAACCGCTCCTCCGGCGCGACCTTGCCGGCAAAAGCCTCGGCCACCGCCTGCTGGTCCGCTTGCAGCATCGCGAAGGAAAACCCGCCCTGCGCGCGGATCAGCGATGTCAGGCGGGCGCCGGAGTCGATGGAGACCAGCAGCGACGGCGGATCGACCGCCAGCGAGAGCGCTGCGGTGACGGTGCGCCCTACGCGGTCGCTGTCCCGCGCGGCGCTCACAACGCAAACGGTTGCGGCCAGCGCAGACATCGCCTCGCGGAACGCAGCTTGCGTGTCCAGCCCGGCGTCGATCATCGCATAGGAAGCCTGTGAGAGTTCAGTGCTCATGACTATCCTTTTTGCCCCGGCTCGGGCGAGAAATGCGTTTGCAGCTTGTTCGGCACGCCATCCATCTCGTCGGCATTCGCGGGCGGGGTGCCCATCGCGACGATGACAGGCCAGACCTCTGCATATTTACGGTTGAAGTCGACCCAGCC
Source organism: Thioclava sp. DLFJ4-1 (assembly GCF_002020145.1). NCBI lineage: Bacteria > Pseudomonadati > Pseudomonadota > Alphaproteobacteria > Rhodobacterales > Paracoccaceae > Thioclava > Thioclava sp. DLFJ4-1. The sequence continues at coordinate 1,113 of NZ_MPZT01000010.1, forward strand.
TTCGCCGTCAGGATCGGTGTCGGGGCGGATCGCGTCGGCGGGGCACTCGGGTTCGCAGACGCCGCAGTCGATGCATTCATCGGGATGGATCACGAGAGCATTTTCGCCCTCATAGAAGCAATCGACCGGACAGACCTCGACGCAATCCATGTATTTGCAGGCGATGCAGTTTTCGGTGACGACGTATGTCATGGGGAGGGGCTCATGAGCTTGGAAGAGGCCGTGCGCAGGTGGTGCGCACGGCGCTCGGTGCATCAGGCGAGGTTCGACGCCGCGAACTCGTAATTTGCGAGATTGTCGAGGAAGTTCGTCACGTAGTCCGGCCGACGGTTGCGGAAGTCGACGTAGTAGCTGTGTTCCCAGACATCGAGGCCCAGCAGCGCCGTGCCCTCGCCGGTGGCGAGCGGGTTCACCCCGTTGGGCGTCTTGGTCACGCCGAGGCTTCCGTCCGGCTTCTGGATCAACCAGGCCCAGCCCGAACCGAATTGCCCGGTTGCTGCGGCCTTGAACGCCGCTTTGAAATCGTCGACAGAACCGAAATCGGCGATCAGTCGCGACTCGAGTGCGCCGGGAATGCCGCCACCCTGCGGCGAAAGGGCGTTCCAGAAATGGATGTGGTTCCAGTGCTGTCCCGCCTGGTTGAAGATGCCGTCGCGTGCGGGATCGCCGTAAGTGGCGACGACGATCTCCTCCAGAGTCTTGCCCTGAAGGTCGGCGGTCTTCTCGACGAAGCCGTTGAGCGCCGTCACATAGGCCTGATGGTGCTTGTCGTGGTGTAGTTCGAGCGTTTCCTGGCTCATGCCGCGGTCAGCAAGCGCGGAATGGGAAAAGTTCAGTGCGGGAAGTTCGAAAGCCATGTCAGGTCTCCTGCGGGGGGTGGTTGCGCCGCAGCCTGCGGCGGGTTAATTAATCAAGTAAGTGCTTTGAAAAAGATTGAGGCGAATATGTCAAGCGATAGCTTGGAAAAATACGCGATGGAAGATTCAGGCTGGTCGCCGCGCTCCGCCTCTGAGCGCATCCTGATGGCGTTGAAGATGCACGGGGCGCTGACCTCGGCGCAGGTCGGGGCCCGCCTCGGCACCACCGGGGAGGCCGCGCGGCAGCAACTGCTGAAACTCGCCGAGGACGGGCTGGTCGCAGATGAACGTCGCGCCTCCGGGCGTGGGCGACCTGCGGTTTTTTGGCATCTGAGCGAAAAGGGGCAGGCTCGGTTTCCGGACACGCATGCTGCGCTGACCGTGGAAATTCTGCGCAGCATTTCCGGTGTTCTGGGGGAGGAGGCGCTCGAGCGCATCATCGAGGCCCGAGAGGCGACGACGCAGGCGCTCTACGAGGCGGAAATGACGGGCTGTGGCGATCTGGCTGCACGGGTCGAGAAGCTGGCCGAGCTGCGCAACGCCGAAGGCTACATGGCATCTGCCGAGCGTGATGCGGACGGTACCCTTCTCCTTGTCGAGAACCATTGTCCGATCTGCGCCGCGGCGACTTTCTGTCAGGGCTTTTGTCGGGCCGAACAGGCGGTGTTCAAGGCTGTTTTGGGCGAGGATGTCTCGGTCGAGCGGGTTGAACATATCGTCGAGGGCGGTCGCCGCTGCACCTATGTCATCCGCGACGCCGTGACATGAGCGCGGAGCGGCGGACCGACGTTGCGCGCGCTGGCAGGCCCGGTGCGTGGACGCCCCCCGTCACGCAGTCGCCGACACCGCTGAAGGCAGCGTTCGACTTGGGCCGCCGCAACACGCTGGGCTTGCGGTCGCAGGCCCGGTTCGGCGGGGTGCTGCACACAGAAGCCGAGATCATCGCCGCCGCGCAATATGCCGGGCGTCTCGGCCTGCCGTTTCACCTTCTGGGCGGCGGGAGCAACTGCGTCCTGGCCGAAGAGATCGACGGCGTGGTCGGGATCAACGGATTGCTTGGTCGCAGCGTGACGCGTGCTTCCGATGGTGTGCGCGTCACGGCAAAGGCGGGTGAGAACTGGGATGCCCTGGTGCGCTGGACGGTGGAGCAGGGTATCGGCGGCCTCGAGAACCTTGCCGGGATACCGGGCACCGTCGGCGCGGCCCCAGCCCAGAACATCGGCGCCTATGGAGTGGAGCTGAAGGATCTGGTCGAGAGCGTCGACATTATCGACACGGAGACATGGACCGCTCGACGCCTTTCGGCGCGCGACTGCGGCTTCGCCTATCGGCACAGCCGTTTCAAGGAGAGGCCGGGCGTTGAGCTCGTCACCGGGGTCACGCTTCGGCTGCCCACGGATTGGCAGCCGAACCTTGGCTATGCCGGTCTGGCCGACCTGCCCGGCCCGCTCAGCCCGGACGGGATCATGAAAGCCGTTCTGGCCCAACGCGCGGCGAAGATCCCGGACTGGAGGGACATCGGCAATGTCGGGTCTTTCTTTCACAACCCGATCGTTTCGGTCGCGACCGCGCGACGCTTGGGGGACGTCCCGGGGCATCCGGTGCCGGGCGGCGTGAAGCTCTCGGCGGCAAGGCTACTCGATCTCTGCGGCCTGAAGGGGATCCGCAGGGGCGGTGCCGGATTCTCTGAAGCGCACGCGCTGATCCTCGTGAACCTCGGCGGTGCGACGGTCGAGGACGTCATCACGCTTACCGATCATGCCCGAGAGACGGTCCGCGCACGCTTCGGTGTCTCTCTCGTGCAGGAACCGGCATTGATCGGGCGCTGAGCCGACATGCGTGCGTCGCACCGCGAATGATCAGCCCTCTATCCCCGTCGACCGATGCGCTTGCCCTGCGGCGTCAGGCGCTTGCGCGGGGGACGAGCTTGCCCTTGAACGCGCGGTCGAAGTCGCGGTCTTCGCTGCTTTCGAGTACTTCGACCAGATATTCGGCCATCTCCGTCAGGGGCTGGCGATAGGTGGTCAATGCGTAATTCGGGCTCTGGCATTGCGGCACGTCGTCGAAGCCCGTCACCGCGATATCCTCGGGAATGCGCAGGCCGAGCTTGTGGCGGATCACGTCGATCGCGCCGATGGCGAGCGCGTCGTTCTCGCAGACGAGGATGTCGGGCATTTCGTCGCGCGGGCGATCGGTGAGAATCCGGGTCACGACCTGCTCGGCGAGGATCGGGTCATAGGCGGGCACTTCAGCGAATTCGGGGATGGTCCCGAAACGCCGCTCCCAGCAGCCAAGGAAGGTTTCCTTGCGCAGCAGATGCGCGGAGTAGGTGCGCGGACCCGCGAGGAAGAGCGGGCGGCGATAGCCCTGTTCCGCAACATAGGCGGCGATCTCCTGCATCGCGGCAGCGTCGTCCACCGCGATCGAGATCGTGTCGGGATGGCGCGAGGTGCGCGCGAATATAATCAGCTTGTGGAATCGTCGGGCGTGCAGAGCGGTCTCGAGAACCTCATCGTCGAACTGGATCCCGATCAGGATCGCGGCATCGACGCGGCGCTGGCTGGCGTTGAGGATCGCATGGCCCGCATCGTCGCGGTCGAGCGTGTTCACCAGAAGCGTATCCCAGCCATGCTTGCGCAGGATGCGGGTCAGCCGCTCCATCATCACCAGTTTATGCGGGTTGGCGAAGTCATCGACCAGCAGCGCTACGAGGTTCGAGCGATCCGAGGCCAGTGCGGCTGCGCGCAGATCGGGCACGTAGCCGAGCTTGCTCGCCGCTTCCATCACCTTGGTCCGGGTCTTGGGCGAAATCGACGCGTCCTTCTTGAAGGCCCGGTTGACCGTCCAGCGCGAGACACCGGCAGCTTCGGCGACATCATCGGCGGTGATGTTGTTTTCGAAATTCGGTCTGCGCACGTCGCTCATCGGGTTCTCCTCAAAAGCTGACCTATCAGCTTTCTTGCCAGCATACACACAGAAAAGAGCGGCAGCGGAGTCCCGTTTGCACGCGCGTGCAAAAAATTCTTGCACGCGCGTGCAAAACGGATGATGTTAGCGCCAGTCATCGGTCGAATCGGATCGGTTCTGGGAGGAATGCATGTTGAAAGTCGGGTTGCTGGGCGCCGGCCGTATCGGTCAGGTGCATGCGGTAAATATTGCCGGACATCCGGGCAGCACGCTCGTCTCGGTCTCGGATGTGAACGCGGAGGCGGCGCAGGCGCTCGCCGCGAAATACGACGCGAAAGCGGCAAGTTCCGAGGAGATCATCGCCAATCCCGACATCGACGCTGTGCTGATCGCCAGCTCGACCGACACCCATTCGGATCTGATCGAGAAGGCGACGGCAGCAGGCAAGGCCGTGCTGTGCGAAAAGCCGGTCGATCTATCGCTTGAACGGGCGAAAGCCTGCCTCGCGGCGGTTTCAAAAACCGGCCAGCCCGTGATGATCGGCTTCAACCGTCGGTTTGACCCGAATTTCGGCGCGCTGCGCTCTGCCGCCCACGCCGGAGAGATCGGCAAAGCCGAGCTGCTCTCGGTCACGTCCTTCGATCCTGCGCCGCCGCCGGTCTCCTACATCAAGGTCTCGGGCGGTCTGTTCCGCGATATGATGATCCATGATTTCGACATGGCGAATTTCATCATGGATAGCGCGCCGGTCAGCGTTCGCGCCGTCGGTTCCTCCATCGTCGATCCGGCGATCGGGGAGGCGGGCGACGTGGATACGGCGGTGGTCACGCTGAGCTATGCCGACGGGCGCATTGCCGTGATCAAGAATTCGCGCCGGGCTGTCTACGGCTACGATCAGCGCGTCGAATTGCTGGGCTCGGAGGGTCTGCTGACCGCGGCCAACATGCTGGAGAACACGGTCTCGAAATCGACCGTGGCCGGCGTCTCTTCGGCCAAGCCCACCTATTTCTTCCTCGAACGTTACATGCCCGCCTATGCCGCGGAATGGGACGCCTTCGTCACCGCTCTGGCAGAGGGTCGACCGATGCCCGTGACGCTCGAGGATGGCGTGGCCGCGCTCGCGATGGCCGAGGCCGCAACGAAATCCGCCAAGATGGGGGAAGCCGTCGATCTGGCGACGCTCTGAGGCGCTGCCTCGGAGTGGACGGAAATCGCAGGCGCGAGGAGGTGCCTGTGGTTCAAAGGCCGAAGGGATCGGCCGGGCCGCATCGGACGCGACATGGAGGAGCGCGGTGCGGTGACAAACAGAAAGTGAATCTGGGAGGATCACATGAAACAGTTTCTGCGTGCTGCAGTTGCGGCCACCGCCGTGGCTTTCGCTGCACCGGCATTCGCGACGGATATCGTCGTGGTCTCGCACGGGCAGGCCAACGACCCGTTCTGGTCGGTCGTGAAGAACGGCGTCGAACAGGCGGCGAAGGATACCGGCGTGAACGTCGAATACCGCTCGCCCGAGACCTTCGACATGGTCGCGATGAGCCAGCTGATCGACGCCGCCGTGAACCAGGAGCCCGACGGTTTGGTCGTCTCGGTTCCCGATGCGGACGCGCTTGGCCCGTCGATCAAACGGGCCGTTGCCGCAGGCATTCCGGTGATCACGATGAATGCCGGATCGGATGTGTCGAAATCGCTGGGTGCGCTGCTGCATGTCGGTCAGGACGAATTCACCGCGGGTGAACGCGCGGGTGAGAAGCTCAAGGAGATGGGTGGCAAGAACGGGCTCTGCGTCAACCAGGAGGTCGGGAATGTCTCGCTCGACCAGCGTTGCGCCGGTTTCGCCAAGGGCTTCGGTGGTCAGGTGAAAGTGCTGCCGACCACCAATGATCCGGCGGATATCGAGGCCAAGGTGCGCGCAGCCCTGCAATCCGATACGTCGATCGACACCGTGCTGGCGCTGGGTGCGGCGACGGCGGGCGAACCCTCGGTCAAGGCGGTCAAGGCGCTGGGTGAAGGTGGCGGCAAGATCAACGTCGCGAGCTTCGATCTGTCCCCGGGTTTCCTGAAGGATGTCGAGAATGGTGACGCGGCCTTCGCGATCGACCAGCAGCAGTATCTCCAAGGCTATCTGCCGGTGTCGTTCCTCGCGCTCAACGCGAAATACGGCCTGATCCCGGCGTCGAACGTCGCTTCGGGTCCGAACCTGATCACCAAGGACAAGGCGGCTCAGGTGGTCGACCTGTCGGCCAAGGGCATTCGCTGATCCACATCGGATGAGTTGATACGGGGATGCGCGCGAGCCCCTTGATGCGCGCGCGCATCCCACCGGCGCCACCGCGGGCGGTCGCGGAACCGAAAGCGCCACGAACCAGCATTCTCAGGGAGGGTATAATGCCTGCCGACTCCACGGTTACCGACGAGCGCGTTCGCGAGGAGACTCTTCTCGCGCGCTTGATGAAGCGGCCCGAACTGGGCGCGATCGCCGGGCTCATTCTCGTGACGATCTTCTTTCTCTTCACCGCCAATGCGTCGATGTTCACCCTTTCGGGGATCATGAACTTCCTGACGCCCGCGGCCCAGCTCGGCATTCTCGCCATCGGCGCGTCGCTTCTGATGATCGGGGGAGAGTTCGACCTTTCGATCGGCTCGATGGTGGCCTTCGCGGGGATGATCTTCGGCGCGCTCGTGGTCAATCTGGGACTGCCGCTGATCGTGGCCATTCCCGGCACGCTGATCTTCGCTGGCATGATGGGCGTGGTGAACGGGCAGCTGGTGATCCGCACGGGCCTGCCCTCCTTCATCGTGACGCTGGCTTTCCTGTTCATCCTGCGTGGCCTGTCGCTCGTCGGGCTGAAATATCTGACTGGCGGCTCGACCCAGCTGCGCGGCGTGCGCGATGCGGTGGGCGATGACTGGCTGGCGCCGTTCTTCTCGGGCGACGCGTTCACGGGTCTCTTCGCGAAGCTCGCCGAATGGGGCTGGATCGACACGTTCAAGTCGGGCGCGCCGAAAGTGCCGGGCGTGCCGGTCGAGATCCTGTGGTTCATCGGTATCGCGCTGTTTGCCACCTGGATCCTGCTGCGCACCCCTGCCGGCAACTGGATCTTCGCAGCCGGCGGCGACAAGAACGCGGCCTCCAATTCGGGCGTGCCGGTCAACCGGGTGAAGACGACGCTCTTCATCGTGACCGCCTGCTGCGCCGCGCTCGTCGCCATCATGACCGTGATCGACGCGGGCTCCACCGATGCGCGTCGCGGCTTCCAGAAAGAATTCGAGGCGATCATCGCCGCGGTGATCGGGGGCTCGCTGCTGACCGGCGGTTACGGCTCGGCGATCGGCGCCTTCTTCGGTTCGATCATCTTCGGCATGGTCGTGATCGGCCTGACCTACACCTCGATCGATCAGGACTGGTTCCAGGTCTTCCTGGGGGGGATGCTGCTGCTCGCCGTGATCTTCAACAACGTGATCCGCAAGCGCGTGACGGGGGAACGCTGATATGGAAATTGAGACCGCATTCCACCACGGCGCAGTCGCTGATGACGCCAAACCCATCCTCGAGATGCGCGGCATCAAGAAGCACTTCGGCAACGTGATCGCGCTGGCCGGTGTCAGCTTCGATATCCGCCCCGGCGAGTGTCACTGCCTTCTCGGCGATAACGGCGCGGGCAAATCGACCTTCATCAAGACGATGTCGGGCGTGCACAAGCCGACCGAGGGCGAGATCTTGTTCGAGGACAAGCCGATGAACTTCTCGAGCCCGCGCGATGCGATGGAGGCCGGGATTGCCACGGTGTTTCAGGACCTCGCGATGATCCCCCTGATGAGCGTGACACGCAACTTCTTCATGGGGCGCGAGCCCACGAAAGGGGCGGGCCCGTTCAAGCGCTTCGACGTGGCGCGGGCCAACGAGGTCTGCGTCGAGGAGATGCGCAATATGGGCATCAACCTGCGCGGTCCCGATCAGGCAGTGGGTACACTCTCGGGCGGCGAACGCCAGACCGTTGCCATCGCCCGCGCGGTCTATTTCGGCGCGAAGGTTCTGATCCTCGACGAGCCGACCTCGGCGCTTGGCGTGCGTCAGACCTCGAACGTGCTCGCCACGATCGACAAGGTGCGCAAGCAGGGCGTGGGTGTCGTGTTCATCAGCCATAACGTGCGCCATGCGATGGCGGTGGGCGACCGCTTCACCGTGCTCAATCGCGGCAAGACGCTGGGCACCGCAACCCGGGGCGAGATCACGCCGAACGAGTTGCAGGATCTGATGGCCGGTGGCCAGGAGATGGCACAGCTCGAAGGCTCGCTCGGCGGCACGATCTGACACGCGGGCAGGGGTGCGACGTGCCCCTGCCACGGACTGCAATGACGACAGGAACTGAGGGTGACATGGCGCTTCCGATGCCCGAAACTCCGCTTGGCGTGGCCCTGATCGGGACCGGCTTCATGGGCAAATGTCACGCGATGGCGTGGCGCAACCTCGCGACCGTCTTCGGCGGCGCGCATCCCCGGTTGGAGATCCTCTGCGATACACCGGCGGACAAGGCCCGCGCCTTCGCCGAGCAGTTCGGCTTCGCGCGTGGCAGCGACGATTGGCAGGCGACTTGCGCCGATCCGGCGGTGGATGTGGTCTCGATCACTGCGCCCAACGGGTTGCACCGCCCGATGGCCGAGGCCGCCCTGCGTGCGGGCAAGCATGTCTGGCTGGAAAAGCCGATGGCGCTGACGCTGGAAGATGCGCGGGCGATGGCCGCCCTTGCCGCGGAGCATCCCGGGCAGGTCACGATCCTCGGTTACAACTACCTTCGGTCGCCCGCTTTCCAGATGGCGCGCAAGCTGATCTCGGACGGTGCGATCGGCACGCCGCGCGCCTTCCGGGGCGTCTATGACGAAGACTATTCCGCCGACCCGCGCCTCCCGTGGTCGTGGCGGATGACGCGCGAGGCTGGTGGTCTGGGCGCCTTGGGCGATCTGGGCTGCCACCTCGTGTCGCAGATGGTAGCGCTGATGGGGCCGGTCGCGGAGCTGACCGCGATGACCCAGATCGCGATCCCCGAGCGCACCTCCTCCGAAGGCCCCAAGCCGGTCGAGAACGAGGACAGCGCGATGGCGTTGATCCGGTTCGCGAGCGGCGCGCAGGGCTCGTTCGCCACATCGCGGGTCGCGCGGGGGCGGAAGTGTCGTTTGCAATGGGAGATCCATGGATCGGATGGCACGCTGGTCTTCGATCAGGAGAACATGAACGAGCTGTGGCTGCACCGCGCCGGCGAGGCGGGCTTCACCCGTCACCTGACCGGCCCCGATCAGCCCGATTTCGCCGCCTTCTGCCCCGCGCCGGGGCATAATTTCGGCTTCAACGAACAGAAAGTGATCGAGGCGCGCGACCTGTGCGCAGCCATCGCGGGCGGGCCGAATGCCGGCCCCGATTTCGCCGCCGGTCTGGAGATCGAGAGGGTGATTCACGCGATGGCGCGCTCGAACGGCGCCCCGATCCGGATCGGAGATATGGCATGAAAAACCTCGACGTGATCACGATTGGGCGGGCTGGCGTTGATTTGTATGGCGCGCAGATTGGCGGGCGTCTGGAGGATATGGGCTCGTTCGAGAAGTATATCGGCGGTTCGCCCACGAACATCGCCTGCGGGACGGCGCGGCTGGGGCTGAAGTCCGGGCTGATCACGCGGGTCGGCGACGAGCATATGGGCCGCTTCATCCGCGAGCAGTTGCTGCGCGAGGGCGTGGATGTGACCGGCGTGGCGACCGATCCGGAGCGGCTGACGGCGCTGGTGATCCTCGGCATCCGCGATGAAGAACAGTTCCCGCTGATCTTCTATCGCGAGAACTGCGCGGATATGGCGCTGAGCGAGGAGGATATCGACGAGGCGCTGATCGCGCGGACGCGCTCGGTGCTCGCGACGGGCACGCACCTGTCGCATCCGCGCACGCGGGCGGCGGTGCTGAAGGCGCTGGAGCTGGCCCGCAAGCATGGCGCCAAGACCGCGCTCGACATCGACTACCGCCCGAACCTCTGGGGCGTCGCGGGCCATGGCGAGGGCGAAAGCCGCTTCGTCGAGAGCGCCGAAGTGACGTCGAGCCTGATGGCCACGCTGCACCATTTCGACCTGATCGTGGGCACGGAAGAGGAGTTCCACATCGCGGGCGGCTCGACCGATACGATTACGGCGCTGCGCGCGGTGCGCAACGTCTCCGATGCCACGCTCGTGTGCAAACGCGGAGCCGCCGGCGCGGTGGCTTTCGAGGGCGATATTCCCGACAGCCTCGATGACGGCCAGACCGGCCCGGGCTTCCCGATCGAGGTGTTCAACGTGCTGGGCGCGGGGGACGGGTTCTTCTCGGGGCTGATGAAGGGCTGGCTCGATGGCGAGAGCTGGCCGAAGGCGCTGGAATACGCCAATGCCTGCGGGGCGTTTGCGGTCTCGCGCCATGGCTGCACGCCCGCCTATCCCTCGCTGACCGAGCTGGAATTCTTCCTCAAGCGCGGGGTGAAGCAACCCGATCTGCGCAACGATGCGGAGCTGGAGCAGATCCACTGGTCGACCAACCGCCACACGCGCTCGCTGCCCGACTGGCCCGATTACCGGGTCTTCGCCTTCGATCACCGGATGCAGCTCGAAGAGATGCCGGGCTACACGCGCGAGAAGGGTGGGGCGTTCAAGGAGCTGTGCCTGTCGGCGGCAACCCAGGTGCAGGACGGGCGTCCGGGTTATGGTATTCTCTGCGATGACCGGATCGGACGCGCGGCGCTGCATGCGGCCTCCGGCTCGGGCCTCTGGATCGGGCGGCCCTGCGAATGGCCCGGGAGCCGCCCGCTGGAGCTCGAACCGCAGCTTGGCCC
>NZ_MPZT01000011.1:0-2500 GCF_002020145.1 Thioclava sp. DLFJ4-1
TTTGGTTGCGGGAGTAGGATTTGAACCTACGACCTTCAGGTTATGAGCCTGACGAGCTACCGGGCTGCTCCATCCCGCGTCCGTTGAGCGTTTGCCCTTTTTTGTCAGGTTATGAGCCTGACGAGGCGATCGCGTTAGACAAACTCTCGAGGAGAGTTTGTAGCGATTGCGGGGTGCTCGATCCCGCGTTTGTTTCCCGAGGGCTTTATGTTTTTGCGATCGGGATTTTGTTTGTCATCGTTGTTTGAGAGATGAAGTTTTATCGCTTCTTTCTAGGTTTGGCGGTGACCTACTCTCCCACGTCTTAAGACGCAGTACCATTGGCGCGACGGCACTTAACGGCCGGGTTCGGAATGGAGCCGGGTGTTTTGCTCGTGCTATGACCACCAAACCGAGGAAGAAGCGATGAAGTTCAAGTCAAGTTGCTATGCAGCTTTTGATTATGATCGGAGCCAGAGGTCTGGCTTCTACCGGATCAAATCAAGCCAATCGGGCAATTAGTACTGGTCAACTGAACGCGTTGCCGCGCTTACATCTCCAGCCTATCGACGTGGTGGTCTTCCACGGCCCTCAAGGGATACCTAGTTTTGAAGGGGGCTTCCCGCTTAGATGCTTTCAGCGGTTATCCTGTCCGGACATAGCTACCCAGCACTACCGTTGGCACGATAACTGGTCCACCAGTGGTCCGTTCACCCCGGTCCTCTCGTACTAGGGGCAACTCTTCTCAAGTATCCTACACCCACGGCAGATAGGGACCGAACTGTCTCACGACGTTCTAAACCCAGCTCACGTACCTCTTTAAACGGCGAACAGCCGTACCCTTGGGACCTGCTCCAGCCCCAGGATGAGATGAGCCGACATCGAGGTGCCAAACGGTGCCGTCGATATGGACTCTTGGGCACCATCAGCCTGTTATCCCCAGAGTACCTTTTATCCGTTGAGCGATGGCCCTTCCACTCGGGACCACCGGATCACTATGGCCGACTTTCGTCTCTGCTCGACTTGTCAGTCTTGCAGTCAGGCTGGCTTCTGCCATTGCACTCAACGACCGATTTCCGACCGGTCTGAGCCAACCTTCGCGCGCCTCCGTTACACTTTGGGAGGCGACCGCCCCAGTCAAACTACCCACCACGCAGGGTCCCGGATCCCGATAAGGGACCGCGGTTAGACATCAAGCAGGCGAAGGGTGGTATCTCAAGGATGGCTCCACGAAGACTGGCGTCCCCGTTTCAAAGCCTACCACCTATCCTGCACATCACATGCCTGATGCCAGTGCGAAGCTATAGTAAAGGTTCATGGGGTCTTTCCGTCTAACCGCGGGTAGTGTGCATCTTGACACACAGTTCAATTTCGCTGAGTCCACGTTTGAGACAGCGGGGAGATCGTTACGCCATTCGTGCAGGTCGGAACTTACCCGACAAGGAATTTCGCTACCTTAGGACCGTTATAGTTACGGCCGCCGTTTACCGGGGCTTCAATTCGGAGCTTGCACTCCTCCTTTTAACCTTCCGGCACCGGGCAGGCGTCAGACTGTATACGTCGCCTTACGGCTTCGCACAGCCCTGTGTTTTAAGTAAACAGTCGCCACCCCCTAGTTTGTGCCCCCCACCCTCACTTGCGTGAGAATGGGGCCTCCTTCTCGCGAACTTACGGAGGCATTTTGCCGAGTTCCTTAAACGTGGTTCTCTCAAGCGCCTTGGTATTCTCTACCAGTCCACCTGTGTCGGTTTCGGGTACGGTCCGATAGTGGGGCTATTTCCAGGAACTGCTAAGCGGCCCACACAATCCGATAAGTGTGAACAACCCTCGCAATCCGTCACCACCACATGGCCCAGGAATATTAACCTGGTTCCCATCGACTACGCCTTTCGGCCTCGCCTTAGGGGCCGGCTTACCCTGCTCAGATTAGCTTTAAGCAGGAACCCTTGGACTTTCGGCGACAGGGTCTCTCACCCTGTTTGTCGCTACTCATGTCAACATTCTCACTTCTGATCACTCCACCGGATGCCTTACAGCCCGGCTTCACAGTCAGAACATTGCCTCCAATACTCCCGAAGGAGATAAGGAGGCAGCGTTCTATATCACAGAACGCTCCGCTACCACGCACATCACTGTGCATCCAAAGCTTCGGCTCATGGCTTGAGCCCCGTTACATCTTCGCCGCAAGACCTCTTGACTAGACCAGTGAGCTGTTACGCTATCTTTAAAGGATGGCTGCTTCTAAGCCAACCTCCTGGTTGTTTTGGAAGTCTCACATGCTTTCCCACTTAGCCATGAATTGGGGGCCTTAGCTGTTGGTCAGGGTTGTTTCCCTCTCCACGACGGACGTTAGCACCCGCCGTGTGTCTGCCGATCAGTTCTTCCCGGTATTCGGAGTTTGCTTAGACTCAGTAAGGCTGTGGGCCCCCATCATCCATGCAGTGCTCTACCCCCGGGAGAATACAATCGACGCGCTACCTAAATAGCTTTCGCGGAGAACCAGCTATCTCCAGATTTGATT
>NZ_MPZT01000012.1:0-3065 GCF_002020145.1 Thioclava sp. DLFJ4-1
GGCACGTCCTGCCCCTGCACCGAATTCGACGTCTCGCAGGCAATACAGACCTTGCAGCCATTATGCTTGAGCTTGTCGAGATGCGGCTGGATCGCGGCCTTCTCCGCCTCCACCGATTGTGTCAGAAGGTTGAGCGAATACCAGCCCGAAACGAAATCCAGCCCGTAGCCACCCAGAAGCTGCTTGAGCGCTTCCGCGTCGTCCTGCGGCCAGCGATGGCCGTTCTCGATCCCCTCGAAACCGATCTCGGCGGCCTCGCGCAGGATCTGCTCGGTCGGGATATGTGCGCCAAGGCTCTGGTCGTCATCATTGGCCCAGGCGATCGGGTTCGTGCCGAAACGGATCATGGTCTTCACTCCTCGAAGGGACACCCTTCTTCGCTCTTGTTCAAATATCCCGGGGGGGCTCCCGTCAGGGAGCGGGGGCAGAGCCCTTCCCCGGTCTCAGGTCGTATTCTCAATTCACCAGCCGCGCGTTTGCGATCTGGGTCAGGTATTCCTCGAAGCGGTCGCGCTGCTTCTGGCGGTCCGAGACCTCGGGCACCGCCACGTCCCAGAAAAAGCCATGCTCGCCTGCCGTGGTCTCAAGCCCGGTGCCGGGGAAGTCCTTGGCCACCGTGTCGATCACGATGACCGTCGGGATGTCGCGCCCGCGCGCGGCTTTCACTTCCGCTTCCAGCTGATCGGTATTCGCCGCCTTCACCGCATGCGCGCCCATCGCCGCGGCGTGGGCGACGTAGTCGATCTCGGGCTGTGCCTCGACATTGCAATCGACATACATGTTGTTGAAAGGCTCACCGCCGCAGCCCATCGTCTGCAGCCGGTTGATGCAGCCATAGCCGCGGTTGTCGGTCAGGATCACCGTGAAGGGCACGCGGCGCATCACCGCCGTCGCGAGTTCCGAATTCGCCATCATGTAGCTACCATCGCCCACGAAGCAGAGCACCTCGCGTTCGGGCCGCGCAAGCTTGAGCCCCATCGCGCCCGCCACCTCGTAGCCCATGCAGGAATAGCCGTATTCCATGTGATAGCCCCCCTGAGAGGGCTTCCACAGCAGCTTCAGCGCACCGGGCATCGTGCCCGCCGCACACATCGCGACCGCATCTTTGCCGGTCGCGCGCTGCACCGCGCCGATCACCTGCCCGTCGGTCGGCAGCGCCGCCTGATCCTCGGGACGCGCGCAATAGGCGTCGACCGCGCGCAGCCAGTCCTCGCGGGCCGCCGCATCGGGGGCCTCGGCCTGATGCCTACCAAGCGCCGCGCTCAGCTGCTCGAGCGCGACCTTGGCGTCGGCCACGAGGCTTTCGGCCCCGTGCTTGGCCGCGTCATAGCCGTGGATGTTGATCGAGACGAGCTTCGCCCCTGCCCCGAACAGCGTTCGCGAGCCGGTGGTGAAATCTTGGAACCGCGTGCCGACCCCGATCACGAGATCGGCGTTTTGCAAGGCGGCATTGGCCGCCGCCGATCCATCGACGCCCGAGGCCCCGAAACTCATCGGATGGCTCTGCGCGAGGCTCGACTTGCCCGCCTGCGTTTCGGCTACCGGGATCCGGTGCTTCGACGCGAACTCGGCCAGCGTGTCCTCGGCTTGGCTATAGACCACACCGCCACCCGCGATGATCACCGGGTTCTTCGCCGCTTTGACCATCTCCGCCACGCGTGCCAGTTCCCCCGCATCGGGAGCGGGACGGCGAATACGCCAAACGCGGGGCTCGAAGAACTCCACCGGGTAATCATAGGCCTCGGCCTGCGTGTCCTGACAGAAGGCCAGCACGGCGGGGCCGCAATTGGCCGGATCGGTCATCACCCGCAGCGCCCGCGGCAGCGCGCTCAGGATATGCTCGGGGCGTGAGATCCGGTCGTAATAGCGCGAGACCGGCCGGAAGCAGTCATTGGCGCTGACGGTGCCATCGTCGAAATCCTCGACCTGCTGCAGCACCGGATCGGGACGGCGCGTCGCAAACACGTCACCCGCCACGATCAGCACCGGCAGCCGGTTCACATGCGCCAGCGCCGCAGCCGTCACGAGGTTGGTCGATCCCGGCCCGATGCTTGACGTCACCGCCATCGCGCGCGTCCGCTTCTTGCCCTTGGCATAGGCGATCGCTGCATGGCCCATCGTCTGCTCGTTCTGCCCGCGCCAGGTCGGGAAGACCTCCTTGTAGGCATGCAGAGCCTCACCGATCCCGGCCACGTTGCCATGGCCGAAGATCGCCCACATCCCTTCGATGAACCGCTCGCCATCCTCGGTCATCTGCACCGAGAGCCACTTCACCATCGCCTGCGCGGCGGTCAGCCGGATCGTCTCACCCATCTTACTTTCCTCCAGCGAAGCGGTCTCTGCTTCGCTCTTTCAAAATATCCCGGGGGGCTCCCGAAGGGAGCGGGGGCAGAGCCCCCTCCCCGTCTCA
This sequence comes from Thioclava sp. DLFJ4-1, assembly GCF_002020145.1. Classification (NCBI taxonomy): domain Bacteria; kingdom Pseudomonadati; phylum Pseudomonadota; class Alphaproteobacteria; order Rhodobacterales; family Paracoccaceae; genus Thioclava; species Thioclava sp. DLFJ4-1. The sequence goes on from NZ_MPZT01000012.1 coordinate 2,411, forward strand.
AACCTCAAGCAGCCTTGGCCGCCTTCGCACGTGCTCCGTCCCAGATCCCGCAGAGCCGCGTGTAGCGGCGCGCCATCTCGGCCACGGCCTCGGCATCAGTCAGCTCACCCTGCATCCAGGCCCGCGCCACGTCACCGAAGATCGTCCGGCCGACGGCGAAGCCCTTGACCAGATCGAAACTCGCCGCGACCTCGAAGCTGGCGGCCAGCTCGGCCTCGGGCGCATCCAAGCCCAGCACCACGATTCCGCGGGTGTGCTTGTCGTAGTCCTCGATGGCGGCCACGGCCTTGGCCCATCCGGCCGCGTCCGCCATCGGTTCCAGCTTCCACCAATCCGGGTAGACGCCGATCTCGTAGAATTGCCGGATCAGGGTCGCGGTGGTGTCGGCATCGACCGGTCCCACCTTGGACGGAATGATCTCGAGCAGGAATTCCAGCCCGTTCCTGCGCGCCGCGGTGAAGAGGCGCTTGACCGTCGCCTCCTGAGTGGCGCGGGTCTCGGCATCGTCGTCGGGGTGGCAGAAGCACAGGACCTTCACCACCTCCTCGCGCGCCCATTGGGTCAGACCGCCGCAATCGGGGCCAAGCTGCGGTTCGAGCTCCAGCGGGCGGCTCCCGGGCCATTCGCAGGGCCGCCCGATCCAGAGGCCCGAGCC
>NZ_MPZT01000013.1:0-569 GCF_002020145.1 Thioclava sp. DLFJ4-1
GGTCGCGCCGAAGTTCGTGGACGCGGGATAGGGCCCGCCATGGACCATTGCGTCACAGACCTCCACGCCGGTCGGGAAGCCGTTGGCCATCACGCGGCCCGCCTTGCGCTCGAGCACCGGCAGCAGCTTGCGGGCAAGCTCCGCATCGCCGTCATCGAGATGCATCGTGGCGGTCAGCTGACCTTCGAAGCCCTTCGCAAGATCGACCATCTGCGCCGGGTCCGAGACCCTGACGACAAGACCGAGCGGCCCGAAGACTTCCTCGCCAAGCGCATGGTCCTGCAGGTAGTTCTCGGCGCTCGTCTCGTAGAGGTTCGGGGAGGCGTTGCGGCCTTCCTGCTCGGTCGTCAGCACTGGGGTCACGGAATTGCGGGTATCGAACCGGTCCTTGCCGTCGCGATAGGCCTGCGCGATGCCGTCCGTCAGCATGACCTGCGGGCCGGAGGCCGACAGCGCCTCTTTTGCGGCGGCGACGAAAGCGTCGCCTGCCGGGCCGTCCTCGACCACGGCGATGCCCGGGTTGGTGCAGAACTGGCCCGCGCCCATCGTCAGCGAGCCTGCCCAGCCGG
>NZ_MPZT01000014.1:0-485 GCF_002020145.1 Thioclava sp. DLFJ4-1
ATGGAAACGACGCTGACCATCAACCAGATTTCACGCCGCAGCGGCATCGCCTCCTCGGCGCTGCGCTACTATGAGGAGCGCGAGCTCATCTCGTCCGAGCGGGCGGGCTCCGGGCACAGACGCTTCCCGCGCCACGTTCTGCGGCGCCTCGCCTTTATCAGTTTCGCTCAGACCCTCGGCATGACGCTTGAAGAGATCAAAACCGAGCTCGACAAGCTGCCGACAGACCATGTTCCGACCGGAGACGATTGGGCGGTGCTGTCAGAGAAGTGGACGCACCGGGTCGACGAACAGATTGCCCAACTTCAGCGCTTGCGGAAGACGCTGACCGCTTGCATCGGCTGCGGCTGCCTCTCTTTGAAATCCTGCAAGATGTTCAATCCCAAGGATGAACTGCGTCAGCGAGGGACCGGTCCAAGAAAGTGGATCGAGGATATCTGAGGCTGTAGCCAAGGCAGGGCCGAAAAAGCTGGCGCGATCACCCT
>NZ_MPZT01000002.1:0-983115 GCF_002020145.1 Thioclava sp. DLFJ4-1
ACCGGTCCAAGAAAGTGGATCGAGGATATCTGAGGCTGTAGCCAAGGCAGGGCCGAAAAAGCTGGCGCGATCACCCTGAAGAGTTGGGTGAATTCGCAATAGACATCCGCTTTCACAGCGGTATCCCGTTAGACGCTGAACGAGTTCACTGACCGTCGACATGTCGGGCATCGGCGTTTCGGATTGCGTGCGATGTTGACGCTCGCGTTGCTCCTTGTGAGGCTTTCCGCCGGAAGTCGGCCCGATTGGGGCATGTCGAGGGGGACTGCAAATGGATAACGAGGTGAACGAAAAGTGCCTGTGTGGAGCCGTGACGTTTCGCATATCGGGAGAGTTCGAGAGCTTCTTCCTGTGCCATTGCGGACGCTGCCGCAAAGATAGCGGCACGGCTCATTCCGCGAACCTGTTTTCGTCGACGGCTGAAATCACCTGGCTGTCCGGGATGGAAAAAATCAGGGTATTTCGCGTTCCCGGGACACAGCACGTGAAGAGCTTCTGTGCAGACTGCGGGTCGGCGCTGCCGTTCTCTCAAGCGCATGATGGCCCCCTCGTCGTCCCAGCAGGCTCACTCGATAGCCCGATCGACATACGACCCACCGCGCATATTTGCGTCTCCAGTCGCGCGAATTGGGACGACGACCTGGCCTCGATCGATAGGCTCGACGGGCTTCCCGGTCGATCCGGGTAGGCTGGCGCTCCATCGAATGGAGCAGTGAACCGATGTAGAGACGAACGACTACTATGTCCGTTCTCCCGACCTCCAACAGCTCGAAAACTGGCGTCCGCGGCTAAGTCCGGTTCAGGGAAGCTGCGCGGCGACATTCGAGCGGCTTCGATCGCCGGCTCTGGACTTGGCGCTACGGGTCTGGTGCCTCTGAGCGGACAACGGAAGTTTGCTGCGATCAGGCCTGCCGCGGGCGGCGAGCGTGGGCATGGCGCAAAAACGACCGCGCGCGACCGAAGCGGCTCGAGCACAGCTGCAGAAAATATCGCTAGCGTTGCTGCCTACGCCAACTTATAATAAATTTGGATCAGAGAGGCCCAGTTATATATATGTTAAATCTGCGACATTACGAGCTGCTCGTGGCCCTTGCCGATGAACTGCATTTCGGGCGCGCAGCAGAGCGCATGGGGATTTCGCAACCGCAACTCACCGTATTGCTCAAACAGATGGAAGACCAGATCGGAACGCTTCTGTTCGAGCGCAACCGCCGCAAGGTGTCGCTTGCGCCGGCAGGTGAACGGCTCCTGCCCGAAGCGCGCGCCGTGGTGCGCCACGCGCAGCGCGCTCAGGATGTGGCGCTGCGGGTCGGCAAGGGGATGATCGGGGAGCTCCGGCTGGGCTATATCGGGGCCGCAGCCTATAATGGCGTGCTGACGAAGCTGGTGCGCGGCTTTCGCAGCAACGCGCCCGAGACCCAGCTGCAACTTACGCTGATGGATCTCGACCGGCAGATCCCCGAAGTCTCGGCGGGCAATCTCGATGCCGGGATCATCCGCCTCCCCTTTCCCGAGATGCCCGACAATCTCGTGACGCGGACATTGTGCCACGAAAGGCTCTGGATCGCCCTGCCCACCGATCACAGGCTTGCCGCAAGCGACACCGCGGTTGATCTGCGCGATCTGCGTGATGAGGCGTTCATCGCCACGCATCTGCGTCCGACGAGCGGCTTTTCGGCGGCTATGTATCGCGCCTGCGCCAAAGCCGGCATCAGCCCCAACATCGTGCAGCGCTCGCCGCAATTCGCCTCCATCGCAAGTCTCGTGGCTGCCCGGCTGGGCGTGGCCATCGTGCCGCAGGCGATCCGCAACGTGCACATTCCCGACGTGACCTACCGGCCACTGGCCGATCAGGAGGTCACGGCAAACATCTCGCTGGTCCATCAGGCGGAGCGGGAGAACCCCGCACTCGACCTGCTGCTGGCCTGTCTGGATGATCTGAACTTCGAGGACCTATCATGACGCTTGAGACTTTTACCGCGATCCGGGGCATCTACCATGGATATCGCCCTCCCGCACCGGGCGCGCCCACGCTGGTATTCGCCAACTCGCTCGGCACCGATCTGCGGGTCTGGGACCGGGTCGTGCAGCTGTTGCCGACCGAATGGGGCCTCCTGCGGCAAGACAAGCGCGGCCACGGCCTCAGCATCGCGGCTGATACGCTCGACATCGAGACGATGGCCAGCGATGTCGCGACGCTTCTCGACCACTACGGCATCACCGACTTCATTGGCATCGGGCTGTCGGTGGGCGGCCTGATCATGCAGCGCCTCGCGCTGCGCCACCCGCAAGCGATGCGCAAGCTCGTGCTCGCCGACACCGCCGCCAAGATCGGCACGCCGGACATATGGAACCCGCGGATCGACGCCGTGCGCGCGAACGGCGTCGCCTCGATCTCGGACGCGATCCTCGCTCGCTGGTTCGCGCCGGGCTACGAGACGACCGAAGATTTCGCGATGTGGCGTGCGATGCTCGAGCGCACGCCCGACGAGGGTTACGCGCAGGTTTGCGCCGCAATCCGCGACGCGGATTACACTGCCGATCTTGCCCGGATCACCCAGCCCACGCTGGTGATCGCGGGGGCGCAGGACGCCTCGACGCCGCCGGATCTGGTGCGCGCGACTGCCGAGAAAATCCCGAATTCGCGCTTTGTCGAGATCGACGCTGCGGGTCACCTGCCTTGCGTCGAGCAGCCCAAACGCTTCGTCGAACTGCTGAGCTCGCACGTTACCAACTGATCCAAACGAAACGGGCCGCCCCATCGGAGCGGCCCGTTTCAATTCGAGGCGGGGTGCGGCTCAGCCCACCGTCACGCCCCCGCATACGAACAGCGTCTGCCCGGTAACGAAGCCCGCTTCGGGTGCCGCGAAGAACGACACGGCATTGGCGACATCCTCGCCCGTGCCGACGCGGCGCACCGGGACATTCTCGATGATTTCCTTCGTGGCCGGAGCCTCGGGCGGGTTGTTGCGCCAGAACGCCTCGGTGCCGATCGGGCCTGGAGCCACGCAGTTCACCGTGATGCCGTGCTGACCCAGCTCGAGCGCCCAAGTCCGGGCCATCGCCTGTGCCGCGCCCTTGGTCGCGGAGTAAAGCGTGCGGAGCTCTTTGCCCTTCGTCACACGGCTCGTGTTCATAACGATCCGTCCGCCACCAAGCGCCTTCATGCCCGGAAGCAGCGTTTGCGCGCAGATCAGCGACGGTCGCAGGTTGAGGTGCATCATCCGGTCGAAATCGTCGAGCCCGACCTCTTCGAGCGGTGCGGGCATAACGATGCCCACATTATTCACGAGGCAGCTGATTTCCTCCTCCCGCGCGAGGGTCGAGCAGATCGCGGACGTCTCCGCGGCATCCGTCAGATCCACTTCGTGGCTGCGGTCCGCGACCGTCGGATCGGCAGGCGCCTGATCCAACACGATCGTGCGAAAGCCGTCGGCCTTCAGCCGGGCGGTGATCGCGCGGCCGATGCCGCCCGCCCCGCCCGTGATCAACGCCGCGCGCCGGTCATATCCGCTCATGTATCGTCTCCGCGCACCGAAGACGGGTGGCGGCAAAGCGGCATGATCTCCATCTCCATCCACGGATAGAGCGGGAGCCCCATCAGCACCTCATGCAGATGCGCATGATCGCGGCAATCGAAGATCGAGACGTTCTCGTAAAGCCCAGCGATGCGCCAGATATGGCGCCATATGCCCTGCTCCTGAAGATCCTGCGAATAGGCCTTTTCCCGCGCCTTGATCTCGGTTGCTTCCTGCGGGTCCATATCGGTGGGCAGGGTCACCGTCATCTTCACGTGATAAAGCATTCAGTCCTCGTTGAGTGTATTGCGGCCGTCGAGATAGGCCTTGCGCCAGCGCGTGATGAAAACGCGCTCGAAGAGCTCGCCCTTGAAGAAGGGATCGGCCTCGATGAAGGCCTGTGCCTCGGCGCGGCTTTCGAGATCGAGCAGGTAGAGGCCGCCGCTCGCGCCCTCCCCGTCGTCTCCGATCTTGGCCCCGCAGGCCAACAGCGTCTTGCTGTTGGCCTCGAGGTAGTCGAGATGTTCGGCCCGCAGGCGCAAGCGAAGCGCGCCATGGTCGGGCTTGTCATAGGTTTCGACCATCCAGGGCATCAGGCGCCCACCATGCCCCAGATCGTCACAGTCGCGAGGAAGACGATCCCGAGATAGAAGGTGATCACCACCATATAGCCCATCAGATCCTTCAGCTTGAGGCCCGAGATCGCCATCGCCGGCAGCAGCCAGAAGGGTTGCACCATGTTGGTCCACTGGTCCCCGATCTGCACCGCAAGCGCGGTCGCAGGCACCGAAGCGCCGAGCTGACGCGCGGCTTCCATCATGACCGGACCCTGAATGACCCACTGGCCCCCGCCCGACGGCACGAAGAGGTTGATCAGCGCCGCCGACAGGAAGGACGAGATCGGCAGGGTGCCCGCGCTCGAGATCGATACAAACCAGTTGGCCAGCGTCACGATTAGCCCCGACCCCGAGAGGATCGCGAGGATACCGGCATAGAACGGATACTGGATGATGATGCCGCTCACGACTTTGATGCCGTCCTGCAGCGCCGCAAGGAAGCGGTTCGGCGTGACGAAAAGAGTGATGCCGAGGAACAAGAACAGCGAGTTCACGAAGTTCAGCGTCACGCTGCCGCCATTGACCAGATACATCGCCACGTAGAGCAGCCCGAAGAGGCCCATGCCCACGCCGAGGATGCGCGAATTGTTGAGCCGGTCCGCGACGGTGGGTTCCGAGGTTTCGAGCTTCGCGCTCGGCGCTTCGGGCTCCGCCGGCGCCTCGACCACCTCCTCGGGGCGCTTGGGATGCAGCATCGCGTTGAACAGCGGCAGCGTCACCAGCAGGATCAGGTTCATGATGATCAGGTAGGGCGAGAAAATCGTCTCACCGAGCGGCACCAGACCGATCACGTCCTCCATGAAATGGCCGGGCGTGTTGATCAGCAGTGGCACCGAACCCGAAAGGCCGACCCCGTAGACAGCGAAGCCCGAATAGGCGGCCGCGATCACCAGCGGATAGTGCAGCCCCTTCACCTGACGGCCGAGCTTTTGCGCGATCAGCGTGCCCAGCACGAGGCCGAAGCCCCAGTTCAACCAGCTGCCGACACCGCCGCACAGCGTGGCCACGATGATCGCGGCGCGCGGCGAGTGAATGCCGCCCACCACCTTGTTCATCAGCTTGTCCACCAGCGGCGTGCGCGCGAGGATGTAGCCTGCCAGCAAGATGATCGTCATCTGCATCGTGAAGGACAGCAGATTCCAGAAGCCGTCGCCCCAGTATTGCGAGGCTTCCAAGAAGCCAGTGCCCTGCGAAATCATCGCGAAAATCACCGTCAGCGCCGTGAGGATGATTGCCACGACCAGCGGGTCGGGCATGTAGCGGTTCACGATCCGCGTAAAGAAATTGGCTATCGAGTTCATATACGTCTCCCTTAGCGGGCCCCTCCGCCCGCCTTCTGATATGATTTGCAAATCATCAGCATTTACTTATAACGTCAATATATAATTCACGACGAGGTGCGAAATGGAGAAGGTCATCGTGATCGGCGCGGGAATCATGGGGGCTGCGCTGGCCCGTCATTTCCTGAGCCCCGGACATCCGGTCGCGCTGATTGACCCGGCCGACACCGCGCGCGCCGCCGCAACCAAGGCAATCGGCGACACGCCCGGCTTCGTCTCGAGCCCTTCCGTGGATGCCTTGGGACCGGACTGGCAGAGCTGCGGCTTCGTGATCGAGGCCGTGCCCGAACGACTGGATCTCAAGCGCGCCGTGCTGGGCGAATTGTCCCGGCATTTCGGACCCGAGACCGCGATCGCCTCGAACACGTCGGGCCTGCGCGCGGCCGATCTCGCCCGTGACCTCTCTCATCCCGAACGCTTCGCGATTGCGCATTTCTTCAACCCGGCGGACATTGTGCCCGCAGTGGAGCTGGTCCCTGCCCCGCAGACCTCGCATGAGACGCTCGATCGCTGGCAGGCGCTTCTGGAGGGGTCGGGCAAGAAAGTCGCGCGGCTCGGTGCCGACCTTCCGGGCTTCGTCGCGAACCGCTTGCAACACGCGATGGCGCGGGAATGTTTCCACCTGATCGAAGCCGGGGTCATCGACGCCGAAGGGCTCGACACGATCACCCGCTACGCGCTCGGCGTAAGGCTGGCGCTGAGCGGACCGCTCATGCAGCGCGATCTCAACGGGATCGATACCCATCACGCGATCGCATCCTATCTCTACCCCGATCTCGCGGCGGACCAGACGCCGCCGAAACTGCTCGACGACAAACTTGCAGCAGGAGAGCTTGGCCGGAAGAGTGGAAAAGGCTTTTACACGTGGGACGAGCGACAGGAGCGCAAAGCGAAGCGCATGCAAGCGCTGCTGCCCGAGATCATCGCGCTGGCACGACGGATCGATATGGAGGAGGAGTGAAATGCCTGAATGGGTAAACCGACCGGAAGGCTCGAACTGGGGCGATTTCGGCGCCGACGATCAGCTGGGCACGCTCAACCTGATCGGCGCGCCCGAACGGCAGGCTGCCGCGCAGGAGATCCGCGAGGGCCGCGCCTTCTGCCTATCACTGCCGCTCGACCTGCCGGGCAAACTGAAGCTCAATCCGCGACGCAAGCCGCCGGTGCTGCAGCCGACCTTCCTCGAGGACACGCCCTATATCAACTACGCCTTGGCCAACATCGACCCGAGCCTGCGCGACGTGCTCAGCGACGATCAGGTGTTACTGTCGACCCAATATTCCACGCAATGGGATTCGCTGGCCCATGTCGGCGCGCTGTTCGACGCGGATGGCGACGGCGTGGCGGAGCGGGTTTATTACAACGGTCACCGCGCGGACGAGGATGTGCTGGGCGCGGATGGCCCGGGGGATCACGGCTCCTATGCGCGCCGCCTGTCGGTCTGCGAGATGGCCAAGACGCCCGTGCAGGGGCGCGGCGTGCTCGTCGATTTCGTGCGTCATTTCGGGATGGCAGGCACCCTCGTCGGTCTCGACAAGCTGCAGGAGGTGATTGCAGCCCAAAACGTCGAACTGCGCCGTGGGGACATCCTGATGCTGCGCACCGGCTATGCGGAGGCCCTGCGCGACATGCAAGACGCGCCCGACCCCGAGGGGCTCGACGCGACAGGCGCGGTGCTCGACGGCACCGATCAGGCGCTCAAGGACTGGCTGGGCGCCAGCGGAATCTCGGCGATTGCCGCTGACAACTACGCGGTGGAGAACCCGCATACCGACCCCACTGCCTGTTGCCTCCGGCTGCCGCTGCATCACCATTGCCTGTTCAAATTGGGGATGCCGCTGGCGGAGTTGTGGTATTTCCGCGACCTGGCGCAGGCGCTCGAGGCAACTGGACGGAATGCGGTCTTCCTGACTGCCCCGCCGCTCTACCTTCCGGGGGCCATCGGCTCACCGGTCACTCCTGTCGCCACGATCTGATCGAGAGGAATCGAGACTATTCAGCAGGCGCGCTGAGGTATATGTGGAGCGTCCTCAGTTTCCGCTCTTCGCGCGTCCATGAGGCCGGATGCTGCGCCTCGATGCGAAAGACAACTCTGGGGTCGAGTTCTTTTATCCCGCGCGTCAGGAGCGCAGATCAGCTAGGGCCGATTGCCACAGCTGGACCAAAAGGGCGGAGAGCAGACGTTCGCTGCATCAACGATGCTCAACACAGGTCGCTAGCTGCAAGGAAGTCCATTGCCAGCGCTCAACCGACGCTTGCCACACTGTCCAATAATGCCCTTCGTTGAAGCGCTCACGCTTCCCCTCACTTCTTCAGCTTCGCCTGTTCGAGCGACCAATATTCCATGTCGAATAGCTCGCGCTCGGAAATCGGAGCAAAGCGCCCGAACTCTTCCGCAGCGTTCACGATCCGCGCCGTTTGCTCCAGCAAGTCGCCGGCGATGCGCGCCGCTTTCTCGTTCGCACCGACAGCAAAAAGCCCCGCCCCTGGCACAAGCACCGCGCGCGGCGCAGGATCAAGCATGGTCTTCGGCTCAGAAGCATGGGGCGCGTTGCGTTCGAAATAGGCCTGATAGCTATGGGCATAGTCCGCGAGCTTGCGCTCGATCACGGCGACATCGTCCCCGGCCTCGACGATCAGCGGGAAGGGTTTGATCCGGATCACGTGGTCCGGGGTGGCAGTGCCGCGCATTGCCAGTTCCTTGAGATCATCGTGCCCCAGATAACGCCGGATCGCGGGTGTCGAGCGGAAATCCACCACGGGCTCGGCGCCAAGCGCCCCCTGCGCGGCGAGGGCCCTGGTCAGAGCGGAGGCCAGATCATCGGGGATCAGCGCGTCATTGGACTGCGGCCCCTCCACAGTAACCCCCTTCGACGCGAGATACGCTTCGGCGGTGTTCACGAATTCGATCGTCAGCTCATAGCTCTCGCGCGCGGTCTCGGCGAAAGTGAACAGCCCGTGCTTCTCAAGCCAGAGGCCTTCCACCTGCGGATCGCGAGCAAGCGCGTCCTTGCACGCATGGCTCAGCGCGTAACCGGGCATGACGTAGGGCACGAAGCCGACCCGGCCGTCATAGAGATCCCGCACCACCGTCTCCATTCTTTCCTGATCGGCCAGCGCGAGGATCGCCGTTGCGTGGCAATGATCGACGAATGCCTGCGGCATATAGGCGTGCAGCAGCGCCTCCACAGAGGGGTTCGGCGCAGTCGGGTCGAGCAGTTGGCTGCGCAGGAACGCCACCATCTCCTCGTCCGACATATGCGGGATGGATCGCGTCTCCAGCAGAGGCTCCAGTCGCATCGCCGGCAGGCCGGGCGCTTCAATATCGCCGAGGTCCCACCCCGATCCTTTCACATGAATTATCGCTCCGCCCGGCGCATCGGGAATCTTCACCGATGTATTGCCACCGCCATGCAGCACCAGTTCAGGGTTCTGTCCGATCAGACGCGAACTGTAGACGCGCAGCCCCAGCGCGGCAGGTTGACCTGCCGCTTCGGCGGCCTCGGCGAATGATTGGGCGTCGTCGTCGTTCCAGCGCGATTGCATGGGAGGCTCCTATTTCAACGTGTTTGCGAGGGCGCGTCACCGCGCCCTCGCCATGTGAGATCACGAGGGATCAGAAATCGAAGTTGTCGATGTTGTCCTTGGTGAACACCGTTCGCTCGGGCAGCAGGACGATGCCGTTATCCTTGGCTTCATAATCGTAGCCCTGCACCGAGTTGGGCGAGACCTTCACTTCGCCGATGCCGGGCACATCCATCGTGTCACCGACCTGCAGCGGGCCATTCTTGAGCACGTGATCGGCGACCGCCACCGAGATCGCGCCTTGCTGGGTCACGTCCCACAGACCGAAGCGTGCAACTGTCCCGCGCTTCACATAGGGGCGCATCACGTTGGGCGTCGAGAAGCCCACGATCGTCACCTTACCTGCCTTGTCGAGATTTTCGGCAGCTTGGGCTGCAGCGGGAAGCGCATTGGCATCGGGCGCGATGATGGCGTCGAGATCGGGATATGCGCTCAGGATACCCTCCGCGGTCTGCAGCGATTTCTGCGCGTCGTTATAGCCGTATTGCGTGGTCACGATTTCCCAGCCGGGATGCTCCTTCGCGATCTTTTCTTTCGCGGCCGCGACCCAAGCGTTCTGGTCGGTCACGGTCGGCGAGGAATAGAAGAAGGCGACCTTGGCCTTGTCCTTACCGTTCAGCCCATCGGAGGCCATGTCCACCAGCATACCGCCCAGTTGCTCAGGCGTGCCCTGGTTGATGTAGTAGGAGCGGCAATCCGGGTTCACATCCGAGTCCCAGGTCATCACCAGCACGTCGCGCGCCATCGCCTGCTTGAGCGCCGGGCATAGACCATCGGGCGAGACCGAGGCGAGGATTACCGCCTTGTAGCCCTGATTGACGAAGTTGTTCACGAACTGAACCTGCCCCGAGACGCTGGGTTCGGTCGGCCCGTCATAAGTGACGTTGTCGCCAAGCTTCTTGCCCATGTCGACGGCGCCCTTACCGCCCGACGTGAAGTAGCCCACCCCGACAAGCTTCGGAATGAAGGCGATATCCTCGGCCGCGGCCGAATTGGCCATCAGCATCCCTGCCGCAAGGGTGCCCATCACCCATTTGGTCGTTTTACGCATTTCAGTTCTCCTCCTCTGAACTCTCTGGACGCGTCATTCTGACGGACGCGGCCGCACCGGAATGAACTCGCGCAGCAAGGACGCCCCGTGGCGCATTGCGACGACGACAACCAGCAGCGCTCCGGACAACGCGCTGGAAACCTGACTGGGAACACCGCTCATCTGCAGGCCTTGCTGCAGATAGCCGATGATGAAAGTGGCGATGATGGTGCCTATCACCGAGCCCTGACCGCCATAAATCGAGGCGCCTCCGAGAACGGCGGCGGTGATCGCGGGCAGTAGCGTCGCCTTGCCCAGATCAACCCGCGCCGAGCCGAAATAGGCCGACAGCAGCAGCCCCGCGAGCGCGGCGGCAAGCCCGGTAATGACATAGGTCAGTAGCTGAACCCGAGCGACGGGCATGCCAGCGTGGCGCGCGGCGGATTCGTTCTGGCCGATCTGGAACACCAGACGCCCGAAGCGCGTGACATGCAGCAGAACCAGCATCACGAGCGAGAAGGCGAGGAACACGAAAAGCGGCATCGGCAGGCCGAGGATCATCTGATAGCCAAGTCCGGTGAAGGCTGCCGGGAAGCCGCCGATCCCGTCATAGCCGTTCGCGCCGACGACGCCGGAGAGCACCGTGGCCGCGCCCGAGAACATGTAGAGCGCCCCAAGCGTCACCACGAGCGGTTGCAGCCGCGTGAGACGGATGATCGTCGCGTTCAGCAGCCCCGCGAGCGCACCCGTCGCGAAGCCCACCGCGAGCGAAACCGGAAGCGGCATCCCGAAGAAATTGGCAATCCCGAAAGTGATCGCACAGAGCCCGACGGTGGAAGCGAAGCTCACGTCGATCCCGCCCGCGATGATCACCAGCGTCAGCGGCACCGCGACGATCCCGACATGGACGAAATCGGAGGTGCCGTAGAGCAGCGAACTCAGCTTGAGGAAGCGCGGGTTGATGGCCCCGAACACCACGAGCTCAAGGACCAGAAGCCCGAGCAACAGGACTTCCCAGCGCATCACGAGACGCTTCATGCCGCTTCCTCCAGATCACGGGTTTTGGGTGGGGGCGTTTCGCCGCGGCGGTAACGCGCCGCGCGGTCGCGCGCTTCGAGCGCGATCCGCAGTCGACCGTCGATCAGCAGCACGGCGAGCAGCATCGCGCCGCCGATGAGGTCGTTCCAGTAGGCCGGGATCTTGAGGAAGACGAGCGCGGTGTCGATCGAGGTGAAGAAGATCACGCCGATCACAACGCCCGCCACCGATCCGACGCCGCCGAGCAGGCTGATCCCTCCCAGAACGAGCGCCGCGATCGCGCGCAGTTCCATCCCCGAGCCTGCCTGATTGGGCACGAAGCCGATCTGCGCTGCAAAGGCGATACCCGCGATCGCATACATCGCTCCCGCCCAGACAAAGGCGAGAAACTCGATCCGTCGCACCGGCAGGCCCAGATGGCGCGCCGCCTCGCGGTTGTCTCCCACCGCGAAGATCCAGCGTCCGCGCCGGGTGCGCAGCATCAGCCAGACCGCGACGATCAGCGCGATCGCCACGATCCCCACCGCCGAGAGCCCGAGCCAGCCCTTGCCGGAGAGGTCCTTGACCCCTTGCGGCAGCTCCTCGATCCACTCGCCGCCGGTGGCGATCAGCATCACGCCGCGAAACAGGCCAAGCGTGCCAAGCGTGGCCACGATGGAGGGCACGCCAAGCAGTGCCACGAGCCCACCATTGAGCGCGCCCGCCGCCACGCCCGCGCCAAGCGCCGCCGCGATTGCCAGTGGAAGCGACGCCCCGGCGTTCACCGTCAACCCGAGCGTCACCGCTGCAAGCCCCAGCACCGAGCCGCCCGAGACGTCGATATTGCGCGTCAGGATCACCGGGAAAATCCCCAGCGCCACGAGCATCAGCACCAATCCGTTCGACCAGATGATCGAAGCGGTGCGCGCCGAGAGGAACCCGGGCGCCGCCGCACCGACAAGCAACAGCACGATCAGCGTGACGAGGAACAGGGTCGCGACACGTTCGCGGGCGATCCGTTCAAGCATGGGCGGCCTCCTTGGATTCGAAGGCCAGTTCGGCGATCTCGTCGGTGCTGCTTCCGCCCGGAAGCTCGCCGGCGAGATGCCCGCCCGCCATCACCGCGATCCGGTCCGACAGGCGCACGACCTCGTCGAAATCGGACGAGATCAGCAACACCGCCGTGCCTGCGTCGGCCAGCTGTTCGATCAGTTCGTAAATATCGTTGCGCGCGCCCACATCGACGCCGCGCGTCGGTTCGTCGAGGATCAGGACCCGCGGCTTGGCAGCGAGGCATTTCGACAGCAGGACCTTTTGCTGGTTTCCACCTGAAAGGCTGCGCACCGGCTGTTCCGCCGTCTCGCATTTGATCCCAAGCGTCTTGCTATAGCCTTCGAAACGCGCGCGCTCTGTGCCGGGCCGCAGCAGGAAGGGCAGCAGATAATGCACGAGCGACGAGGTATTCCAGTAAAGTGGCGCATCGAGAAAGAGCCCGTATTGCTGCCGATCTTCGGACAGCAGCACGACATTCTCACGCACCGCGTCGCGCGGTGTCCGGGCGACGAAAGCGCTGCCCTCGAGTGCGACTTTACCACCAGCACGCGGTCGCAGCCCGACGAGGGTTTCCGCCAGTTCGGTGCGCCCCGCCCCGACGACCCCGGTCAGACCGAGAACCTCTCCGTGATGCACATCGAACGAGATATCGACGAAGCCCTCGCCCCGCAGCCCCGCGACTTCGAGCGTCTTGCGTTCGGCGCGGGCCCTGTCGGCGCGGCGGTCGCGCAGGGCCGCGACACCGGGGCTCATTGCGGCGAGAATCTCCGCATCGTTACTTTCGGCCATCGTCGCGCTGTGCACGACATAGCCGTCGCGCAGAACCGTGATCCGGTCGCTGACGGCGCGCAACTCGTGGAGCTTATGCGAAATGAAGACGAGCCCGTGACCCGTCGCGCGCAGCGCCCGCATTCGGTCGAACAGCGTGTCCACCTCATGCGGGGTAAGCGCCGATGTCGGCTCGTCAAGGATCAGCACCTTCGCGTCGCGCACGAGGCCGCGCAGGATTTCCACGATCTGTCGGTCTGCGATCTCGAGGGTCGCGGCCTTGGCATCGGGAGACAGCGCGACGCCAAGGTCCGCGATCAGCTCGCCAATGCGGGCCCGATAGGCCTCCGCCCGGCGCGGCAGGCCAATGCAGATATTCTCCAGAACGCTTTGATTGGGAAAGATATGCGCCTCTTGCGGCACCAGATACAGCCCCATTGCCTGCGCCTGTGCTGGCGTCGCAGGATGCAGCGGCTCTCCACCGATGGAGACCCGACCCGCCGTCGGCGCGACCAGACCCGCGAGGATTTTCATCAAGGTGGACTTACCCGCACCATTGCCGCCCAGAAGCGCATGGATCTCCCCGGCACGCACCGCGAAATCCACGCCCTTGAGCACGGGCACGCCGCCGTAGCTTTTAGAAACCCGGCCAAGCTCGGCGAGCACAGATGTCATAGCGCCTCCCTCGATCAACATCCCAGTTTCTCGAATGTTCATCTGTTTGTCTGCTAAACATCTGTTCACTCGTTATCCACGCTGTCAACAATTTTTCGCTTATTTTTTACGCTGCACTGCGGCGTTTTTGAGTTATTGACTTGTTCATATGTTTTTGTAACGAGTTATTTGAACATTGCCCCATTACTCCGGAGAACCGATCGTCATGGAAGAGCTCGCGCCGAACGAAACGGACGAAGCCCTGCTCGCGCGGGTCGCCTGGCTCTATTACAATGACGGGCTCACGCAGAGCGAAGTGGGGCATCAGCTCAACCTCTCGCGCATCAAGGTATCGCGACTTCTCGATGCGGGGCGCGCCTCCGGGCTGATCGAGGTGCGGATCAATTCGCGCCAGCAGGGCTGCCTCGAGATCGAGACCCGCCTGCAGGAGCGATTCCGCCTCAAGGATTGCCGGGTGATCCCCGACAGCGCCGGTTCGGATGTCGACGCGCGGATCGGACAGGCGGCGGCGAATTACCTCATGCAGAAGCTCGCGCCCGGCGACAGCCTCGCTGTCGGCTGGGGCGCCACCGTTTCGAACGCGATCCGGGTGCTCGGCCATGTCGTGCAGGAGCGCCGGATCGAGCTGTTTTCGCTGACGGGTGGCGTGCAGACCTATGTGCAGGGGATGCGCGAGGCGCATTGGGACCGCACGCCGAACATCATCCCAGCGCCGCTCGTCGTCTCGACGCCGGAACTGGCCGCGGCCCTGCTGCGCGAGCCTGCGATTTCGTCGCTGCTCAATCAGGCGATCGCAGCCGATTACAAGCTGGTCGGGATAGGCGGCATCTCGGAACAGGCGACCGTGGTTGCGCAAGGCTACATCACCGCTGGCGAAATCGAGCCGCTGCGCCGCAGTGGTGCGCGTGGCGATGTGCTGTGCCGGTTCTACGACCGGACCGGGCAGGACATGGAACTGCCGCTGCATGAGCGCGTGATCGGCGTCGATCTGGTCCAGCTTCGCGACTGCGAGCAGGTGATCGGCGCCGCCGGCGGACCGAACAAGGTCACTCCGATCCTCGCCGCGCTACGCGGCCAAATTCTCGACATTCTGGTGACCGATGAGTCGACCGCGCTGTCGCTCCTCGACGCCGCGGAGGACTGACATGCGCTATTTTCTCGCCTTCGACGCTGGCACCGGCAGCGGTCGGGCCGTCCTGTTCGACGAGACCGGCGCCGAGATCGCGACCGCCGGGCAGGAATGGTGGCACGCCAGCGACCCGCGCTATCCCGGCTCGATGGATTTCGACACGGAGGGCAACTGGGCGGCGCTGGCCCGCTGCTGCCGCGAAGTGATCGCGAATTCCGGTGTCGATCCGAAGGATATCGTCTCGGTCAGCGCCACGGCGATGCGCGAGGCTTTCGTTCTGCATGACGAGAGCGGCGCGGAAATCTGGGCCTGCGCGAATGTCGATGCGCGCGCCGATGCCGAGGTCCGCGAACTCAAGCGGGACTATCCGGGGCTGGAGGAAGACATCTATGCGCGCTCGGGCCAGACCTACGCGCTTGGCGCCCTGCCCCGGCTGATCTGGCTGCGCCGGCACATGCCCGAGGTGCTCGAACGGGCACGGGCGCTGACGATGCTGTCGGACTGGGTGCTCTACCGGCTTTCGGATGAGCTGACTTCCGAGCCGTCAAATGCCGGGACGACCGGGTTGATCGGCCTTGCCGATCGCAAGGTGCTGGGCGACGCGATGGAGAAACTGGGACTGCGCAGTGACATCTTCCCGCGCAGCGTCGTGACCGGCGAATGCGTGGGCACGGTGACGGGCGCCGCCGCCGCGCAGACCGGTCTCGCCGCAGGCACGCTGGTCGTGGCGGGTGGTGGCGATTGCCAAACCGGCGGGCTGGGGCTCGGGATCGTCGAGAACGGCGATTGCGCAGTGCTCGGCGGCACGTTCTGGCAGCAGGTGGTCAATGTGCCGCTGACCCTGACCGATCCGAGCATGAAACTCCGGATCAATCCGCATGTGGTCTCGCATCTCAATCAGGCCGAAGCGATCAGCTTCTTCACCGGGGCCGCGATGCGCTGGTTCCGCGACGCTTTCGGGCAAGGCAAGGGGTATTCCGAGCTGGAAGCCGCCTCGAAGGAAGTGCCGCCCGGCGCGCATGGGATCATCCCGATCCTGTCCGACGTGATGCGCTACAACGAATGGATCCACGCCGCGCCGTCGCTGCTCAACCTCTCGCTCGACCCCGAGAAATCCGGGCCCGCCGCGATCTTCCGTGCCTTGCAGGAAAATGCCGCCATCGTCGCGCATCGCAATCTCGAGGCGGTCTTCGCCCTGACCGGCGAGCGCCCGGCCCGCATCGTCTTTGCCGGAGGCGCGTCAAAATCCCCGCATTGGGCGCAGATCCTTGCGGATGTTACCGGCCTGCCGGTCGCGACCTCCAAGGTGAAGGAGGCCACCGCGCTTGGCTGTGCGGCTGCCGCGGCGACCGGGGCGGGCCAGTTCGGCTCGCTCAAGGACGCAGGTGCGGCATGGTCCTGCATCGAGGATGAATATCAACCGAACAGCGCCCTGCGCGACCTCTACGACGAGGCGAGCGACCGCTGGCAGCGCGCCTATGCCGCGCAGCGCGCGCTGGTGGCCGAGGGTGTGACCCAATCCATGTGGCGTGCCCCGGGCACGTGAGACCTGCAAGAAAGGACTTCTGAATGCTGATCCAACTGGTGAATATCAAGGTGCAGCCGGGCACGCGCGAGACTTTCCTCGAAGCCTTCAAGATCAACTGCGACGGCACGCGCGAAGAACCGGGAAACCTGCGCTTCGACCTGTTGCACGACCCCGAGGACGAGAACAATTTCTTCGTCTACGAAATCTTTCAAAGCGATGACGCGCTCGAGGATCACCGCAAGACCGCCCATTACCAGAAATGCGTCTCGATGATCGACCCGATCACGATCGGCGGGCGCTCGAAGACCTATTTTGAGCCGGTTCTCGTTCAGGGCGTTGCGGCAACCTCGGCATAACGCTCAATCCTGCAAACCGAAGCCGTCCTGAGCACTTCGGGCTTCGGTTTATGGAAACCTCATCTAAGATAATTGGATAACGCCTCTGCCCCCTCGGGCGAAGCGCACGCTAGCGAGTGCCATAGTTTCGGAGCTGGATGTCTCACGGGCCCTTGAACTATTCGCCGACCATCTCGGAGATGCACTTCTCCCCCCGTCAGACGCCATCGCCCCGCGACTTCATCCATTTTGTTTGCCAAGCGGCGTTTGCTGCGTGTCGAACGGAACAGTCAGCGGGGCAGCGAGAAAAGGCCTACGGCTTGTCAAAAATGAATTCGAGAACGCAACGGGCGACGGCCACTGCGAGAAGCAGGTTCCCATATCGATTCCACTCACGGCATCTCGCGAGAACGATCAGGCTCTAAATCGCTAGGACTGTCTCGCTTGGTTGAGTGGGAGCCCACAGGTCATCCCAGACGAAGCCGATCTGAGCCGCGTCAGTGTTGAGAGCTCTACAGCAAAACTAACTGAGCTTCGGACGCGGCTGGGTGGGGTTTCATTGGCCGTCCCCATCTTCTGACTTCTACCGCAGTTTGGCCTGCTCCAATTCCCAATATTCAATTCGGAACTGTTCGTCGCGCGACAGCGGCGTGTAACGACCTAAGCTCTCAGCGGAGTGGACCACCCGCAAGTTCTGAACCGCTAAATCGGCATTGATCGAGGCCTCAGCCGCGCTGCGACCAATTCCGATTACACCAAAATCTGCTACGTGAACCACCCGCGGAGCGGTATCCAACATGATCGGCGTCACTGGCAGTAGGTCTCTGTGGGCCTCGAAATAGGCCCGGTAGGCTTCCGTGAATTGCTCCAGCGCCTCAGTGATGGTCCTCTCCTGCGATGTTACATGGAGCCTGAGCGCGAACGGCTTGATCCGAATGACATGATCTGGCGTTACTGTGCCGCGCTGCGCCGCGTCAAGGGTGGTGGAATTCGCGAGGACCGGCAAAGGTCGCGGATCAAGAAAAACACCGTCGGAGAAGGTCGGCAGCTCGGAAAGTAGCTCCGTCAACTTTTCGCAAAGCGAGGCACAGCCACCAGCCTCTTCAGTCGTCGAGTTGATCGGCAAAGTAGCCCCAGCCTGCGCCAGATATTCCTCGCATTTCGAAACGATTTCGATGAACCTCTGGTAACTGTCGCGCGCGCTATCGCCCCAAGTGAATAGCCCGTGGTTAGCCAGCCACATTGCCGTCGCCGCGGGATGGTCGGCTTGCGCACGCGCACCTGCAACCGACAAATCGAAGCCAGGAAAGACATAGGACAGGAAGACAATGCTCGATCCGAATAATTCCCGGACGATGCGGCGCTGCTCTTCCTCCGGCTGATTTGCGATCGCCAACACTGCCGATGCATGACCGTGTTCGACAAACCGTGCTGGTAGAAACGCATGCAACAACGTCTCGACCGATGGGTTTGGAGCAGCTGCATTCAGCAAATAGCCACGTAGAATACGCACCATTTCGGTGTCACTCGGTCTCGTGCCATCGAGCAGTGGATAAAGTGGGGCAAGACGCAAACCTGGTAAGCCAGCTGGCTCGATCGTAGCCAGATCCCAACCGCTGCCCTTAACATGCAGCACAGCTTCAGGCCCATTGCCCAAATCACGCATCACTTTGACCGAGGTATTTCCACCGCCGTGCATAGCGAGTTCGGGATCTTGCCCAATCAGGCGGGATGTGTAGACCCGCAGCGCCAATAGCGCATCAGCATCGCTTTGATTGGAAAGCCGCGACGTCAATGCCGCGGCCTCCTCTTCGATCCATCGACTATCCATTACGCGGCCTTCGGGCGGCTGAGATCCTGATACATCTCAAAGGCTTGCGCAGGTGGGGTCAGTTCATGAACGACGGAGGACACCGCCTGGATCATCGCAACGGGGTCAGTCGCGCGGAAAATGTTGCGACCCATATCAACACCAGCAGCGCCTTGATCGACTGCGCGATAGGCCACCTCGAGAGCTTCACGCTCAGGGATTTTTTTGCCGCCCGCGATGACGATCGGCACCGGGCAGCCTGCGCAGACCCGCTCAAACCCTTCTTCAACGAAGTAACTCTTTACGTATTGAGAACCCAATTCCGCGGCAATGCGGGTCGCGAGGCCGAAATACCGGGCGTCGCGCGCCATATCCTTGCCCACGCCCGTAACCGCCAAAGTCGGCATTCCCACCCGATTGCCAGCATCAATCAGACGAATAACATTGCTGATCGATTTATGTTCGAATTCCGATCCAATATAGACCTGCGCCGCCATTGCGCAGACATTCATCCGCAGCGCGTCTTCCATGTCGACCGCGACGGTCTCGTTGGAAAGTTCCGACATGATCGAGTTTCCGCCAGACGCGCGCATAACGATCGGTTTTTGAGTCGCCGCTGGCACCGAAGTTCGCAACATGCCCCTAGTGCACATGAGGACGTCGGCATGATCGAAGAGCGGTGCAATATTCACATCCACTCGTTCCAACCCTGTTGTCGGCCCCTGAAAGTAGCCATGATCGAACGCAAGCATAACAGTGCGTCCGGTTTCGGGCCGGAAGATCCGCGCCAAACGGTTCTGCATCCCCCAATCATAAGCTCCAGCTCCTTTGAGGAAAAACGCCTCGTTGCGTGCCGGCGTATCGAGAGCAAAATCCTTGCCGTCGTGAATATCATCGAGATCAGCCATGGTGAATCCTTTCAGCTTGAGTGTTGGTTTGCAGGTCTTGCTCGGGCGCCGCCTGCAGATCAGGAGGGGCACGCCAAGCCTCAACGAGCGCGTCGCGATAGCCACACCAGCGGCGGTAACGGCGTTGCAACCTGGTTGCCGCAGCGGGATCGGGTTGAAGCAAAGTCTGGTGGGCAGCCATTCGGGTCGCCGCCTCGGCGTAGTCGGGAAACAGCGCGGCTCCCACCGCTGCTGCCATCGCGGCACCGCGCGCGCCGGTCTCTTCGCAATCTGAGATAGCAACGGGTTTCTGGAACGTGTCCGCAAAGATCTGCGACCAGAGCCGCGACTTTGCCGCGCCGCCCGAGAGAGTGATCGCATCATACCCTTGCGCCACGTCCAGTTTCTCGAAATGCGCGAGATGATTGAAGGCGATCCCCTCGAACACCGCGCGCACCAGGTCAGCCCTGCTATGCCAACTCCCTAGCCCGTTGAAGCCACCACGTGCTCCGGCGACCGGGCCGGCGTAGAGGAAGGGATGGAATACAGGTGCATCTGGGGTTTGAGCAGCCTTCGCTGCAAGTTCGTTGCACATTTCGAACGGATCACGCCCGAGGGCAGCCGCCTCAGGCACTAGGATTTGCTGCACGAACCATTCCAGGTTAGCCGCCGAGGTCGGGGATGCCTCGCAACTTACCCAAATATCGGCACCCAGAACCGACGCGAGCAACGCCCGCGGGTAGCGCGGTAGCTCGGTCGCGAACACCTGATTGATCGACCAACTTCCTGCGACAATAGAAGCTTCGCCAGGACGCGCGGTGCCCGCTCCCAACGCGGAAGCTAGAACATCGAACAGCCCCGCCACCACAGGAGTTCCCACGCGCAACCCGGTCGCCGCCGCCGCTTGCGGAGTGACCGAGCCGACGATGTCATGGCTGTGCGCTGGCTTGGGCAGCAGGCGGCTCAGCCCGGAAATCCCATAAAGATCAAGCAATTCTGTTTCGTAGCGCAACGCGGGCAGCGCCAGCAATCCGCAACCCGCCAGATCGGAAACATCTGAGCCCACCCGGCCCGTCAACCCGTGCACGATGACATCCTTGCACAGTAGGGCATGCCCAGCGTCGGCTAAACTTTCAGGCCGATGCGCCTGCATCCACGCCAGCAGAACTGGTGTCATCGCTGGCCAAGGACGACTGTGGGCGATTTGCAGGATCCGCGCGCCGACCGTGTCATCCAACTGTGCCGCAAGTGGGGCTGCGCGGCTGTCCATCGATTGAATGCCGCAAAGCCCTTTTCCATTCCGGTCAAGCAGATACAGACCGTTGCCATGGCCCGCCGCGCCGATCGCCCGGATCGCGCTCGGATCGACACCCGACATCGCGATGCAATCCGCGATCGCTCGCTCAGCCGCCGTCCATAGGTCCTGTGGGCTGCGTTCCACGAAATGCGGGGCGGGTTGCTGACTGTCGGAATTGCGTGCAGCCGAAGCGATCGTGCGGCCTTCCGCATCGAAAATCGCCGCCTTGACCATCGTATTGCCCGCGTCCACTCCCAGCAGATAATCAGTCATTGTGCCGCTACCTCCCTGACTGCGCCTGTGGTGTTGCACCGTTCGAGTTGCACGCCATGTAGCTCGCTTAGACGCCGCTCGGTCTCAGCAAGATGGCTGTCGCACTCTTCATCGCTCCACCTCTTGTGCCGCGCCAGCCGGGTCGCCAGCGCGCGCAACGCCGCCCGTGTGAGCGCCCCCGATAGCGCGATCGTCATGCGCCTCAACACCAGGTCTTCAATGCTCTCGACCTGTTCATGGGTGATCAGGTAGTCAATTTCCTGCTCGCTATAGCCCGGCACTCCAGGCAAGGGGATTTCATTGCGAAAGGCCGAAGCGAGCGCGCGCGCCAAGGTCCCGTAGCGGCTCAGGAGTTGCCCGACACGTGTGGTGGACAAACTGCTCTCCTCGGCGACGCAGGCAATCCAAGCGGGAACATCGCTGGGCCACCCAGCCCCACCCCCGATAGGCAATTCTGTGGTGCTCCGATGTCGCGCCTGCCCGAGGAATTTGAAAACCTCATCTGCGGCAAGCTCTCCGAACGCCCGGAATGTTGTCCACTTCCCCCCAATCATGCACAGCATAGGAGGCGCGCGCCCAACATCCTTCTCACCAAACCAACGGATGAAATGTCCGCGGGGGATCTGTCCCGTAGTTCCTGCACCGCTGACAGGAAGCGGACGCACACCCGCAAAACGGTAGATCACCTGTTCCGACGCAACTTCAATATCTGGGAAAACGTAGCTCAGCCCATCAAGAATATAGCTGCTCTCGTCTTGCTCGCACCGGGCGGCATCAGGATCAGGAACTTTCAAATCCGTTGATCCGATAAGCACCTTGTCATGCAAGACGAACATAATGCAGATTCGTCCGTCCGAATTCTCGTAATACACCATGTCTGAGCCAAGGCGCTGGCGGAGCTCAGGATGGTCCAGAATCAAATGCGATCCTTTGGTGCCCTGCACCATCGGCTCGGCGGCGGGCGGCTCTCGACGCGCATTGGTGCGATCAATCCACGCCCCGGTGGCATTGATCACAAGCTGCGGGACGATACGAAATTCACCTCCGTCAAGACGGTCGCGCATCCGCACGCCTGCGGCGTCAATCTCGACAACTTCAAGATAATTTAGTGCCGTCGCCGACGCACCGCTGCGCGCCACATCCTCAAGTATCTCTGTCACGATGCGTTCAGGATGAACGACCTGCGCGTCGTAATATGTCGCGGCACAACGCACCCGGTCCGCTAGGCCCGCAAGCCGCTTTCGCACAGCACGACGCGATAAGATCCGATGTTTGGGTAATCCGCCCCTGCCGCGCGTGTAGATGTCATAAAAACTAAGGCCCAGCTTGACCGGAATAGCCCCGCGCCGCGAGGGGGCATCGCGTAAGCCAAGAAATTTTAGAGGCGCGTTGAGCGTTCCCGAAATCCAGCTGTCGAGCGGCACCAGCGTCCGTAAGGGCGTCACCAGATGCGGCGCGTTGCGCAAAAGTCGGTTGCGTTCATCCAGAGCCTCGCGCACGAGATCGAATTCGCCATTCTCAAGATAGCGCAATCCGCCGTGAACCATCCGCGACAGAGCCGAGGAGGCGCCCGCGCAGAAATCGGACCGCTCGACCAGCATCACATTGACGCCATTCAACGCGAGTTCTCGATAGACTGAAGCTCCATTGATCCCACCACCAATCACTAAAACCTGCGGTCGGGCATCTTGGAGGTGCGACAGCGAAGCCGCACGGGAGCGAACTGCCGCTATTTCGGGTTCTGCTTTCATTCCGTGATCTCCCTTCGAAGACGAAGCTGCCTGAGCACTTCACGCGCGGTGCGTTCATCGGTCACCAGCGTGTCGATATACCCGCCCCTCACGACGGCGCAGATCGCCTCAGTCTTTTCGACACCCGCGGCGACGGCGATCGTCACGGGAACGCGCCGCAGATCCTCGGGAGAAATCGCTATAACCATCCGGTTGCGCCGGTAGCTGGTTGGAGTGCCTTCGCTATCAAGAACTTGCGCCAACAACTCGGCCACTGCCCCTGACGCGAAAAGCTCTTCCTCTTCTGCGGACACATCCCGATGCAAATCGAAATAGCTGGTGGAACGTTCGCGGAGCCCACCGATCCCAACCACGGCAATATCGGCCGCCCGCGCCTGATCAAGCACGCGTGAAACTGTGCGCATTTGAGTAATGATCTGGTGCTGTTCGTCCGTCTCGGCAAACATCGGCGACAACATCTGAACCGCTTCGCCACCAAAGGCATCGGCCATCGTAGCCGCGGCGTGGTTCACATCGGTGTAGTGCTTACCCTGAACCAAGCCTGTTGCGGGCACCACGGTGATACCTCTGACACTCGGAGTGTTACGTAGTCCGGCGACACAGGCGCTCACTCCACGACCGCCACTGATGCAGATCGACTGTCCCGGACGCAGTTTGGAGATCAGGAGATCGGCCGCGGCAGCTCCAACCCGCGCAAGGATAGCCTCGGAATTATCCGATGCGGTCGCCTCGATAACAACCTCACGCAGGCCCGAAATCTCAGCCAGTTCGCGCTCCAGAGCAAGGTGGTCCTGGAATGGAGAGCGGATCGCGATTTCGACCATTCCCATTTCATGGCCCAGCTTGATGAGCCGGTTCACAGTCGAATGGCTCATGCCGGTGCGTTCGGCGATCTGCGCCTGCGTCAATCCGTCGAGGTAGTGCAAGCTCAGCGCGGTATGGATGCGCCGCACTTGGGCGATATCCTGCTTCATATCCATTTCCTCAGCCCTTCTTTCCGCGCTGGCTCATCAGATGATCGAACGAGACGGCCGCCAGCAGAATGAGGCCTTTAATCATGTCCTGCATGTAGACAGACACATCGAGTAGAATGAGCGAGCTGGTCACCAGCGACAGCAGCCCGACCCCGAGAACCGCACCAAAGATCGACCCCTGACCGCCCTTCAATGACGCGCCGCCAATCACCGCAGCAGCGATCACATTCAACTCCAGCCCGACACCGAATTGGGGAGTCGCCGAGCCGAACCGCGCCATGAAAATCACACCGGCCAGCCCCGTCAGGGTCGAACACAGCACCGTCACCCAAAAGATCACGCGCTTGGTCCGGATGCCCGAATATTCTGCCGCGCGCTCATTCGATCCGGTGTAGAACACCGCCCGGAATCGCGTCGCGCGGCGTAGCAGGAAATCAAAGACGATCGCTAGAACGATGAAAATCACTACAACGACCGGAATACCGCCCAGCGATCCCTGCCCCACAAACTTGAATTCTGGCGGCAGCGAGAACAGCGACAGCGGCGTCCCCTTCGTGACCATCAGACAGGCACCGCGCACAATCACCATCGCTGCAAGCGACGCGATGAAATGGCTCAGGCCGACCCGCACCACGAAAAAACCCATCACCACGCCGACGCCGGCAGCGGCCGAGATACCTCCCAGCGAGGCAAGCCAAGGATCGATCCCCATAAGGAACAACTTGCCCGCAACCACCATCGCGAAACACACGACCGAGCCCACCGACAGGTCAAGCCCGCCGACAATGAGCAGAACCGTCATCCCGATTACTACGATGCCCTCAATCGAGAAGCTCAGGAAGATGGTGCGAAAGTTGCTCCAAGTCAGGAAATAGGGTGAGGCAAAGCTCATCACGACGCACAATGCAAGGATGATGCAGAGCAGGCCGAATTCACGCATCCGCACCAAGTTGTGCAGGTTTGTGCCCGCGTTTTTCGCGCGTCGCGCGGGGCGTTCAAGGCTCGTTTCTGTCATCACAAAGCTCCTTCGGTCTGCGTCGCACGGGTGCTCTGAGCCTCAAGGCCAGATGCCAGCGCAATGATTGCTTCTTCGCTTAGTTCTGCGGCAGAGAGTTCACCGGTTAGTCGGCCTTCGTGCAGCACGATGACCCGGTCCGAGAGGCCGATCAGTTCGGGGAGTTCGGAAGAAATCACGACCACGCCGATGCCAGTGCTCGCCAGTTCGCGCAGAATTGCATGGATCTCGACCTTAGCGCCGACATCGACACCGCGCGTCGGCTCATCAAGAAAGACCACTCGCGGTGCGACCGACAACATTCGAGCCAGCGCGATCTTTTGCTGATTGCCACCCGAGAGCGTCGAGGGTGGGTCACTTAGCGAGCCAGCTCTGAGACGGAGACGACTGGTGTATTCTTGGGCCTGCGCCATCTCGGCGGCGCTGTCGATCAAGCCCAGCCGATTGGTCACCTGCGCCGGGCGCAGAGCTGAAATATTGGCGCTGATCGGCAGGTCGAGGAATAACCCCTCACTTTTGCGATCCTCCGAAACATAGACAAGGCCAGCATCAAGCGCCTCGCGGAAATTGCGGATCGATACCGGCGCGCCGTCGAGCACAATACGCCCGGACTTCCGCGGTCTCAGACCACAAACGGCGCGCGACAATTCGGACCGCCCGGCACCGATCAATCCTCCGATGCCAAGGATCTCTCCAGCGCGCAGCTCGAAACTGATGTCGCGCAACAGGGGCTCATCGCTCAGCCCTTCGACCTGCAACAACGGTCGTCCAGGCGCACTGTCCAATTTGGGTGGATAAAGCTGGGCGATATCGCGTCCGACCATACGGTTGACGACCTCTTGAGGGGAGGTTTTCGCCACCTCAAGGCAATCGACAAAATTTCCGTCCCGGAATACCGTTACGCGATCGCAGTGATCGAATATCTCTGCCATCCGGTGCGAGATATGGATGATCCCGAGCCCGCGCGCCTTGAGCCGGTGCACGATGGAGAAAAGCTTCTCGGTTTCGGCTTCAGTGAGAGCCGAAGTCGGTTCGTCAAGGATCAGGATACGTGCATCAAGCGTCAGCGCCTTGGCGATCTCTACAAGCTGCTGTGTCGAGATTGACAGCGATCCTACTTTTGCCCGCGGATCAATATTGCCCAGTTGCGCCAGCACCACCTGTGCTTTGCGCTCGAGTGCAGCATAATTCATAAGTGGCGACCGGCTAGCCGCCGTCGCGGCCATGAAGATATTTTCGGCCACGCTCACATCCGGGCAGAGAGCGATTTCCTGATGGACAAACCCGATGCCGAGCGCTTGGGCCTCCAGCGGTGATCGGATCCTGCGCGGCTCCCCGTCGATCCGGATCTCGCCGGCGTCGGGCTGCAAGATTCCATCGACGATCTTCATTGTCGTCGATTTCCCAGCGCCGTTCTCTCCGGCAAGCGCGTGGATTTCACCCGCCCGCAGATTGAAAGCGACGTTTTCCAGCGCACGGACGGGGCCGAAACGCTTGGCGATACCGTCAAGCTCGAGCAAAGAAGTCATGACTCGCTCCGCAACAGGATTGAAAAGACAAGCGATATGGGCGGCGGCGTCCCATCTGTCGGACACCGCCGCCTGCACACAGGATCGGATCAGCCGTCGATCCCCTTGGTGCCGCGACGCTTGAGATACTTGTCCCAGTAGAAATCGTCGGCATTGTCCTTGGTCACGACCGCATATCCGTTATCAAGCAACGGGATGCCCATGGGGTTGAAGCCGGCGCTCTTGTAGTCGTTCATCGGATCAATGAGCTGAGGATGGGCAGCCAGCCAAAGCAGGATAAAGCCATAATATCCCTGCGCGCCCTGGTTCGGGTCGATGGCGGCCGTGATCTGGCCCGCCTTGATCATATCGAGAACCTTGGCGTTCACATCCACATTGACGATCTTGATCTTACCGCCCAGTTCCTGCGCAGCCTGTGCCGCGCCGATCGCTGACGAGGCTTCAGGCATAAAGACTGCACTCAGATCAGGATGGGCCTGCGCCAAAGACAACACCGCCTGATAGGCCTTACTCGGATCTTGATTTGTCGCCGCGCGGCCGACCAGCTTCATGTCGGGATATTTCTCTTTCATTCGCGCGATAAAGGACGAAACGCGCCGGTCGTGATTGTCTTGGCCGGGATTTTCAAGAACAGCATATTCTCCCTTTCCGCCCGTCGCCTTGGCGATCTCGTCTGCGGCAACGCTGCCTTCGCGCAGGTTGTCGGAAGTGATGTAGGAGGTGCGGTTCGAATTCGGACTGTCGGCGGCAAAGGTCACGACAGCCGTGCCTTGTTTGATCGCTTCGTTGATCGGCTCGATAAACGGGTCCGGGTTCATCGGGTGTAGCAGGATCCCGGCAGGCTTCTGCGCAAGCACCTGCTGGAAGCTCGCGATCTGCTTGTTAACGTCATAATCCGGGGTGCCGGTATATTTGGTCTCGCAGCCGAACTGATGCGCGGCCTGCTTGAACATCTCGTAGACGGGATACCAGTATTCGACCCCTGAAACCATGACATTCATGACATAGGTTTCGCCCGGTTTGCAGTGAAAGGGGGATTCCTTCCAAGGTTCGTCCGCGTCCTGCGCCATTGCAGAAGACGTGCAAAGACAGGCGGCTGCCGCCGCAATAAGAAACTTCTTCATAGATTTTCCTCCCTGGCCGAGAACAGGCAACCTCCTCCAGATCACCGCTGTTCCGAGCTCTTGGTGGGATAAGCCTGCCTCCCACCTGCCAACCTGTCAATAAATCCTAGTTCCTGAAATATATTTCATACCTACCCCGTTATCGTGACAAAGACCGGAAACTCCGAAGTCCGGCGGTCGAAAAACCTTAGGGAGCAGTGCACAAAGCCGGGAAACTCTGCCTAAGGTCGGTAGAGCTCTGGGGGCAGAGCATGCTTAGCTGAAAGACCCGCCGCAGGTCGCCGGCTTCTACTCGAAAAATTCTCTCGGCATGGACTTCCTAGTCCCTTGCCTTGATACTGCAAGCTACAACAGCCTTCACACTTTCGCTTCAGATGGCACACGTGTCGGCCCAACACGCAAGATGGATGCGCGTGAATATTTTCTCTACAGCGCAACATATCTCCGCGCGCTGTGCGATAGATAAAATTCCGCGACTAAAATATATTAGCCGGGCCCCTTCGCGACCATGGAGGCCCCATCGAAGTTTTTGGTAACTTTCAGCAATTATAAAAGGCATTCTAATGCGCAACCCCGACAAGCGACCACCTCTAAAGAAGTTTCCTAAAGAACCAAGAGGATATGTGGGTTTAATCTTAAGCATTGAGCAGCACAACGAAAGCCCTCTCAGTCGAGCCACTATAATTATCGACGCGGTCCAAGCAAATTTTGACCCGGCTTTGGTAAATGAGCCCGTGCGCACCTGGGACCGTCAAAACCTTGCTTTGCTAAGGATCATGACCACAGCAAAGCGGTTTTCGAAGATGGCAAGCCTTGAAAGCCCTGACGACGCTGAAGGAGAAGAAGATTTAGCTGGTCGCTGGGTTGACATTCAACTCGTCCCGGCCGGAAAAATAAGCGGCCCTCGCGCTCAAGTTTGCCGCCTCGGTGAAAACGGGTTTGAAGAGTTGGAGAACTTCACAGTCGCGACCATAACTCAGTTTGGGAGCGAGCCGGAAGAACCTCGAAGCCTCAGTGCTGCCGCAGGGTCAGGGGCGGTTCTCGCCAGCAAGTTAGCCAAACGCAGAGGATTGCCAGGAACGAAGATCGAAACAACTGCATCGAACCATGCCCTGTTGAGGTTGGCGCGCTCAATATGCAAATCCGACTTCGAAAAAGTCATTATCCATGACGTTGGCCACGCCAGTTTTACGACCCTAATTGGCTCATCCGGCAAAGCGATCATGCATTTTGATGCCGGATGGCCCATTCCTTTTAACGCTAAGACCTGCCCTCCCACCGACCCCGCTCCGAAATTCGCTGAAATGGTGTTTTTGTCTCATTGGGATTGGGACCACCTTCACGGATATCACCGCTGGAAACTACTGCAGAAATCTTTTTGGATTGTCCCCGACCAGCCGCTTGGACCAAACGCAGAATTCGTCGTTGAAGAGCTCAAAGCCGCACATAGATTGATCCGCATCCCCCCCATCCCAAGCAAGGAGTATTCTTTCGGCCCCTTGACGCTCGGGCAGGCGAACCCAATGGCAGTCTCAGGGAAGTCAAAAAGGAGGAACAACTCAGGATTGGTGATAAGTGTTCGTCTAGCAAATGGGAAAACGGCGCTGATGACAGGGGACGCCGACTATGTCGCGATACAGCCATCAGTTTTGAGGCGCGTGAACTTACTTGTCGTTCCTCATCACGGGGCGGAGGTTTTGGGGAAAATTCCCGTGCCGCATATCGGCCCGTCCCCGCTAGCGGTTGTTTCAATGGGGGCGGGCAATTGCTACCAGCACCCTTCAGTGCCAAATATCGAACGACACCAAAATGCTGGCTGGGGGACGATCAGCTTCACTTCCGTCCCACCGACAACGATTGGCTACGCTCACGTCGCGCGGGGTGACAAAACGCTGGCCTGAAGTTTTATAGTCAGTTCGCCGCGGTGAAGGACCATTCCTAAGAGCTCAGTTTTACTTGATCTCAATGCATAATCCGTCGTGTAGCTGCTGGAGTAGTATGGCACGCCACCGACGAGCATTTGTGCGACGCAAATGCTCAATCTGAGTTTCCTCTGGAGGCTTTCTTCGCCTAGATCGAAGTAGCGTAATCTCGTTTCCGCCCTTACCATCGAAAGCGCGGGAAGCGAACTGGCGACGGCGCAGCGTTTACGCAGCTTGTTCGAGACCGAACCGGGCACGTTAGCCGTAAGACTACTTACGGAGGTTGGGACATAGCTTCGCGCACCGACCTTGCGCCCCACTAAGCGAATGACGATAGTGAACTACGCCTCGCGGCCGAGAAACTCGAGCCATGCAGGCCATTCAAAGATTTTTTTTGGGGGGGAGGTAATGTGGTGGATGGTGACGACGAAGCATCGCAGAAACTGACATTCAAATTTTTGCGTGGCGACGGAACTAATAACGATGAGCTTGAATGGCCTGCCGGGGCCGATGTCGTTAGGAAAGCGCTTTCGGAGTCGCTCAATGCGAAAAACGTTGCATTCCTGCTCGGGGCCGGGTGCTCATCGCACTACGTCAAGGAAGTTGGGTTGCTGGACACCGAGGAATGGAAAGAGGTTGGAATCCCTACCATGGCGCCGCTCGCCGCCGAGTTCACGAAGAAGCGGCCTGACGACGAGGCGGGGTTCCCGACTATTGCTGAGAGAAAAGTTCTTGCCGGCGAATTCGGTGTCGATATTGGCGACAATGAATATTCTCGGAACCTTGAACGATTGATGGAGCTTCTGTTCAGCCTCCGCTTCTCGCTATCTCGAAGCACGCTTCCGCGGGCGGACGAAAACCTAAATGTCGTTAACGCGATCATCCAGAAGGTGCAGGCTTTTCTTTGGGAGAAATGCACGAACGGCGCCTTTGCGAATGGGGACAGCTCTGTTGGGGCGCTCTATGAGACTTTCTACCGAAAGCTGGTCCTTCGCGACCGTTCGCTGCCGCGTCCCTGGGTCTTCACGACTAACTACGACCTTTTTAACGAAACCGCGATGGACCGGCTAGGTCTGCCTTACGCCAATGGCTTCTCGGGCGTGGTGGAGCGCCGTTTCAATCCCGCGACCTTCCGTTACGCGCTTGCCGAGCAGCTCGATTTGACAAATAGGAAATGGTCGGCAGTGGATGGCTTCGTCTATCTCTGCAAGATCCATGGGTCAATCAGCTGGACCGAAGACGATCACGGCCTCTTACCGATCCGCGAAACGGTCGCATCCAGAGAGCAAGACCCGGGGAAGGTGATGATCTATCCCACCCCCGCAAAACAAAACTCCAGCCTCGGGTCGCCCTATGCGGACCTGTTTCGCGAGTTCCAAACACGGATAGTGAGAGAGCAAAGTGTCCTATTTACTATGGGATATGCCTTCGGCGACGAACATATCAACAATATCATCTACCAAGCGCTCACGATACCGACATTCCGCCTGATTATCTTCGCAGATCCGGCGCTTGAGGGTGAAATCGCCAAGCTTCGCGCTCTGAACGATCCGCGCATCTGGATCATCGGTGGCAGCGGCCCGGACGCTGACAGAAAGGCGCATTACTTCGACACCATCATCGAAGAGTTTATGCCCCAACGGCCGAGCGAGCGCATTGATGACGCAATTCGAAAAGTGTTAGAGGCAATATCCACCAAAGCGCCAAGGCCTCATTCCAGCGATGGAGAGAACTCATGAGCCGGGACGATAGGAAACGCGCCATCGGAAAGGTGGTCTCTGTCGCAGCCGACCGCCTCGTTGTCGAGATGCATGCCGGCACAGACAATTTCACTGTCGTGGGCTTCGACGACGTTCATTATGTCGCCCGTCTAGGCTCGTTCCTGATGATCCCAGCACAAACAGAATATGTTGTCGTCGAGGTTGTAGGCTTGCGCGAACGGGACAGCGCCAGCTCAAGCCAGGGCGAGGTGCATTTAGACAGGGCGGCGTCCGCGAAATATCTCGACGTGGTGCCAGTCGGAATGCTTCCGCAAGACCGTGATGCGAAGTTCCGCTTCGGCGTCTCGATCTTTCCTTCGCTATACGCGGATGCTCTCTACGCTCTTGATGCGGAGCTTGATCGGGTTTTTGAAACTGAGAAGCCGAGCGAACCCGCTCTTCGCATCGATGGCTCCTTGCCAGTTCCCGAAAGTGCAACGCGCTTTCGCGCCCTGACCATAGGTCGATCGGTCGTATTCGATGGCTACGACGTTAAAGTCCGGATAGACGACTTTTTTGGCGGCCATACCGCTGTGCTTGGGAATACCGGGAGCGGCAAGTCCTGCACCGTAGCATCGGTCCTCCAGTCATTGTTCGACAAGGCGGAGGAGTTCCACGCCAGAGGGGCAACGTTCGTGGTGTTCGACGTGAATGGCGAATACGCAAATGCGTTAATGCCGCTTGCCAAAGCGAATGGAATTGGTGTCGACCACGTCGTTTTGGACGGAACCGCAAATGATGGGAGGTTTCGCCTCCCCCATTGGTTCTTGGAGCAATCCGAGTGGGAATTGTTGCTTCAGGCAAGTGAGCGGACGCAGATTCCGGTTCTTCGAACGGCGTTGGGCCTTACTGGCTTGTTCAGGGCGAATACGCCGCAAGCTTTGGAGATCAAAGAGCACTTCATCGCCACCTGCGTCATTGAATGTTTCCGCGGGGCGGATGGCGACTCGCCAGTCGCGAAGTTTCAGCGTGTAGTATCGTTATTTCAGAAGTATCCGACGCACGATTTAAACGAGGAATTGCTTCAAAAATATGGAGCAAACTACCAATACGGAAACTTTCCTAATGGAAATATCGTTCCTTTTTTGGATGAGGTTCGACAGAAGCTTCGCGAGGACGTGAAGCTCCCATCCTACAACCGAACACCCTTCGCATTTGATGACCTTGAAGAATGCTTGGATTTCGCAATCCTATATGAGGAGGCGCACGGCAACCGGCAAATTCGCGATTATTGCTCACAGATGGTCACTCGGTTCAAATCACTCCGAGATCGACCCGAGTATGCATTCTTGCGCCATAATAGCAATCCGAAAGACCCGGACCCGACGATGGGGGATTTCTTAGAACAACTCCTTGGTCTTTCAAGAAAAACAAATCATTGGCAGAAGATCCATCAGATCATCATTGTAGATATGAACTCTGTCGAAGATGAAGTGGTTGAGCTTGTCTCATCAGTGCTTGCGCGGATGATATTCCGCTTACTCAGGCAATCTGATCAGAGGAACCGCTTTCCGGTTCATCTTTTGCTTGAGGAGGCACATCGCTACATTTCAGCAATCCCCTCAAAATATGCCATCGATGCCAGCAAAATCTACGAGCGCATCGCCAAAGAGGGACGAAAATATGGGCTTTTCCTTCTAGCAGCATCGCAACGGCCAAGCGAACTCTCGAAAACCGTGCTCTCGCAATGCTCAAACTTTGTTATCCATCGCATCCAGAACCCGGATGACCTCTCACAGATCCGGCAAATGACACCATTCATTTCCGAAGCGGTCCTAAAGCGTCTGCCGTCGTTGCCAAAGCAGCATGCGCTTGTCTTTGGAACGTCGGTAAACCTCCCGACAACCTTCAGGGTCCGGGACGCAAAACCGCTGCCAAAGAGTGACGACGCGAAAATCGGGGAAATCTGGTTTCACGAGGAGGGAAGGGTTGCATCAGTTAGGATAACAACTTAACGGAGCCGCCGCCACGGCACACTTCGAGCGGCCAGAATGGGCTGGGAAGAAGGATTAGCTAAAGAGTGTCCTTCCACTGAGCTTTCATCCAGCCGCGACCGGAGCTTGGTCGTCTCTTTTTTGCTATGCTGAGCCGCCACGGGCCATATTGCCGGTGGCTCTGTCCACAAAGGGGGCATTTCGACGAGTGGCGTGCAGACTCTTCATGCCCTTCATTCCTGCAACCAAATGCCAAGCTCCTTTGGATTAAAGCTTAAGAGCCTTTTGATGGTTTCTTCTTTAAATTTCAAAGAAGGACCGGACTTAGCCCTTTCCAAAGTAAGACCATTATGCTGGAGGAACGACCGAACATAACGTGGGCGGTCGTCCTCGGCCCTCCCCCAAATCTCCGCTGCCTTGCTGCTCCTGCCATTCCCTTCAGAGGGGCCATCTGCCCTCCTCTGAAGCGCCACCCCGACGAGCTGCTTTAGAAAGATTTCAGGATCAATCCTCGCAAAGAGTTGGTCTTCCAAATCCTGAATAAAATGGTGTGATGCATTGATGAATGAAGCGACTTCCTTGAATGTTGGCGGGCTTTCTGCATCGTAGCTGCGCAACATAACGTTGGAATCTAGCCCCCTGAATTTCGATGCGATATCTGCATTGCCTTCCTCGAGAATAGCGCGGTGTCTCTCAGACAAGCCATCGTCAGCTTCCACATGAGCGCTCTCGTTGCGCCAGCTTACCAGCGCAGCCACCATAGCAATAAGCAGTGGATCTAGATCGGGGATAGCATTCTCCACTGCAACAATTTTCTTGAAAACACTTCTATTTGCCCGATCAATTTCGCTACGGAGAGCCTGATCTTGGATTAAAGTTGGTTTTCGCATCGCGCAGCGCAAATAGACGTCAACGCCATCGACCGCTCTAATTAGCGCCATATCAAGAACTAGCCGACGGGCCCTTCGCGCTGAGATCTCCGGTGACTTCGGCGACCAGGCCATTCTCATCTCAGGAGGCACAACTGTCACCTCCCCACGCTCAATCGCATCCAGACCGACAAGCGCAGTAATTATTAGGTGATTGGCCTGTCCAAGACTCTCTTTGAAGCGCTTACGTCCATTGCTCTTATTTAGATACATTCCAAGCCCCAAGTGGTGCGCTTAGCACGGCTTGCACATGCATCACCCGCTCTGAGTAAGCTAACGCTACATAAAGGCGGGGGCTTTACCTTAAGCTATAAGCGCAAAACTACCGTAAGCGTAACCTATTGAAGGGTCAACTTTGAGCAGGGCAAAAATTTACTTAAAGATCCGCTGTCATCGGTTGCCAAGGAACAGAGCGAACGGAAAGCTGGGCACTCTACTTTGTTCGAGCACGACCGGACGCGGCGAAGAGGCCCCATTTGCAACCGCGTGCGCAAGCCGTCGCATTGCCCCCCCCCACGAACTACACTTGCTATTGACTCACTTAAGCCCTCAGTCGATCGTTCCTAGCGTCTTGTTACTCACGACCTTTCGCAGTTTGGAGGAAAAGTATTGCTTCAGTGAAAACGAAAAATTCGTCGCATTACGCGTAAACATCTGCAACCCCTTGCACTTCTACAGGATAATCGTTCGCAATGGAGTTCATCGTAGTTCCGACCAAGGAGGATCTTGCACCCGAAGAGGGCAAAGAGATCGGCTATCTGTGGACGGACCAGTGGGACGACTGGTTTACCTACAGCACGATGTATTATTTCACCTATTTCGATCGCGGCGGGCAGAAGCACGAAATTGGGGCAGTCAAGATCGGCCAATTTGAGTGGAAAAAAAAGCAGCGACGACCAAAAATACCTGAAAAATTTTTCACATTATCTGATGAATTTTTCTCGCTCGGACAAGATGTAGATTACTATAAGGCTTTGATGCAGCTGCCAGAAGACGAGAGGTTTGAAATATTTCGTGCGCTTCGAGATACGGCATACGATGAAGAGCTTTATGCCCGGGCAATCAAAGAAGACGTAATGACGGAGTCGCTGATGCGATCGTCCGGCGCGCGCAAAACGGAAATTCAATACCGCGCGGTTATCAAGGAGGGCGTAGAACTTACACCTTTCAAATTCTTCTACAGCGCCGCCGAGACACGGAAATCATTGACGGGCCCTTTTACGCTACGTTTCGAAGTGAAGCCCCAGTCTTCGCCGCCAACCAATATCCACGTATTGGTCGGGCGCAACGGCGTAGGAAAAACACGAATTCTCAATGGAATGACCCGCGCCCTCGTAGACCCTACATCTAAAAGGCGGCGCGACGGCAAATTTTCTTTCGAAGAGTCAGAGTTCGACATTCTAGGCGATTGCAGCGAGACCTTCGCCAACTTGGTTAGTGTTACCTTCAGCGCCTTCGACGATTTTCTTACCATAGGTGACGCACCTGATAGTAAAAGCGCGACCATTCAATACACTAACGTCGGATTGAGAAAGATGGTTGGTCGCAAATCCGAAAGAAAGGTAATAACGCAGGATATCTCCCGACTAAGCAGCGACTTTGCCGATAGCGCTCTTATTTGTGCGCGAGGAATGCGGCGATCTCGTTGGAAACGCGCTCTCGAGACACTAGAAACCGACAGCCTTTTTAGCGAAATTGAAGTCGCCAACTTAGCAGACATCACAGACGAGGACGATTTCCGGGGAGAGGCACGCGACCTTTATAAGAAGCTAAGTTCGGGGCACAAAATTGTGCTACTGACCATGACCAGACTTGTTGAGCTGGTTGAAGAACGCACGCTGGTTCTCATGGACGAACCCGAAGCTCATCTTCACCCGCCCCTTCTAGCAGCCTTCGTCCGCGCACTTTCCGACCTACTAACAAATCGAAATGGCGTAGCGATTATTGCAACCCATTCCCCGGTTGTGGTCCAAGAAGTTCCATCAACGTGTGTATGGAAGATCTCAAGACACGGCGTCTCGTCGAATGCGGAGCGCCCAGAGATCGAAACGTTTGCTGAGACAGTAAGCGTTCTGACGCGTGAGATATTTGGACTCGAGGTAGATCGCTCAGGGTTCCACAGAATGATCCGCGATATTGTTAAGGAAGAGGACACCTTCGAGGCTGTGATGAACAGGTTCGAAGGTGCGATAGGCGCTCAAGGACAAGCGCTCATTCGCTCTATGCTGCACCGACGCGCCTCTGAGGATGATGACTGATGCGGCCTGTCAAGCGGCCCATATTCGATGCGGGAACGACTTTTGATCAATGCATTGAGATCATCAAGAGTCCTGCTCTGCGAGCCCGTATGAAGGGCATTAGGCAGAAGATATTGAACCGGTCTGCTGATTACGACACGCGCGCGAAAGCCGAAGAGCTTCATCTCATTGGCGCCCACGAAGGCGGCATCGGCAATGTTGCCGGGCTCGACCTCAAGAATAACTACACAATACGAATGGCACGAAAAGGCGTTCCGGCGCGTTCGATCTACGATGCTCTAAAAATCCTCCCTGCGCACAATCGATGCCCATATTGCAATTTTGGCCCCGTCGAAACTTTGGACCACTTGCTACCCAAAACGCAGTATCCGGCGTTTGCCGTGAAACCGACGAACCTTGTCGGT
Organism: Thioclava sp. DLFJ4-1; assembly: GCF_002020145.1. Classification (NCBI taxonomy): domain Bacteria; kingdom Pseudomonadati; phylum Pseudomonadota; class Alphaproteobacteria; order Rhodobacterales; family Paracoccaceae; genus Thioclava; species Thioclava sp. DLFJ4-1. The sequence goes on from NZ_MPZT01000002.1 coordinate 36,463, forward strand.
TGTTGCGACCGGTGCAACAGAAAGAAGTCTGAGATTGTGCCCACGGGTCCGGGAGATCTCTACCTTCACCCATATTTTGACAATATCGACCATACAAATTGGCTGAAAGTCGAGCTTATCCAGACAACCCCCGCCGTCGCAGAGTTCTATGTCGCGGCAACAGACGAACTAACCGCCAATCAGCTCTCGCGCCTAAACAACCAGTTCGAAGGCCTGGAACTTGCAGGACTATACAGTGACGCTGCCGCGGATGAAATCGTCGACATTGCAGCACTGCTTGAAGAAATGTTCATAGACGGTGGCGAATGCGCAGTGCGCTCACATCTTGCTCGACAGCACCGATCACGTTTTGCCGTCGGGAGAAACTCTTGGCGCTCGGCTCTCTATCAGGCTCTTTCCCAATCAGACTGGTATTGCCAAGGAGGGTTCCGAATAAATCCGTGATCATACGGTTGACTGCTAAATAGCGACAATGTGCCCCTACGGAACCTGCCACCATAGAAGTGGGGTCCGCCGAACGAACGAGCGCCCGACGGAGCAGGTTAAGGGAGGCATACAAATGAAATCCGATTGCTTGCAGCTGCCTCCTCTGCGAGTGCATGGTTTTGGACAGAAACCGAAGTTCGGACCACCGATCTCACGCATTGAGGCGAGCCATGGCGATCAAGAAAAGCGATATCTACCGGTCTCTCTGGGACAGCTGTGATCAGCTGCGCGGCGGCATGGATGCATCGCTCTACAAGGATTACATCCTTACCCTGCTCTTCCTGAAATACGTCTCTGATCGTGCCGGGCAACCAGACGCGCTGATCGAAGTGCCGGAGGGCTGCTCCTTCGAGGACATTCGAAAGCTTCGCGGCACCGATAATATCGGCGAAGGCATTGATACGGCTATCGCCGGGATCGCGAAGGCGAATGATCTTCAGACTGTTATCGACAAGGCTTACTTCAACGATAGCGAGAAACTTGGAAGCGGCACCAAAAAGCGAAACACGCTGACCGCACTCATCAACATCTTCAGCCGCGAGGAACTGAATTTCAGCCACAACCGGGCGGATGGTGATGACATTCTGGGCGACGCTTATGAATACCTGATGCGGAACTTCGCAACCGAATCCGGCAAAAGCAAAGGCCAGTTCTATACCCCGGCCGAAGTGTCTCGGGTTGTGGCCGCCGTCGCTGGCATCAATCGCGCGACCAGTCCGAAACAGACAGTCTATGACCCCACCTGTGGCTCAGGCTCGTTGCTGCTGAAAGCTGCGGACGCAGCTGATGTCGCCCTGACGATCTACGGCCAGGAATCCGACATCAGCACCCGCGGCCTCGCCAAGATGAACATGATCATGCACGGGCGTGAGGACGCTGAGATTGCCCAGGGCGATGTCATCGGCGAACCGCAGTTCAAGGCCTCTGAAACCGAGCTACAGACGTTCGACTTCGTCGTCGCCAACCCGCCCTTCTCGGCCAAGGCATGGGGCTCGGGCCTGACCAACGCTACCAAGTTCGGCCGCTTTGACCTCGGAATGCCGCCCGAGAAGAACGGCGACTTCGCCTTCCTCCTCCACATCCTCGGCTCGATGAAGGCCACCGGCTCCGGCGCGGTCATCCTGCCCCACGGCGTGCTCTTCCGCGGCAACAAGGAAGCCGAGCTGCGCGAGAAGATCCTCAAGCGCGGCTACGTCAAGGCGATCATCGGCCTGCCCGCTAACCTCTTCTACGGCACCGGCATCCCCGCCTCGATCATCGTGCTCGACAAATTCCAGGCGCAAGCCGAGCGCCCCGTCTTCATGATCGACGCCTCGCGCGGCTTCATCAAGGACGGCAACAAGAACCGCCTGCGCGAGCGTGACATCCACAAGATCACCGATGCCTACACGCGCCAAGCCGAGATCGCAGGCTATTCCCGCCTCGTCCCCTATGCCGAGATCACGCGCAACGACTTCAACCTCAACATCCCGCGCTATATCGACGGTTCCGACCCCGAGGACCTGCAGGACATCGAGGCGCACCTCAAGGGAGGCGTGCCGAACCGTGACATCGACGGGTTGGCCGAGTTCTGGGACGTCATGCCCGGCATCCGCGCCACGCTCTTTGCGCCGAACCCGCGCCCGGGCTATTCTGATCCGCTGGTCGAGCCGGAGGAGGTGCGCAGCACGATCCGCAATCACCCTGAATTCGGCGCCTTCCGGGATCGCGTCCATGCGATCCTTGACGGCTGGGCTGGGCAGAACGCGCCCCTGATGGATGGTATCCAGATGGGTGACAAGCCCAAGGACCTGATCCGCACCATCGCCGAGGATATGCTGACCCGCTTCGCCGATGCGCCCCTGATCGACCGCTACGAGGCCTATCAGCGGCTCATGTCCTACTGGGCCGAAACCATGCAGGACGATGTCTTCATCATCGCCCATGACGGCTGGGAGGCCGCAAAGGAACTTCGCACCGCACGGCATGAGGTCGTAAAGTCAAAAGACGGCAAGAAAGATAAGATCAATTGGCTGGAAGAGGCCGACCTGACCGTGAATACAGTGCGCCTTGTGGCCGATGTCATCCCGCCCCGGCTGATCGTCGCGCGCTTCTTCCCGGAGTTGCAGCAGGCCGTCGACGATGCGCAGACCAAGGCCGAGGAGCTGGGACGCGAGATCGAGGAACTGGTTGAGGAACACGGGGTTGAGGGCGGCCTTCTGGCCGCTGCGCTGACCGAGGCGGGCAAGCTGACCGCCGCTTCGGTCAAGGCACGCCAAAAATCCGGTGAGGCCGAGCCGGAGGAGGCAAAGCTGCTGAAGCAGGTGGCCAAGCTGATGACGGCCGAGACGGCGGCGAAGAAGGCGGCTAAAGAGGCCGAGGAGGCGCTGACAGAGGCCACGCTGAAGAAATACCCCGAACTGACCGAGGAAGATATCCGCGCGCTGGTTGTGGATGACAAATGGCTGACCGACATAGCCGAATTGATCGAGGCCGAGATCGAGGCCCGGACCGAGCAGATGACCGCCCGGGTTCGGGTGCTGACGGAGCGGTATGGGCATACGCTGCCTGAGATGGCTGGGAATTTTGAAGACCTCGAAAGCAAGGTAGCCGACCACTTGCGTGCCATGGGGTTCGCAGCATGACGGAGGTCGAAGAAACGGCTCTGCCTTTCCCTGCACCAGCAGACTGGAAGACCTCTTACGTCGGCGATGAGTTTTTCGTTATCTTGGGCAAGATGCTCGACGCAGAAAAAAATGTCGGCACGCCAAAACCTTATCTTGGCAACAAGTCTGTTCAGTGGGGCCGAATTGATACCGAAGACTTGCCCATGATTAAGCTTACGCAGGGAGACCTGCGTCGATACCGGCTCGAAGACGGGGACCTGCTGGTTTGTGAAGGTGGGGATATAGGACGGTCTGCCATTTGGTGCGGTCAGATGGAGGAGTGCTACTTTCAGAAGGCGCTGCATCGCGTGCGTCCACGCGGCGGTTATTCCCCTGTGCTGCTCCGATACTTGCTCGAATACTATTCCAAGACGGGGTTCCTCTTGAATTTTGCAACCCGAACGAGCATCGCGCATCTCCCAAAAGACAAGTTCGAAGTGCTACCGCTGCCAAAGCCGTCCATGGCGGAACAGGAAGCCATCGCCGAGGCGCTTTCGGATGCGGATGCGCTAATCGAGGGGCTGGAGCGGCTGATCGCCAAGAAGCGGCTCATCAAGCAGGGCGCGATGCAGGACCTCCTGACCGCCAAGCGCCGCCTTCCGGGATTCTCGGGGGAATGGGTTGCCCGGACGTTGCCGGAACTCGCCGAAATCCGCTCCGGAGGAACTCCAAGCACATCCGCTCCAGAGATGTGGGACGGAGACATTGCATGGTGCACGCCTACGGATATCACCGCCCTAAAGGGTTCGCGATTTCTTTCCCATACTTCGCGTTGCATAACCGACTTGGGTCTTCGAAAATCGGCCGCAGAGCTCTTGCCAGAAGGCACCATAGTGATGACCAGCCGCGCAACCATCGGCGAATGCGCTATTGCAACACTGCCGATTTCAACCAATCAAGGGTTTAAGAACTTCATAGCGCGACCGGAAACTGATCAGGATTTCCTGTTCTACTTGTTGAGCTTTCAGAAGGCGGGGTTCATCGAACTCTGTTCGGGTAGCACCTTCCTCGAAATCGGAATGGGCCAGTTGCGCAAATACCAAGTCATGACGCCCAGAGACTTGAGCGAGCAAACCGCAATCGCCTCGGTCCTGACCGACATGGACGCCGAAATCCGAGCCCTCGATACCCGCCTCGAAAAGGCGCGGCAGGTGAAGGAGGGCATGATGCAAAACCTTTTGACCGGACGGATCAGGCTGGTCTGACGACATTTCACCAAAAGTGATTTTTCCAGAACGGAGTGCCCAATGAGCAAGATCGGCGAGGCGGAACGCAAGGCCCAGAACCGGGTCATCGACCTGCTGTGTGGGGACAAATCCGGCAAGCGCGGCGGCCTCGGCTGGCGCTATCTCGGCGACTGGCAAAAGCGCGACGGCAACGCCAATATCGAGCCCTCGCTTCTGCGGCCCTGGCTGGAAGCGCGCGGCTATGCGCCCGAGGTCATCACCCAGTCCATCACACGCCTCGAACGCGAGGCGCGGATGGAGGGCACCAAGCTCTACGAGGCCAACCAGAGCTTCTACGACATGCTCCGCTATGGCGTGGCCATCGCCCCCGGCCCGGGCGAGGCCCCCGTCACCGTGCGCTTCGTCGACTGGGGCGATGTGGGCGCCAATGACATGGGCGTGGCCGAAGAGGTCTCGATCAAGGGCCGCGACGCCAAGGCTTGGAACAAACGGCCCGATCTGGTGCTCTATGTCAACGGCATCGCACTTGGCGTGGTGGAGCTGAAGAAATCCACCGTGGGTGTGGGGGAAGGCATCCGCCAGACCCTAGACAACCAGCGGCCCGAATTCATCCGGCACTTCTTCACCACGGTGCAGATCACATTTGCCGGGAATGACAGCGAGGGGCTGCGCTATGCCGCGATCCAGACGCCGCAACCCTATTGGCTGGCCTGGAAGGAAGAGAGCAGCATCACCGCGCCGCTCGACCGTGACGTGACGCAAATGATGGCGCCCGCGCGGTTCCTGGAGCTGATCCACGACTTCACCTTGTTCGACGCTGGCTTCAAGAAGATCGCTCGCCCCAATCAGTATCTCGCGGTGAAGGCCGCGCAGGACCGCGTTGGCGCCCATCAGGGCGGTATCATCTGGCAGACCCAAGGGTCAGGCAAGAGCCTGATCATGGTGATGCTGGCGCGCTGGATCAGGGAGGCCCTGCCGGACGCTCGCATCCTGATCGTCACCGACCGGAAGGAACTGGACGGTCAGATCCAGGACGTGTTCGGCGACACCGGCGACAAGGTGCGATGCGCACGATCCGGCAATGATCTGATGGCGGCACTGGCCGATCCGACAGACCGCGTCGTCTGCTCGCTGGTCCATAAGTTTGGCAAGCGCGAAGAGAGCGAACTGGCCGAGATGATCTCGGAAATTCAGGCATCGCAGATTGGGGCGCCAGTGGGCGACTTCTACGTTTTCATCGACGAGGCGCATCGCACGCAATCAGGCAAGCTGGCCCGCGCCATGCGTCAGGTCCTGCCCTCTGCCATGTTCATCGGCTTCACCGGCACGCCGCTGCTGCGTTCCGACAAGGAAACCTCGCTCGAGACCTTCGGTCCCTATATCGGCAAACCCTATCGCTTCGACGAGGCTGTCGAAGATGGCGTGGTGCTGGACCTGCGTTACGAGGCGCGTGACATTGATCAGCGGATCACTGCTCCCGGCAAGATCGACGCTTGGTTCGAAGCGAAGACGAAAGGGCTGACGCCCGTCGCCAAGGCGACGCTGAAGCAACGTTGGGGAACGCTGCAACGGGTGCTATCGAGCCGGTCGCGGCTGGATCAGATCGCCAACGACATCATCCTCGACATGGAGATGAAGCCGCGCCTCAAGGCTGGTATGGGCAACGCCATGCTGGTTGCCGGCTCGATCCCCGAAGCCTGCAAATTCTTCGAGATATTTTCCAAATCCGGGTCTGTGCTGGCCGACAAGTGCGCCATCGTGACCTCCTACAAGCGCGCGGCGCCCGAGATTACCGGTGAAGAGACCGGGATGGGCGAAACCGAAAAGCAGTATGTTCACCGGGTTTATACCGACCTCCTTGGTGACACGTCGGAAGAGGATTACGAGGAAGAGGCGCTGCGGCTCTTCAAGAAAGAACCGGGGCGAATGAAATTGCTGATCGTCGTCAGCCGCCTTCTGACCGGCTTCGATGCCCCGACGGCCACCTACATCTACATCGACAAGCAAATGCGGGATCATGGTCTATTCCAGGCCATCTGCCGCGTGAACCGCCTCGACGGGGACGACAAGGACTTCGGCTATATCGTTGATTACAAGGACCTGTTCCGAAACATCGAGAGTGCGGTGGATGACTATACCTCAGAGGCTTTCGACGCCTTCGACAAGGAGGATGTGGAGGGGCTGATCACCGACCGCGCCGAACAGGCGGACCAGGATTTGCGGACCGCTCGCGATGCGTGGCTGAGTCTGATGGATGGCGTCGAGCAGCCGAAGTCCGACGACGAGATCTACGCCTATTTCTCGAGCCCGCAGGGCATCGACCAGGATCCGGATTCCGAGGAGAAGGCACGTCGACGCCAAGCCCTATACAAGATCTCCGGTCGCTTCGCGCGAGCCTATGCCAATATTGCAGCCGAGCCCGAAGGATCTGCGTTCAACGATCTGGAACTCGATGAAATCCGCCGCGAGGTAGAGCAGGCTATTGGGATCAGGGATGCCGTGCGTCTTCACAGCGGCGATGCGGTGGACATGAAGCTCTTCGAACCTGCAATGCGCCATCTGATCGACAACTACATTCGGGCTGACGACTCCGAGGTTATTTCGCATCTCGATGACATCAGCCTGATCGACCTTGTCGAAAGCAAAGGCGCCGATGCCGTAAACGACTTGCCCGCCATGTCTAAGCGAAAGCGCGACAACGTGGCCGAAGCGATCGAGAACAACGTGCGCAAGCTGATCATCGAAGAGACCCCGGTCAATCCGCGGTTCTATGAAAAGATGTCCGAGCTTCTAACCGATCTGATACGGCAGCGGCGCGACGAAGCCATCGCATACGCTGAATACCTCGAGCGGATCGCGGCCCTGGTTCGCGATGCGAAAGCTGGCCATGGCAACGAGTATCCCAGCACAATCGACAGCGCTGGCCGAAAGGCTCTTTACGATAACCTGGAAGGCGACGAAACGATGACCCTCGAAGTCGATAAGGCCGTTCGTGAAACGGCGCCCTTCGGCTGGCGGGGCAACGCCATGAAGGAACGGAAGGTCCGACGCTGCCTTGAACAGGTTCTGGACGACCCAGAGACAGTGGAGAGGATCTTGGAGATCCTGAAAAACCAAAGTGAATATTGAGTGCTCGCAGATCGGCGGCGTTCGCGTCGAGATCGTGCGCAAGAAGATCAAGAACCTGCATATTGGCTGCTACCCCCCCGACGGGCGCGTAAGGGTTGCAGCCCCGGAAAACTTGAGCCCTGATGCGATCCGACTTGCGGTCCTGACACGTATGTCTTGGATCAAGCGCAAACAGGCCGCCTTTCTCAAGCAGGAACGTCAGACCGAACGCCGCTTCGTCTCTGGCGAGACGCATTTCTTGTTTGGCAGGCCACTCAGATTGGAAGTCGAACGATGGGATAAGAAAGTCCATCGGATTTCCAGATTGGGAAACGATCGTCTGCTATTCCGCGTGCCTGTTGAAAGCACCTTGGGACAAATGCGTCGTTGGATGGAGGCCTGGCAAAAATCAGAGCTGAGAAAACAGGCGACTCCTCGTCTTGAAACCTGGGAGACGCGTCTCGGTGTGCGCACCTCGAAATGGGGCATTCGACCGATGCGAACCAAATGGGGCAGCTGCAACCCGCACAAAGGAATTATTTGGCTGAACTCCGATCTCGCCAAGAAGCCGATGAGGATGATCGACTATGTCATCGTGCATGAGCTGGCGCACCTTATCTCGCCAAGACACGACGAGAAATTCCGTGCGGTTCTTGATAATGCGCTGCCGCGCTGGAGAAATATCCGCAACGAGCTGAATGCTCTTCCACTGTCTGCATGGACCGACGCGACCAGCGAACAAATCGGCACTCACCGCCCTTAAAGCCCAATAGAGTTTCAACGACCAAATGCTCAAGGAAAGCAATGCCCCACTGGCTTCCTGAACGTCTCCGCCCGGCTCATCGGGAAACACTGCCGTCGTTTGTCTCACGACTTGCTGCATCGAAAGGGGTTAGTGCCAAAAACCTCGCCTTGGACATGGGCGTTTCGTTGAAACGCGTGGTGACGCAAGATCCAGAAGCCTTGGAACAGTTGCGCATATGGAGCAGGCTCACGGACACGGAATTTGCCGATCTCCTCTCCTGGACAGGCGTAGGCGCAGGAGACATTCAACAAGAGTTCCGCGGCGAGCTTGTCGGATCACGCTCTCTACGCAATCCGGCGGTCCGGGGGTGTCCGTTGTGTCTCGCGGAGGATGCGGCAGCCGGTGACGGATCACCTTTCGAGGCAATGGTCATGCGTGGCGATTGGCAGTTAAAGGAAACCGTCCGCTGCGTTCGGCACGGAGCCGATCTGGTGCCACTGTGGCGGGCCAATTCGCCGTCAGCCCGATACGACATCGGCTCAAGGCTCCAAGAAATCTTACCAGCGCTCCTCGCAGGAGATTTCTCTCAGCCGAGGCGCGAGGTAACGGAATATGATCAATGGCTCGATGCACGTTTTGAGAACGGAACCGACGCTACTTGGCTGGCCAGACATTCACTCTATGCAGCGACCACCATGTGCCGCCTTCTCGGGGCCTGTTTGCAACGGCTTCCTGGACAAGCGGAACAAGATCCGCACCAACTTGGTTTCGACGCACTACGAAATGGCGAGAGAAGCTTTCGGGATGCTCTCAATCAACTCGCCGATCACTGCGACAGCACCCAATTTGGTCCAAGCAAAACCTTTGGTTCTCTTCACGAGAAGCTTAGCCGTGACTACGCGAAAGATCCCCAGTTTGCCGAGTTCCGCGAGATTCTCCGTGCCTGCATTCTTGAAAACTGGGCTGCGGGGAGCGGTGAGATAGTATTGGGAGAAGCTCTCGCGGAACGACGCCTCCATTCGGTGACGAGCGCATCGGTGCAGACCGGTGTCGGTCCCGCTGTCATCGAAGCGCTGTTGATTGAGGCCGGAGCGGTCAGGTCCGATGATCCCAGGCCCCGGGTGCGCAAGACTTTCGATGCAAAAGAATATGCTGGGCTCATCGCCATGATCCCTCAACTGGCGGGCCCGATGGAGATGCAGAATGCGATGGGTGCGACCCGCTCGGAGTTCCGGGCTTTGGTGGAGCTCGGGGAGCTGTCACCTGTTACGCGGATCGCCGGTTTCAAGACGCCTTGGCTCGCATCCGAGGGTATACGTTTTGTAGAGAATCTCCGCCGGAAGGGCGGCTCAATCCCTGACGGAGTGCGAGGCTGGAGCACCATCCAGTTAGCCAGCACATACACCGGTATTCCGGTGAGCCAGATTCTTTCGGGCATTCGGAGCGGGGCGCTTAGTGTCGGACTTCGCGATGGAGAACCTGGCTATCATGGCATCTGCGTCTCGCGGAACGAAATAAAGGCAATGAAAAATCACGTCCCGCGAGCTACTAAAAAGTGGCGGGACGGCTCGATCTCGATCGCAGCCTTCGGCCGATCAATTGGCATTCGGGATCACGGCACCTTCACGCGTTTCGCTGAGGCCGGGCACTGCCCTGCACATCTGGTGCGCAACCCAAGCACCAGGCAAAACCAATTGCGGATGACCGAAGCCGAAATTGCGGCGTTTCATGAGAGATTCGTCACACCAAACACGATCGCCGCAGAAATCGGCTTGCATAGGAATACCATTCGGGCGCTTTTAAAAGACCATGACATCACGCCCTTCAGCGCAGACGGCCATGAATTTGGGCGCATCTACCTTCGCAAAGAGATGGTCGCGGTCCTGCCCGATTGGGCTGCGACCCATCCGAGGCGCTAGTGCGCTAGAAGGCGCAAATGAGCGATCGACGCCCCCTTAGCCCCCAAAGAATCTCGCTTTCCAAATCAAGGCGTTAACCTAATTTTGCCGCGCAACGCGAAACACCTCTTGACAGGGGATGCGCAAGAAACGCCGATTTTTCGCAAGCTTATGCCTCATTGGCAGCGAGGATTTTGGCGATCCCTCGAGGACTCGAACCCCGAACCTGCTGATTAGAAGTCAGCTGCTCTATCCAGTTGAGCTAAGGGACCGCTTGGCCCCTAAATGCGCGATCGGGGCGCGTGGTGCAAGTTCAGATCGCGCGCATCAGGAAGACGGAATTCGGATCGGGCTGATAGCCGACATAGGGCCCGCATTCCGCAAAGCCCGCGCGCAGGTAAAGCTGGCGCGCGGGTGCGAAGGAGTCCTGCGATCCGGTCTCGAGATAGAGCCGCGCCATCCCTTCGTCGCGCGCCGCCGCGATCAGCTGCTCAAGCATCCGCCGCGCGAGCCCCTGCCCGCGCATCTCGGAGAGGATATGCATCGATTTGATCTCGCCCTCATCGGGCGCGATGCGCTTCAGCGCGCCCATGCCCACCGGGCGCCCCGCCTGCCGCATCACGAAGAAGGAAATGCCGGGCGCAGCCAGCGCATCTGGCGGCAGCATATGGATCGACTCGGGCGGCGTATCTTCGTGCATCGCCGCCGTGTGGCGGGCGTGAAGCTCTGCAAGATCCGCGCCCAGCGGGGTCTCGCGCGCGATTTCGATCGTGTCTTCCATGGGGCGTCCTCATCCGTGTCGGCGGCAGATTAGGCGCGGCGCGCGCGAGCCTCCAGCGCGAAAACGCCTTAGTTGCGAATGACTTTGCAGAAGCCGCCCTGTCCGCGGATTTTCTCGCAGGTCGCCAGCGCCTCCTTGCGCGAACCTGCCGGGACTTGCGCCGTGTATTGCGCGCGCCGCCCGAAGCCCGGCATCACCGCGCGCACGAAACGCAGCCTGGCGTCACCAATCGCGCCGGAATGACGCGCGGCGGCCCGTTTGCCGAACACCTCAGCCGATCTCTGGGTGCGCCCGGCGGCCACGATCACGCCCCAGGGCGGGACCGGATCGCGGAACTCCCGGATCGCCCTGCCCTTCGCCAATTTGGTGCAGGCCGCAAGGAAAGGCGTCTTCCCATCGAGCCGGAAATCCACCGCCTCGGGCGGGGCGTCGCGCCAATCCTCCGCGGAATGGCCAGTGATTGCGCGCACATAGGCGCGGGTCTCGCCCGCAAGCCCGCCGCTCTTCGCGATGAACCCCGCCGCACGGTCCTCGCCGCCGTTATAGCCGATCGCCGCGAGGCCGGGATTGCCGAAGCGCGTCGCCATCTCGGCCAGATAGCGCGCCGAGGCTTCGATCGCTTCGGCCGGGTTGAACGGGTCGGCAAGCGCGCGCAGCCGCGCCGTGCCGGGCATGAACTGCGCGATCCCCTGCGCACCCGCCGGGCTGATCGCGGCCGGATCAAACCGGCTTTCGCGCCAGAGAAGCCGTGCGAAATAGCCCGGATCGATCCCTGCCTCCTGCGCCGCGTTTTCGATAAGCCCGCAGGTATCGGCGAAATAGTTTTTCAGCCCGATGCAGCGGCGCCCGTCCTCGGTGCAGCGCAGATCGGGCGCCGGAGGCCCGATCATCGCCCGCGCAGGCTGCGCGTTCAGCGCCCCCGCGAGGACACAGAAAAACAGGGCTGAAAGAAGGGTTTTCATCACTGAAAATTAGCGGGAATTCCGGCATGGCGCCAGAGCGACGTCGAGGCCGAGCCTTAGTCGCGCAGCACACCTGCGGCGGCCAGCACTTCACGGTCCGGGCGCCAGATATCGCGATGCGGTGTCGCGAAGGCACGCGTGGAGAAGCTGGCACTCACGCCCCGATCGCGCAGGAAGGCCCGGTCGATCGCCTCCTCTTTCGCGACGTCTATCGGCAGCGGATAGGCTTCCAGGCTATAGCCGTGAAAGCCCAGCGTGCCCTCAGGGCCGAGATCGCGATGCGCACCCGCCATGAAGATCAGCGTGCAGGCGGAATAGCAGCGTTTCGTCACCTGCGTGCTCAGCCCCCGCGCTAGCACGCGTTGCGCCAGCGCCCGCGCGGCGAAGACCTGCCCGCCGGCACTGTCGAGATCGACCGCCGAGACGCCCGTCGCCGGGGTTGCCTCGAACCGCGCCAGAAGATCGTAGCCGACATCGCCGGTCAGATAAGCGACGCCGTTGCGCACCTCCAGCGGCTGCGGCCCGGCATAGGCGATCGGCGCCAGGGCAGTGGTCTGCCGCGCGGCCTGATCGAGCGCATGGGCCACCGTCACCACTGTGACCGCCACCACCGCCACGCGTCCAGCGATCAGCACATGGCCCCGCGCCTGCGCGTCGATCCAGTGCGACAGGCTGCGCCACGCGCCCACCAGCTGCCACAGCGCCAATGTCATATCCGCGAGGAACAGCAACGCGAAAAGCGGCATCGAGAGCGGCGACGACATGGCTTGCCACAGCTCGGCGACAGCCAACCGCCCACCGATCAGCACTACGACGAGCGCGATCCAAGGCGGGCAGTCGCCCTGCCAGTAGCTGCCGAGACCCCAGTGTGAGGCGGGCTGAAATATCCGGGTGGCTCGGGCCATTTACGTCGTCCTTTCGAGCACCATCGGCTTTCAGTGTAGCACAGCTGGCCCGAAAATTGGGAAACTGCTGGAAAGGACGCGACTACGGGCGGGCCGAAGGCGGGACTTCTGCCGCGAGCCATGCCTCTGCTATACTGCGACGATGGGAGGTCCCTTCGCATGATCACGCTTACGATCAACGGACGGCAGGTCGAAGTCGACGAGGGCACCAGCTTGCTGGAAGCGGCGAAGCTGGCTGGCATCCATATCCCGACGCTCTGCTATTACCCCGGCCTGCCCGCCCATGCCGTGTGCCGCATGTGCCTCGTGGAGATCGAGGGCACCCACAATCCGCAACCGGCCTGCCGCACTCTGGCGAAGGAGGGCGATGTCGTGGCGACGGACACCGAGGCGCTGGCGGCCTTTCGGAAAGCCGATGCCCAATGGCTGCTCGCGCGCCACCCCAATGACTGCATGCGCTGCGAGGTGAACGGGGCGTGCCAGCTCCAGCGTCTCGTCCATGAGAACCAGTGGGAGGAGCGTTGGCCGAAGATGCCCGCCGGGGCGCCTGCCGCCTCGGAAGAGCTCGCGACCGATCACACCTCCCCCAGCATCTGGCGCGATCTGTCGAAATGCATCGAATGCGGGTTGTGTGCGGAGGTCTGCGGCGACAGCGTGCAGAACCAGAATGTCATCGGGTTCGCCAATCGCGGATTTGACCGCCGCCCTGTCACGGTCTTTGACGTGCCGCTGTCGCAGACCAATTGCATCTCCTGCGGCCAGTGCACGCTTGTCTGCCCTGTCGGCGCGCTGATCGAGGCGCCGCATTGGCACGCGGTGCTGCGCACGCTCGACGCCCATCGGCGCGTCTCCGTGGTTCAGGTGGCCCCGGCGACCCGCATCGCCATCAGTGAGGAATTCGGGCTGGAGCCGGGCACCGTCAGCACGGGGCGCTTGATCAACGCGCTGCGGCTTCTGGGGTTCGACTACGTGTTCGACACCAATTTCGCCGCCGATCTGACGATCATGGAGGAAGGCACCGAACTGCTGTCGCGGCTCGAGGCCGGGACGGAGCTGCCGCTGTTCACCTCCTGCTGTCCGGGTTGGGTGAATTGGGTCGAGTTGAACCGCCCCGATCTTCTGCCGCATCTGAGCACGACCAAATCTCCCCAGCAGATGCATGGCGCGATTGCGAAACGGGGCCGCTTTGCGCGCGCGCTCGGGCCCGATTTCGCGGACGGCAAAGCCGAGCCCTATGTCGTGAGCGTGATGCCCTGCACCGCCAAGAAGGACGAGGCCCAGCGCCCCGGCGTCTCCGGCGACGTGGATCATGTGCTCACTACCCGAGAACTGGCGCGGATGATCCGGTCGCGGGGCATCCCGTTCGGGGCGCTCTCCGAGGACGGGCAATTTGACAGCCCGCTGGGCGAGAGCACCGGGGCCGCCCAGATATTCGGCGCCTCCGGCGGGGTCATGGAGGCGATGGTCCGCACGGCTGCACATTTCAAAGGGGTCGAGCACGATCTGCCGCTGGAATGGGAGGCGCTGCGCGGCGTCCGTGAGGGCGTGAAAACCGCAACCATTCCCGGCGTCGGCACCGTGGCCGTGTGCAACGGGATCGCGTCGGCCCAGCGCATGCTGGAAGACGAGACCTGGCGCGACGACTATGTCGCGGTCGAAGTCATGGCCTGCGTCGGCGGCTGCCTCGGCGGCGGCGGCGAGCCGAAATCCATGGACCCGCATATTTTGCAAAAACGCGCCAAGGCGATCTACAGCGTGGATGCGAAGGCGCCGCGCCGCCGCTCCTATGAGAATGCGGATGTGCAGGCGCTTTATGCCTCGGAACTGGGCGCGCCGAACTCCCCGACCGCTCATCGCCTGCTCCACACCCATTACGCCGCCAGACATTCCGCGCGCTCGCTGCTGATGCGCTTTCTGGATTGCGTGGACCGGCGCGACGGTGCGGCGGCCGCTAAACTGTTTCATGCCGATGGGGTCTGGTCGACCGCCTCTCCTTTCGGCGTGCTGACCGGCGCGGACGAGATCGCGGGGCTCATCAACGCGAAGCTGCCGCCGAACCTGCGCGGCACGAAATATGCGCGCCACCAGATGGAGCGCGCCTCGGATATCGACGATCTCACGGTCCTCGCCCCCGACGGGAGCCGCAGCCGCTTCGAGATGGAGCTGAGCACCGTGGAAGCTGACGGCTATTCTCAGACGGTGATCCAGTCCCTCACGCGCACCGTCCTTTGACACTCTCCTGCGCAGGCTTTCCGCGCAGAGGGCGAAGACAGGTCACAAATTCATCATTCCGACGATCACAAGCGCGTTTCTTTTTCCTTTCTTGTTCTAGAGCAAAGCCATAGCGGGCGACGGGGTTCATGCTCCGGCGCGTAGTATACCTGCCCTGCCCTGCGGGAAGAGACACCGGAACGGATGAACGATGCCAAGCCAGAGCCGCGACGAAATCGAAAAAATGCTGTCCACTGCGAAGAGTGGACGCCCTTGGCGGCTCTGGGCTTTCGGCGCGGGTGCTGTCGTGATCGCGATAGGCGCGTGGCTCTGGCTCGCCCCTACCGGCGACACCACGGGCACGAGCTATGTGACGCAAGAGGTCACGCGCGGGGATCTGACCGTCACGGTCACCGCGACCGGCACGGTGCAGCCCACGACGGAAGTCGAAGTCTCCTCGGAGCTGTCGGGCACGCTCGATAGCATCGATGTCGACTATAACGACGAGGTCAAAGTGGGTCAGGTCCTCGCGCGGCTCGACGACACGAAATTCAAGGCGCAGGTCGCCAATGCCGAAGCCGCGCTTGCCGCCGCCAAGGCGCAGCTCGCACAGGCCGAAGCCACCCAGAAGGAAGCGACGGCGCTTTATGAGACACAAGCCGAACTGGACCGGCGCGGGGTTTCGACCCATAGCACCTTCGTTACCTATATCGCGCAGCGCGATCGCGCCGTGGCGGCCGTTCAGGCCGCGAAAGCGTCGCTGACGTTGGCCGAGGCGAACCTTGCCTTGGAGAAGGACGATCTGGAGAAATCGGTCATCCGCTCCCCGATCAATGGCGTCGTTCTGGACCGCAATGTCTCGGCCGGTCAAATCGTGGCCGCCTCGCTGTCCGCGCCCACCCTGTTCACGCTGGCCGAGGACCTGCGCCGGATGCAGTTGCTGGTCGATATCGACGAGGCGGATATCGGTCAGGTCGCGGTCGGCAATGACGCGACATTCACCGTCGACGCCTATTCCGGTCGCTCCTTCCCGGCGACGATCACCCAGGTGCGCTATGCCCCCGAGACCACAGACGATGTCGTGACCTACAAGGGCGTGCTGGCGGTCGACAATGCCGATCTTCTCCTGCGCCCCGGCATGACCGCGACGGCGACGATCACCGTGGACGAGGCCAAGGACGCGCTGCTGATCCCGAATGCGGCGCTGCGCTACGCGCCCCCGCAAGAGGTCGAAGATGCGGGCAATGGCGCGAGCGGGCTCGTCGGCCTCGTGATGCCGAGCCGACCGAGTTCGGAGAGCGGCACCGCGAGCGGGAAATCCGTCTGGGTTCTTCGCGACGGCACCCCCGTCGAAGTGGCGGTCACGCCGGGCGCGACGAACGGCAAGTTCACGATCGTCACCGCGGGCGATCTGGCTGTCGGCGATCAGGTCATCACCGATCAGCGGGATGCATCGCGATGAGTGAGCCGCTTCTCGAGCTGCGCGGGATCGAGCGCCACTATGGCCACGACGAAACCCTCGTGCGCGCCCTCGATGGCGTCGACCTTCGCGTCGAACCGGGGGAATTCCTTGCGATCATGGGGCCCTCGGGGTCGGGAAAATCGACCGCGATGAACATCATCGGCTGTCTCGACCGACCGACCGCGGGGAACTACCTGTTCAACGGTGTCGAGGTCGCGACCCTGAACCGCGATCAACGCGCGCTTCTGCGCCGGCATTACCTCGGCTTCGTCTTTCAGGGCTACAACCTGCTGCCACGCACCACCGCGCTGGAAAATGTCGAACTTCCCCTGATCTACAAGGGGATGCGCAAGGCCGAACGTGTGGCGCGGGCCCGTCAGGCTCTGGCGCGGGTCGGGCTCGAGGGGCGCGAGGATCACACGCCGTCGCAGCTCTCGGGCGGTCAGCAGCAACGCGTCGCCATCGCGCGGGCGCTGGCGGGAGAGCCGATGGTGATGCTCGCCGACGAGCCCACGGGCAATCTCGACACCAAACGCAGCGTCGAGATCATGAACCTGATGCAGGATCTCAACCGCGAGTCCGGGCTGACCATCGTGATGGTCACGCATGAGGAGGACATGGCCGCCTATGCCTCCCGCCTCGTCGTCTTCACCGACGGTCGCGTCGTGCGCGACGAGAAGATGCACGAAGGAGCGCTGTGATGCTTTGGGAAACCATCCGCCTCGCGCTGACCGCGATCATCCGCAACGCGCTTCGGTCCTTTCTCACCGTGCTGGGCGTGGTGATCGGGGTCGCCGCCGTCATCGCGATGGTGACCGTCGGGCAAGGCTCCTCCGAGCAGGTCTCGGCCAATGTGGAATCGCTCGGCACGAATGTGCTGGTCCTGCGCTCGGGGGCGCGGATGATGGGGCCCGGATCGCGCGATACCGCCCCGCCCTTCAAGCTTTCGGATGCAGAAGCGCTGGAGGACCTGAGCAGCCTCTCGGCCGTCGCGCCTGTCGTCTCGACCGCAGCCACGGCGGTCTTCGGCAACAACAATCGCACGACATCGATCACCGGCACGACGTCGCCCTATCTCGAGATCGGAGGCTGGACGATCGCGCTCGGGCGCAGCTTCACCCCGGCCGAGGACCGCAGCGGCGCCAATCTTTGCATCATTGGCGAAACCGTGCGGACAACCCTGTTCGGCGCGACCGATCCGACCGGCGAGAAGATCCGCATCAAGTCGATCTCCTGCGAGGTGATCGGCGTGCTGAAATCCAAGGGCGCCGGGTCCTTCGGGCAGGATCAGGACGACCTCGTGCTGATGCCGGTCCGAACGGTGCAAAGGCGGCTGATGGGCAGTCAGGACGTCTCTTCGATTTCGCTTCAGGTGGCCCGAACGGCCTCTGTCGAGCGGGCCACCTCCGATATCGAGGCCCTGATGCGCGAGCGCCGCCGCATCGCCATCGGCGAAGACGACGACTTCTCGGTCTTCGACATGGCCGAGCTGAGTTCGATGCTGAATTCGGTCAATTCGGTTCTTACCGGCCTGCTCTCCTCCGTCGCGGCGGTCAGCCTGCTCGTGGGCGGGATCGGCATCATGAACATCATGCTCGTCTCGGTGACCGAGCGCACCCGCGAGATCGGCATCCGCCTCTCGGTCGGCGCGCAGGCGCATCAGGTTTTGATGCAGTTTCTGGTCGAGGCGGTGGTGCTGTCGGTTCTGGGCGGGATCATCGGGATTCTCTTCGGCCTCGGCCTCGCCTATGTCGCGGCGCAGATCATGGCGATCCCCTTCTCGCCCAGCCTGAACGTCATCGCCCTCGCCTTCGGCTTCTCCGCCGTGGTGGGTATGGTCTTCGGCTACTTTCCTGCGCGGCGGGCGGCCCGGCTCGATCCGATCGATGCGCTGCATTATCAGTAGATGTCAGGCACAAAAAAGCCCCCTGCCGCGGAGGACAGGGGGCTTCGGGATCATGTATCGTCGAAGGTGATCAGGCGTTGTTGTCGACCACGACGATCAGATTGCCTTCGGCGTTGATATACGCGGCAGCGACATCCTCGGGCGTGTAGTCGGTGCCGTCGAAGACGCTGGACGGAAGCTGGCTGTAATCGGCATCCACGTCAGCGCCCATTGCGTTCTCGAGAGCCGCGGAGCCATTCTCGGCGCCTTTACCCTTCAGATCGGACAGAGCGACGATCTTGGCTTCGCCATCGGTTCCCACTTCATAATCGGCGAACTGGTCGGTGGACGCAGCGCCATTGGCCTGAAGGTCCGCGACGAGCTGACCATAGGTCTTCACCGACCCATCTTGGCCCATTCCACCATTCGAGCCCGCAGTCGTTGCGGCGTCCGTCGATGCGCCCATATCCGCGCTTGCGCCGACATCAGCGCCTGCAGCCTGCGCCGAGACCGATGCGCCAGCGTCCGTTCCGGTGGAGACGTCAGCCTGAGCCAGGGCCGCAACGGGCGCGGCAGTGGCCAGAATACCTGCGAGAGCGATCGACTTGATGGTGTAGGTCATAGTGTTCTCCTTGCATTTCATGCGCCGACCGTCAGCCGGCAGACAGAGAACACTGCAGAAAGATCACCGTTCCTGAGCGCGAGCAGGCTCGGAAAAACTCTGCTCAAACGTCGAAAATCGTGAGCGCGATAATGCCAAGGAACAAAGCGACGGGCTCTTGGGCCGGAACACGGAGTTATGTCAGAGATTCGAACCACGTTCGAACCTGCGCGAGACCGTCGGTGGCACAGGTTGGAAAGCTGGAGGAAACCGAAACGCAGCCTGACGCGCCAGCTTCATTCACGTGGAATGCGCGGGGTCGCGGTGCGGAAAAGCTCCCCCTTAGCCGGGACAGCTTTCGCCGCTGGCGCAGGTATTCAGTGCGTCCAGTTCGCGCGGCGGTCGGTCGCGAAGTTCTCGCCATAGCCGCGGGCACGGACATTCGGGGCGCGCTTATGCGGCTCCGTCACGACGTAATCTATGCCCTTTTCCTTGGCATAGGCTTCGGCGGCCTCGCGGGTCTCAAAGCGCAGCCGCACTTGGGCCTGCGTGTCGTTGGAGCTGGTCCAGCCCATCAGCGGGTCGATCTCACGCGCGTCGGAGGCGACATAGTCGAGATACCAGAACCGCGTCTTCGCGGTGCCCGATTGCATGGCGTTGCGGGCGGGTTGGTAGATGCGCGCGCGCATGGGCAAACTCCTCTGCGATACCTCTGACTTTTCTTAGTGCATCTGAGCCAAATCGCAAGCCCCGGAGCGCAAAGCCGAAAGATGCGCGGCGATCGTGCATGACATGCCGGACCCTTCGATGACGCCGCCGCCCGCCGTGCCGGGAGGATACCGGGAGCACCCGTAAGTTGAGGAACTGCCGACCGGCTGGGGAGCAAGAGGTGGGGGTGGTGCGCCGGCCGGCAGTCTGATGCTGCTTGCAAAAGGCAAGATGCGCGCGCCCCGCCATGAATTCAAGCCAAACGGAGACGCAAGCCACTGTTAAATATAGACAATTCGAAACTCTGCGTTAAGCCTTCTGTAACGCCTTTCGCAAACCCTTGAATGCGAACGAAAAGAGGACAACTTTGGGGGGCAAGCAAAAGGTCTGCGCGATGCCTCACAACAATACCAATCTGCCCTCCGAACGCCCCGACGTGCTCACCCGCCCCAAGCTGGAAGGCGGCAAGCGGTTCGTGATGCAGACTCAGTTCAACCCGGCCGGCGACCAGCCGACCGCGATTGCGGAACTGTCCTCCGGCGTCGAGGGGCAAGAACGCGATCAGGTGCTGCTGGGCGCGACCGGCACGGGCAAGACCTTCACCATGGCCAAGGTGATCGAGGAAACCCAACGCCCCGCGATCATCCTCGCGCCGAACAAGACGCTGGCCGCGCAGCTCTACGGTGAGTTCAAGAGCTTCTTCCCCGACAACTCGGTGGAATATTTCGTCTCCTACTACGACTACTACCAGCCCGAAGCCTACGTGCCGCGCTCGGACACCTATATCGAGAAGGAATCGCAGATCAACGAGCAGATCGACCGGATGCGCCACTCGGCCACCCGGGCGCTTCTGGAGCGTGACGACGTGATCATCGTGGCCTCGGTCTCGTGCATCTATGGTATCGGCTCGGTCGAGACCTATTCGGCGATGACGCAGGACCTCAAGACCGGCGATCTGATCGAGCAACGCAAATTCATCAACGAACTGGTGGCGCAGCAATACAAGCGACTCGATGCGGCCTTCCAGCGCGGCGCGTTCCGCGTGAAGGGCGACACGGTCGATCTGTGGCCCGCCCACTTGGAGGACCGCGCCTGGCGGTTCTCCTTCTTCGGTGAAGAGCTGGAGGCAATCACCGAATTCGACCCGCTGACCGGGGCGAAGACCGACAGTTTCGACCAAATCCGCATCTATGCGAACAGCCACTACGTCACGCCGCGCCCGACCCTGCAGCAAGCCGCGAAGGGCATCCGCAAGGAGCTGGCGCTCCGGCTGAAGCAGATGGAAGAGGAAGGCAAGCTGCTGGAGGCGCAGCGCCTCGAACAGCGCACGAATTTCGATCTGGAGATGCTGGAAGCGACCGGCGTCTGCAACGGGATCGAGAACTACTCGCGCTATCTCACGGGTCGTGCACCCGGCGAGCCGCCGCCCACCCTCTTCGAGTTCATCCCCGACAACGCGATCGTCTTCGCCGATGAGAGCCACGTCACCGTGCCGCAGATCGGCGGCATGTATCGCGGGGACTATCGGCGCAAGTTTACCCTGGCCGAACACGGCTTCCGCCTGCCGTCCTGCATGGATAACCGCCCGCTCAAATTCGAGGAATGGGACGCGATGCGCCCGCAATCGGTCTTCGTCTCGGCCACACCCGCCGCGTGGGAGCTGGAACAGACCGGCGGCGTCTTCACCGAACAGGTCATTCGCCCCACGGGCCTCTTGGACCCGGTCGTGGAGATCCGCCCGGTCGAGACGCAGGTGGACGATGTGCTCGATGAGATCCGCACCGTCGCCGCGCGCGGCTATCGCACACTCGTCACCACGCTCACAAAACGCATGGCCGAGGATCTGACCGAATACCTTCACGAACAGGGCGTTCGCGTGCGCTACATGCACTCCGACATCGACACGATCGAGCGGATCGAGATCCTGCGCGACCTGCGGCTCGGGGCTTTCGACGTGCTGATCGGGATCAACCTTCTGCGCGAGGGTTTGGACATTCCCGAATGTGGGCTCGTCGCGATCCTCGATGCCGACAAGGAGGGCTTCCTGCGTTCGGAAACCTCGCTGATCCAGACCATCGGTCGCGCCGCGCGGAACTCCGAAGGCCGCGTCATCATGTATGCAGACAGGATCACCGGCTCGATGCAGCGCGCGATGGACGAAACCGATCGCCGCCGCGCCAAGCAGATCGCCTATAATGAGGAACACGGTATCACGCCCGAGACGATCAAGAAGAATGTCGATGACGTTCTGGCCGGTCTCTATCAGGGCGACACCGACATGTCGCGCGTCACCGCCAAGGTCGATGCGGTCAAGCCCGGTGCGAACCTGCAGGCGCATCTCGACGACATGCGCGCGAAGATGCGCAAGGCGGCCGAGGATCTGGAATTCGAGGAAGCCGCCCGCCTGCGCGACGAGGTGAAACGTCTGGAGGCGGTGGACCTCGCCGTCCACGACGACCCGCTCGCGCGGCAATCGGCGGTAGAGGCGGCCAGCGAGGCCGCGGTCAAGGCGCAGGGCCGGTCGACTGCCGGACGGCCGGGTCAGCGCGGGGGTGTTAAGCGGAAGAAGGGGCGGTGAGGCTCGCCCGGCACATTGCCCTGAGCGCCTGGCTCGGTGT
This sequence comes from Thioclava sp. DLFJ4-1, assembly GCF_002020145.1. Taxonomy (NCBI): domain Bacteria; kingdom Pseudomonadati; phylum Pseudomonadota; class Alphaproteobacteria; order Rhodobacterales; family Paracoccaceae; genus Thioclava; species Thioclava sp. DLFJ4-1. The sequence continues at coordinate 58,665 of NZ_MPZT01000002.1, forward strand.
GATGACCGGACCGGCGCACGCCCAGATCCTCACTTGTGCCGCCCCACCCTTCGATAAGCCACCCGAAATCGCTGCGCTCGTCACACAGCTGCGTCCCGCCCTCGACCGCTGGCCGAGCCTGCATGTCGCGCTCTTTCAAGACGCTGGCGAGCTGTGTCTCGCCGACACGCTGCACGATGCGCGGGGATATTTCGAGCCGCGCTCCTCCCGGCTCGTGATCGCCACCGACATGGCACCCGCCCTGCAAAAGGCAGTTCTGATTCACGAATTGCGCCATCTGGAGCAGAAATTCCACGGTTCCTGTCCCGATCCGAACCTGTCGATGAAGGAAAATGCCCGCGCGATCTTCGCGATGGAGGCGGACGCGACGACCTTCAGCCTCGCTGTGGCTTGGGATCTGCGCGAAGCCGGGATGCCCGACGCCTGGGACGCGCTTGCAGGATGGCCGATGCAGGACGATATCGCCGCAGCCTTCGAGACAGAAATGGGCCGCTCGGACGATCTCATCAGCGCGGCCAGCGCCGCTTTCACCCAGTGGTACGCGAAAGATGCACGACGCGAGCTATACTACCTCGCGTCGTGCAGCGATTATCTCGAGTCCCGCGACCGGGAACACAGAATGCTCAGCTATGATCGGCTTTCCAGCAGCTTCTTCGACGCGCTTTGCCGGCTACCCGATGGCGAAGCCTACCCTTGCACAGAGCCCGGAGACTGAGGTTCAGCCCCCGCTGACCGTCAGCCCCAGCAGCCGCCACTGCTGCATCCCGCCGCGGTAGTAATAGATCTTTTCCGCCGGAAAACCGGCTTCGATCATGCGGCGGGCGGCGGTGGGCGACTGGCCGCACCACGGGCCGTTGCAGTAAAGCGCGACCGATTTCACGTCCTCGCCATCGCAGATGAAGCCCTCGAAATCAGGCTGACAGCCAAGCTCGCCCAGACGGTCGGGGGCTTCCATATAGGGAATATTGATCGCACCGGGGATCGCGCCGCCCTCGAAGTCGCGGGTCACCCGCCCGTCGATGACAACCACGTTGGGATCCTTGAGAAATTCCATCATTTCCAGCTCCCCAACCGGGGTCACGCCGGGGGCCGGGATCATCGGCTGGATGCAGAAGCTCGGACAGGGGCGCGAGGTCTTGGCCCAATCGCCTTCCAGCTTGTTCTCGTTATCCTGAATCCGCTTGATCTCGACCGGTCCGTTGGCAGTGTCGACCGTGACGGACATGACGTCAGGGCGAATATTGACCGGCTCGGCGAAAGCGGGCTCGACAATAACAGGCGCGGCAGCCAGAAGCGCGGCAAGAAAAATGAAACGCATGTTAACCTCCCTTTTTCGTGATCATAACACGACTGCCAGCCTTGTCGCCGGCAGTGTGGACCTTTAGCTCAACGAAATGAGAGCGATTTTGATCCTTGGTGCAGCGGTTTGGGCGCAAGAAGCCCCCTCGCCCACATTGCTGCGGCGCACCCGTCACGCGGCATCGCTCTGGCATTCCGGCGCGGCGGAGCGGGTGATCTGTTGCGGAGGTGTCGGGCGGCATCCGCCGAGCGAGGCCGAAGTGATGGCCCGGATCCTGCGCGCGGAAGGCGTCGACGACGGGGCGATCACGCTCGAGGACCGCTCGACCACTACTTACGAGAATATCGGCTTCGCCCGGGCGCATCTGGAGAGCGACGAGGTGATCATCGTCACTGACCCCTATCACGCGCCGCGCGCGGTGATGATCGCGCGGCAGATGGGGCTACGGGCGCGCGCGGACTGCCCGCCGCATCGGGCGAGCGCGAAGGCCCGCGCCCGTGAAGGGTTCGCCTACCTGAAGCTGGGATGGTGGCTGGCGCGCGGCGGGCCTTTGCCCTGAGGCGCGTGCCTTGCGTCAGTCGAGGATCATCTTGCCGATGACCAGCACAATAACCGCACCGACAAGCGCGATAGCGATGATCGCAAGCAGACCGCCCGCCGCAAGCACCGCCCCGCCCAGAAGGGCGACGATGAAGGGGGTGATGAGGGCGCCGACCACACCGATCGCCAGATAGGCGGCCTTGTGACGCCCACCCGAGACGACGCTCGCGATCCAGCCCGCCAGAAGACCTGCGAGCACGAGAAGGATCAGGCCGACCGTGCCGATAGCTTGCAGAACGCTTTCCATGATGTCACTCCGATATGTCTTTTCACATCAACGCGAGGCGCGCCCTGAAGTTCCCTCCTCACGCGCCTATTTCGGCAGCGCAGCAATCCGCACGCCCGCCCGTCAGAAATCGGCCGAGACCTCGTACATCACCGGCTCGAAATTGCGGCACAGCGTGTAGATCACGCGGTTGCGCGAGATCATCTCGGGACTGCGCAGCATCGCTTGATAGTCGCCCCGCTCGTTCCATTTCGAATAGGTCGCGATCCGCGTGCGCGCGTCGTTCATATGCAGGCCCGCGCCGATGAAACCGGGCGCTTTCGAGATCACCTCGGAATAGGCGGCTTGCAGCTTCTCCATCAACTCGTCGGCTGTGGCGGGCGTCATCTCGAAGGTGCAGATCACGGTCTGCCCTTTGAAATCGCTGGTAATCTCGGTCATGGGCGGTCCTCCTCGGCATCATGCTCGCACAGAAGAGCGCAGAAATCACCGCTCTTTTGCGGACCTGCGTCAGAGTGGCAGAAGCGCCAGCGCCGGGACCGCCACGATAAGCGCGATGCGGATCAGATCGGCGCCCACGAACCAGCTCACTGCGCCTCATCCTCAGAACGAATGTTTCTCGATCAGGGCGCGGGCAGAGGTCAGCAACTCTTCACCCGGCACACCGTTTTCTTCCATCTCGGCAACCCATGCGTCGATCACCGGCTGCGAGGCGTCTTTCCAGATCGACGTATCCTCGGCCGGGATCGTGATGATCTCGTTGCCCAGATCCATCGCGGCCTGACGCGAAGGGATATCCTCGGCCTGCTGCAGGTGTCCCGCCTGCGCCGAAAACTCAACGCCCGAGACGCTGTCGATCGCGGCCTGCAGATCGGGGTCGAGCGCGGCGTAGCGGTCCTTGTTCATCGCGAGAATGAAGCTCGCCGTGTAGATCGAGGGGCCAGCGAATTGCGTGTGGTGATGGACCAGCTCGCCGATCCGCAGCGAGGCCGAGACCTCCCAAGGCAGAAGCGCCCCGTCGATCGTCCCGTGCGAGAGCGCCTCGGGCACAGCCGGGACCGGCATCTCGACAGCCGTCGCGCCGAAATGTTCAAGCAGCTTCGTCGTCACCCGCGACGGGCCACGCAGTTTCAGCCCTTCGAAATCGGAAATCGCGCGAACGGACTTGTTCGCATGGATCACGCCCGGCCCGTGCACCCAGGTGCCCAGCAGGTGAATGTCGCGGAAATCCGTATCGACCATCTCCGCCTGCGCCAGCTCCCACAGCGCGGCAGACGCGGCCTCGGCCTCGGCGACCAGGAAGGGAAGCTCCATCACCTCGGTGCGCGGAAACCGCCCCGGCGTGTAGCCCGGCAGCGTCCAGACGATGTCGACAACCCCGTCAGTGACCTGATCGACGAGATCGGTCGGCTTCCCGCCCAGCTGCATCGACGGGTAATGCTGGATGCGCACCCGGCCCTGCGACGCCTCTTCGACCGCCTTGATCCAAGGGGTGAGGATATGGGCGGGCACGAAGCTGGTCAGCGGCAGGAATTGATGCAGGCGCAGCGTGACCTCGGGCTCTGCGGCCAGCACAGGCGGCGCGGCCAAGGCGGCGGCACCGGCGGCAAGGGCGAAACTCTCACGGCGGGTAAATCTCTGGCTCATGCGGGTCTCCCTCTCACGCGGTCCAAAGCGGATTTACCCGGCGGATGCCCCCAACGTCCAGTTTTGCTTTTCGCGAGATGACGGACCTGTCGTGCGACGACAGCAGCGGCACTCGACGCATGGCAAAACCGCTCCTTCCCGCAAAAGAAAAACCCGCGCCAAGCGCGGGTTTTTCCTGTCCCCGGAGCGTCAGGCCCTACCCCGTATCTCCGGAAATGAAAAAGGCCGGAACGCGTACGTCCGGCCCCTTCCAATTCGATGTTACCCGAAATTAGTTGTTCGAGGCTGCGACAGCAACGCCGAGCAGCAGCAGAACCGGGATGATGATGCCGGCGTTCGAGGACGACGACTGCTCAACCACAACGGGCTCGGGCTCGACGACCGGAGCGGTGTAGCCGCCAGCAAAAGCGGTCGAACCGGTGAGGCCGAGGGCCAGGGCGATGGTAGCGATCTTTTTCATAGTAATCTCCGTCATTACCGTAGGGAGCCGCCGGACTTTTCTGGCAGCTTCCCGGCGAGACTTACACAGCTTCCCAGGATTGCAAAGAGTGAAATACACGGCCCATTCACGCAGAGGCGAAGACTGTTGCACTTTGGCACTTTTCTTGCATGAAATGCCCAGAATTCGTGTCTAACGCGGCACAGGCTACCATTCCGCGCTTCTGGAGCGACGCGGATTCTGAGAAGAATTACGAGAACTTGTCCGGAACCGGCTTGCAATTTCGCCGCCCGGGAATCAAGGCACCGACACAGCACAGGCAAGGACGAGAATATGAAAATCGCGATGATCGGCACGGGCTATGTTGGCCTTGTTTCGGGGGTGTGTTTCTCCGATTTCGGCCATGAAGTCGTTTGCGTCGACAAGAACCCCGCGAAGATCGAAATGCTCGAGGGCGGCCGCGTGCCGATCTACGAGCCGGGGCTCGACGAATTGATGGTGAAGAACGTCGAAGGCGGACGTCTTTCCTTCACCACCGATCTCAAGGCTGCGGTCGCCGGCGCCGATGCGGTCTTCATCGCGGTCGGCACGCCGACGCGGCGCGGCGACGGCCATGCGGATCTGACCTATGTGATGGCCGCCGCCGAGGAGATCGCCAACGCGATGACCGGCTATGCGGTGATCGTGACGAAATCGACCGTGCCGGTGGGCACCAACCGTCAGGTCGCTGAAGTCGTGCGCAAGACCCGCCCCGATATCGAGTTCGACGTGGCCTCGAACCCCGAATTCCTGCGCGAAGGCGCGGCGATCGACGATTTCATGCGGCCCGACCGGGTCGTCGTCGGCACCACCTCGGAGAAGGCCGAAGCCGTGATGGGCGAGATCTACCGCCCGCTCTTCCTGCGCGAATTCCCGATCCTCTATACCGATCTGGAAACCGCCGAGATGATCAAATACGCGGCCAACGCGTTCCTCGCGACGAAGATCACCTTCATCAACGAGATCGCACGGCTCTGCGAGAAGACCGGCGCGGATATCAAGCAGGTCTCGCGCGGCATGGGGCTCGACGGTCGGATCGGCAACAAGTTCCTCCATGCGGGCCCGGGCTATGGCGGTTCGTGCTTCCCGAAGGATACGGCGGCGCTGGCGCGGATCGGTCAGGACTATTCCTGTCCGATGGAGATCGTCGAAACCGTCATCAAGGTGAATGACGACATCAAGCGTCGGATGATCGAGAAGGTCGTCGATCTCTGCGGCGGCTCGGTCAACGGCAAGACGATCGCGGTCTATGGCGTGACCTTCAAGCCGAACACCGACGACATGCGCGAGGCCCCTGCCCTGACCATCGTGCCCGCGCTCGTGGGCGGCGGCGCGAAGGTGCGCGTGGTCGATCCGCAGGGCAAGCGCGAGGGCGAAGCGCTGCTGCCGGGCGTGTCCTGGATGGACGATGCCTATGCGGCAGCCGAGAAGGCCGATTGCGTGGTGATCCTGACCGAGTGGAACGAGTTCCGCGCGCTCGACCTGAACAAGCTGGCCGCGACGATGGAGACCGCGCGCATGGCCGACCTGCGCAACATCTACGCCGAGAAGGACGTCAGGAAGGCGGGCTTCGAGGATTACGTGGCGGTCGGGCGGTAAGCCCTGACGGCATAGAAATCGATCCGGGAGGGGGCTCTGCCCCCGTCACCGGAGGGCGACAAAACTTAAGAGGGAGGGGGCTCTGCCTCCGTCGCCGGAGGGCGACATAACTTAAGAGGGAGGGGGCTCTGCCCCCGCCCTTCGGGCCCCCCGGGATATTTTTCCCAAGAGGAAGGGTCAGCCGCTCAGGCCACCTGCCCTGCGGCCCAGCCGGACGCCCAGGCCCACTGGAAGTTGTAGCCGCCGAGCCAGCCGGTGACGTCCACCACTTCACCGATGAAATAGAGCCCCGGCACCTGCTTCGCCTGCATCGTCTTTGCATCGAGCGCATCGGTCGACACGCCGCCCAGCGTGACCTCCGCCGTGCGATACCCTTCCGAGCTGACCGGCCGCACCTGCCAGCGATGGATCTGATCGTCGAGCTTGGCGAGGTCCTTGTTCGATTGCTCGGCCAGCCGCCCCGATAGCTTCGCCTCCGCCACCACGAAATGCGCGAGCTTCTCCGGCAGATGCCGCGCGAGCGCATTGTGCAGCGCCTGCCGGCCCGCCGCGTCGCGCTGCTCCGACAGGGCCGCCGCGATGTCATTGCCCGGCGCCAGATCGATCTTGAGCGTGTCGCCCTCGCGCCAATAGCTGGAGATTTGCAGGATGGCGGGCCCTGACAGCCCGCGATGGGTGAACAGCAGATCCTCGGCGAAATGCGTCTTGCCGAGGCGCAGATCGACGGGCCGCGCGAGACCCGACAGCGTCGCGGTGCGCGCCAGATCCTGCTCGGCGAAGGTCAGCGGCACCAGAGCGGGTCGCGTTTCCACGATATCGAGGCCGAATGTCTGCGCGATTTCGTAGCCGAGGCTGGACGCGCCCATCTTCGGGATCGACTTGCCGCCCGTCGCCACGATCACCGAAGCCGCGCGGATCGGGCCTTGCGAGGTTGTGACGAGGAAGCCGTCGCCCGCGCGCTCCACCCGCTCGATCTCCGTCTCGAGCGAGAGCACGCCCCCTGCCGCGCGCAGATCGCGCAGCAGCAGGTCGATGATCTGCGTCGCCTTCCCGTCGCAGAAGAGCTGCCCCAGATGCTTCTCGTGCCAGGCGATCCCCGCCGCATCGAGCCGCGCGATGAAATCCGCGGGCGTGTAGCGCGACAGCGCCGAGAGCGCGAAGCGGGGATTGCGCGACAGGAATCGTTCGGTCGCGTTTTGCCGGGTCAGCAGACGGTTGGTGAAGTTGCACCGCCCGCCGCCAGAGATTCGAATCTTCTCGCCTGGGCGCCGCGCATGGTCGAGCACCCGCACCGAGCGCCCGCGCCGCGCCGCCTCGATCCCGGCCATCAGCCCGGCAGCCCCTGCGCCCAGCACTAAAACATCGCAATTTTCCATGCCACCTCGCTTGCCGTAGCGGCGCGTGACGCGCAATCGAAATTTGTCGGATTTTCCTCTTGAAGCCCCGCGCCCACTTGGCTACATACCCCCCCACGTTGGGGCGTAGCCAAGTGGTAAGGCACCGGTTTTTGGTACCGCGCACCGTAGGTTCGAATCCTACCGCCCCAGCCACTTTTCTCAGTAGAACTGAATTGTTTTAGGTTTCTCTGGCCGCTCAGGCCGTGAGATCGTCGTCTGCTTGGCTTGGTAACAGGCGGCGGCGACGCGACGTCTCCAGAGCTGCGCTCTCTCGACCCAAACGACGGCCACAAATCGCAGCCCCCTTCGCTCGAGGACGGACGGCTTCACTTCGCCGCCGGAATCACGCTGACCAACTATTCCAACCGGACCTTCATGTGGTCGCGCCGAACAACAGCTCGAACGCGTTTTCACAATTGAAAACGGCACCGTTTGGTGGCGCATGTCGGTCATCTAAGGGGAGGAGGAGGCGGTGACCTCAGGGAGGAGGAGAGAGGCCACCGCCAATTTCCGAGGCTCAGGGAGGAGGAGAGAGCCTCAGGAACTGTTGCAACGATTTGCTCGCTGCGTTGAAATCTTTTTCGCACAAATGCTGCGCCGCAGAAACAGCTTATTCGACATAGCCGCGCTGCGCCTTCCGCATAGCTGACGGCGGATCACGATCCGTGCTGCGGGGCACTGACCTCGGCCGACAGACCCGGAGCCAGTCGCTTGGCCTGCGGCTGATCGGGGTCGATCGCGATCCGTACCGGCACGCGCTGCGCGATCTTGGTGAAATTGCCCGTCGCATTGGAGCCCGACAGCAGGCTGAACTGCCCTGCCGTCGCGGGCGAGAACCGCTCGATATGGCCTTTGAATTGCGTCTTGCCCAGCGCGTCGACGGTGAAAGTCACCGGCTCGCCCATCTGCAGCCCCGCAAGCTGGGTCTCCTTGTAATTCGCGATCAGCCAGAGATCGGAGGGCACGAGCGACACCAGCGTCGATCCGGCGCTGACGAATTTGCCGACTCGCGCCGAGACCTGGCCCAGTCGCCCATCCTCGGGCGCACGGATCACCGCGTGATCGAGCGCCACCTGCGCCGCATCGAGTGCGGCCTGAGCTGCATCGGTTTTCGCGGCGAGCGAGCGTTTGTTCAACTGTGCCGTCTGCACCGCCTGCTCGGCCACGTCGATGGCGCTTTGCGCCTCCTGTACGCCCGCCTTCGCCTGATCGAGCGTAAGCTGCGCCTGATCGGCATCCGATTGCGAGACATAACTTTTCTTCGTCAGTTTTGACGCCCGGTCCCGCGCGGTCTGCGCCGTGGCTTGAGCTGCTTTCGCCGAGGCGAGCGAAGCCTGCTTAGCCTCGAGCGTAGCTTTCGCCGAATTCACCGCCTGCGCCCCGTTCGACTGCGCGGCCTTCGCCGTCTCGAGCGCAGCCTGCGCCTGCTCCACCGCCGCTTTCAGCGCACGATCATCCAGCCGCACCAGCACGTCGCCTTTCTTGACCTCTTCGAAATCACTGACCGGCACCGCCGTGACCTCGGCCGCGACCTGCGCAGAGATCGGGGTGACCTTGCCTTGCAGATAGGCATTGTCGGTCCAGGCAACGTCAGAGCGGAACGGCGGCAGGCGCCATGCATAGAGCACGGTCGCGACACCGGCGAGCGCAATGAGAAGGATCAGGGCGGAAGCGAGATAGCGGCGGGTCTGTGACATCGGATCAACTCGTAGAAACAGGGGTGGAGGGCGTGAGGCGCAGGCGCGGGAGGGGCCAGCTTCGGTGCAGGGCGACATGGGCGATCAGCCCGGCCAAGGCCGCCAGCGCGAACCAGAACACGGCGCGGAACGCATCGTCATAGGCGAGAATTGTGGCCTGCTGCTGCACCGTAGAGGCGACGGAAGACAGCGCGGCCCCTGCCCGCGCACCGGCATCCGCAGTCTGGCTGCCCAGCGATGCGGCACTCTGCGCGAGGGTCTGGCTCAACATCGGGTTGTCGGCCGAGATCTGCGGCGAAAGCTGCGCCATGTGATAGGCGGTGCGGTCGATCACCAAGCTCCGGAACAGACCGGAGCCGATGACCCCGCCGATGGATTGCGTGGCCAGAAACAGCACGACGAAGCTCAGCAGGTAATGCGGCCCCTTCGCGAACGCAGCTCCCAGCCCTTTCGCCATCGCAGGCGGTAGAAACAGGATACCGGCAAAGCCGATCATCGCTTGGCTGAGATACATCTGCTCGGGCCCGGTGAGCGCGGTCGATTGCGAGTCGAGCCACGCCCCTGCCGCGATCAGCACCAGCGCAATCCCGTGGAACAGCGGCGCGCGCGCTCCGCTATTGGTCAGCATCAGGACACCGGTCGCGGCCAGCATCGACAGCGCGATGATCCCGAACAGCAGTTGCTCCTGCCCGGGCTGCAGCCCCATCGTGCGTAGGAAACCGACTGCGCCCGCGTTCTGCTCGGCCAGCGCGATGCGGAACACCAGCAGGGTCCCCGCCAGATGCAGGATCGGCGGACTTAGCAGCCAATGGAAATCGATCAGCGGATTGGCCCGCTGCATTTCGATCAGCACCGCGCCCGCGACCATCACGATCGCAGCGACGAGCGCCACGCCCAGCCATTCGGTCTGCGTCCAGTAGTCGAGCGCACCGAACATGAAGACGCTGGTGAATGCACCGAAGCCAACCGCGAGCAGACTGAAAGAAACGAAATCGAGCGGCTTGAGAACCTTTTGCAGCGGGCGCGGCGTCAGTGGCAGCGCGAAGATCAGTGCCAGCGCCACCAGCGCCATGCCCATCTGGAACAGGCTCACCGCGTGCCAACTGGCATTCGCGGTGAGTTCGGGCAACAGCACCCGCGCCAAGGGCCTGCCCACCATGATCATCGTCAGCACGGCGGGGATCGCGACCTTGAGGCGCTGAGCGGCGGGTATGGCCTCCAGCATGTAAAGAAAGCCGAGGCTCGACAACGGGGCTGCGGCACAGCCGCTCAGGAAGGCCACGATGACCGCGGAATGCAGATCGTCCACCCAGAGATTGAGCACCATCGCCAGCACGAAGCAGACGATCCCGACCTCGGCGAAGCGGCGCAGGCCGAACTGGTCACGGATGCGGATCAGCATCAGCGGCATCGAGGCGCGCGGCGCCATGAAGGCGGCCATCACCCAATAAGTGTGGTTCGTGGTTGCGTGCAGATCGCCCGCCAGCTGCGGCAGATTGGCCGAGACGAAGCCGGTCGCAAGCGACTGCGACAGGGCCACGAAGACGGCGGCGCTGGCATAGACGATCCGCTTGCCTGCGGAATGGTCGGGCTCCGCAGGCGCGGCGGGCTGGGGCGCGGCCTCCGGCTCGGCGGTCTCTGCCTCTGCGGACTCGTTTTGCGTGACCTCAGCCTCTTTGGCCGGGGCCGCCTCGGGCCGCGGCTCTGTCACCTCGGGGCGCGCAAGCTCGCGCAGCGCCGGGTCGCGCGGCGATACCGGTTCGGCGGCCGTCGGACGCGCATCCGGGCCGTTGATGTCGCGAATCTGGGAATTCATTGGCCGCGCATCCTTTCGAGATTGGCCTGCATCCGCTCCATCGTCTTGCGGGCGCGGGCGACCTCGTCGGCGTCGATGCCGTCGTAGAGCTTCGCGCGAAGCGCCTCGACGAAGGTCTCGATCTCGGAGGCATTTGCGCGGGCATGTTCGGTGAGGAAAATCTGGCGGACGCGTTTGTCGTCGGGATCGGCGCGGCGCTCCACGAAATCGAGCTTTTCCAGCCCGTCGAGCGTCCGGTTCAGCGTCGGCGTCTCAATCGCCAGCGTCTCGGCCAGCTGCGTTTGGTTCAGCCCCTCGTCGCGGGAGATCGCAAGGATCGCCTGCGCCCGCGCGAAGGTCAGCCCCATGTCCCGCGCCTGCGCGTCGAACATCGCGCGCACCGACCGCGCCAGCAGCATCATCGTGCGCGTCAACTCGGCACGGTCGCGGCGGGCGGCTTCGGTGGGTGCGGATGTAATGGCGGCGCGGTCGGACATGGGGGCCTCGGGAATAAAGTTAGCCTGCTAACGTTTTCGTCCCATCCCACATATCCTCTGGGTCGCGAGGATCAACACAGGCAGCCCGCACAGGGGGCCGTGCGAAATTGCGAAAGCCCCCGGATCGCGCCGTGCATTCAGCGCGAGCGCTCAGGCGGAAAGCAAGGTCACAAGCCCGAGACCTGCGCCGACCAGCATGACGAGCGACAGCGTCACCGTCGCGATCACACGCGGCCCGGCGGCTGCCACCGCCCGCGCATCGACGCCAAGCCCCAGTGCCGCCATCGCGATCACCGTCAGGATGGACGCCCCCTGCCCCATCGGCGCGAGAGCCACCTCCGGCAGCGCCCCGGCAGAGCGCAGCACGATCATCCCGAGAAACCCGAGGATAAAGAGCGGCGGCATCAGCCCGCGCCGCACACGTCCCTCCGGCGTGACAGAGCGCCCGTCCACCGGCAGATGCGGCGCGAGAAGCGACAGAACCACCGTGATTGGCCCCAGCATCAGGACGCGCACCAGCTTCACCAGCGTGCCGAGCTGAATCGCTGCGGCCCCCATCGGCGCTGCGGCAGCCAGAACCTGCGGCACCGCGTAGACGGTGATCCCCGACAGGATGCCATAGCCATGCACGCTCATCCCCGCGACATGGCCGACGACCGGCAGCAGCAGAACCACCGCGACGCCTAGCACGGCGGTGAACGCGATTGCGGCACTGACATCGTCGCTGTCGGCGTCGATCACCGGGGCGACGGCGGCGATGGCGGAATTGCCGCAGATACCGTTGCCGCAGGCGATCAGAAGCGCCATGCGGGCCGGTAGGCGCAGGGCCCGCCCCAGCAAGTAGGCGGCGGGCACCATCAGCGCGACCACCGCGACGATGCCCCCCAGTAGGCCCGGCCCGACCGATAGAAGCGTCTGCGCACTCACCGAAGCGCCAAGCAACACGATCGCGATCTCCAGCACCGTCTTGGCCGCGAAACGGATGCCGGCATCGAAACGCGCAGGCGGCGTCCAGAGGGAGCGCACCACCGCACCGATGAGGATCGCCAACACCAGCGGTTCCAGCCATGCCGCGCCGAACAGCGCGTGCTCAGCCAAACCGCCCAAGGCCGCGAGCGCGGCGACAGCGGCGCTTAGCGCAAGCCCCGGCGCGAAGGCGCGAAGCGCAAGCCGCGGGCGGGAAAGGCTGCAGGCAAGGGTCGAATGGTGCGGCACGGTGGCCTCCTATCGTCAGGTCTTGCCCTGTATTTGCCCGCGCCAATTCATTCTTCAAACGAAATGTTTTTGTCGATATGATCGGTTTTATCGATCATTTGAGCCTGAGACACGCATGACCCCCGAACAACTCCGCGTTTTCGTCGCGGTCGCGGAAGAGCAGCACATGACCCGCGCCGCCGCCCGGCTGAACATGACGCAATCGACGGCCTCAGCCGCCATTGCGGCGCTTGAGGCGCGTCATGAGATCAAGCTGTTCGACCGGATCGGACGGGGAATTTCACTGACCGAGGAGGGCCGCGCCTTTCTACCCGAGGCGCGCGCGGTGCTGGCGCGGTTTGCCGAGGCGGAGGCGATGCTGGCCGAGACCCGCGGCCTCGAACGCGGACATATCCGCCTGATCGCCAGCCAGACCATCGCGGGCTACTGGCTGCCGCCCTACCTTGCCGCTTTCCGGCAAGCCCGCCCGGGGATCGAGGTCACGCTGGAAATCGGCAACACGCAGGAGGCAGCGGAACGCCTGCGCGCGGGCCTGCACGATCTCGCGCTGGTCGAGGGCGATGTCGAGGATGCGAAGCTGGAGCGGGTTCAGATCGGGGCGGATCGGCTGATGCTGGTCAGCGCCGCGCCGCCCCCCGGCAAGCTGGATGCGCGCGCGCTGAGCGCGGCGAGTTGGGTGCTGCGCGAGCCGGGCTCTGGCACGCGCTCTACCGCGGAAGCGGCCCTCGCCGATCTGGGTGTCGCGCCGCACGCGCTCTCAGCGGCGCTGGTCCTGCCCTCGAACGAGGCGGTGCTGAGCGCGGTCGAGGCTGGGGCCGGGATCACCATTCTCTCGGCCCATGTCGTCGCGCGGTCGCTGAGCCTTGGAACGGTGCAGGACTGGGAGCTGCACCTCGCGCCGCGGCCCTTCTATGCGCTGCGTCACCGCGACCACCATGTCAGCCACGCCACGCGCGACCTGCTGGCACGGATCGATCAGTCCCAGCTCGACGATCTCACTCGGACGGAATGAACCAATTCGCGAGCTTCGCCTCGATCTCCGAGGGAAGCGCAGGCTTCGGGCAGACAGCCGCGCCGGGATACCGCTCGCGCAGCTGATTGGCCTCGGCATGGCCGGAATGGAACAGGAGCGGTACGCCCGCCTTGTGAAGATGATCGGCCAGTTCGTAGACTTCGCCATCGGCCAGCATCACGTCGAGGATCGCAGCGCCCGGAAGACGCTCGCGGACCAGGTCCAGCCCCGCGCGCACGGTGGCGCACGGCCCCCAGACCTCCATCCCGAGATCCTCGAGCATGAACTGAAGATCAAGCGCGACGACGGCTTCATCTTCGACAAGGAGCACCTCGCTCGGTGCTTTCTCAGTCAGCGTCGCCATCGATTTCATGCGCGAAGATAATCCTGTTGCAACGGCTTTCCGGTGTCTGACGCGTGTCGACCCGCGCCGATATCTGGCTCGCGGAAATATCGACCAACGTCGAGCCGAAGCCCTGTTTGTTGGTGTCGAGTTGCAACGCTTCACGGTACCGCTCGTTCCACGAAAGTATCACGGTATCGTCGTTTTCCATCGACCATGTGATCTCGAGATCACCCTCTCGCGGCCCCAATACCCCATATTTTGCGGCATTAGTGCTCCATTCGTGGAAAATCAGCGCAAGAGCCGTCAGGTGATGCGTCGGCACATCAACCTCCGGCCCATCGATCAGAAATTTCGACGGGTCGTCATAGGGGGCCAGAGTCGTCTCGATCACCTCGCGCAGTGGGATCGCCGCACCAGAGGTGCGAGTGCGGGCCAGATCATGCGAGCGCGCCAGCGCGTTGATCCGCTGGCCGACATCTTCGACCAACTCGCGCGGGCTGGCCGCCGAACGCCCCGCGATGCGCAGCATGCCCGAGACGATGGAGAACAGGTTCTTCACCCGGTGGTTCATCTCGCGCAGCATCAGCTCGCGCATCTGCGCCGCCTCTTCATCGGCGGTGATATCGACGCTGAGCCCCAGCAGGCGGTTTTCATTCCCCTCGCCCATCGTGCGACCCGTTGCGCGCAGATGGCGCTTCGTGCCGGAGGGGAGGTCGAGCTCGTAATCGACTTCCAGTTCGGAACCAGTCTCGCGGGCCTCGCGCACCGCCTGTTCGACACGCGCACGGTCATGCTCTGCGATGCGTTCGAAGAACCGCTCGATCGGATAGGTTCCGGCCGCTTCGAGTTCGAAGAAGGCGGCGACGGATTCGTCGATTTCAACGTCTCCGCTCGGCTCGATAATCGACCAGACCCCGATCTGCGCGATTTCCAGCGCGAGTTGCAGCCGCTCGCCCTTCTGCGTCAGCTCGGTCTCGAGGCGCAGTGCCTCGGTGATGTCGGTGAAGACGAGCGTCGCACCTTCCACATCGCCGCGCGAATTCAGATACGGCGTCGCGGAGAGCGACCAGACCTTGCCCAGTTCGGTGGACTTGACCCGGCGCGGCCGCGGCAATTCGCCCTCAAGGATCGTATTGATCAGTTCGATCATCACCTCGGGCGTGTCGAGCAGGTTCTGGATGTCGTCGAGCGGACGTCCACGGTCACTGCCGCGCAGGCGGATCATCTCGCTCGCGCCATCGGTGAAGTTGCGCAGGCGCTGCTTGCGATCGACCGTCACCAGCGCATGCAGCTTGGAATCGAAGATGTTGCGCAGATCGGCATTCGCGGTCGAAAGCTCCTCGACCTTGGTCTTGAGTTCGTCATTGACCGTCGCGAGCTCTTCGTTTGTCGATTGCAACTCCTCGTTCATCGACATCATTTCCTCGTTCGAGGATTTCAGCTCTTCGTTGGCGGTCTCCAGCTCTTCGACCGTCGTGCGCAGGCGGTTGCGGGTCGCGCGCAACTCGGCCTCGAGCACCTGCACATGGCTTTCTGACGGCGCAATCTCGTCGAAATCATATTCGTCCAGCGCTTCGAACGGGCCACGGTCGCGGAAGACGATCAGCAGCGTATCGTCGGAAAGCGGATCGGCCAGCACATCGACGCGCTGCCGCCCGGTTTCCGAGATCACCTCGACGTCGCGCACGATCTTGCGCGTGCCAAGCTCCGCCGACTCGCGGATCACGGCGGAGAGCGCCTCGCGCAGGCCCGCCCGCGCGAGCGATTGTGCATAGCCCTGCCCGGTCTCGGACGGGTCGATCTCAAGATACTTGCCCAAGCGCCCCGTGGCGGCGAGGATCGCCCCGTCGCGATCGACATTCAGCGTCGCGGGCGCATAAAGATCGAGGATACGATTACTGGCCAAGGTCGTGTTCCAGTCTTTGGTTCTTCTGTCAGTCGTCTTCGGTCGGAGTGGCGCAAGTCGCGCATGAGGGTCGGAGCGCATCGGCAGTTCGGTCGGATAAGGAGACCGGGGCCCTATGCTGCGGAAGATGCGCATCGCGCCATCTATGGGATCGAAAAGTTCCTCATGCCGCCCGATCGTCTCGGAGGGGCCGAGGAAGAGAACGCCCCCTGGATTGAGCGCGTAATGGAAGATAGGCAGGGCCCGCGCCTGCAACTTCTCTCCGAAATAGATCAGCAGATTGCGGCACGACACCAGGTCGAGCCGCGAGAACGGCGGGTCCTTGATCAGCGAGTGCGGCGAGAAGCGCACCCGGTCACGCAGCGCGGCGGTGATCTGGAAATTGCCCTCGCGCCCGATTGTGTAGAGATCGCGGTATCTTTCGGGCAAGTCGAGCAGGACCGAGACCGGGTACCGCCCCTCACGCGCGATCGCGAGCATCCGTTCGTCGATATCGGTGGCGAAGATCTGAAAATCGATTTCCTTGTCGCTCGCATGGATCGCCCGGTCGATGAGCATCGCCAGCGTGTAGGCTTCCTCGCCGCTCGAACAACCCGGCACCCAGATGCGCAGCGCGCCGCCATCATCGGCCTTCTCGACCATCGGCTTGATCGCCGTCTCGTTGAGCGCTTCGAAATGCGCACTGTCCCGGAAGAAGCGGGTGACGTTGATCAGCAGGTCACCCAGCAGCGCCAGAGGCTCGTCCTCTTCGCGCTCGAGCCGTTCGAGATATTCGCGCGGGTGCAGAATGCCCACCACCTGCATCCGGCGCTGAATCCGACGCTCGAGGGTCGAGCGCTTGTATTGCGCGAAGTCATGTCCGGTCAGACGGTTCAGCGCAGCACAGATCTCATCGAGCGTTCCGGAAACCGGCGGCGCCGTGTTGACCTGATCCGGATCGACATTGCGGAATTCGGTGATCCGCGCGATCACGTCGGAGGGCGCGCTGACCACATCGACCATCCCGGTCGCGACCGCCGAATTCGGCATGGAATCGTAACGCGCCGTTGCATCCTGCGCGATGCAGAATCCGCCATGCTCCTTCACCGCGCGCAGCCCGACGGAGCCATCCGTGCCGGTGCCCGAGAGGATCACGCAGACCGCGCGGCGCCCGAGGTCCTGCCCCAGCGACACGAAGAAATCGTCGATCGGACGGCGCAGACCACGGGGCTGGGCGAATTCCGAAAGCTTCAGACGCCCGTTTTCGACCTCCAGCCCGTAGCCCGGCGGGATCGTGTAGACATGCCCGGCCTCCAGCTTCGCGCCATCTTCGGCCTGCAACACTTCAAGCGAGGTCGACCGGCCGAGCAATTCCGCCAGAAGCGACTCGTGGTTCGGATCGAGATGCTGAACCACGACATAGGCGCTGGGGTCATCCACCCGCGCAGGCTCCAGCAGATCGCGAAGCGCTTCAAGCCCACCAGCGGAGGCGCCGATGCCGACAACGTATAGATCCTCGGGGGCGTCCGTCACTGCACGGCCCGCCGATCCGCGCAGCGCGCGTCCAAAAGGGCGCGGCCTGCGCGCCCTTCTCTATAGTTCTCTTTGCAGTTCATCCGGAGATCGGTGTCACTAGCCTCAGAGCCCTGCAATAACATTTGACATAGTACTGAACACATAACCGTGGCCGCAGCCATTCTTAGCCCTCGCGGTAGATAATCGTGGCCATTGTGGAGAGACTCTCCGACAGAACCTTGGCAGAGCCGATCATCGCAAGGCCGAATCCGCGCGACATCGCGGCGAGATCGTCGGCATTGCGCAGCAGGCTCTCGTCATGCGCAGCGATGTCGACCTTCACGTTCTGACGTTCTGCCGCGGAGGTCAGGTCGAACTGCGACCCGAGGAACAAGCGCGTATCGCCATTGGCCTCGCGCAGACGCGTCATGAACACGAAATTCTGGAATGTCTCGCCATTCGCGCGGCTGTTGGTGACGCGGAAACGGCCCGCGGAAATGTCCTCGTCGTCGATGAATTCCCGCATAGCAGAGCGTTCTTCCTCGGTTGCGGCCCCAGCCTGCAGGAAGCGGCAGTTCTGCCCCAGCACCTCTTCAGCGGAATACCCGGTCAGATTGAGAAACGCCTGATTCACGTAGACAAGCGGCACATCCTCACGATCGGCCGCGGCAATGGTCAGCGCGACATTCGACTTGTCGCAATAGCTGACCAGCGCATCTGGCAGTTCGTAATCTGTGTAAACGGGCATGAAGCCTCCGCTGCGTTTGAGAAAACAAGATTGATCATTGCGCGGAAAAGTCCAGCGCGCGAGGCGAAATACCACCGTTAACCGATTTGAAGGGGGGGATGGTACCGCCTCCCCGGCTTGAACGGGGGACCTCTGGATCCACAATCCAGCGCTCTAACCAACTGAGCTAAGGCGGCACTGGCGCGGGATTTAGCCCCCTCGCGCGCGGAATGCAAGTGTCCGATGACGAGAAATTCGCACCAAGTCTTGCCTGCGCACGTCGCGGGGGTTAGGTGCATTTTCCATCCAACCTCTCAGGAGTTTTCGATGAGCATCGACAAGGAAAGCGACATCTCCGCGAATCTGCAAATCGGCCCGACCTCGCTCGGAATGGTGCGGATCTATGTCGAGGGCGAAGGCGTCGAGCTACCGCTCGATTTCGATCCCGACGAGGCGATGGAAATCGCCGAAGAACTGCAGGCCGCCGCGGAAGCCGCACGCGAAATGAGCAAGGGCGGCAAGGGCAAGAAGCGCTGAGCCTCAAAATCCGGGCGGAATCGCGCCCGGATCGCACAGCCGCTGCAACCGCCGTGCCGACGCGCGCGCGAAATCGAGCGTCAGCGCCTTGCGCCGCGCCGGCGCAAGCTTGGACAGCGGCGCCTCGCGGATCATCTCGGCCCCGTAGCCATCCGCGATGAACAACCCCGTCCCCTCGGGCAGAAGATCCGTGGGGAAATCCTGATCCACCGCCCAGAAATAGCGGTCGCACCACTCCAGATAGCCGTCCCATTTCCGATCCGAGGTGAAATCGGCACGGCTCGACTTGCACTCCACGATCCAGATTTCGCCCTTCCGGTCGATCGCCATCAGATCGGCGCGCAGCCTTGGGCGCAGCACCATTTCCGGCAAACTGTCGAGCCCCAGCTCGGACAGCGCGCGGGCCGTGCCACGCGCGAGCACCTGGCCCGGCTGAAGTTCGGAAAGCGGAATCTGCGTCATGCGGACAAACATGAACGAAGTGTGAACAAAAGTCCAGTCGCCCTGCATGCGCGCCCTTCTCCGCCGCACCTGGGGCGCGCGAGACGCGCTGTTCATTCTCCCCCCTTGTCGGAACCCGATTTCACCCCTATCTGGGGGTCTGACGGTTACTGCTCTTTCTGTGAAAGACCCTTTTCCAGTGGCCTATACCATTCCTGAGGGAGCTGGCTCTGCCGGGGTCCTGGCCTCGGTATCTGGCGCCCACCTGACTTTTCAGGTCTCCGGGAACTCTCGTCTACACGTCTGCTGCGGTTTCCGTCACTCCATCCATCGCAAGACAGCAAAAAGCCCCGCCGGATCGGTCGGGGCTTTTGTCGTCTCGGGACGTGGATGCGTTCAGCGGCGAAGCTGCATCTGCTGGCGCGACTTGGGCGTATCGACCGGAACCGGGATCGCCAGATGCTCGGCCGCCATATCGGTGGGGATGCCGTCGCGTTTGCCGCCGCCGGAGCTGTCGTCATCCTCGGCCATGCGCATCACCGCAATCGCGAATTGGACGCCGGAGAAGACGATCGTGTTGAATACGATCAGCAGCGCCATCGCGATATAGCCGATATCGGACGTGAAGATCAGATGGCGAAGATTGCCGACATTGAAGCCGAGAAGAAGGCCAACGAAGGCAAGCGCGATGAAGAAGCCGATGACGACGTTCTTGATGTAGAGCCGGACCAGTTCGGGCATGAAAAATCCTCCTGCTTATCTCACAATCTAGTGCATATTCCCAAGTTTCAAACAGGGAAACGGGCGGCGAATGCGAGATAAGCGGGGGTTTGCCCGTGGCATGGTGTCGCGAGTGAGCGCGCTCAGAACGCGTCGGGCTGCAGCGCGCGCGCCATGTGATCGAGCACCGCGTTGACGAATTTCGGCTCCTTGCCTTCGGGGAAGAAGGCCCGGGCCACATCGACGAACTCGGTGATGACGACGCGCGGCGGCGTCGCGGGGGTGATCAGCTCGGCCCCGGCCGCGCGGAACAGCGCGCGCAGCACCGGGTCGATCCGGTCGATCGGCCATTTCGCGACCAGCGCGCGGTCGGTCGCCTGGTCGATCTTCGCCTGCCAGGTCACCGCATCGTCGATCAGACGGCGGAACAGGTCGAGATTGCCCTCGGCCATTTCGGTGCCGTCTTCATCCACGGCGCCAAAGCGGAAATCCTCGAACTCGCGGCGCACCTTGTCGGCGCCCTGCCCGGCCGCTTCCATCTGAAACAGCGCCTGAACCGCGTAAAGACGCGAGGCGGATTTCATCTGGCGCTTCTCCTCTTGGGTGAGCTTGCGCGGTTTCGGTGCGTCTTGGGGCGCGTCGGAGGAGGCGTCGTCGGTCATGCGTTGTTCGATCCGTCAGTGTCGCCGGCGATACGGAAGGATTCGGCGGGTTTGAACCCGATACCCTTCGTCCGGCGCGCCCATTTGCGCGACAATGAGATGAGATGCAAGGCCGCAGCCGCCGCACCGCCACCTTTGTTTTGATCGGCAGGGTCCGCGCGCACGGCCGCCTGCTCGTAATTTTCGACCGTCAGGATGCCGTTGCCGATGCAAATCCCTTCGAGCCCCATCAGCGTCAGCCCGCGCGAGCTGTCGTTGCAGACGGTGTCGTAATGGGTGGTCTCGCCACGGATCACGCAGCCAAGCGCCACGAACCCGTCGTAATCGGCCATGCGCGCCGCCATCGCGATCGCGGTCGGGATTTCCAAAGCGCCGGGCACCTCGATCACATCGACATGGGCCCCCGCCTCTTCGGCCGTGGCTTTCGCGCCCGCAATCAGGTTGTCCGCGATATCCTTGTAATACGGCGCGACCACGATCAGCAGCCGCGGTGCGCTGTCGAATTTCGGCAGGTCGAGCGTGTAATGCGAGATTCCGGCCATGTCTTACTCCGTGATGGGGCGTGTGCCGACGATGCGCAGGCCATAAGCGTCGAGGCCCACATATTTCGTCTGCGGATTGTCGGTGAGAAGGATCATGTCATGCAGCCCCATCGAGGACAGGATCTGCGAGCCCAGACCGATCTGCTTGATCGTGCGCGGGCCCTGATCCTCTTCGCGCAGAAGACGGTTCGACGGGTCGCGGAACAGGCAGACGAGCCCGCGGCCTTCCTCTGCCACGATCTCCATCGCGCGACGCACCTCGTCCGCGGGACCGGGGCCGATCCCCAGCACGTCGTCGAGAATGTTGAGCGAGTGGGTGCGCACCAGAACCGGCTCGGGCGTTGAGATGTCGCCCTTCACAAGAACGATGTGATCGACGCCCTCGGCCATATCGGTGAAGACACGCATCTCCCACTCGCCGCCATGGCTCGACGTGACCATCTGGCGCAGGCCCTCGCGCACGAGATTGTCGTGACGGCGGCGATAGGCGATCAGGTCCGAGATCGTGCCTATCTTCAGCCCGTGTTTCTTGCCGAACTCGATCAGCCCCGGCAGGCGCAGCATGTGACCGTCATCGCCCATGATCTCACAAATCACGCCAGCGGGCTTGAGCCCGGCCAGACGCGCCACGTCCACGGCGGCTTCGGTATGGCCCGCGCGCACCAGCACCCCGCCGTCGCGCGCCCGCAGCGGGAAGATGTGGCCGGGCGAAGCGATATCTTGCGGGCCTTTGCTCGGGTCGATTGCCACCTTGATCGTCTGCGCCCGGTCATGGGCGGAAATCCCGGTGGTGATATTCTCGCGCGCCTCGATCGAGACGGTGAAGGCCGTCTCGTGGCGCATCGAATTGGCGCGCACCATCGGTGCGAGGCCCAGCTGATCGACGCGATCCGAGGTGAGCGGCAGGCAGATCAGCCCGCGCCCGTAGGTCGCCATGAAGTTCACCGCCTCGGGGGTGCATTTCTCGGCGGGAATATAGAGATCGCCCTCGTTCTCGCGATCCTCGTGATCGATGAGGATCACCATGCGCCCGGCCTTCGCCTCGGCGATAATGTCCTCGGCGGGCGCGATCACGTGGCGCAGGCTTTCCTCGACCTCGCCGGGCACGTCATGGGTGCCGGATTTGTCGACCGGGGTCAGGGGTTTGCCGTCGGTGGTCATGCGTTCCACTCCTGCAGCCGCGCGACATAGCGCGCGAGCGTGTCGATCTCGAGATTGATCCGGTCGCCCGCCTTGGCAAGGCCCCAGTTGGTGACCTGCTTGGTATGCGGGATGATGTTGACGCCGAACGTCGCGCCATCGACCTCGTTCACGGTCAGCGAGGTGCCGTTCAGCGCGACCGAGCCTTTCGGCGCGATGTATTTCGCCAGCGCTTCGGGTGCGCGGAAGGTGAAGCGTGTGCTGTCGCCCTCATCCACCATCGCCACGATCTCGGCCACGCCATCGACATGGCCCGACACGATGTGACCGCCCAGCTCGTCGCCCACTTTCAGCGCGCGTTCGAGATTGATCTTCTGCCCGACTTGCCAACCGCCGCTGGCATCGTTGCCGCGGCCGCCGATATTCGTCTTGGCTTGGCTCTCGGCGGAGATTTCCACGTCGAACCAGTTTTTCGGCTCAGAGCCCGTGGCGATCACGGTCAGGCAGCAGCCGTCGCAAGCGATAGACGCGCCCAGCTCGATGCTGCCCACGTCATAGCTTGTGCCGATCCGCGCGCGCAGATCGCCGCGCTGCTCCAGCTCCAGAATTTCTCCGATATCGGTCACGATCCCGGTGAACATGGCATATCCCCTCAGATTTCGGACCTTAGCTAGCCCGCAGGGCGCGCCTTCGCAAGAGATGAGCGCCTCGCCGTCCCGTCACACTCTGCGCAGCCCCGCACAGCGCCTGCCCTAAAATTGTCCAATATTTAAGGGATTACCCCACAAACTCCGTGACTTCGCGCGCATCCTGCGCAATCACGGAGGCAGGCCAAGGACCCACGACCGGATGAACCGTTTCGAAAATCGCCACTTCCTGATGCTGCAGGGGCCCCACGGCCCCTTCTTTCATCAGCTTGGCGCGATGCTCCGGCAGGCAGGCGCGACGGTGTGGCGCGTGGGGTTCAATCGCGGGGATGAGGTCTTCTGGTTCGACCGCGCCTCCTACCTGCGTTTCGACGCCCCGCCGGAGGATTGGGCCGATCACCTGCGCGCCCTGATCGCGGAGAAAGGCATCACCGATCTCGTGCTCTATGGCGACACCCGCCCAATCCATGCGCAGGCTGTCGAGATCGCGAAAGCGATGGGCCTGTGCGTGCATGTCTTCGAAGAGGGGTACGTCCGCCCCTATTGGGTGACCTACGAGCGCGGCGGCTCGAATGGGCACTCCCGGCTGATGGAGATGTCGGTGGCGCAGATGCGCACGGCACTTGCCCAGTCCGAGATCGAGTTTCCCGACGCCCCGCCCCGCTGGGGCGATATGCGCCACCACGTTTTCTACGGCGCGCTCTACCATTTTTTCGTGATGCTCCGCCCCGGCCCCTATCGCCGCTTCCGGCCGCATCGCGACATCACGGTGTTTCAGGAATTCCGCCTCTGGCTGCGCCGCCTGCTGCTGATGCCGCTGCATATGCTGGAGCGTAAACGCGCGACGCGGCGCATCCGGCATGGCGGCTTCCCCTATCATCTCGTGCTGCTGCAGCTCGAACACGATTCCAGCTTCCGGATGCATTCACCTTTCACCAGCCAGACCGAGTTCATCGATCTGGTGATGGAGAATTTCGCGAAAGGCGCGCCGCCCCATCATCACCTCGTCTTCAAGGCCCATCCGCTCGAAGACGGGCGCGCCCCGATCCGCGAGACAATCCGCAAGGCAGCCCGCGCACATGGCCTGGCGTCACGCGTGCATTTCGTGCGCGGCGGCAAGCTGGCCGGGCTTCTGGCGCAGGCGCGCTCCGCCGTCACGGTCAATTCGACCGCCGCGCAGCAGGCGCTGTGGCGCGGGCTGCCGCTGAAATCGCTGGGTCGTGCGATCTTCGACAAGCCGGAATTCACCTCCGCGCAACCGCTCGAGGCCTTCTTCGCAAGCCCGGCCCGGCCCGACAGCCGCGCCTATCGCGACTACCGTCACTACCTGCTGGAAACGAGCCAGGTTCCGGGCGGCTTCTACTCCGCGCGCGGACGCCGCGCCCTGCTGCGTCAGGTGGTCGACATGATGCTGGCCGCCGAAGACCCCTATGATGCACTGGTCGCAGGCAACGCGGCCCCACGGCAACAGTTGCAGGTGGTACGATAATTTTTCTCGTTTTTTTCCCGAGGCTTCGGTAGCTTGGTCGCAAAACGATAAGCAGCATCCCGAACGAGGAGCTCGAGCAGTGACCATGACCCCTTCCCGCAGGGCCGTTTTGACGGGCCTTTCCGCCACGCTTTTGACCGCATCTTGTGGTCTTCCGCGCTCTGGCCCCAACAAGCGCGAACTCTTTGCAGGCTCCGTAATGCGCCAGGGCGATGCCTTCGTCGTCAAGGTGAACGACTTCGTCACCCGCGCAACCGCCGTGCAACCCGCGCTCGGCTTTACCTCCAGTTTCATCAATGCCGGCCAGATCGGCTCCGACACGATCCGCCCGGGCGACACGCTTTCGCTGACGATCTGGGAGAACGTCGATGACGGGCTGCTCGCCAGCAAAGGCGCCAACGCGACCCAGCTGCAAGAGGTGCAGGTCGATGGCGCGGGCTTTATCTTCGTTCCCTATGCGGGCCGCATCAAAGCCGCGGGCAACACGCCCGACGGGCTGCGCCGCATCATCACCACCAAGCTCGACGCGCAAACGCCGGACCCGCAGGTTCTCGTGACCCGCGTGGCAGGCGATGGCGCGACGGTTTCGGTCATGGGTGCGATCAACGGTCAGGGCGTCTACCCGATCGAGCGGCCGACCCGGACGCTTTCGGCGATGATCGCCAAGGCGGGCGGCGTGGCGATCCCCCCCGAGGTCGCCAAGATCACCGTGACGCGCGGCGGCATGTCGGGCTCGATCTGGCTCAAGGATCTCTACGAGAACCCCAAGATGGACATCGCGCTGCGCAATGGCGACGTGATCCTCGTCGAGAAGGACCAGCGCGCCTTCACCTCGCTCGGCGCGACCGGTAAGCAGGCCCGCGTGCCCTTCGAGACCCAGACGCTTTCGGCGCTGGAGGCCATCGCAACGGTGGGCGGCTTGCAGTCGAACCTCGCCGATCCGACCGGCGTCTTCGTGCTGCGCAACGAGCCGGCCGATATCGCGATGAAGGTGCTTGGCCGCACCGATCTGGTCGGCGATCAGCGCATGATCTACGTGCTCGACCTGACCCAGCCCAACGGCATGTTCATGGCGCGCGATTTCGCGATCCGCGACGGCGACACGGTCTATGTCACCGAGGCGCCCTTCGTGCAGTGGCAGAAGACGCTCTCGGCGCTGACCCAGCCGCTGGGCACGGTCAACACGCTCAATACGCTCGCCGGGAACTGATGCCCCGCGACAGCGACCACAAGGCCGCCGGGGCGATCCCCCGGCGGCTTTTTTTCTACAATGGCGGGGTGCTGCGCCAGACGCGCCTGCGCGAGATTTTGCGCGCAGCAGACCATGCATCGCGCCTCGGCCTACCCGGCCCCGACGATGGCGTGATGGTCTGGGGCCGCTCGCCCTATGCGGCGCGCGGTGAGGCGGTGGCCGCCAAGCGCGGCGTGCCGCTGATCCGGGTGGAGGACGCGTTTCTGCGCTCGATCCATCCGGGCCGGACCGGCGCACCGCCCTTGGGCCTGATCCTCGACCCGATGGGCGTCCATTTCGACAGCGCCCAGCCCTCGCGGATCGAACATCTCCTTGCGACCGAGCCGCTCGACGATAGCGCCGTATTGCAGCGGGCCCGCGACGGGATCGCTCGGCTGAAAGCCTCGGAGCTTTCGAAGTATAACGATTTCGACCCGGACCTGCCCGTCCCCGATCCGGGCTATGTTCTGGTGATCGACCAGACACGGGACGATGCCTCGATCACCCACGGCGGGGCGAGCGCCGCCACGTTCCGCGAAATGCTGGCCTATGCGCGGATCGAGAACCCCGGCGCGCGCATCCTGATCAAGACCCATCCGGAAACCCGTGCGGGGTTGCGGGGCGGCCATTATGGGCCGGAAGACTGCGATGAGAATTCCGAGATTTACGACGCGCCGGTCTCGCCGTGGAAACTGCTCGAAGGCGCGATCGCGGTTTATACCGTGTCGTCGCTCATGGGCTACGAGGCGATCCTCGCAGGCCACAAGCCGCGTGTCTTCGGCCAGCCGTTCTATGGGGGCTGGGGGCTCACGCAGGACGAAAACCCCGCTCCCCGCCGAGCGCGCAGCCTGACGCGCGCGCAGATTTTCGCAGTATCGCATATCCTCGCGCCGATCTGGTACGATCCTTGCCGCAAGCGCCTGTGCAGCTTCGAGGAGGCGGTGGATCAGCTCGAGGCCGAAACCCGCGCCTATCGCGAGGATCGGCAGGGCTACGTCGCGGGCGGCATGTCGCTGTGGAAACGCCCGCATCTGCGCAAGTTCTTCGGACATCACGGGTCGCTGCGGTTCAGCGAGACACCCGACCCTGCTCGGCCCTTTCTCTACTGGGCCACGCGCGCGGCCCCAGACGACGACCGCGACCCTATCCGCGTCGAAGACGGGTTTCTGCGCTCACGCGGCCTCGGCGCCGAACTCGTCCCGCCGCTCTCGTTGATCGCGGATCGCACTGGCATCTTCTACGACCCGACCCATCCCAGTGATCTGGAGGCGTTGATCGCGCGGCCTCTGCCGCCGGGCGGCGAGGTGCGGGTGCGCAAGCTCATCCAACGGATCACGACTGAGGGCCTGACGAAATACAATCTCGGCGGCGCGCTTCCCGACCTGCCCCAAGGCCATAAGATCCTCGTGCCCGGCCAGGTCGAAGACGATGCCTCAATCCGCCTCGGCGCGGGGGAGACTTGCACAAATGCGATGCTTCTGGAGAGAACCCGGGCCGAGAACCCCGATTCAGTTATCCTTTTCAAACCTCACCCCGATGTCGTCGCTGGTCTGCGTCCCGGCGTCGTACCCGATGAAGTGGCGAAGACATATGCCGATCTGATCCTGCCCGAGACCAACACCGCTGCGCTGATCGACGCGGTGGACGAGGTCTGGACGATGACTTCCGGCCTCGGCTTCGAGGCTCTCTTGCGCGGCAAGGCTGTCACCACCCTCGGGGCGCCCTTCTATGCCGGCTGGGGGCTCACACGCGATCTCGGGCCTGTTCCGGCGCGCAGAGCGGCGCGCCCCGATCTGCTGCAGCTCACCCATGCCGCGCTGATCGCCTATCCGCGCTATCTCGACCCGGTCAGCGGGTTGCCCTGCCCGGTCGAGGTCGCGCTGGATCGCCTGAGCGAGGGCCGCACCCTACCCCGGGGCCCGCTCAACCGGATCGGCGCGAAGCTGCAAGGCGTGTTCGCGTCCTACGCGTGGCTCTGGCGCCGCCAGCGGTGAAGCAGGTCGTCGCCGATGGGGCGGCTTTCGACCAGCGTGTAGCGCGGCGCAGAGGCCAGCGCACTCAGCCCCACATCGCCGACCCCGGCGCGACCATCCGCGCCCAGCACCATGCCCGCCGTGAAGCCGATCAGCTCGTCCACCAGCCCCGCATTGATCAGAGAGGCCGCGAATTTCCCGCCCCCTTCGCAGAACACGCGGGTCAGGCCGAACCCGGCCAGAGCCTCCATCAGCGCCAGCGGATCGAGACCGCCGCCAACTGTCTCGGCCACCTCGATCAGTTCCGCCCCCGCTTCGCGCCAGTAATCTTTCGCTTCCTCGGGCGCGGCAGCCCCGTGGATCAGCCAGAGCTGCGCGATATCCAGTGACCCGGCAAGCCGCTTGCGCGGGAGATCGAGCCCCGCCGAGGCCACGATCCGCAGAGGTTGGCGCAGCGGCGTGAAGCTGCGCACGGTCAGCAGCGGATCGTCGGCCCGTGCGGTCCCGCCGCCCACCATCACCGCGTCGAACTCGGCGCGCATCGCATGGACCAGCGCGCGCGACTGCGGCCCGGTGATCCATTGGCTTTCACCCGTCGAGGTCGCGATGCGCCCGTCGAAACTGCTCGCAAGCTTCAGCGCGAGCCACGGCCGCGCGCGGGTCACGCGGCTCAGGAACCCAGCCTGCAGATCGCGCGCCTCCGTCTCCATAAGCCCGGTCTCCACCTCGATCCCGGCCTCGCGCAGCATCGCATGACCGCCGCCTGAGACTCGCGGATCGGGGTCTTCCATCGCCGAGACAACCCGCGCCACCCCGGCCTCGCGCAGCGCCATCGCGCAGGGCGGCGTCTTGCCGTAATGGGCGCAGGGTTCGAGCGTGACATAGGCCGTGGCGCCACGCGCCGCCTCCCCCGCCTGCGCGAGCGCGCGCACCTCGGCATGGGGTCGCCCGCCCGGCTGGGTCCAGCCGCGCCCGACGACGCGACCATCTTTCACGATCACGCAGCCGACGGCCGGGTTCGGCCAGACATTGCCAAGGCCCCGGCGCGCAAGCGTCAGGGCCATCGACATGAACCGCCGGTCTTCTTCGGTCACTCGGGGTCGCCCGCCCCCGGCGGACGCAATTCGGAGACGAACTTGTCGAAGTCGTCCGCTTCCTGGAAGTTCTTGTAAACGCTGGCGAACCGGACGTAGCCGACCGTGTCGATCCGCGCGAGCGTCTCCATCACGATCTCCCCGATCACCTTCGAGGAGATGTCGGTCTCGCCCATGCTTTCCAGACGCCGCACGATGCCGGAGATCATCTGGTCGATCCGCTCGGGTTCGACCGGGCGTTTCTGCATCGCGATCCGGATCGAGCGTTCGAGCTTGTCGCGATCGAAATCCTCACGCTTGCCGGAGGTCTTGATCACGACGAGGTCGCGCAGCTGGACGCGTTCGTAAGTGGTGAAACGACCGCCGCAGGCCGGGCAGAACCGACGTCGCCGGATCGCGACGTGATCTTCCGCCGGACGGCTATCTTTCACCTGAGTATCGACATTTCCGCAAAATGGGCAGCGCATTCGCTTTCCCCCGTTCGTTGTCCCGCCTCACGATAGGGTCTGCATGCCCCTCTTATCCACAAGACCTTAGCCTAGCGTCGATGGTTTGGGTAGGAAAAATCTTTCGACCCCAGATGTGGCGGTTGCCTGTGGCGAATGAGACTCAGCGCAGGAGCGCCATGACCTCGCGGCGATGCGCGCGGCCGCGATGTTCGAAAAGGTAAATTCCCTGCCACGTTCCGAGCGCCATACGCCCCGAAATGACAGGAATCTGCAAGCTGACCGGCAAAAGCGCCGATTTGATATGGGCCGGCATGTCGTCCGGCCCCTCATAGGTATGGGTCAGGTAGGACATGCTGGGATCTGTCGAGGGCGGCACCAGACGATGGAAGAATTCCTTCAGATCGCTGCGCACTTCCGGGTCGGCATTTTCCTGGATCGCGAGGCTTGCCGAGGTGTGGCGGATGAAAAGCGTGAGCAACGCCTCCTCCGCATCAGCGCCCGCGACCCAAGCCGCCACGTCACGCGTGAACTCGTATAGACCCGGGCCCGATGTTGCGATCTCGAACCGGCGATGCATCAGCTTTTCGGCGCGGGACGCGCCTCGGAGCGATCCGTCGCGACGATCGCGAGGCATTCGGGATTGATGTCCATGATCTTGCGCTCTTTCGCCCACACCGCATCGGCCTGCGCGCCGCTTAGCCCGCGCTTGACGATGGCCTTGGGTTGCGGCGTGCCGTCGCCCACCCCTGAGATCACCGAATAGGTGCCCCCGGCCTCTTCCTGCACATAAAGGAAACAGGTGCCTGCCTGATCCATGCGCGGCGTGCCCGATTGCATCGTGCCGACCTGACAGGCAGCGAGAACGAGAGGGGCGAGCAAAGCAGGGGCAAACTTAGACATGGTATCTCCGGTCATTGGGTCGCCTCAATTTGGACCGCCGCAATGCGACAGGCAATGCCTTTCGCCCACGCGCGCCACGCGAATTGGGCTAGCACTACGCGTAGGAAACCTCGGCACTACGGAACTGCGCGAGCAGGTAACTGAAACCGTAGCCGCAGGCGATGGAGGCGAAGATGATCTCACCGCCATCTTCGATCAAGCCGAGAAGCCATGAGAGCGGAGCGCCCTCGAACACGCTATGGATTGCGTCGAACCCCACTCCACAGATGATGAGGCCGAAGATCGAAGCGGAAAAGCGAAGCACATAGAGGCGCTGCTCCGGCGACCCGAAGCGATAAGCGAGCCACAGAAGCGCGACAACAACGACGCCCTGTCCCGCGAAATACACAAGCTCTCCGATCGTCTGCGCGGCATGCGGATCGGCGATGACTTGTTCGAACACCCCTTCCCGCAGAAACCGGCCTGCGTGTTCGTGCAACTGCTTGCTGTCATCGGCAAGCAGAATGGCGAAGACAGCGAATATGACTACGCTGACCGCATTGGGCTTCTTCAGAAACGACGCGATCATGAACACCATGATCGACGTCCATTTGAAGAACCCGAAACTCTCGGAAAAGCTGATATCGAGGCCGATATCGAACCGCCAGAACTGCCGGGCGATCAGCTCGTCGCCCTGATTGAGCCCCAAAACGTTGTAAGTGATGAAAATAGCCAGCAGCACTGCATCCACGAAAAGCAAAGCGAACAGAAACTTTCGCGTTAACTCGTCATTGAACGGTTTCAGCAGGGCTGGCGCGTAATTGCGCAGCCGCATTTAACTCCCCCCAACGAACACCCCAATTGTCCGTAAGGTGACGATAACACGATCAGGGGAATTTCAAACTTTCCAGCAACTTGAGGGACGAAAAAGCCGTTCCACCCCCCGAAATGCTCAAGAAATGTGCGAAATATGCGGTTTAGGGGCCGCCGCCTCGACGCAGCAATGCAAGCGGACCGCCCTCCGTCACGGCACGTGAACGAGACCGTTCATCTTGCAGCCCAGCGGAGCAAGATCGGCTTCGACCGCGGCTTTATGTGCGTTGAATTCGACGTTATGGGCGTCGATCGCCTCTTGGCTCGGGGCATGGCCGGACTCGCGCTGCGCCGTGGTTTTCGCCTCCAGACGCGCAGCCTCTTCTTGATGATCGCTGGCGAAGACGGCCTTGGCCTTCTCCCAATTCTCGGCGATCTCGTCCTGGCTCTCCCCTTCGCAGGTGAAGAGATAGACCAGCTTGGCGGGCTTGTCGGGAATGTAGAATTGTGCGCGCTCTGCGGCGCTGGCGGACCCAGCGACCAGAAGGGCTACAGCCACAAACGTAGTGAAGACTTTCATGCTCCCCTCCCCCGGATGACATGAAAACGCCCCCGAAACCGGGGGCGTCCTGATCGAATGCTATTACTGGTCGAGGAACGAACGCATCTTGCGCGACCGGCTCGGGTGCTTGAGCTTGCGCAGCGCCTTCGCCTCGATCTGACGGATACGCTCGCGGGTGACCGAGAACTGCTGCCCCACCTCTTCGAGCGTGTGGTCGGTGTTCATGCCGATGCCGAAGCGCATCCGCAGAACCCGCTCCTCGCGCGGGGTGAGCGAGGCCAGAACCCGCGTCGTCGTCTCCTTCAGGTTCTCCTGAATGGCGGAGTCGAGCGGCAGAACGGCGTTCTTGTCCTCGATGAAATCGCCAAGCTGGCTGTCTTCCTCGTCGCCGATCGGCGTCTCGAGCGAGATCGGCTCCTTGGCGATCTTCATCACCTTGCGGACCTTCTCGAGCGGCATCTGCAGCTTGTCGGCCAGTTCTTCCGGCGTCGGCTCGCGGCCGATCTCGTGGAGCATCTGGCGACCGGTGCGGACCAGCTTGTTGATCGTCTCGATCATGTGGACCGGGATACGGATGGTGCGCGCCTGATCCGCGATCGAGCGGGTGATCGCCTGACGGATCCACCACGTCGCATAGGTCGAGAACTTGTAGCCGCGGCGATACTCGAACTTATCCACGGCCTTCATGAGGCCTATATTGCCTTCCTGAATGAGATCGAGGAATTGCAGGCCGCGGTTGGTGTATTTCTTCGCGATCGAGATCACGAGACGCAGGTTCGCCTCGACCATCTCTTTCTTGGCCTGACGGGCTTCTTTTTCGCCCTTCTGGACCTGCTGGACGATGCGGCGGAATTCGGAAATGTCGACACCGACATACTGTCCGACCTGAGCCATCTCCCCGCGCAGCTCTTCGACCTTGTCGGCGGAACGCTCGAACAGGGACTGCCAAGCGCGGCCCGACTTTGCCTGCATCCGCTCGGACCAGCTGGGGTCCAGTTCGTAGCCGCGATACTCTTCGATGAACTCACGACGGTTGATGCGCGCCTGATCGGCGAGCTTCACCATGCCGCTGTCGATCGACATGATCTTGCGGTTGATGCCGTAGAGCTGGTCGATCAGCGCTTCGATCCGGTTGTTGTGCAGGTGAAGCGAGTTCACCAGCTCGACGATCTCGGAGCGCAGCTTCTGATAGGCGGCTTCCTCGGTGACAGAGAAGGAGCCATCCTCGTTCAGCGTCGCCGACATCCGCAGGTCCTGCATCTCGGCAAGCTGAGCATAGTCGCGCGCGATCAGTTCGAGCGTCTCGAGAACACGCGGCTTCAGCGCGGCTTCCATCGCGGCGAGCGAAAGATTCGCGCCTTCGTCCTCGTCGTCATCGTCGGATTGGATCGGGTTGCCGTCCGCGTCGAGCTCAGGCTCCGAATTGCCGCTATCTTCGGATTTCTTGCTACCCTCTGTCGTCGCCTCGGCTCCGACGGTGGGCGGTGCGATTTCTTCTTCTTCGCCTTCGACCCCTTCGAGCGAGTTGCCGAAGGTGGTCTCGAGGTCGATCACGTCGCGCAGAAGAATTTCTTCGTTGAGAAGTTCGTCGCGCCAGATCGTGATGGCCTGGAAGGTCAGCGGGCTCTCGCAGAGCCCCGCGATCATCGTGTTGCGGCCAGCCTCGATGCGCTTGGCGATGGCGATTTCGCCCTCGCGCGACAGCAGCTCGACCGAACCCATCTCGCGCAGATACATCCGCACCGGGTCATCGGTACGATCGAGCGTTTCCGAGCTGGTGGTCGAGACCGCGACTTCGCGCGACCCCGAAGCCGTCGTCGCGACTTCGCCGCCCTGGCTGCTGCTTTCTTCCTCATCGGCCTCTTCGGCTTCGATGACGTTGATGCCCATTTCGGAGAGCATCGACATGACATCTTCGATCTGGTCCCCCGAGACCTGATCTTGCGGCATCACCTTGTTGAGCTGGTCATAGGTAATGAACCCGCGTTCCTTCGCCTCGGCGATCATCCGCTTCACGGCGGCCTGACTCATGTCGAAGGACGTCGCGTCGTCGCTCGGGGTGTCGGATTTATTGTCGTCGATGTCTTTGGCGGCCATGTGGGCTCCTCGGTCAGGGCTTGGTTGGGCTCAAGCTATGACGAAAGCGAATCATATCTCGTCTGTGTATCGAATCGCGGCGGCGAATCACAGGGGCGCGAGGGCTGTGGACAGAAAGTTGATTCTGAATGTGTCCGCAACAATTCGCTTTTCCGTAATCCGTTGGCCCGCAGCCATCCGGCTCAATGTTTCTTACGCCAGATTTCCCCGTCGATCATGGCCTGAAGCGTCGCGGACAGCGCCGCTTGGTCTTCGCCCATATCGGAGGAGTCCTCCAGTTTCGATCTCTCTGCACGATGGCGAAGCGATGCTGCTTGCGCCAGACGCCATGTCACGCCTTCGTCGGCAAGCCCCGCCAGATCCTCCATCGCATCGGCGACCTCTTCGCGCACGGCGCGAGCGGCGTCCAGCTTGGCCAGTTCCTCGGTCAGGCACATCCGCGCCAAATCGAGGTTCTCAGCGTTGCGAACCGGAGGGGCAGAGCGCAAGTGGGGCAGGTTCAACAGTTTTTCAAGGTCGGCCGCCATTTCCGCGTAAAGGTTTTTCGCGATTTCCGGGGCGGGCGCGGCGACATGGGCGAGCATCCGGTGGCGCAGCTGATCATGCGTCGCGTCGCGCAGCGGCACGGCTTCCAGTTCCGCCTCGAATTCCGCGATCAGCGCCGGGTGGGTGACGCAGATGCCGAGGATCATCGCCTCGCGCAGATGCTCGGCCACGTCGCTCGGCGCGGTCGCCAGAAGCGAGGAGCGCGTCTCGGGCAAGGCCGGCGGCGGCGCACCGAAGCGGCCCTTGCCGCGCTTGCCGCCGGGGCCGAAACCGCCCGGCGTGAAGCCCCCGCGGGATCCTTGCGCACCGCCCTGTGGGCCAGCCTGCGGGCCGGTGCCGAACAGCTCCCAGCGCAGGCGTTTGATCTCGTCTCCGTAATGGCCGCGAATCGAGGGATCCTGAATGCGCGCAATCGCGGCGCGCAGGCTCTTGTCCAGGGCCGCCCGGCGCTCGGGACTGTCGAAGACTTTCCCCTCAGTCTCACGTTGCCACA
Source organism: Thioclava sp. DLFJ4-1 (assembly GCF_002020145.1). Lineage (NCBI taxonomy): Bacteria > Pseudomonadati > Pseudomonadota > Alphaproteobacteria > Rhodobacterales > Paracoccaceae > Thioclava > Thioclava sp. DLFJ4-1. The sequence continues at coordinate 92,916 of NZ_MPZT01000002.1, forward strand.
GCAGCGAGACCATCGGCTTCGCCTCGGCGAGGATCGTCTCCATCGCCTCGCGGCCCTGCTTGCGGATCACGTCATCCGGGTCGAGCCCCGGCGGCATGATCGCGAAACGCACGCCCTTCCCCGCCTCCAGCAGCGGCAGCGCGAGATCGATCACCCGCAGCGCCGCGCGCAGACCCGCCGTATCGCCATCGAGCGCGATGATCGGCTCGTCATGGATGCGCCACATCAGGCGTAGCTGATCTTCGGTGATCGCGGTCCCGAGCGGCGCAACCGCCCCGCCGAAGCCGCCCTCTACCATGGCGATCACATCCATATAGCCTTCGCAGACCACGAGCGGCGCGCCCTTGCCGCAGGCTTCGCGCGCGGGACCGTGGTTATAGAGCGAGCGCCCCTTGTCGAAGAGCGCGGTCTCGGGCGAGTTCAGGTATTTCGCCGGATCGTTCGGATCCATCGCCCGCCCGCCGAAGGCGATGCAGCGCCCGCGCGGATCGCGGATCGGGAAGATGATACGGTTGCGGAAGACGTCGAAGGGTTCGCGCCCCTTCTGGCTGTCCTTCGCAAGCCCCGCGCCTTTGATCAGCTCGTCGGAAATCCCCTTGGCCTTGAGCGCATCGCGCAGCCCCTGCCAGCCGGGCGGGGCGAAGCCGATCTCGAAGCGATCCACCGCGGGTTTGTTCAGGCTGCGCCCGGCCAGATAGTCGCGCGCGGCGCTCCCGGCCTGCGTGTTCAGATGAAGGCGGAAATACTTCACCGCCTCTTCCATCACATTGGCCAGCTCGGTGCGCAGATCAGCTTTCTCCTGCGCCATCGGATCGCGCGCGGGCATCTGCATTCCGGCCTCACGGGCGAGGATTTCCACCGCCTCCATGAAGCTGACATTCTCGGTCTCGCGCACGAAGCTCAGCGCGTCGCCCTTCGCGTGACAGCCGAAGCAATAGTAATAGCCCTTGCGGTCATCGACATGGAACGAGGCCGATTTTTCCTGATGGAAGGGGCACGGCGCCCACATGTCGCCCTTGGCCTGGTTCGACTTGCGCATGTCCCAAATGACCTTGCGCCCCACGACCTGAGCGATCGAGGAACGGCTGCGCAATTCGTCGAGAAATCCGGGCGGCAGGCTCATGCTCTCTATATTGTCTCCATGTGCGGCAGAGTCGAGAGGACCCGCGGAGCTACCCACAGCTTTCGGCCCCTCGGGCGGCGAGAACTTCGCGTCAGCCGAAGGTGAGAAATCCGCCCCTTGAGGCGAGTTAACCTAGTTTAAACGACTCAGTCTCCAAGACGGCACCCAGCGTCAGAAGCCCCTCAGATTGGTGGCCGATTGGGAAACTATCTCACACACACTGCGGCATTCCACATTTAAAGCACAACAATTCCATGAAGTTAGACAAGGTTTTGCCTTAATTTCGCCTCAGGAATTATGCAGTTTCATCCGGTGATTTTTTACGAGTTTTCTCCGCTGGCGGCGAGGCCATGGGACAAGGAGAAGGAGGTCGGGGATGAGGGACATAACCGAACAAAACGGCTTGGCACGCCGTATCGAAGCCGCGCGCGCCCGAATGGGGCGGTTCGCGCAGGATGAGGATGGAGCGGTTTTCATCTTCAGCCTGCAGGTTTTGATCGTGCTGATGGTCATTGGCGGCATTGCGATTGATTTCGTCCGCCAAGACGAACGCCGTACGCTTATCCAAAGTTCGCTCGACCGAGCCGCGCTCGCCGCCGCCAATCTGGATCAGACGCTCGATCCCGCGACCGTGGCGAAAGACTACCTCTCCACCAGCGGCCTCGACTATCTCAATATCGAGCCCGTGGTCGAAGAGGGCGCGCAGAAGGAATACCGCCGCGTATCGATGACCGCGCAGGATGACATGCCCACGATCTTCGGTGACCTGATCGGCTTCGGCGTCGATTCCTTCCGCTCCAACACCGCAGCCAAAGCCGAGGAATCCATCGGCAATGTCGAAATCTCGATGGTGCTCGACGTCTCCGGCTCCATGGGCCAGACGGATTCCGGCTCCTACTATGGCGAGACGAAGATCGCCTCGCTGCGCGATGCCGCGACGAATTTCACCAACAAGATGTTCGACAACGTTCAGCCTCCCGGCGCGCCGGCCGGTCGCCTTTCGATCTCGATCGTGCCCTACAACCAGCAGGTCTCGCTCGGCCCCGATCTGGCGGCGGCGTACAACCTGTCGAACGATCACAGCTACAACACCTGCGCCGACGTGCAGCTTCAGGGGTTCAACAGCGTGAGCCTGCCGACCACCGGCCTGCAGCGCACCATGTATGGCTGGAGCTATGATCTCGTTGGCCAAGGCTACGGCGTGTACAAAACACTCTCGGAAACCTCCGAGAACTGCTACGAGCACAGCTATTCTGACGTGATGGCCTTCGAAGACAATCAGAACGACGTCGTGAACAAGATCGCGTCGCTGCGTGCAGGTGGCGATACCGCGATCGACATCGGCGCTCGCTGGGGCTTCGCGCTGCTCGACCCTTCGGCCAAACCGGTCTCAGCTGCTCTGGTCCAAAACGGGACGATTTCTGCTGATGTGGACGACCGCCCCCTGCCCTATCCGGCGACCGGTCAGAGCATCGATGAACGCTCGATGAAGGTGATGATCCTGATGACCGACGGTCAGAACACACGCACCTTCTCGACCTATATGAAGTACAGGACGGGCGATTCCGGCCTATTCTCGATCGACAGTTCGACGGCGTTTAATGACGACAGCTCGACCATGTCGCACATGTACTGGTTCTCGCAGGAGCGCGCAGATCAGGGAGAGAAGCCCTATTACTCATTCGCCGATCGCAACTGGTATGCGCCCGAGGAAATCGGCGAGACCATCGCGACGAAAGTTTACGAGACGAAGTGCTATACGGATTGGCGGGGCCGCGAGCGTTGCTACCAGGATTCGCATTACGAGTATCAATTCGAGCCGCGTGATCTGCATGCGATCGACTGGCGCACCGTCTGGAGCAAAGGATGGACGCTGCAATATGTGATCCAGACCTTCCTTCTGCCGCCGCGCCAGCGCCTAGACCCGCAAGAATCCGTGGCTTCGATCTACGACGAGATGGCGATCTCCTCGATGTTCTCGGAGAAGGACAAAAACCTGCACGACGTGTGCCAGGCCGGGAAAAGCAAGGATATCATCGTCTTCACTGTGGCCGTGGATGCGCCCCAGAGTGGCAAGACGGCGCTCGCCGATTGCAGTTCGGGTCCGAGCTACCAGTATGACGTCGACTCCGCCAATCTCGCGGATGCGTTTTCCTCGATCGCGACGCAGATCTCTACCCTGCGCCTGACGAACTGACCGGAGAGCGCAGAGCATGGCATTGAGGCTGACGCATAAACGAGCCTTCCTGAGGGCGGAGGACGGGGCGGTGACGATCCCCGCCCTGCTCTGGATCGTGTTCCTGATCTTCTTCATGTTCGCCGGCATCGAGCTGGGCGTGATCTTCATCAAGCAGACCCTGCTGACCCGCGCGACCGAAGCCACGAGCCGGATCATCCGCATCGGGAACTACTCAAGCATCGACGAGAAAACGCTGCGCCACGAAATCTGCAAACAGGCGGGCTTCTTCGGGAACACCTGCATGAACCGGGTTTCGGTCGAGATGTTTCAGGTCGACAAGACGAACTGGACCTCCTCAATCGCCAATCACCCGGTGCGCTGCGAGGATTTCTCGGACGTAACCAAGCCACCGCCCTCCGGCACGCTGGAATCCGCCGCCCCGGATCAACTGATCCTCGTGCGGGTCTGCCTGCGCGAAAAGCCGATGCTGCTGGAAGATTTCATTGCGCAAGCTTTCCTCGAAGCATCGCCGGTCGGCGCGGATGGCGATTACGCCTTGGTGACAACGACCGCGATCGTGATCGAACCGGCAGTCGCCTCTGCTGCAGGAGGGACCTGAGCGATGGTCATGGCAAAGATGCGCAATGTGTTCCGCCGCTTCCGCGACGACGAGACCGGATCCATCCCGATCGAAGGGCTGATGGCCTTCATCATGCTGTCGGGCTGGCTGATCCTGTCGATCGAAATGTATGACGTGTTCAAAATTCGCGGCGCCGCGACACGGGCCAATGTAACGGTCTCGGACCTGATCTCGCGCGAACGGGATCCAATCGGCCCGAAATTCGTCGCAGGCATCAAACAGGTCTACGATTTTGCGACCGGCAATAGCGACCCGTCGCGCAGCTGGATGCGTGTGACCTTGGTGAGTTGCTGGGACGATCCGCAGGATTTGAACCACGCCTGCAACGATCCCACCGAAGGCAGCGACGCAAAAAAGGTGAAGCTGGACGATTCCTTTGCGACCGGTCTGGCGCAAAGCTACACGCAGGAGGCGCTCGATCTCGAGGCGGACCGCATTCCGGTCCTCGCGGCGGGCGACCAGGCGCTGATCGTGGAGACGTCCTACGCCTATGACCTCCCCTTCAAGCTGTCGGAAGCATATAAAGCCTATCTGACGTCAATCGGGAAAGATCCGACCAAGCATTTCGTCGGCTTCCGCGATGCGATTTCGTTCGACAATTTCATCGTCACCCGGCCGCGCGTCGCCCGCCTGACGTGGAGCGACGCAGACTGAACGGCAGCGCGAACGCCGCGCTCAGCCGTGATCGCGCCAGCGATTGACGATCGGATAACGGCGATCCAGCCAGAACGCCTTGCTCGACAGGCGCGTGCCCGGCGCGGATTGGTGGCGCTTCCATTCCGAGATATAGAGCAGATGCTCGACCTTTTTGATCGTCTCGCGCTCGTAGCCCTCGGCCACGAGATCGGCGACCGAAGCGTCGCGCTCCACCAGACCTTCGAGAATACCGTCTAGCACCGGATAGGGCGGCAGGCTGTCCTCGTCCTTCTGGTCGGGCCGTAGCTCCGCCGAGGGCGGCTTCTCGATGATCTCGCGCGGGATCACCTCGCCTTCCGGGCCCTTCATCCAGTCGCGGTAGTTCGTATTGCGCCAGCGGCAGGTCTCGAAAACGCGGGTCTTGTAGAGATCCTTGATCGGATTGTAGCCGCCCGCCATGTCGCCATAGATCGTCGCATAGCCCACGGCCATCTCGGACTTGTTCCCCGTGGTCAGAAGCATCTCGCCGAACTTGTTCGACAGCGCCATCAGCATCACACCGCGCAGACGCGATTGGATGTTTTCCTCGGTCACGTCGGGCTCGGTGCCTTCCATCAGATGGGCAAGCGCCTCCGAGACGGCATCGCGCGCCCCGTCGATCCGCACCGTATCGAGACGCATCCCCTGCCGCTTTGCCAGATCGGCGGCGTGATCAAGCGAGCCCTGCGAGGTGTATTCCGAGGGCAGCATCACGCAATGCACGGCCTCCGGCCCCAGCGCATCCGCCGCAATCGTCGCGACCAGCGCGGAGTCGATCCCACCCGACAGGCCGAGCACGACCTTGGAGAAGCCCGACTTGCGCAGGTAATCGCCAAGGCTTTCGACCATCGCGCGGTAATCCTGCTCCCATTCCGAAGGCTGCGGATCGTCACGGCCCGCAACGCAGGCCCAGCCTTCGCCGTCACGCTCGAAATCGACATGATCGATGATCTCGTCGAAAGGTGCGAATTGCGCGGCCAGCTGGCCATGCCGGTTCAGCACGAAGCTCGCCCCGTCGAAGACCTGATCGTCCTGCCCACCGACAGAGTTGAGATAAGCCAGCGGCAGCCCAGTCTCGACCACGCGCGCGACCATATGGGTCATCCGCACGTCGAGCTTGCCCCGGTGATAGGGCGAACCGTTCGGCACGATCAGGATCTCGGCCCCGGTCTCGGCCAGCGTCTCGGCCACATCCGGGTGCCACGCATCCTCGCAGATCGGGGTACCGACCCGCACGCCGTTGACCGCATAGGGCCCCGAGATCTGACCGGTATCGTAGATGCGATACTCGTCGAAAATCCCGTGATGCGGCAGATCGTGTTTCAACATCCGCGCGACCAGCACGCCGTCTTTCCAGACCCAATAGGCGTTATACTGCCCCTGCTCGGTCCAGTAGGGCCCGCCGATGCCCAGCGCCGGACCATCGGTGATGCGCGCACCCAGCGCCTCCATCGCGGCGACCGCGTCGCGCACGAAAGCGGGCTTCGCGATCAGGTCCTGCGTCTGGTAGCCGGTCAGGAACATCTCGGGCAGCACGACCATGTCGGCGCCCGCGCGCTTGCCCTCTTCCCAAGCGGCGAAGGCCTTCTCGGCATTGGCCTCCAGCGCGCCCACGGTGGGGTTGAGCTGGGCCATGGTGAGGCGGAAACGATCGGCCATAAGCGTCCTCGGGGCTGTTATCGCCCTCTCATTTAGCAGAAAACGCTGGGGTGAAAAGGGGATGGCTGCCCTGCATTTGCCGCCCCTTCCCTTCCGCGCCCCCGACACGGACCGCCCTGCCCGCTTGTCAGGCTACCCCCGCGCAATTAACCTTTCCCCAAGCACGGCAGAGCGCGAATCCACGCGCTCGCGAGACCGGAGCACAGGCAGCACCATCAGGGGGCACGCATGGCAGGCGCGCAGCTTCGCATCGCGACATTGGCAGTTCTGATCGGCTGGACCGCGCAGATCGCGCCGGCGCAAGAGGTCATCACCAAGCAATACGATGACGGCGGCCTCTATGAGGGCACCTTCACCGATGGCAAGCAGGACGGCTATGGCAGCTACAAGCTGCCCTCGGGCTACGAATACGAAGGCCAATGGGTGATGGGCGAGATCAAGGGCAAGGGCCGCGCGCGCTTCCCCAACGGCTCGATCTACGAAGGCGAGTTCGATCACGGCAAGCCCAACGGAAAGGGCAAGATCACCTTCGCCGATGGCGGCACCTATGAGGGCGACTGGCTCAACGGTCAGATCACCGGCACCGGCACCGCGCATTACGCCAACGGCTCAGTCTATCAGGGCCAGTTCCGCAACGCGATGCATGACGGCAAGGGCACGCTGGAGAGCGCGAACGGCTATCGCTACGAGGGCGACTGGCTGGGCGGCGTCAAACAGGGCAACGGCAAGATCACCTATCCCGACGGCTCCACCTATGAGGGCCAGATGGCGCATGGCCAGCGCGACGGCACCGGAACGCTCACCATGGCGGACGGGCTGACCTATGTCGGCGACTGGAAAGCCGGCCAGATGAACGGTCGCGGCAAACTGAGCCAACCCAATGGCGATGTCTACGAAGGTCAGATGGTCAACGGCAAGCGCCACGGCTCGGGCAAGGTCACCTATGCCAATGGCGACACCTACGAGGGGGACTTCCTGCTCGACAAGCGCCACGGCACCGGCACGTTCCGCGGCAAGGACGGCTACGTCTATACCGGCCAATGGAAAGAGGGCCGCATCGAGGGTCAGGGCAAGGTGCAATATCCCGACGGCTCGGTCTATGAGGGCAGCTTCAAGAACGACCTGCCCGACGGTCAGGGCAAAATCACCTATCCCGACGGCTCCAGCTACGAGGGCGGCTGGGCGCATGGCGTCATCCAGGGCACCGGCACCGCACGCTACGCGAACGGGCTCGTCTATGAGGGCGAGTTCAAGAACGCGCGCAATGACGGGAAGGGCAAGATGACCTACCCGGACGGCTACAGCTACGAAGGCGACTGGGTGAACGGGCAACGCGAGGGCCAAGGCACCGCGCGCTATGCCGATGGCACGACCTATGAGGGCGCCTTCAAGAATGGTCAGCGCGACGGGACCGGCAAGCTGACCATGCCCGATGGTTTCACCTATGAGGGCGAGTGGCGCAACGGCGCGATCGACGGCCAAGGCCGCGCGACCTATGCCAATGGCGACACCTATGTGGGCAGCTTCTCGAATGGCAAACGCGAGGGGCAAGGCACGATGACCTATGCCTCCGGCACGGTGGCGAGCGGCGAATGGTCGAACGACAAGCTGCAGGATACCAGCGCGCCTGCGACGCAGCCCACGCCCGATGCCAGTACCGAGACCCCGCCGGCCCCGGCGAACGAACCGGCCACGGCGGAGCCTTCAGCGAACTGATCCGCTCTTCTAACAGGCCTACAGCGCCTCGCCCTTGTCGAGCTTCGCGAGCAGCGCCTCCGCGGTCTTCAGCTTGGCGTCGCGCGTCTCTTTCTTCTGCTTGTCCCAGTTACGATAGACGAGCCCCATGCGCGGATTGCCCTCGAAGCGGTCGCGATGCCGGTCGAGGAAATGCCAGTAGAGGCTGTTGAACGGGCAAGCCTTCTCGCCGTCCTTCGCCTTCACGTCATAGGCGCAACCGCCGCAATAATCCGACATCTTGTCGATATAGGCGCCCGAGGAAATGTAGGGCTTCGAGGCCACCACCCCGCCATCCGCGAACTGGCTCATCCCCGCCGTGTTCGGCGCCTCCACCCACTCATAGGCGTCGATATAGACCGCGAGATACCAGTCCTGCACTTGGCGCGGGTCGATCCCGGCCAACAGCGCGAAATTGCCAGTCACCATCAGACGCTGGATATGATGGGCATAGGCCAGATCGCGGGTCTGCCCGATCGCGGCTTTCATGCAGGCCATGTCGGTCTCGCCCGACCAGTAGAACCACGGCAGGTCGCGCTTGTGGTTGAGCGCATTGCGCGACGTGTAATCCGGCCCTTCGCGGAAGTAGATCCCGCGCATATATTCGCGCCAGCCGAGGATTTGCCGGATGAAGCCTTCCACCGAATTGATCGGCGCATTGCCTGCCTTGTAGGCCTCCTCGGCAGCCTTGCAGACCTCCAGCGGCGAGAGCAGCCCGAGATTGATGCACGATGACAAGATCGAGTGATGCAGCAGCCGGTCCTCGGCCAGCATCGCGTCCTGATAGGTTCCGAAGTCGCGCAGATTGTGAGCGATGAAATGCTCCAGCGCGCGTTCGGCCTGCGCGCGGCTGACCGGCCAGTTGAATTCGTCGAGCGACCCGAAATTATCGGGAAACTCCGCCTCGACCATATCGAGCACCTCCTGCACCAGCGCATCCTTGCGGAAGGTCGGCGCGGGCTCGCGGAACAGGTCAGGCTGGGCGGGCTTGCGGTTCTCCTTGTCGAAATTCCACTCACCACCCGCCGGATCGTCGCCCTCCATCAATAGCCCCGTCTCGCGGCGCATCTCGCGGTAGAACCATTCCATGCGCAATTCCTTGCGCCCCTCGGCCCAGTCGGCGAAGCGTTTTTCGGAGCAGATGAAGCGGTCGTCGGGCAGTTGCCGGATTTTCAACGGCGCGCTCTCGAAGGCTTGCCGCAGCCGCCATTCGCCGGGGGCGAGCGTCACGACCTCCTCGGCCCCCTCCTCCTCGGCGCGGCGCGCGAATTCGCCCACCAGCGAGCCCGCGTTGTCGTCGTCGGTCAGCTTCGTATAGCGAACCTGCCAGCCGTCGCGCTCCAACTCGTCGGCGAAGCGACGCATGGCGGCGAAGGTCAGGGCCAGCTTCTGCTTGTGATGGCCGGTATAGGTCGCTTCCTCGCGCACCTCGGCCATGACCACCACATCCGTGCCCTTGTCGCCGCAGCGCAAAGCCGCGCCGTCATGGCTCAGCTGGTCGCCCAGCACCGCGATCAGCTTAGTCATAGATCATCTTTCGGGTCATGCCGCCGTCGACGACCAGCACCTGCCCCGTCACGAAGCCCGCGTCAGCGAGGTACAACACCGCGTCGGCGATGTCGGAAGGCGCGCCCACCCGGCCCACCGGATGCTGCGCGTGATCCTCTTTGCTCAAGGCCTCGCCGCTCGAATTGATCCAGCCGGGCGCGATGGCGTTGACCCGAACTTCCGGCCCAAGGCTAACCGCCATTGCGTGGGTCAGCGACGTGACGCCGCCCTTCGCCGCCGCATAGGCGAAGGTGTCAGGCTCGGATTGCAGCGCGCGGGTCGAGGCCATATTGACCACCGCCCCCTGCCCCTTGCGCAAGGCGGGCAGAGCCTCACGCGTCATCAGGAACGTGCCCGTCAGATGCGGATCGATCCACCTGTGCCACGCCTCCAGCGTCAGATCCTCCAGCGGTCCGCATTCGGGATTGGCCGGACCGCCATTGTTCACCAAGAGATCGAGCGTCTCGAACCCAGCCTGCGGGACGGCCGCACAAATATCGTCTTCGCTCCCCAGATCGCAACGGATCGCCTGCAACCCTTCGCGCGCCTCCAGCGGGTCGATATCCAGATCGAGCGCCGCGACCTGCCAGCCGCGATCCAGCAGCGCCTCGGTGATCGCACGACCGATCCCGCGTGCGGCGCCGGTGACGATGGCGTTTCGGGTTACCATGGGATCTCCTTGCCTGCGTAATCGTAGAAACCGCCCGATTGCGCGGGGGTCAGCCCGTCCAGCACATCCAGCAACCGGCGCGCGGCGTCTTCCGGGGCGAGCTTGTCGCGCGGGTAATCGGCGGTAAAGGGGGTGTCGACCGTGCCGGGATGCAGCGCCGCGATCACCAGCTGCTTGTGAGAGCGCCCCAGTTCGATCGCCGCGCCGTGCAGCAGCTGGTTCAGTGCCGCTTTCGAGGTCCGATAGCTATACCAGCCGCCCAAGCCGTTATCCCCGATCGAGCCGACCCGCGCCGAGAGCGCCGCAAACCGCGCGTGCCCGTCGCGGGGCAACAGGCGGGCGGCATGTTTCAGCACCAGCGCCGGCCCCATCGCATTCACGGCGAACTGGGTCTGCAATTCCGCGGGCGTCAGCTGCGACAGCGCCTTTTCCGGCGTGCCAAGCGCGCCCGATGCCACGAAGATCAGATCGACCGGCCCCTCGATCCCGCGCAGCCCCGCCTCGACCGAACCCTCATCGGTCACATCGAACCCATCGCGCGACCGCGACAACCCCGTCACCGCGAAGCCGCGCGCCTCCAGCTCGGCCCGGATCGCCGAACCGATCCCGCCCGTATCTCCGATCACGATTGCCTGACCTGCCAACGTTCCCTCCGTCATATGCGCCCAAAGGCTACGCGCCCCCGCCGCGAGCGGTTCCTTTTTTGCTTTTCATTTATCACTTGGCGCCTATAGTGCCCCTCATGACACGGGATAAGCATATTCAACTCACCGCAGCCGGGGCTCTCGCCCAAGGCGCGATGCCCCGTGGTCTCCTTCTTCTTAGCAGCCTCTGAGCGTGCCTTCGGGCGCGAACGCTCAGGGGTAACCAGCGCCCGGACAACTTCCGAAAGCCACCGCGCAATGCTGGCCTTCGGGACCAAGTAACGCTAAGAGCCAAGACGAAAGAGACTAGCAGATGGCCCAGACCATGATCGACAAAAACCGCGTTCTGATTTTCGACACGACCCTGCGTGATGGCGAGCAATCGCCGGGCGCGACGATGACCCATGACGAGAAGCTCGAGATCGCCGATCTGCTCGACGAAATGGGCGTAGACATCATCGAGGCCGGCTTCCCCATCGCCTCGGAAGGCGATTTCGAAGCCGTCAGCGATATAGCGAAACGCGCCAAGTTCTCGACCATTTGCGGGCTGGCCCGCGCGAAGCTGCCCGATATCGACCGCTGCTGGGAGGCCGTGCAGCACGCGAAATCGCCGCGCATCCACACCTTCATCGGCACCTCGCCGCTGCACCGCGCGATCCCGAACCTGACGATGGACGAAATGGCCGACGTCATCCACGAGACCGTCAGCCACGCGCGCAACCTGTGCGACAACGTGCAATGGTCGCCGATGGACGCGACCCGGACCGAGCATGACTATCTCTGCCGCGTCGTCGAGATCGCGATCAAGGCGGGTGCCACCACGATCAATATCCCCGACACGGTGGGTTACACCGCGCCGACCGAATCCGCCGATCTGATCCGGATGCTGCTCGAGCGGGTGCCGGGCGCCGACGAAATCATCTTCGCGACCCACTGCCACAACGATCTGGGCATGGCGACGGCGAACGCGCTGGCCGCGGTCGATGCCGGTGCGCGCCAGATCGAATGCACGATAAACGGTCTGGGCGAGCGCGCGGGCAACACCGCGCTCGAAGAGGTCGTGATGGCGATGAAGGTCCGTCAGGACATCATGCCCTACCAGACCCATATAGACACGACGAAGATCATGAACATCTCGCGCCGCGTGGCGCAGGTTTCGGGTTTCCCGGTGCAGTTCAACAAGGCGATCGTCGGCAAGAACGCCTTCCTGCACGAAAGCGGCATCCACCAGGATGGCGTGCTGAAGAACGTCGAGACCTTCGAGATCATGAAGCCCGCCGATATCGGCCTCAACGAGGCGAATATCGCGATGGGCAAACACTCGGGCCGCGCCGCTCTGCGTGCGAAGCTCAAGGATCTGGGCTACGAGCTGGGCGACAACCAGCTCAAGGACGTCTTCGTCCGCTTCAAGGCGCTGGCCGACCGCAAGAAGGAAATCTACGACGAGGACCTGATCGCGCTGATGACCGACAGCGCCGCGAACACCGCCGATGACTACCTGCAGGTGAAATGGCTGCGCGTGGTCTGCGGTTCGGACGGTCAGGAAGCCGAGCTGAAGATGCTCGTCGACGGCGAGGAGAAATCCAGCAAGTGCCAAGGCGACGGCCCGGTCGATGCGGTCTTCAACTGCGTCAAGGAAATCTACCCGACGCAAGCGAAGCTGAAGCTCTATCAGGTGCATGCCGTGACCGAAGGCACCGACGCGCAGGCGACCGTTTCGGTCCGCCTCGAAGAAGACGGGCGGATCGGCACGGGGGCCGCGTCGGATACCGACACGATCCTCGCTTCGGTGAAGGCCTATGTCGGCGCGCTCAACCGCCTGCGCTTCCGCAGCCAGAAAACCGCGCCCGACGCGGATGTGAAAACGGTGAGCTACAAGCTCTGAGCCGACCACAAATTGCACAGGTTTCGGGCAGCCCGCGAAGGGCTGCCCATTTTCAATCCAGCCCCCGCGAATTCCCCGATTTCAGCACGATTTCGTGACGTATCGCATATCTGTAATTTCAAGCACTTTTTCCGGGCAAAATCCGTCCAAAATGTTGAAAAAGGTCAATCCCTTGGGCCAGCCTCAGCGGATAACCGCAGGGGTGCCTTGCCGACAGCGCAAATCCGCTTCCCCGTAAGGGCCGCTTTGACTATACGAGGCGCGGGCCGTGGCTTGGCGCGAGTCGCGGTGTTTCTAAGAAATTTGGGATGGGACAGGCGTAATATGGTTGGTGGGATCTTCTCCTCGGACATGGCGATCGACCTCGGGACGGCGAACACGCTGGTCTATGTCAAAGGCAAGGGTATCGTGCTGAACGAACCCTCTGTGGTCGCCTATCACGTCAAGGACGGCAAAAAGCAGGTGCTGGCAGTCGGTGAAGACGCCAAGCTGATGCTCGGCCGGACCCCCGGCTCGATCGAAGCGATCCGCCCGATGCGCGACGGCGTCATCGCGGATTTCGACAGCGCCGAGGAAATGATCAAGCATTTCATCCGCAAGGTGCACAAGCGCTCGACCTTCTCGAAGCCGAAGATCATCGTCTGCGTCCCGCATGGCGCGACCCCGGTGGAGAAGCGCGCGATCCGTCAGTCGGTTCTCTCGGCAGGTGCGCGCCGCGCCGGCCTGATCGCAGAACCGATCGCAGCGGCCATCGGCGCCGGCATGCCGATCACCGACCCCACGGGCTCGATGGTGGTCGATATCGGCGGCGGCACGACCGAGGTGGCCGTCCTCTCGCTGGGCGACATCGTCTATGCGCGCTCGGTGCGCGTGGGCGGCGACCGCATGGACGAGGCGATCATCTCCTACCTGCGCCGCAACCAGAACCTTCTCGTGGGCGAATCCACTGCAGAGCGGATCAAGACCACGATTGGCACCGCGCGGATGCCCGATGACGGGCGCGGCATGTCGCTCCACGTGCGCGGTCGCGACCTGCTGAACGGCGTGCCGAAAGAAACCGAAATCACGCAGGCGCAGGTCGCCGAGGCGCTGTCCGAGCCCGTCCAGTCGATCTGTGACGCGGTGATGCAGGCGCTGGAGACCACCCCGCCCGACCTCGCCGCCGACATCGTCGACCGTGGCGTGATGCTGACCGGTGGCGGTGCGCTGCTGGGCGAGCTGGATCTGGCCCTGCGCGAGCAGACGGGCCTCTCGATCTCGATCGCCGATCAGTCGCTCAACTGTGTTGCGCTCGGCACCGGCAAGGCGCTTGAATATGAGAAACAGCTTCGCCACGTCATTGATTACGACAGCTGAGCCGGGACCGGGATTGCACCACGCCCGGCCAGTGATCTGACCGGAGACGGAATTGGCCAGAAATCGCGACGACCAAGACTATATCGGACCGCTGCGCCGACTGGGCGTTGCGGTTCTAGTCGTCATATTGCTCGCCCTCTTCCTCGTCTGGCGCATCGACAGCCCGCGGATGGAGCGGTTCCGCTCTGCCCTCGTGGATCGCTTCGTGCCCAGCTTCGATTGGGCGATGGCCCCGGTCACGAAACTGACCGACATGGTCGAGGGCTTCCAATCCTATTCGCGCATCTACGAGCAGAACCAGGAATTGCGCCGCGAGCTGCAGCAGATGAAGGCGTGGAAGGAAGCCGCCGTTCAGCTGGAGCAGCAAAACGCGAAGCTTCTGGCGCAGAACAAGGTGCGGCTCGATCCGAAGCTGACCTCCGTGTCGGGGCGTGTGCTCGCCGATAGCGGCTCGCCCTTCCGCAAATCGGTGCTGCTGAATGTCGGCAAGCGCGACGGCATCGTCGATGGCTGGGCCACGATGGATGGGCTGGGCCTTGTGGGCCGGATCTCGGGCGTGGGCTCCTCGACTTCGCGGGTGCTGCTGCTGACCGACGCCTCGAGCCGCATCCCGGTCTCGATCCCGGCCTCGGGGCAGAACGCGATCCTCGCGGGCGACAACTCCCCCTACCCGTTCGTGGATTTCCTCGAACATCCCGACCGCGTGCGCCCGGGCGACCGCGTGATCTCCTCGGGCGATGGTGGGGTCTTCCCGGCGGGGCTGCTGGTCGGTCAGGTCTTCCAGGGCCGCGACAAGCGACTGCGCGTGCGCCTCGCGGCCGATTACGAGCGGCTCGATTTTCTGCGCGTGCTGCGCTCGCACCCGGCCGAGCGGATCGAGAATGCAGGCGGGCTGATCGCGCCCGACCCGAAGGTCATCGAACAGGAAGCCGCCGAGAAGGCGCGCTCGGAGGCCGCCGAGGGCGCGCTCGAACCCGATGACGGGTCGGAGGACGGCAACGGGGGCAGCCAATGATCGACCCCATCACCCGCCGCCGTCTCAGCTACCGAACGCTCTTCGTGGTGATCGGCCTCGTGCTGATCTTCGTGCGCCTGATGCCTGTCGACCATTCGCCGGGCGGCCTGCCCGGCCCCGACCTGACCTTGGCCCTGACGCTCGCCTGGGTACTGCGGCGTCCCGAATACGCCCCGGCCCTGCTGATCGTTCTGGTCTTCCTGCTTGAAGACATCATGTTCTGGCGGCCCATCGGGCTTTGGGCGCTGATCGTCCTCGGCGCAACCGAATTCCTGCGCCGCCGCGAGCAAAGCCTGCGCGATCTGCCCTTCGCGCTGGAATGGGCATTGGTCGCGGGGCTGCTGATCGCTATGGTGGCGGTGAAGCGCATCGTCCTGCTGGTCACGATGGTCGATCAGCCGAGCCTCGGTCTGGAGCTGTTCCAGATGCTGGTGACGCTGGCCGCCTATCCGGTGGTTGTGCTTGTGTCGCGGGTGGCCTTCGGCCTGCGCCGCGCGGCACCGGGCGAGGTCGACGCCTACGGACATCGAATGTGAGGGGGCCCAGAATGAGACGATCCCCGAAAGAGACCGAAGTCAGCACCCGCCGCATAACGCGACGCGGCTTGCTCTTGGGTGGCGCGCAGGCGGCGGTCGTGGCCGTGCTGGCAGCGCGGATGCGCAAGATGCAGCTCGAAGACGCCAAGCAATACCGGCTGCTGGCCGAGGGCAACTCGGTGAAAATCCGGCTGATCCCGCCGGCGCGCGGTCTGATCTTCGATCGCAACGGGGTCATGCTTGCGGGCAACGAGCAGAATTACCGTGTCACGATCACCCGCGAGGATACCGACGACGTCGATGCGACGCTGGCCGCTTTGCGCCGTCTGATCCCGATTACCGATGGCGATACGAAAGACATCCTGCACGATATCCGCCGCCGCCCGCCGACGACGCCGGTCACGGTGGCCGACCGCCTGACATGGGACGAGTTCTCGCGCGTCGCGGTGAACGGCCCCTCGCTGCCCGGTGTCAGCCCCGATGTCGGCCTGTCGCGTCTCTATCCGCGCCGCGAGGATTTCGGCCATGTGATCGGCTATGTCGGCCCGGTCTCGGATTACGATCTGAGCAAGATGGAAGACCCCGATCCGCTGCTGCTGATCCCGAAATTCCAGCTGGGCAAAACCGGGATCGAGGCCAAAGAGGAAAGCGTGCTGCGCGGCGCGGCCGGTCAGCGGCGTGTCGAGGTGAACTCCGCCGGGCGCGAGATGCGAGAGCTGTCGCGCGAACCCGGCCAGCCCGGCGAGAACCTTCAGCTCACGCTCGATTATCGTCTGCAGAACTATGCGCTGCAGCGGCTGGAGGAGGAATCCGCAGCGACCGTGGTGATGGATGTGACCAATGGCGACGTGCTCGCCTGCGCCTCCGCGCCGAGCTTCGACCCCAACCTTTTCGTGCGCGGGATTTCGGTCGCCGATTATCAGCGCCTCACGCAGGACGATCACCGCCCTCTCGCCGACAAGACCGTGCAGGGTCTCTACCCGCCGGGCTCGACCTACAAGATGGTCACCGCGCTCGCCGCGCTGGAGGCGGGGCTGGTGACGCCGGAGGAAACCATCTGGTGCCCCGGCTATGTCGAGATCGCGGGCCGCCGCTTCCACTGCTGGAAGGGCGCGGGCCACGGCCATGTGAACATGACCAAGAGCATGGAGCAGTCCTGCGACGTCTATTACTACGAGCTGTCGCAGCGCGTTGGCATCGACAAGATGAGCGACATGGCCAAGCGTCTGGGCGTGGGCGTCCGGCCCGACCTGCCGATGTCGGCGGTGAAGGAGGGCGTGGCCCCCACCAAGGAGTGGAAGCGGGAGCGCTACGGCAAGGACTGGCTGATCGGCGACACCGCGAACGCGGCCATCGGTCAGGGCTATGTGCTGGCCTCGCCGATGCATCTCGCGATCATGGCGGCGCGCATCGCCAGCGGGAAGAAGGTCGAGCCGCGTCTGATCCGCGCCCGTGACGGGGTCGAGCAACCGATCCGCGTCACCGATGATCTGGGCGTCGAGAAGGTCTATCTCGATAGCGTGCGCAAGGGGATGACCGCGGTGGTGAACTCCTCGCGCGGCACCGCGCGCGGCTCGCGCATCGCGATGAAGGAATGGAAGATGGCGGGCAAGACCGGCACCTCCCAGGTCCGCAACATCACCAAGGCCGAACGTGCCCGCGGCGTGATCCGCAACGAGCAGCTTCCCTGGAACCGGCGCGACCACGCGCTCTTCGTGGCCTTCGCCCCCATCGACAATCCGCGCTACGCGGTCTCGGTCGTGGTCGAACACGGCTCGGGCGGCTCGACGGCCGCCGCCCCGATCGCGCGCGACGTGTTGCTGTTCGCGCTGGCGGGCGGCCTGCCCCCGGACGATGCCTACCCGTCCTTCGCCCGCGCGAAGGCCAAGGAGCTGAACGAAACGCTCGATCTGGTCGACCCCGACACCGTGCAGAAGCCGCAATCGAGGTCGCGCGCATGAGCTATCTCGAGAGCAATCTCAAGACCGTCCCGACGGGATGGCGCAAGATCTTCTATCTGAACTGGCCTCTGGTGATCCTGCTGACGGCGGTGGCCTGCGCCGGCTTCCTGATGCTCTACTCGGTCGCGGGCGGCAATATCCACACCTGGGCCGAGCCGCAGATGAAGCGTTTCGCGCTCGGTATGATCGCGATGTTCACTGTGGCTTTCATCCCGGTCTGGTTCTGGCGCAACGTCTCGGCGCTGGCCTATTTCGTGGCGCTTTTGCTGCTGGTGGCGGTGGAGTTCTTCGGCGCGATCGGCATGGGCGCACAGCGCTGGCTGGAGATCGGCCCGCTGCGCATCCAGCCCTCCGAGCTGATGAAGATCACCCTCGTGATGCTGCTGGCTGCCTATTACGACTGGCTGCCTGTCGAGAAGGTCTCGCGCCCGCTCTGGGTGTTCATCCCTGCGGTGATCATCCTCGCGCCGACCTTCCTCGTGCTGGCCCAGCCCGACCTCGGCACCGCGGTGATGCTGGTGCTTGGCGGGGCCTTCGTGATGTTCGCAGCCGGGGTGTCGTTTTGGTATTTCGGCACCGTGATCGCGCTGGTCGTCGGGTTGGTCTTCGGCGTGATGGAAAGCCGCGGTACGGAGTACCAGCTGCTGCACGACTACCAGTACAAGCGGATCGACACGTTCCTCGATCCGGGCTCGGACCCGCTTGGTGCGGGCTACAACATCATGCAGGCGCAGATCGCGCTCGGCTCGGGCGGCTGGTCGGGGCGCGGCTTCATGCAGGGCACGCAAAGTCGCCTGAACTTCCTGCCCGAGAAGCACACGGACTTCATCTTCACCACGCTCGCCGAGGAGTTCGGCTTCGTCGGCGCCTTCTCCCTCCTGATGCTTTACACCGGCATCATCGGCTTTGCGCTTTATACCGCGATGGCAACGAAGGACCGCTTCGCCTCGCTGCTCAGTTTCGGGGTCGCCGGGACGTTCTTCTTCTTCTTCGCGATCAACATGGCGATGGTGATGGGGCTGATGCCTGTCGTGGGCGTCCCCTTGCCACTGGTGAGTTACGGGGGCACCGCCATGATGATCCTGCTCGCGGCCTTCGGGCTGGTGCAAAGCGCCCATGTCCATAGACCGAGGCAAAGATGATCCGCGTCCTTTTCGCCGACAAGCCCGAGAACTGGGCTCGTTACGAACGCCCGCTGACAGAGGCCATCGCAGCCACCGGCGTCGAGGCGCAGATCGTCCAGCCGGACGAGATCGACCCCGCGCAGATCGACTATGTCGTCTATTCGCCGCAGGGCCCGGTGCAGGATTTCACCGCCCTCACCTGCGCGAAGGCCGTGCTGAACCTCTGGGCCGGGGTCGAGCGCGTGGTGGGCAACCAGACCCTCACCCAGCCGCTGTGCCGGATGGTGGATGCGGGACTGGAGCGCGGCATGGTCGACTATGTGACCGGCCACGTGCTGCGCTATCACCTCGGGATCGACGCGACGCTGGCCCAGCAGGATGGCGTCTGGCGCCATGACGGGGGCGTGCCGCCGCTGGCGCGGGACCGCTCGGTGGTGATGCTGGGCTTGGGCGCTTTGGGCAAAGCCTGTGCCGAGGCGCTCGCGGGTCTGGGCTTCAAAGTCACCGGCTGGAGCCGGTCGCCGAAAGACATCCCCGGGATCACCTGCCTGAGCGGCGATGACGGTCTGGCGGAGGCGCTGTCGAAGGCGGAGATTCTCGTCTCGATCCTGCCCGACACGCCCGAGACCACCGAGCTTCTGAACACGGACACGCTGGCGCAGATGCCGAAAGGCGCGCGGATCATCAATCCGGGTCGCGGCACGCTGATCGACGATGACGCTCTCTTGGCTGCGCTGGATCGCGGCCAGATCGGCCACGCGACGCTCGACGTGTTCCGCGTGGAGCCCCTGCCCCCCGAGCACCCCTATTGGGCGCATCCCCACGTGACGGTGACGCCCCATATCGCCGCCGAGAGCCGGGCAGAGACCGCCTCCGAAGTCATCGCGGAAAATATCCGGCGGGGCGAGGCAGGCGAGCCGTTCCTTTATCTCGTGGACCGGTCGCGGGGCTATTGAGCGGCGCAGGCCGGGGGTTTCACACCCCCGGACCCCCGTGGGATATTTCGACCAAGAGGAAGATCAGAGCGTTGGCGCGGGCAGTCCGAGCTGCTGCGCGAGACCCGCAAGGCGGCTTTCCTGCCCCGACCAATCGGCAGCGCGCGACGCAAACAGCGTCGCCTGAGACTGGTGGATCAGCCCGTCCGAGAGGATCTTCAGATGGTTCGCGCGCAGCGTCTCGCCGCTCGAGGTGATATCGGCCACGGCCTCGGCGGTGAGGTTCGCGATGGTGCCCTCGGTCGCGCCTTGACTGTCGACGAGCTGCCAATCGGCCACGCCTTCGCGGGTCAGAAATTCGCGCACCAGCCGATGGTATTTCGTGGCGATCCGCAAGCGGAAGCCGTGGGTGGCGCGGAAGCGGTGGGCTGCGGCGTCGAGGTCTTCGAGGCTGTCCACATCCGACCAGCAGGCCGGCACCGCGATGATCAGATCGGCATGGCCGAAGCCCATCGGCGCGAGATCGGCGACCTGGCTTTCCCAGTCGGCGAGCTTCTCGCGCACGAGATCCGACCCGGTGACGCCCAGATGGATGCGGCCCGCCGCCAGTTCGCGCGGGATTTCTCCGGCCGACAGCAGCACCAGTTGCACGCCCTCGGCCCCTTCGACCGCGCCCGCATATTCGCGCTCCGACCCGGTGCGCTTGAGCGTGATGCCTGCTTGCGCGAACCAGTCGAAGGTCTTCTCCATCAGACGCCCCTTGGAGGGTACACCGAGTTTGATCATGGCCTCGCTCATGCTTGCGCCTCCAGATCGGCCATCAACCCTGCACGGATCACGCCGCCCACGGCGGGGATTTCGCGCCCCTGCCCCAGTTGCCGGGTCAGCGCGTCGTAGCGCCCGCCGCTCGCGACCGGCGGTAGTGCCGGATCGGCTGCGGTGAAGGTGAAGACGAAGCCGTCGTAATATTCCATCGTCGAGCGCCCGTGGCTCGCGTCGAAGGTGATCGCGGCGAGGTCGATGCCGCGCGTGGCGAGCGCGTCGAGACGCTTTTCGAGCCGCGCAATGGCCGGTTCGATGGCTTCAATGCCGAGCGCGCGCAGGGCGGCAGGCGCCTGATCTGCAGCACAGCGCAGCTCAGCCAGTTTGCCCATCGCGGCAACCGCATCGGTCGGGATCGGCGCAGCGGCAGCGTCGGCGGCGAGCGTGGCGATCCGCGCCTCCATCTCCTCGCGTGAGCGCAGCCCGATCCACGGCGCGCCGGAGCGTTGACCGGTCAGCAGATCGGCGCGGGCTTTCGGCACCTCGACCTGCCCAGAATAGCGCGCAAGCAGATGCTGGAAGCGCTTGGGACGCCAGATGTGACGGGCGAGCGCAGCTTTGCGCTCGGGCAGCGTATCGAGCCCGTCGACGGCCGCGCGCAGCAGGCCCATATCACCGATCGTGGCGGACAGGTTCAACTTGGCGAGAAGCCCCGCGAACAGCGCGAAAACCTCGGCATCTGCGGCTTCGGGATCGGCGCGGTCGAAGATTTCGAACCCGGCCTGAAAATACTCATTGGCACGCGCGGGGCCGCGATGATCCTGACGGCGGAATACCTCGCCCGCATAGGCGTAGCGCGCAGGTTCGGCGCCATTGGCCATATGCTCCTGCACGACCGGCACGGTGAAGTCCGGGCGCAGCATCATCTCGCCGCGCAGCGGGTCGGCGGTGACATAGGCGCGGGCGCGGATATCCTCGCCGTAAAGGTCGAGAAGCGCCTCGGCGGGTTGCAGGATGTCAGGCGTGACCTCGACTGCCCCTGCCGCGAGGAATTGCCCCAGCAGGCGGCTTGCCTGCGTCCGCGCTTGCGCCTTGTCCGCCATTACTTGGCCTCGTAGCGTGCAAGGATTTCTTGCACTTTTGCGACCATTTCCCCGGTCGGAACCTCAAATTGCGCCGGTTGGGATTTCCATTCTTCAACCGTCGCGTCCTGTGCGATCTTCGCGCCGAGGATCAGGTCCTTGATCTGAACGACACCGCGGTCTGCCTCGTCCGAGCCTTGGATGATCGCCACCGGGCTTTCGCGTTTATCGGCGTATTTCAACTGGTTGCCGAAGTTCTTCGGGTTGCCCAGATAGACCTCGGCGCGCAGCCCTGCCCCGCGCAGCGTCGAAGCCAGCGCCATGTATTCGGCCATCCGGTCGCGATCCATCACGGTCACGACGACCGGGCCCTGCGCGGAGCCGCCGATGCGGCCCTTCGCGCGCAGCGCGGCCAGCAGGCGGTCGACGCCGATCGAGACGCCGGTGGCCGGGACGACCTGACCGGTAAAGCGCTTGACCAGATCGTCATAGCGCCCGCCGCCTGCGACCGAACCGAACTGACGCGGGCGGCCCTTTTCGTCGGTGATCTCGAAGGTCAGCTCGGCCTCGAAAACCGGGCCGGTGTAATAGCCCAGGCCGCGCACGACCGAGGGGTCGATCACGATGCGGTCGGGGCCGTAGCCTTGCGCGTCGAGAAGCGAGGCGATCTGCTCGAGTTCGTCCACGCCTTCCGCACCCAGCGCCGAGCCTTCGACCAACTCGCGCAAACGCGCGACGGTGGCGGCGTTGTCTTCGCGCTTGGCCTCCATGAATCCCATGACCGTATCGGCCTGTGCCTCGGACAGCCCCGCGCCCTTGGTGAAGTCGCCGGAATCGTCCAGACGCCCCTCGCCCATCAGAAGGCGCACGCCCTCCTCGCCGAACTTGTCGAACTTATCGATGGCGCGCAGGACGATGCCGCGCTCTTCCTCGAACTTGGCAGGATCGGCCGGGTCGAGAACGCCCGCGACTTCCATCACGCCGTTCAGAACCTTGCGGTTGTTCACCCGCACGACGTAATCGCCGCGCGGAATGCCGACCGCCTCCAACGCGTCCGAAAGCATCCCGCAAATCTCGGCGTCAGCCGCCACCGAGGGCGCGCCCACGGTATCAGCATCGCATTGATAGAACTGGCGGAACCGGCCCGGACCGGGCTTTTCGTTGCGCCAGACGGGGCCCATCGTGAAGCGACGATAGGGCGTCGGCAGATCGTTGCGATATTGCGCCGCGACCCGGGCCAGCGGCGCCGTCATGTCGTAGCGCAGCGCCAGCCACTTGCCGTCATCTTCCTCCTGCCACGCGAAGACGCCCGCATTCGGGCGGTCCACATCGGGGAGGTATTTGCCCAGTGCCTCGACCGTCTCGATGGCCGAAGTTTCCAGCGCCCCGAAGCCATGCGTGCGATAGACCTCTGCGATCTTTGCCAGCATATCGGCGCGCTCGGTCACCTCCGTGCCGAAATAATCGCGGAAGCCCTTCGGGGCCTCGGCCTTGGGACGGGGCTGCTTTTTCTGTTTCGCCATCGGCTTGCACCTGATCTTATCTCGCGCGAGGGTGTAGCCCAAGGGGCTGGCCCCGGCAAGCAATAGGAACGGCAGATGCAGGAACGGCTGGAACGGGCGGAGGAACAGATCGCCTATCTGACGCAAACGGTGGACGAGCTGTCCGATGTCGCGGCCGCGCAGGCCCGTCAGATCGAACGGCTGGAGCGCCATCTGGGGCTGCTGATGGAGCGCGAGGCCGAGCGCGAATATGACAGCGGCAGCGCGATCCCCTTGGCCGACCAGAAACCGCCGCACTGGTAATGGATGCGGCGCTCTGGGGGCTGAACGGGGTTTTCGTGAGCGCCCAAGCGCTCATCTACACCGCTTTGCTGATCTGGCCCCCGGGGATCGACCTTCGTTCGACACTCGACCGGTTCGAGCTGTGGCAGGGCAGCGGCATCCTTGCGATGCAGGTGTTCTTCGCCGTGCCGCTGATGTGCGGGCTGATCTGGCGGCTGCGCAGCCATCGACAGGCCATGCTTTTGATCTCGTTGAGTTTTCTGGCAACCGCCGTGCTGGGCGCGGCGGCGTGGCTGGAGATGGGCATGATCTCCGGTGCGGTGCGCGACGGGATCAACGAGCGCGACCTTCTGCGCGGCTTGGCGCTGCTGCGCTGGGGCGAGTTCGCCACCGCCCTTGCCGCCGCGATCGCGCTGCGGCTGGCATGGGTGGCGCGCAGCCTGTGAGGCTCAGACCTCCTCGACCTCGCTCACCCCGCGCAAGGAGCGCAGCGCGCCTTTGACCTGTGCGTTGACCGGCGCCTCGGGCATCGCGGTGATCTGGTAGCGGCAGCCCCGCTCATTGTCATAGACCATGAAGCTGATCGGGCCGCGCGAATGGACCTTCCCTTCGCGGGCGACCCGCTCGACGAGGCTCGCGACCGAGGCGACCGCGTCATTGTTGTCGATATGCACCAGAAGCCCGGATGACCCCGCATCCGCCGTCGCCTTCTCCACAGTCTGGGCCGAAGTGGCGACCATACGCACCGACTCGCCGTCGACCTCGACCTTCACGGTCAGCACCAGAAGGTTGCCGGTCTCGAGCACGTCGCGGCAGGCTTCCAGCGCCTCCGACCAGAAGGCGACCTCGTAGGGCCCGGACGCATCCGAGAGTGCCACGAAGGCGAAGCGGTTGCCCTTGGCGGATTTCTTCTCGCGCACCGAGGCGACCTCGCCTGCGATCTTGGTCACGAAAGGACCGCCCACGGCCTTTTGCTGCACCTCTTCCCAGCTCAGCACCTTCTTGCGCTTGAGCGCAGGCAGGTAATCCTCGATCGGGTGACCCGAGAGGTAGAAGCCGATGGCCTTGTGTTCTTCGGCCAGACGCTCGCCGGGCAGCCAGTCGTCGGTATCGGCCAGACGCGGCGGCGGCAGATCGTCGCCCGCCTCGCCGAAGAGCGACACCTGCGCCGACTCGCGCGCCTCGATCACCGCGCCCGACCACGCCATCAGCGATTCCAGCGACTCGAAGACGCGCTTGCGGTTCGGGTCCAGCAGATCGAAGGCCCCTGCCCGCGCCAGCATCTCCAGCGGGCGCTTGCCCACGCGCTTCATGTCCACGCGCCGCGCGAAATCGAACAGGTCCTTGAACGGCTCGTCGCCGCGCGCGGTCACGATCATCTGCATCGCGTCCACGCCCACGTTCTTCAGCGCGCCCAGCGCATAGACCAGCTTCTGATCGACCACGTCGTAGGTCGAAAGCGAGCGGTTCACGCAAGGCGGGATGATCTCAATCCCGAGCTTCTTCTGCACCTCGTCGGCATAGATCGCGAGCTTGTCGGTCAGATGAATATCGCAATTCATCACGCCGCCCATGAACTCGACCGCGTGGTTCGCCTTCAGCCAGCCGGTGTAATAGGACACCACCGCGTAGGCCGCGGCGTGGGATTTGTTGAAGCCGTAATTGGCGAATTTCTCCAGAAGGTCGAACACCTCGGAGGCCTTCTTCTTGTCGACCCCGTTCTTGGCCGCACCCGCCTCGAATTTCGGGCGCTCGGCGTCCATCGCCTCCTTGATCTTCTTACCCATCGCGCGGCGGAGAAGGTCTGCGCCGCCAAGCGAGTAACCCCCCATGACCTGCGCGATCTGCATCACCTGCTCCTGATAGACGATGATGCCCTGCGTCTCTTCGAGGATATGGTCGATGGTCGGGTGGACCGAGGTGATCTTCTTGAGCCCGTTCTTCACCTCGCAATAGGTCGGGATATTCTCCATCGGGCCGGGACGATACAGCGCCACGAGCGCGACGATATCCTCGATACAGGTGGGCTTCATCTGGCGCAGGGCCGATTTCATGCCCTCCGATTCCACCTGGAACACGGCGACCGTCTTCGCATCCGCGTAAAGCTTGTAGGTCTTCTCGTCATCCAGCGGGATCGCGTTGATATGGTTCTCCGCGCCCTCGGCAGGCTCGTAGAGCTGGTTGCCCGCGGCATCGACATGCAGCGGACGGCCCGATTTGAAGATCAGCTCCATCGCAGAGCGGATCACCGTCAGCGTCTTCAGGCCGAGGAAGTCGAACTTCACCAGACCCGCCTGCTCGACCCATTTCATGTTGAACTGGGTCGCGGGCATGTCCGAGCGCGGATCCTGATAGAGCGGCACCAGCTCGTCGATCGGACGGTCGCCGATCACGACGCCCGCCGCGTGGGTCGAGGCGTTCCGCAGCAGCCCTTCGATGGCTTTCGCGTAATCCAGAAGCCGGGCCACGACCTCTTCGTTGCGGGCCGCTTCGCGCAGACGCGGCTCGTCGGCCAGCGCCTTCTCGATGCTGACGGGCTTCACCCCTTCGACCGGAATCAGCTTCGACAGCTTGTCGACCTGGCCGTAGGACATCTGAAGCACGCGCCCCACGTCGCGCACGGCGGCCTTGGACAGAAGCGCACCGAAGGTGATGATCTGGCCCACCTTCTCGCGCCCATATTTGTTCTGAACATATTGGATCACCTCCTCGCGGCGATCCATGCAGAAGTCGATGTCGAAGTCCGGCATCGAGACACGTTCGGGGTTGAGGAAGCGTTCGAACAGAAGCGAATAGCGCAGCGGATCGAGGTCGGTGATGGTCAGCGCGTACGCCACGAGCGAGCCCGCGCCCGAGCCCCGCCCCGGCCCGACCGGAATGTCGTGATCCTTTGCCCATTTGATGAAGTCGGCAACGATCAGGAAGTAGCCCGGGAAGCCCATCTGTTCGATGATATCGAGCTCGAATTGCAGGCGTTTCTCGTAATCCTCGACCGGAGCGGCATGCGGGATCACGTCAAGACGGTTGCGCAACCCGTCCCAGGCCTGACGCCGCAGTTCCTCCACCTCGTCATCTGCGAATTTCGGCAGGATCGGCGCGCGCTTATAGGTCGAGAAAGCGCAGCGTTTCGCGATCTCGACGGTGTTCTCCACAGCTTCGGGCAGATCGGCGAAGAGCGCGACCATCTCGCCTTCGGATTTGAAATAGTGCTGTGGGGTCAAACGCCGGCGCGGCTCGATCTGATCGACATAGGCGCCTTCCGCGATACAGATCATCGCGTCATGGGCCTCGTAGATCGCGGGCTTCGGGAAATAGACGTCGTTCGTGGCGACCAGCGGCAGACCCAGCTCATAGGCCCATTCGACGAAGGGCCGCTCGGTCGCGATCTCCGCCTCGGTCAGCGTGCCGCCCTCGCCCGGGTGACGCTGCAATTCGACATAGAGGCGGTTCGGGTAGATCCCGGCCAGCTGTTGCAGCAGCGCCTTGGCGCGGTCCTTCGCGCCATTCCGGATCAGCCGCCCGACGGGGCCGTCTGGGCCGCCCGAAAGACAGATCAGCCCCTCGGAATACCGCTCCAGCTCCTCCAGCGTGACCTGAATAAGCGCCCCGTGCTTGTCGAGATAGAGGCACGAGTTCAGCTTCATCAGGTTCTCGTAGCCGCGCTCGGTCTGGGCCAGCAAAACGATCGGTGCGGGCAGGCGCGGACGCTCGCCGGGCTTGGCCGGATCGAACTCCAACGAGACCTGACAGCCGACGATCGGCTGCAGCCCCGCCCCCGTCGCGGTCACGGAAAATTCGAGCGCCGCGAACATGTTGTTCGTGTCGGTCACGGCGACGGCGGGCATCTTCGCCGACTCGCACATCTTCACGAGTTTCTTGGCGGGAACGGCGCCTTCGAGCAGGGAATACTCGGTATGGACGCGCAGATGAATGAATCGGGGGCTGGTCATGCCACCAGATTTAGCGGGTCGGGCGCGCTGCAGAAAGCGGGAAAAACTTAGCGATCAGACTAACCATTGACTCGAATCGGCAATACGCAAACAGTTAGCCACATGGCTAAGCATTTCGACACACAGGCACTCGACCGCTATTTCGCCGCCATGGCCGACCCGACCCGCCGCGCGGTGCTGGAGCGGCTGACGCAGGGGCCCGCTTCGGTCTCCGACCTACATGCGCCGCACCAGATGGCGCTGCCCAGCTTCCTGCGCCACCTCCGGGTGCTGGAAGACGGCGGGCTGATCGTGACCGAGAAGCGCGGTCGCGTGCGCATGGCGAGGATCGAGGCGCTGCCGGTCCGCGCCGCCGAAGACTGGCTGGCCACCTTGCGCCGGCAATGGGAGGACCGCCTCGACCGGCTCGATACGCTGGCAGAGGCCTTTGAGCATGACACGAAGGGAGATGCGCAATGACAACCGAACTCGACCTGACTCTGACCCGGCGCGTGGCCGCCAGCCCCGCCACGGTCTATCGCTGCTGGACCGAACCAGAGTTGCTGAAACAGTTCTTCGCTCCGAAACCCGGCAAGACGGTCGACGCCAAGCTCGACGTCCGCCCAGGCGGCGCGTTCTACACGAAGATGGTCTTCGAAGAATACGGCGAGATCGAATCCGAGGGCTGTTACCTGATCGTCGAACCGGCAAAGCGGCTCGTCTTCACCGATTGCCTAAGCGCCGATTTCCGTCCTGCGGCACAACCCTTCTTCACCGCAGATCTGAACTTCATCGAGACCGAGGAGGGCTGCGAATACAATGTTATCGCCCGGCATGGCAGCGCGGAAAGCGTCAAACGCCACGAGGAGATGGGCTTCCATGAAGGTTGGGGCACCGTCGCGGGGCAGATGGCCGAGATCGCTGAAGCCATTGAGCGCGGCTGAACGCCCAATTCTTGATCACCGGATCAAGTTTCGGGCAACGC
The DNA here is from genome assembly GCF_002020145.1 of Thioclava sp. DLFJ4-1. Lineage (NCBI taxonomy): Bacteria > Pseudomonadati > Pseudomonadota > Alphaproteobacteria > Rhodobacterales > Paracoccaceae > Thioclava > Thioclava sp. DLFJ4-1. The sequence continues at coordinate 121,142 of NZ_MPZT01000002.1, forward strand.
GCAGGCGCGAATCCCTTGCCAAAGCCTGTCTGCATCGGCTTTGCTGGGCCGGTCCCGTTCTACGCCGCATCGAGGGGGACCGCAGGGACGACTGGTAAGGCGGCGGATTTTTCGTATGGAGATCACGTTTCTTCTCAATGGAGAAACCCGGACGGTGGCACTTACCGATCCGACGCAATCTGTGCTCGACTGGCTGCGCGCCGAGGGGCTGACCGGCACCAAGGAGGGCTGCAACGAGGGCGATTGCGGGGCCTGCTCGGTCATCGTGACCGACGCGGAGGGCGCCAAACCGCTCAATGCCTGCCTGATGATGATGCCCCATCTGCACGGCCGCGCGCTGCGCACCGTCGAGGGCGTCGCCGGGCCGAAAGGCGAATTGCACCCGGTCCAGCAGGCGATGGTCGATCATCACGGCTCGCAATGCGGCTTCTGCACGCCCGGCTTCATCGCCTCGATGGCGGCGGGGCATCTGAACGGGCGCCGCGATCACGACGATCTGCTGGCAGGCAATCTGTGCCGCTGCACCGGCTACGCGCCGATCATCCGCGCCGCCGAGGCTGCGCAGGACGCGCCCGTGCCCGCGTGGATGCACGACACGTTGCCCGATCTGGCAGAGGTCGCGCCAAGGGCCGATCACGTCTTCCTGCCCGACAGCGCGGATGCACTGGCAGACTGGTATCTCACCCATCCCAACGCCACGCTGATCGCGGGCGCGACCGATGTGGGGCTCTGGGTCACGAAACAGCTGCGCGAGCTGAAAGAGGTCGCCTTCCTCAACAACTGCACGGACTTGCAGAGCATCGAGGAAACCGACAACCGCTACATCGTCGGCGCGGGCGTCACCTTGGCCGCGTTGCGCGAAGCGATCCGCGACACGCTCCCGAGCTTTGCCGAATTGCTCCGCCGTTTCGCCTCCGAACAGGTGCGTCAGGCGGCGACCATCGGCGGCAATATCGCGAACGGCTCGCCCATCGGCGACAGCCCACCCGTCCTGATCGCGATGGGCGCGGAGCTGACGCTGCGCAAGGGAGAGGCGCGCCGCACCATCCCGCTGGAGAGCTTCTTCCTCGACTATGGCAAACAGGACCGCGCGCCCGGCGAGTTTGTGGAAAGCGTCAGCTTCCCGAAATCCGCGCCCGATCTGGCCTGTTACAAACTGTCGAAACGCTTCGATCAGGACATCTCCGCCGTCTGCGGCGCGCTGAACATCCCGCGCAATGGCGACAAGATCGGCGCTCCGCGTATCGCCTTCGGCGGCATGGCGGGCACCCCGAAACGCGCCACGGCACTGGAGGCCGCGCTGGAAGGTCAGCCCTTCACCGAAGAGGCGATCACGGCCGCCCTGCCCGCGTTGGAGCAGGACTTCACGCCGCTCACCGACATGCGCGCCTCGGATGCCTACCGGATGGAGGCGGCCAAGGCGATGCTGATCCGATACGTCCGCAATGCCCAAGGCGCCCTCTCCATTCTGGAGGTGCAACCATGAGCGTCGGCACCAAGAAACCCCACGATTCCGCGCAGTTGCACGTCACCGGCGCGGCGCGCTACGTCGATGACATCCCCTGCCCCGGCAACACGTTGCACCTCGCCTTCGGCCTCTCGACCGAGGCCCATGCCGAGATCGCCTCGCTCGATCTGAGCGCGGTGCGCGCAGCGCCCGGTGTCGTCGCGGTGCTCACCGCCGAGGACATGCCGTTCGCCAACAACGCCTCGCCCGCGCCCGAGCCCGAACCGGTTCTAGCCGAAGGCGTCGTGCATTTCGTCGGCCAGCCGATCTTCGTGGTCGCAGCGACCAGCCATCATGCCGCGCGCAAGGCCGCACGGCTGGCGGAGGTCGACTACACGCCCCGCCCGGCGATCCTGACGGTCGATGAGGCGCTCGACGCGAACAGCCATTTCGAAGGCGGCCCGGTCACCTGGGCGCGCGGCGATACCGGCAAAGGCTTCGCGCAGGCCGAGCATATCGTCGAAGGCAGCTTCGACATGGGCGGGCAGGAGCACTTCTACCTCGAAGGTCAGGCCGCCCTCGCCCTGCCCGACGATCAGGGGATGGTGATCCGCTGCTCCTCGCAGCACCCGTCCGAGGTCCAGCACAAGGTGGCCGACGCGCTTGGCTGCGCGATGCATGACGTCCGGGTGGAGATGCGCCGGATGGGCGGCGGCTTCGGCGGCAAGGAGAGCCAGGGCAATGCGCTTGCCATCGCCTGCGCGGTGGTCGCGCGAGCCACCGGGCGGCCCTGCAAGATGCGCTACGACCGCGATGACGACATGGTCATCACCGGCAAGCGCCATGATTTCCGGATCAAGTATCGGCTCGGCGCAGATGCCGAGGGCAAGATCGTCGCGGCCGAGTTCACCCATCTCGCCCGCTGCGGCTGGTCGCCGGACCTGAGCCTGCCGGTCTGCGACCGCGCGATGCTGCATACCGACAGTTCCTATTACCTGCCAAATGTGAAGATCGAGAGCCACCGGCTGCGCACCAACACCCAAAGCGCGACGGCCTTCCGGGGCTTCGGCGGCCCGCAGGGCATGATCGGCACGGAAGCCGCGCTCGATCACCTCGCCCATGTGATGGGGATCGATCCCCTCGATCTGCGCAAGCGCAACTACTACGACCCCGAGGGCGGGCAGAGCACGCATTACGGCCAGCCGGTCGACGATTTCATCCTGCCCGAGATCACCGAGCGGTTGGAGCAATCTGCCGAGTTCGCGGCCCGCAAGGCCCGCGTGGCCGAGTGGAACGCTGCGAATACCACCCTGAAGCGCGGCATTTCGCTGACGCCGGTGAAGTTCGGCATCTCCTTCACGCTGACCCAGCTGAACCAGGCGGGTGCGCTGGTGCATGTCTATGCCGACGGCTCGATCCAGCTGAACCACGGCGGGACCGAGATGGGTCAGGGCCTGCATCGCAAGGTTTGTCAGGTCGCGGCATCGGTCTTCGGCGTCACGGATGAGGATGTGCGCATCACCGCGACGGCCACCGACAAGGTGCCCAACACCTCCGCGACAGCGGCCTCCTCCGGGGCCGATCTGAACGGCATGGCGGTGAAGGCCGCGTGCGAGACGATCAAGGCGCGGCTGGCGGGTTTCATGGCCGAAAGCGCGGGCGCTGCGGTGGAAGACGTGACGTTTGCCGATGGCGAGGTGCGCGTGGGCGATCACGCCCTGCCCTTCGCGAAACTGGTGAAGCTGGCCTACGAGGCGCGGGTATCGCTTTCCTCGACCGGGTTCTACGCCACGCCGAAGATCAGCTGGGACCGGATCAAGGGTCAGGGTCGCCCGTTCTTCTACTTCGCTTATGGCGCGGCGGTGACCGAGGTGGTGATCGACACGCTGACCGGCGAGAACCGCATCCTGCGCACCGACATCCTGCATGATGCGGGCGCCTCGCTGAACCCGGCCATCGACATCGGCCAGATCGAAGGCGGCTACGTGCAGGGCGCGGGGTGGCTGACCACCGAGGAGCTGGTCTGGGACGACAAGGGGCGTCTGCGCACCCATGCGCCTTCGACCTACAAGATCCCCGCCTGCTCGGATCGCCCGCGTGTGTTCAACGTGGCGCTCTGGGACGAGCCGAACCGCGAGGACACGATCTATCGCTCCAAGGCGGTGGGCGAGCCGCCCTTCATGCTGGCGATCTCGGCCTTCCTCGCGCTGCAGGACGCGTGCAAATCCTGCGGCCCGAACTGGCCCGATCTGCAAGCGCCTGCCACGCCCGAGGCGGTTCTGGCTGCCGTCCATCGGGCAAGGGGGGACGCATGAGCCTCGATCCCGCAGCCCTCGCCCGCGCGGCAGACCGCGGCCCCTTCACCCGCGTCGTGGTCGCGCGCGCCCAAGGCTCCACCCCGCGCGAAGACGGGGCGGAGATGCTTGTCTGGGCGGATCATGTCGAAGGCACGATCGGCGGTGGGGCGCTGGAATTCTCCGCCATTACGAAGGCGCGGCGCGGGCTGACAGGGATCGAGAAAATCCCGCTGGGCCCCGCGATGAACCAATGCTGCGGCGGGGCCGTGGTGTTGGGATATGAGCGAATGGACCGGACCACCGTTTCGCAGATCACGGGCGACTGGCACGCCCGTCCACTGACGCCGGGCACACCCGAGCCGCTCGCCGTCACGCGCGCGCTGGCCCGCGCCCGCGATCGCGGCGAGACGCCGCCGCTGCTGGTCGAGAACTGGCTGATCGAGCGGGTCGCGCCGCCCGCTACGCCCGTCTGGGTCTGGGGCGCAGGCCATGTCGGGCGCGCGCTGATCGGGGCGCTGTCCCCCCTGCCCGGCCTTGTCCTGTCCTGGACCGATAGCGGGGCGGAGCGGTTTCCCGACATGATCCCCGAAGGCGTCACGCCACTGATCGCCGAGAACCCGGCCGATCTGATCTCCCTCGCGCGCACCGATGCCCGCCACTTCGTGCTGACCTATTCACATTCTCTCGATCTGGAGCTTTGTCACCGGCTGCTCGCCCATGGCTTCGGCGGGCTCGGCCTGATCGGGTCGGACAGCAAATGGGTCCGCTTCCGCAAGCGCCTCGCCGCGCTCGGGCATTCGGATGCACAAATTTCGCGCATTGCCTGCCCGATAGGCGATCCGACCTTGGGGAAGCATCCTCAAGCCATTGCCCTTGGGGTAGCGACCGGGCTAGTGAAAGAGCTGAACGCCGCGCAAGCGGCGACGGGGAAAGGGAAACGCGCCGGGTGACGGAGCTGCTCAAGATCGACGGGCTGACGAAAGCCTATCCTGGTGTCGTGGCCAATGACGGCGTCGGCTTCTCGGTGCGTCCGGGCGAGGTCCACGCCCTGCTGGGCGAAAACGGCGCCGGCAAATCGACGCTGGTGAAGATGATCTACGGGCTGGTGAAGCCCGATTCCGGCACGATGCACTTTGCGGGCCAGTCCTTCGCGCCCGCCGATCCGCGCGCCGCGCGCGCCGCTGGCGTCGCGATGGTGTTCCAGCATTTCTCGCTTTTCGAGGCACTTAACGTTGCCGAGAACGTGGCGCTCGGCATGGAAAACCCGCCGCCGATGCGCCAGCTTGCCAAGCGTATCCGCGAGATTTCCACCGCTTATGGCCTGCCGCTGGACCCCGCGCGACTGGTGGGCGACCTCTCCGCGGGCGAGCGTCAGCGCGTCGAGATCGTGCGCTGCTTGCTGCAGGACCCCAAGCTTCTGATCATGGACGAGCCGACCTCGGTGCTGACGCCGCAGGAGGTGGAGATTCTGTTTCACACCCTGCGCAAGCTGTCGGCTGAGGGCACTGCGATCCTCTATATCAGCCACAAGCTCGAAGAGATCCGCACGCTTTGCGAAGGCGCGACGATCCTGCGCGCGGGCAAGGTGGTGGCGAGCTGCAATCCGCGCGAGAAGACCGCGCGCGAGCTGGCCGAGCTGATGGTCGGCGCGGAGCTGAAAGTGACCGACCGGGCCGAGCGCAAGCTGGGCGACGTCGTGCTGAAAGTCTCGGGCCTGTCGCTCGCACCGCTGTCGCAGTTCGGCCCCTCGCTGAAGGATCTGAGCCTGGAGCTGCGCGCGGGCGAAGTGCTGGGCATCGGCGGCGTCGCGGGCAACGGGCAGGAAGAACTGCTGGCGACCCTGTCGGGCGAACGCCCCTCCGCCCCCGGCACGGTCAGCCTGATGGGCGAGGATATCTCCGGGCTCGGGCCGAACGGCCGTCGCGCGAAGGGGCTGCTGGCCGCGCCCGAGGAACGGCTGGGCCATGCCGCCGTCCCCGCGATGAGCCTGACCGAGAACGCGATCCTCACAGGCACGATGCGCAAACCGCTGACCCGCAACGGATTTGTCGATCAGGGCGCGGCGAAGACCTTCGCCGACGAGATCATCCAAGCCTTCGACGTGCGCACACCGGGTTCGCATGTCGCGGCCCGCGCGCTCTCGGGCGGGAACCTGCAGAAATACGTAATCGGCCGCGAGGTGCTGCAAAACCCCGCCGTGCTGGTGGTGAATCAGCCGACATGGGGCGTGGATGCCGCCGCTGCCGCGTCGATCCGGCAGGCGCTGCTAGACCTCGCGGCGAAAGGCGCTGCGGTGATTGCGATCAGCCAGGACCTTGATGAGCTTATGGAAATCTCCGACCGCTTCTCGGCGCTGAACGAAGGCCGACTGAGCGCCTCGCGCCCGACCCAAGGACTGACGATCGAAGAGATCGGCATGATGCTGGGCGGAGCGCACGGGATGCAGGAGGCCGCGGTATGATCACCCTCGTCCGGCGCCCCACCCCGTCGCAATTCTGGTCCTACGCGACCCCGCTCCTCGCCGTGATCGCCACCATGATCGCGGGCGGCATCCTGTTCGCGATACTGGGCAAGCACCCGGTCGAGGCGATCCGCGTGATCTTCTGGGACCCGCTCTTCGGCGGCAATGCCAGCTATTTCCGCGGACAGCTTCTGGTGAAGGCCGGGCCGCTGATCCTGATCGCCTGCGGGCTCGCCGTGGGCTTTCGCGCAGGCATCTGGAATATCGGGGCCGAAGGGCAATACATCATGGGCGCGCTGTTTTCGGCATGGCTGGCGCTGAAGATGTACCCGGCAGAAAGCCACTGGCTGTTCCCGGCGATGATCGTGCTGGGCGCACTTGGCGGCTTCCTCTGGGCGATGATCCCGGCCGTGCTGAAGGTTCTGTTCGGCACCTCGGAAATTCTCGTCTCGCTGATGCTGGTCTACGTGGCCGAGAACCTGCTGGCCTATATGGCTTTCGGCCCGCTCAAGAACCCTGAGGGCTTCGGCTTCCCCGGCTCGCGCAACCTGCAAGACTACCCCTCGGCCTTCAATCACGAGCTGATCGAAGGCACGGGGATGCATTGGGGCGTCGTCGCGGCGCTGATCGCGGTGATCTTCACCTATGGGCTGATGCACCGCCATATCACGGGCTTCCGCATCCGTGTCGCGGGCGAGGCGCCGCGGGCTGCGCGTTTCGCAGGCGTGATACCGGCACGGCTGGTGATGCTCGGGCTTGGCATGGGCGGCGCGTTCGCAGGGCTTGCGGGCATGTTCGAGGTCTCCGGCCCCTCGGGCCAGATCACCGACAGTTTCAACGTGGGCTACGGCTTCACCGCGATCATCGTGGCTTTCCTTGGCCGCCTGCACCCGATCGGCATTCTGCTGGCGGGGCTCCTGATGGCGCTCACCTATATCGGCGGCGACATGGCGCAGTTGATGCTCGGCCTGCCCTCGGCGGCGATCCAGGTCTTCCAGGGGATGCTCCTGTTCTTCCTGCTGGCCTTCGACGTGCTGACCAACTTCCGCATTCGCTTCGGGAGGGTCGCGGCATGACGCGCAAACTCCCCTCGCTGCGCCTGTTGATCGTCTTCCTTGGCGGCACCGTCATGGGGCTTGGCCTTTACTACCTGCTTGCGGTGGCGCAGGCGTTCTGGGCCTTCGTCGTGATCGGCGTGGTGATGATGGTGGTGTTCGAGCTGGCGCTGGGGGCCTCGCGGGCGGTGATCTACCGCATCGGTGCGCGCCCCGACAGCGAAGAGCCCCGCCGCCCCACCCTGCATGGACGCGAGCGTTACGCCTCTGTGGCCGGGCTCGTCGTCGGCCTCGTCGGCGGCTATCTGGCCTGGGGGCCGGTTCTGTTCTGGGGACATGGAGGCGCACTATGATCGTGGGCGGCATCGATATCATCACCCTGACGGCGACGCTGATGGGCGCATCGACCCCGGTGCTGCTGGCCGCGACCGGCGAGCTGGTCGCCGAGAAATCGGGCGTGCTCAACCTCGGCGTCGAGGGGATGATGATCATGGGTGCGGTTGCAGGCTTCGCCGCCGCCGTCGCCACCGGCAGCCCGGTTCTGGGCTTCCTGATGGGTGCGATCGCCGGTGCCTTGCTGGCGACGCTTTTTGCCTTCCTGACGCAGAAGCTCCTGTCGAACCAGGTCGCGACGGGCCTTGCGCTGACGCTGTTCGGGCTGGGCCTGAGCGCGCTGATCGGCAAGGGCTACGAGGGCGTGCGCCCGCCGCCGACCGCCAAGATCGATTTCGGACCGCTCTCGGATATTCCGGTTCTGGGCCGCATCCTGTTCTCGCATGACTGGATCGTCTATCTCTCGCTGATCCTCGTCGCGGTGGTCTGGTATGTGCTGCGCTCCACCCGCGCCGGGCTGATCCTGCGCGCGGTGGGCGAGAGCCATGACGCCGCCCATGCGCTGGGATACCGCGTCGTCGCCGTGCGCTTTGCCGCACTGGCCTTCGGCGGGGCGCTGGCCGGTCTGGGCGGCGCCTATCTCAGCCTCGTGCGCGTGCCGCAATGGACCGAAGGCATGACCGCAGGCGCAGGCTGGATCGCACTCGCCATCGTCGTCTTCGCAAGCTGGCGCCCGTGGCGCGTGCTGCTGGGCGCTTACCTCTTCGGCGGCATCACCGCTCTGCAGCTGCAATTGCAGGCCGCAGGCTACGCGATCCCGGTGCATATCCTCTCGATGGCCCCTTACGTCATCACCATCGTGGTGCTGGTCATCTTATCCGCCATTCACCGCCACGGCGTGCAGGCCGCCCCTGCCAGCCTCGGCAAATCTTTCCACGCCTCGAGCTGAGGCATCTCTCGAAGGGCCCCATCAAGAGGCCCGCCACCCAACTTGGAGTAACGCGATGAACCGCAGATCCTTTTTGAAAACCACCGCCGCCACGGCCGTCGTCGCGGGCGTCGGCGTCCCGGCTTTCGCCGCTGACGAGCCGCTGAAAATCGGCTTCATCTATGTCGGCCCCGTCGGCGACATGGGCTGGTCCTACCAGCACGACCAAGGTCGTCAGGCGATCGAAGAGAAATACGGCGACAAGGTGAAGACCTCGTTCATCGAGAACGTGCCGGAAGGCCCCGATGCAGAGCGCGCGCTGACCCAGCTGGCGCTGGACGGCAACAAGCTGATCTTCGCGACCTCCTTCGGCTACATGGACGCGGTGATGAACGTCGCCAAAAAATTCCCCGACGTGAAATTCGAGCACGCCACCGGCTACAAGCTCGCGGACAACGTCGCCACCTACGACGCCAAGTTCTATCAGGGTCGCGCCATTCAGGGCACGATCGGCGGTCGCATGACCAAGACCAACAAGATCGGCTATATCGGTTCCTTCCCGATCCCCGAGGTCTATCAGGGCATCAACGCCGCCTATCTGGCAGCGAAGAAGGTGAACCCCGACGTCGAAATGAAAGTGGTCTGGGCTTACACTTGGTTCGATCCGGCGAAAGAGGCCGACGCGGCCGCAGCCCTGATCGCCGATGGTGTGGACGTGCTGCTGCAGCACACCGACTCGACCGCGCCGCAAGCCAAGGCGCAGGAAGCCGGCAACGTCATCACCTTCGGTCAGGCGTCCGACATGTCTTCCTTCGCGCCGATGCCGCGCGTCGCGTCGACCATCGACAACTGGGCGCCCTATTACATCGAGCGCGTCGGTGCGGTCATGGACGGCGCCTGGAAGTCGGAAGCCACCTGGGGCGGCATCGACAGCGGCATGGTGGAGATCGGCGAGATCTCCTCGGCCGTGCCGGACGACGTCAAGAAAGAGGCGCTGCAGCTCAAGGAAGATATCGGCTCGGGCAAGGTCCATCCCTTCACCGGTCCGCTGAACAAGCAGGACGGCACGGCCTTCCTCGCCGATGGCGAAATGGCGACCGACGATCAGCTTCACTCGATGACCTTCTACGTCGAGGGGATCACGGCAGAACCGCCGAAGTAAGTCAGTCCTACTGATGCGAATGGGAAAGGGTCGGCCGCGCGCCGGCCCTTTTTCGTTGTTTCGCAAGTGTCTTTTCACTTCACGTTAGCGTCAGACTTGTTCCAAAGGCTGATTCGTCGCAGGATTTGAAAGGCGGGTCTTCTTGACACATTCAAACAATTGCATCTATCGAGTTAGACGTGACAAGTTGATGACCGGGTAAAGGGAGGGAACAAAATGGCACATATCGTGGTGCTGGGCGCAGGTCTTGGCGGCGCCATCATGGCTTATGAATTGCGTGACCAAGTCCGCAAGGAAGACGAAATCACCGTCATTACCAAGGACCCGAAGTACCACTTCGTGCCCTCCAACCCTTGGGTCGCCGTCGGCTGGCGCGACCGCAAGGACATCACCGTCGATCTCGAACCGACGATGAAGAAGAAGAACATCAAGTTCATCCCGGTCGCGGCAAAGCGCCTGCACCCCGATGACAACAAGGTCGAGCTGGAGGATGGCCGCGAGGTTTCCTACGATTACATCGTGCTCGCCACCGGGCCGGAACTGGCCTTCGACGAGATCGAAGGGCTCGGACCCGACGGCTTCACCCACTCGGTCTGCCACGTCGATCACGCCGAGGATGCCGGCACCGCCTTCAAGCGCTTCTGCGAAGACCCCGGCCCGATCATCGTGGGCGCGGTGCAGGGTGCATCCTGCTTCGGCCCAGCCTATGAATTCGCCTTCATCCTCGACACCGCGCTGCGCCGGGCGAAGATCCGCGATCAAGTGCCGATGACCTTCGTCACCTCCGAGCCTTATGTCGGCCATCTCGGTCTCGACGGCGTCGGCGACACCAAGGGTCTTCTCGAAGGCGCGATGCGCGACAAGCACATGAAGTGGATGACCTCGAGCCGCGTGAAGAAGGTCGAAGACGGCGTGATGCATGTCGAAGAGATCGCCGATGACGGTTCGATCAAGGCGACCCATGAGATGCCGTTCAAATACGCAATGATGCTGCCGCCCTTCCGTGGCATCCCGGCGGTGATGGGGCTCGAAGGTCTCGTGAACCCGCGCGGCTTCGTCATCGTCGACAAGCACCAGCGCAACCCGAAATACCAAAACGTCTTCGGGATCGGCGTCGGCATCGCGATCCCGCCGATGGGCCCTACCCCGGTGCCCTGCGGCGTGCCGAAGACCGGCTTCATGATCGAGTCGATGGTCACCGCCACCGCGCATAACCTCGGCAATATCGTGCGCGGTCAGGAGCCCGACGAGACCGGCACCTGGAACGCGATCTGTCTGGCCGATTTCGGCGACAGCGGCATCGCCTTCGTGGCCCAGCCGCAGCTTCCGCCGCGCAACGTCAACTGGTCGAGCCAAGGGAAATGGGTCCACCTCGCCAAGATCGGTTTCGAGAAGTATTTCATGCGCAAACTGCGCAAGGGCACCTCGGAACCGTTCTACGAGAAGACCGCGATGAAGATGCTCGGGATCGACAAGCTGAAAGCGGTCAAGAAGACCCACTAAGCCGCACCGGTACAGATTTTTCTTCCCAAATCACGGGGCGGGCCTGCGGGTCCGCCCCGTGCTGATTCACGCCGATGGCCAAGTGGACGCCGGAACACACAGCCTCGTGAAACGTTTGGACCCCCGATACGCGGCCAGATGCCGCATGAAAGGGAGACGACATGAAGACGTTGAAGACGACCACTGCGCTCGTTGCCGGCCTTGCCGCGCTGAGCCCGGCGATCCTGCCGTTCAGTGCGCTTGCCCAGGATAGCAATACCGCCGCCGCTGAATGCATCGCGAAGGCGGTCGCCGATGGCACCCCGATGGATAAGGCGAAAGCCGATTGCGAGGCCGACGCGGCAAATGCCGATGGCTCCGCCGAAGCTGCGGCAGGCACCGATCCGGCGAATGCCGACGCGCCAATGAGCGACAGCGAAGCCGATCAGGCCGCAAAAGCCGCGATCGAAGGCGCATCCCCGCCCGCCGATCAGGACCCGGCTGCGACCGGTGACACCCCCGACGCCAGCGCGAAAGCCGCAGTCGAAGGCGGCGCGGATGTGACCACTCAATCCGAGACCACGAACACCGATACCAACGCCGACGCGGCCGCCGCTGCGACGACGGATGCCAATACCGATGCGAATGCCGATGCCTCTGCCGAGACCGACGCAGCCGCTGCCACCGACCCGCAGCCCGATGCTGCGGCACCGGCAGAGACCGACGGTTCGGCTACCGCAAACACCGATGGCTCGACCTCGGCGGATACCACCGCAGAGACCACCGCAGAAACCGATGGCTCCGCTACGGCTGAAACCGATGGCTCGACCACCGCGACCGCTGATGGCTCGACCGATGCCACCACCGCGGCCGACGGCCAGACGGATGCCGAAGCGACGAGCACGCTCAGCCCCGACACCACCTCGCAGGACGCCCCTGCCCCGGTGACCGACACCACCGAAAACGCGATGCAGAACTCGGAGGCCCAGGCGGACAGCACCGCGACTGCAGAGCCCGAGGCAAAACCTGCAGGCGAGGCCTCGACGGACACCACCTCCGACACGCAGGTCGTGCAGGAAGGCAATGGCGGGTCCGGCGCTGAAGTCGAACCGAAGGTGATCCAGCCGGAAGAGGCCGCCAATGCCGACGCGACCGCGGACGGCTCGGCCAGCGCGGACACGACCGCAAATGCCGAAACCGATCAGCAGGCAAGCCAAGACACGGCGGCCACCAAGGCGACGAAGCTGCTGGAGAACGCGCTGACCGATACGAAAGCCGCGATCGAAGGGGAAGCCGTGCAGAACGAGGCGCTCAACGCGCCGACCGACAGCGCCGATACCGCCAATGCCACCGAAGAGACGGTGACCGAAGACACCGCGCGCAGCGCATCCGAAGACTTCGCGACCTCGGTCGACGCCAAGCCCGACGCTCAGGCGCAGGCAACCGCGCAGACCGACTCGTCGAAGAAGAAAAAGAAAGACCGTCTGAGCACGCTGGAAACCGCCGCGCTCTCCGGTCTTGGGGCGCTCGCCGTGGGGGCGATCCTGAACAACGGCTCGAAAGTGGCCGTGAACTCGGGCGACCGCGTCGTGGTGCAACAGCCCGACGGCTCCTACCAACTGGTGAAGGACGACAACGCGCTGCTGCGTCAGCCCGGCTCGAAGATTCGCACGCAGGACTACGCGGACGGCTCGTCGCGCACGATCGTGACCAAGCCCGATGGCAGCCAGATCGTCACCGTCTATGACGCCCAGCGCCAGATCCTGAAGCGGACGCTGGTCCAGCCTGACGGCACGCAGTACCTGCTGGTCGACGACGCGCGCGGCGCCGACCCGGTCGACGTCTCGGCGCTTCCCAAGCCCAAGCCCGTCGCGACGGTTTCGTCCAGCAACGAGCAGGCTCTGCGCGATGCGCTGACCCGTCAGAGCGGCATCGACCGTACCTTCACACTCTCGCAGGTGCGCAACATCACCCCGGTTCGCGATCTCGCCCCGGCGATCTCGGTCGAGAACATCAACTTCGAGACCGGTTCCTCCGCGATCCAGCCCGATCAGGCGCAGGCCCTTTCGGCTTTGGGTCAGGCGATCCAGCAGCGCATCGACGAGAACCCGCGCGAGCTGTTCCTCGTGGAAGGCCATACCGACGCGGTCGGCAGCGCCGCCTACAACCTCGCGCTCTCGGACCGTCGCGCGGAATCGGTTGCGCTGGCTCTGAGCGAGTATTTCGACGTGCCCGCCGAGAACCTCGTGGTGCAAGGCTATGGCGAACAGGACCTGAAGGTGCAGACCGAAGGCGCCTCGGAAGCCAACCGCCGTGCCGCAGTGCGCCGGATCACCGATCTTCTGCGCACCGCCTCGAACTGAGGTTGAGCCTGAGACAAAAGCAAAGGGCGCCCTGCGGGGCGCCCTTTTCGCATCTCTCCCGAAAGAGGGGGGAGGAGTGGTGGCGAGGGGGGGACTTGAACCCCCGACCCCACGATTATGAGTCGTGTGCTCTAACCAGCTGAGCTACCTAGCCACTGGGGGGCTAACTAGGCAAAGCGGATCGTCCAGTCAAGGACGTTTTGCGGGAAAATTGCCCCCCATTTCGCTGCGGCATATTGGGAATTGGCGAAGCCGCGCGCAAAGGCTAGGCATGAGGGGAAAAGGAGAGACCATGCACGCCGCCCCTGCCCTGCCCCTGACACGCGATATCGTTCTGATCGGGGGCGGTCATACCCATGCGCTGGTGCTGCGGATGTGGGGGATGAACCCGCTGCCGGGTGTGCGGCTGACCGTGATCAATCCGACGCCCTCCGCGGCCTATTCGGGGATGCTGCCGGGCCATGTGGCGGGGCATTATACCCGCGACGAGTTGCAGCTCGATCTGGTGAAGCTCGCACGGCATGCGGGCGCGCGGCTGGTTCTGGGGCGCGCCACGGGGATCGACCGGGCGCGGCGGCTGATCGAAGTGCCGGGGCGTGCGCCGATCGCCTATGACGTGGCCTCGATCGATATCGGGATCACGGCGGAGATGCCGCAACTGCCGGGCTTCCTCGACCATGTGGTGCCTGCGAAACCGCTCGACGCTTTCGCCGATGCCTGGGACGCTTTCGCCGCCAATCCGCCCGAGTCGCCGAAGGTCGCCGTGGTCGGCGGCGGCGTGGCGGGGGTGGAGCTCGCGATGGCCTGCGCGCACCGTCTGCCGCAGGCGCAGGTCACGGTCTATGAGGCAGCCCCCGAGGCGCTGCGCGCGCTTGGCACCGGCGCTCGGAACGCGATGCTGGCGCACTGCGCGCGGCTTGGCGTGACCATCGAGACCGACGCGGCGCTGATCGGCGCGGGAAAAGGGCAGCTCCTGCTGGAAGGCGGCCGCACGGCGGAGGCCGATTTCATCATCGGCACAGGCGCCACGAAACCCGCTGACTGGCTGCCCGAGACCGGGCTCGATCTGACCGACGGCTTCGTCACGGTCGGCCCGACGCTGCAAAGCTCTGACCCCGCGATCTTCGCCGCAGGCGACGTAGCCCATCTCAGCCACGCGCCGCGCCCCAAGGCGGGCGTCTATGCGGTGCGCGAAGCGAAGCCGCTCTTCGCCAACCTGCGTGCGGCGGCGTCAGGCGGGGTGATGAAGACCTATCAGCCGCAACGCGATTATCTGAAGCTGATCTCCACGGGCGGCAAACAGGCGGTGGCCGACAAATGGGGCCTGCCGCTGAACGGTGCATGGCTCTGGCGCTGGAAGGACCATATCGACCGCAAGTTCATGGCGAAGGTCCACGATCTGCCCGCGATGCCGACGCCGCCCCTGCCCCGCGAGCACGCGCAGGGGATCGCGGAGGTGCTGGGCAGCAAGCCGATGTGCGGCGGCTGCGGCGCGAAGCTGGGCGGTCAGGCGCTGCGCGAGGCGCTGTCCGATCTGCCTGCTCCCGCGCGCGCCGATGTGCTGAGCGGTCCGGGCGACGACGCCGCCGTACTGTCTTGCGGCGCGCAGACGCAAGTCTTCACCACAGATCACGTCCGCGCCTTCACCGAAGACCCGTGGCTGCTGGGCCGGATCGTGGCGCTGCATGCGATGAGCGACGCCTGGGCGATGGGCGCGGCCCCGCAGGCGGCCTTGGCGCAGGTCACCCTGCCCCGCCAATCCGAGGAATTGGGCGCACGGGCTCTGCGCGAAATGCTTAGCGCGGCGTCCGAGGCTTTCCGCGACGCGGGCTGCGATCTCGTCGGCGGCCATACCTCGATGGGCGCGGAGCTGACACTGGGCTTCACCGTGACCGGGCTGGCCGAGCGGCCTTTGGGTCAAGACGGCGCGAAACCCGGCGAGGTGCTGATCCTGACGAAGCCGCTTGGAACGGGCGTGATCCTCGCCGCCGAGATGGCGAAACACGCGCCGGGCGAGGTGGTCGCAGGCGCGCTGGAGAGCATGGGTCGCAGCTCTGCCGAGGCCTCCGCGATCCTCGCGCCCGTGGCCTCTGCCATGACGGATGTGACGGGTTTTGGCCTCGCGGGGCATTTGCTGGGGCTGTGCGAGGCATCAGGGGTCGCGGTAGAGCTCGACCTTGCCGCGATCCCGTTGCTCGACGGGGCCGAGGCTTTGGCCGAGGCAGGCGAGCACTCGACGCTCTTGCCGCAAAACATAGCCAATTGCGCAGGCCGGATGACCGCGCCGCCGGGGCCACGCACGGAGCTGCTGCACGATCCGCAGACCTCGGGCGGGTTGCTGGCCAGCGTGCCCGCGGCGCAGGCTGCGGAGGTTCTGGCAAAGCTGGAAGCGGCAGGCTACCGCGCCGCGCAGATCGGCGTGATTGCGGAGGGTCCGGCGTTCCTGCGGGTGCGGTGAGAAAAGGGTCGCGCCCGACCCTTGGGTGGGCGCTTTGACCGGTCGGTGGCTTGGCGCGTTATCTCGCAAGTCCGGAAGACATTCCAACTCGCGATGACATCGCCGATGCGCCCTCCCGGGGGGGAGGGTCGGGCGCGGCCCGGGACTGGTCGCCCGCGCGGAGGGCTCACGTACTTAGCGCTCCGCCATCTCCTGCGCCTCTTTCACCACCTGCGCAGCCAGCCCCTCGATCGCCTCCGGCGCGAGGCTTTCCGCCTCGATCACCCGCTCATGTTCCACATGGCGCGCGCGGTGCTTCTCGTATCGTGGATCGTAATGGTCGCGCATCAGCTCGCCCGCCAGCGCCGCATATTCCCCCGCCGTGGCCTGCGCCTGCCACGCTGCGATCCGCTCGGCAGGTTGGAAGGGCCGCAGCTGATCGAGCACCGCCAGCAGCCGATCGGCATCCGCCGTGATATCCGCATAGGCCCGCGCCAGATACTGCGCCCGCTCCGACAGCGGCGCACGCACTCGCAGGCGCGGCGCGTCCTTGATCGCGGCCCAGATCCCCGCGGGCAGTTGCAGATCGCCGATCTTGGAGCTTTCCGCCTCCAGCAGCACCGGCCGCGCCGGATCGAGCGCCGCGATCTCCATGATCAGCCGCGACTCGAAATCCTTCTGGCTCGACTGGCCACCCTCCATCGCCCCGAAGAGCGAGCCACGATGATTGGCGAGCCCTTCCAGATCGATGACCTGCGCCCCCTGCGCCCGCGCGGCTTTCAGGATATCGGTCTTCGCGGTGCCGGTATTGCCGTCGAGAACGACAACGGGACAGGGCATCTCGGCAAGCCCGGCCTCCACCACGAGCGACCGGAAGGCCTTGTAGCCGCCCTCGACAAGCTCCACGCGCCAGCCGACCTGCTTGAGGATCGTCGCGAACGACCCCGAACGCTGCCCGCCGCGCCAGCAATAGACCAGCGGCCGCCAGCCGCCTTCCTTGTCGGCCAACGGACCCTGCAGATGTTTGGCTGCATTCTGCGCCACCAGCGCCGCGCCGATCTTGCGCGCATCGAATGGCGCGACCTGCTTGTAGATCGTGCCGACGCGGGCGCGCTCCTCATCGTCGAGCACGGGCAGATTGATGGCGCCGGGGATATGATCCTCGGCGAATTCCGAAGGTGAGCGCACGTCGATGATCGTGTCGAAATCGAGCGCGGCGACCTCGGCAATCGAGGTAAGTTTCATCAGTAGACAGTGACCTGCGTGCCGACGGGAACGCTGTTGAACAGATCGATGACATGATCGTTCACCATCCGGATACAGCCGTTCGAAACCGCGTGCCCGATCGAACCCGGCTCGGTCGTGCCGTGGATGCGGATCGCCGTGTCACGCCCGTTCTGATACAGATACATCGCCCGCGCGCCGAGCGGGTTCTGCGGCCCGCCCTCCATCCCGTCCTCGTATTTCTTGTAGGCCGGATTGCGTTCGATCATCTCGCGGGTGGGCGTCCAGCTCGGCCATTTGACCTTGCGCGCCACCGTCGCGGTGCCGCGGAACTTCAACTCGTCCTTGCCCACGGCCACGCCGTAACGCATCGCCACGCCCGGCGCGGTGATGTGATAGAGGAAGAACTTATCCGAGACGATGATGATCGAGCCCACCGGCAGATCCGGTTTCACCGCCACTTTCGTCGGATAATATTGCGACCCGATCGGCCAGCGCTTGGCCGGCCCGGTCTCGACGCTTTGCGCGGGTTCGGTTGCGGCAAAGGCGGGCAGGCTTGCGAAGGGCAAGGCGGCCAGCGAGAGAAGAAAAGCGCGGCGATCCATTATCAAACTCCTGCAAAATCCTGCGGCGTCTCCCGGCAAAGCGTTCGACACAAACCAAGGGTGAGGCTAGCAAAGCCGCCCCACCCTCTCAAGAATTTGGTCTCGGGTCAGAAAAAGGCCAGCGCCAATCGTTGCCGCTTTGTCGATTACTTACCGAAAGCGCAGCCCGATTTGATGCCGAACTTGCCGAAGATCATCGCAGCCGGGCAGAAGCCGGTGAACGCCGATTGCAGCAGGTTCGCGCCGATGAAGGCGGTGAACCACAGCCAGTACATCGAGACATAAACGGCCAGCAGCAGCGAGATCAGGATCATCACGCCAGCAAAGGCAAAAATCGCACGGTCGAGGTTCATTCGAGGGCACTCCACGAAAAAGGTTACGTTGTCAGAAGATATAACAGTTCCTCACGACAAATTCAATTGCTTGCATATGTCGCGCGACGCTTGACCGCAGCCCCGTGCAGGATCAGATAACGCCCTATGAGCGAAGCCACTTTTATCATCGACGCCATGCATTGCGGGGCCTGCACCGGACGGGTCGAACGCGCACTTTTGGCACAACCCGGCGTGCAGAACGCCTCGGCCAACCTGATGGCGCGCAGTGCGCATGTCGAGTTCGACGGGCCTGCCGATCTCGAAAGCCTCAAAACGGCGCTCGACCAGGCGGGCTATCCGGGCCGTCTGAAAGAGGAGATGGCCAGCGGTCCCAGCGCCGCCGAGCGCCAGATGCAGGAGGCGCGCCAGCTCAAGCGCCAGTTCCTGACCGCGCTCGCGCTGACCGCACCGGTCTTCGTGCTCGCGATGGGCGCGCATATGATCCCCGGCATGCATCACCTGATCGCCAATACGATCGGGATCGAAGCAAGCTGGTGGGTGCAGATGATCCTCACCGCGCTGGTGCTGGCCTTCCCCGGCCGCGTCTTTCTGCGCATCGGGGTGCCTGCCCTGCTGCGCGGCTCGCCCGAGATGAATTCGCTCGTCGCGATGGGCTCGCTCGCCGCGTTCGTCTATTCCGCCCTCGTCACGCTTGCGCCCGGGCTTCTGCCCGAGAGCGCGCGCGGCGTCTATTTCGAGGCGGCGGCGACCATCGTCACGCTGATCCTGCTGGGCCGCTGGCTGGAGGCGCGCGCCAAGGGCCGCGCAGGCGAGGCGATCTCGCGGCTGATCGGGTTGCAGCCCAAGACCGCGCGCGTGCAGACCGAAAATGGTGTCGAGGAACGTCCGATCGAGGAACTCGTGCCCGGCGACATCCTTCTGCTCGCCCCCGGCGAGCGCGTAGCCCTCGATGGGGTGATCGCCGAGGGCGCCGGCCATATCGACGAGAGCATGCTGACCGGCGAGCCAGTGCCTGTCGCGAAATCCGAAGGCGATCCGATCACCGGCGGCACCGTGAATGGCGAATCCGCACTCAGCTACCGCGTCACCGCGACCGGCGGCGACACCGTCCTGTCGCGGATCATCGCGATGGTCGAAGCCGCGCAGGGCGCGAAACTTCCGGTGCAGGCCCTGGTCGACAAGGTCACCCGCGTCTTCGTGCCCGTAGTCATGGCGCTGTCGCTCCTGACCTTCGCGATCTGGATGATCGCGAGCATGGGCTTTTCGCATGCCTTCGTCGCGGCGATCTCGGTGATGATCATCGCCTGCCCCTGCGCGATGGGTCTGGCGACGCCCGTTTCAATCCTCGTGGGCACCGGGCGCGGCGCCGAACTGGGCCTGCTGTTCCGCCGTGGCGACGCGCTGCAACGGCTCTCGGAAGTCGCAGTCGTGGGCTTCGACAAGACCGGCACGCTGACCGAAGGCCACCCCGCCCTGACCGATCTCGAGCCGCTCGCCGATCTGCCCGAGGCGGAAATCCTCGCGCTGGCCGCAGGCGCCGAAGCGCGCTCGGAACATCCGCTGGCCCGCGCGATCCTCGCCGAGGCCGAGACGCGCGGCATCGCCCATGCGCCGGTCAAACGCGTCAAGGCGCTGTCCGGCAAGGGGCTGCGCGCGCAGGCCGAAGGCGCGAAGCTCTGGATCGGCAATGCCGGTGCGATGGAAGAGGCAGGCGCGGATATCGCCCCCTTCGCCGAGCGCGCGAAGGCGCTGGCCGCAAAAGGCCGCACTCCGGTCTGGATGTCGCTCGACGACCGGCCCGTCGCCCTTATGGCGCTGTCGGATCCGATCAAGGCAGAGGCGCGCGAAGCGGTCGACGCTCTGCACAAGGCGGGCAAACAGGTGGCGATGGTCACCGGCGACACCCGCGCCACTGCGGAAGCGGTCGGCCACGATCTCGGCATCGACCGGATCGAGGCCGAAGTATTGCCCGACGGCAAACGCGACGCGGTCGAAAGCCTGCGCCAGATCGGCCCGGTCGCCTTCGTGGGCGACGGCATCAATGACGCGCCTGCGCTGGCGGCCGCCGATGTGGGGCTCGCAATCGGCACCGGCACCGATGTCGCCATCGAGGCCGCCGAGGTCGTGCTGATGCGCGGCGATCCCAACGGCGTCGCGATGGCGCTGGAACTGTCGCGCGCGGTGATGCGCAACATCCGGCAAAACCTGTTCTGGGCCTTTGCCTATAACGTCGCGCTGATCCCGGTCGCGATGGGCATCCTCGTGCCCTTCGGCGGGCCCGGTCTGTCACCGATGCTGGCGGCGGGCGCGATGGCGTTCTCCTCGGTCTTCGTGGTCACCAACGCGCTGCGCCTGCGCCGCGCCCTGCGCTGATCCGGGCGCGGATCGGCGAGAGCGCGCCGAGGCTGGAACTCCGCCCTTCCCAAGCGGCAAGGAGCACGTTTAGCTGCGACGACCCACCTTCGGAGCGCCCGCATGCTGACTCGTCGCCTCTTCCTGCTCTCGCTCGGCGCCCTCGCGGCCTGTGGCGGCTCGCCGCGGCCGATGCCGAAACCGGCCTATGCGCTGCCGCTCCATCGCAACGAGACGCCGGAAATCCGCGCCCTGATCAACCGCTATTCCGACCATTACGGGGTGCCGCGCAGCCTCACCCACCGCGTGGTCCAGCGCGAGAGCCGCTACCGCGCCGATGCCCGCAACGGCCCCTATTACGGGCTGATGCAGATCCTGCCGCAAACCGCCCGCGGCATGGGCTTTCGCGGCAAGCCACATGACCTGCTCGATCCCGACACGAACCTGAAATACGCGGTGAAATACCTGCGCGGCGCATGGCTGGTCTCGGATGGCTCGGAAGATCGCGCCGTGAAATGGTATTCGCGCGGCTATTATTACGAGGCGAAACGGCGCGGATTGCTCCGCGAAACCGGGTTGCGCTGACCCGCGACCTGCGCCTCTTCGAACGAAGGACGCTCCGCGGGGGATATTTACGCCAAGGCGAAGCAAAGCGCCTTCCCTTCCTCTTGGCCGAAATATCCTCGCCGGAGGCGACCAACCTTTGCAGGCAATGCCGCCCTCACTCAGGCGCGCGCAACACACCCGCAGGCCGGGCCGCAAGCGGGCGCAGCGCGAAGACGAGACCTGCCAGCAGCGTCGCGATCACGCCGCCCGCGACGATCAGAAGCGCGGGGATCGGCGCGAAATGGAACTCCGCCCCCATCACCAGATCGACCACGGCCCAGCCCGCGAGCCCGCCGAAGAGGATCGCGACCAGCCCCGCCGCCGCGCCCATCAGCGCCGAACGCAGCGCGAAGCTCGCAAGGATCGCCCCGCGCGTGGCGCCGAGCGTCTTGAGCATCGCCGCCTCCCAGGCCCGCTCGCGCTCGCCCGCCGCCGCCGCGCCGATCAGCACGACGAAGCCGGTGAGCAGCGTCACGCCCGCGGCCAGCGAGGTCGCCCGTGCGATGGCCGAGAGCGCATCGGTCACGCGCTGCAGGGCGTCGCGCACGCGGATCGCAGTGATATTGGGGAAACGCTCCGCGAGATCGCGCATCACCTGCGCCTCGGCGCTTGGCGGCGCGTAGATCGTGGCGAGCCATGTATGGGGCGCGCCGCGCAAAGCCGCCGGATCGAGCGTGAGAACGAAACCGATCCCGCCGGTCGAGAAATCCACGTCGCGGAACGAGGTCACCTTCGCGGTGATGTCGCGCCCGAGGATGTTCACCGTGATCGTATCGCCGAGCTTCAGGCCGATCTCCTGCGCCTCCTTGGCCGAGAAGCTGGCCAGCGGCGGGCCGCTATAATCCTTCGGCCACCACTCGCCCGCGGTGATCTTCTCGCGCGGGGTCTCGGCATAGGTCACGCCGCGATCGCCGCGCAGCACCCAATGCTCGCCATGCGTCTTGCGCGCGTCCTCGCCGTTGATCTTGGTGATCACGCCGCGCAGCATCGGCACGCTTTCGACCTTGGTGACCTCGGGCATATCCACCAGCAGATCGGTGAAGGGCTGGATCTGGTCGGGCTGGATGTCGATCACGAAATAGGCGGGTGCGACCTTCGGCAAATCGCGGTCGATGGCCCCGCGTAAGCCGCTATCGACCTGCCCCACGGCCGCCAGAACCGAGAGGCCGAGGCCCAGCGAGAGGATGACCGAGCGCGCTTCGGAACGCGGCCCGCCAATCGCGGCGAGGGCTGCTCGCAGCACGGGGCGGCCCCGGGCGCTATGCTGCGCGCGGCGCGCCAGCCAGCGGATCAGGCTCGCGGCAAGCGTCAGGATCAAAAGCGCCACGGCGATGCCGCCGAGGCTCGCCAGCGTCAGCGTCCAGAGGCTCGAGAACCACGCCGACACGGTGACGATGATCGTCAGAAGCGCCGCCGTCAGCACAAGCGTGGGCCAGCCCGGCAGGCGGCGGCCTGCGCCGGTGTCGCGGTAAAGCGTCGCCGCGCGCATCTTCGACATGCGCGAGAGCGGCCAGAGGGCAAACAGCATCGCGACCAGTGCGCCGTAGAGCGCGGCCTCGCCCAGCGGGCCGGGATCGAGGCCGATCTCGACCGGCAGCGGCAGCGACCGTTCGATCAGCCCGGATGCGCCGAGGACGAGACCGGCGCCAAGGACGAGCCCGGCGAGAATGCCCGCAAGGCCGAGAGCGGCAAGTTGGATCAGGAACGCCGCGCGGATCGTACTGCCGGTCGCACCAAGCGCGCGCAGGGTGGCAATGGTGGGGGCCTTGCGTTCGATCCATGCGGCGACGGTGGCGGAGATGCCGACGCCGCCCACGGCCAGCCCTGCCAGCCCGACCAGCACGAGGAAAGAGCCCAGCCGTTGCACGAAACGCTCCGCCCCCGGCGCGGCGCGGCGGCGGTCGGACCAGCGCATGCCTGCACCGTCGAACCGGGTCTCTGCCTGCTGTTTCAGGGTGGAGAGGTCGGTATCGGGCGGTAGCGTCGCGCGGTATTCGGTCTCGAAGAGCGAACCCGGCGAGAGAAGCGGCGTCTTCTCGATGGCCGACAGCGAGACGATGGAATGCGGACCAAGCCCCATCCCCGTGCCGGTCGAATCCGGCTCGCGCACGATCCGCGCCATCATCACGAAGTCCTGCCCGCCTAGCTGCACCTTGTCACCGGGGCTCAGGCCCAGACGGTCGGCGAGGATCGGATCGAGGAAAATCCCCGGCACGCCGCCCTGCCCCGTCAAAGCGTCCGGCGCAACGGGCGGATCAAGCTGCAGCTTTCCGGTCAGCGGATAGGCCCCGTCCACCGCCTTCACCTGCGTCAGCGCGCGGTCGGCGGGATCGGTGCCGGTCGACAGCATCGAGCGAAAATCGATCACCTCGGAGACCGCGGTGGCGCGGTCGGTGATCCATTGCAGCTCCTCGGGTTTGGCGCGGCGATAGGTGAATTCGTATTGCGCGTCGCCGCCCAGCAGCACCGCGCCCTGATCCGACAGCGCGCGCTCGATGGCCGAGCGCACCAGACCGACCGAAGCGATTGCCGCCACGCCCAGCATCAGGCAGAGCAGCATCACCCAGAAGCCGCGAATGCCGCCGCGCAGCTCGCGGCGGGCGATGGAGAGCGCGAGGCTCATGCGGGAGTGCCCGTTGCAATGTGATCCCCCACGACTTCGCCGTCGCGCAGCTCCACGATCCGGTCGCAGCGCGCGGCCAGTTCGGGCGCGTGGGTCACCAGCACCAGCGTCGCGCCGTGTTTTTCCTGCAGGCCGAAGAGCAGTTCGATGATCGTCTCGCCCGTGGCGCTGTCGAGATTGCCGGTGGGTTCATCCGCCAGCAGGATCGCAGGCCGGGGCGCGACCGCGCGGGCGAGGGCCACGCGCTGCTGCTCGCCGCCCGACATCTGGCTGGGATAATGCTCGAGCCGATGCGCCAGCCCGACGGCGTCCAATTCGGCTGCGGCGCGCTCGAACGGGCGCTCCACCCCCGCGATCTCAAGCGGCATCGCGACGTTTTCCAGCGCCGTCATCGTCGGGATGAGGTGGAAGCTTTGGAAAACCACCCCCATATTACCCCGACGAAACCGCGCCAGCGCATCCTCGGACAGCTTCGAGAGGTCATGGCCCAAAGCGGTGACAGACCCGGAGGTGGCGCGTTCGAGCCCGCCCATCAGCATGAGGAGCGACGATTTGCCCGATCCAGACGGCCCCGTGAGCCCGACGCTTTCCCCTTTCGCGATGCTCAGGTCGATCCCGTTGAGGATCTCGACCGGCCCGGTATTGCCATCGAGCGCAAGCCGCGCGTCTTTCAACTCAAGGATCGTGTCACTCATGCGCCGTCTTTCTTTTGCTTCAAAGGGATATGGGCCGCGGATGGGGATACGCAAGCGGATCGCTGCGGGTTTTGTCGCCGCAGGGCTGGCGCTGGGGGCCGGGCCCGCGATGGCGGAGGTGTCGATCCTCGCATTGGGGGACTCGCTGACTCAAGGCTATGGGCTCGATAATCCGGCGGACGGGCTGGTGCCGCAGCTGCAGGGCTGGCTGCAGGGTCATGGGCAGGATGTGAAGGTGATTAATGGCGGCGTCTCGGGCGACACGACCGCAGGCGGGCTGTCGCGGATCGACTGGCTGCTGACGCCACAGCCCAACGCGGTGATCGTGGCCTTGGGCGGCAATGACCTGCTGCGCGGGCTGCCGCCCGAACAGGCACGGGCGAACCTCGATGGCATTCTGGCGAAACTGCAGGCGAAGGGTATTCCGGCGCTGCTGGCGGGGCTGCCCGCGCCGGGGAATTTCGGGCCGAAATATCAGCAGGATTTCGACGCGATCTATCCCGATCTGGCGGAGAAATACGATGCCGTTCTGGTGCCCAACCTGCTCGCTCCGATCACGGAGACCCCGATCGAGGAGCGCGCCAAGACCGACCTGATGCAGCCCGACAATATCCACCCCTCGCCCGAAGGGGTGAAGAAGGTGGTCTCTGCTCTGGGGCCGAAGGCGCTGGAGCTGCTCGCAAAGGTGAAACAGGGGAGCTGAGCGCTCAGCTCTCCTCTTCGGGATAGGCCGCTTTGCAGGCCGCGATCTGCGCCTCGGCGGCTTTCGACAACTCCGCCTGCCGCTTCAGCAGCGCTTCCAGCTTGCGTTTCTCGGCGGCCGGATCGATCGGGATCGGGCGCTGCCGCGTCACCGTGTAATCCTCGAGGCACATGCGCGGCTTCTGGATCACCTTGTCGCCCTTGGTGATCGTGTCATAGCCGCAGATTTCCCATCGGCTCGACGTGGTCTCGTAGCTCTGCCACGCATAGCCCCGCGCGAGATTGCCCTGCACCTCGCTCACCAGATCGGTGACGCGCCGCAATTCGGCCGTGGATTGACGGATGCAGCGTTCCTGCGGGGTGCCACAGGCGGCGAGCAGGACGAGCGGGATCAGCATGAGGGCGTGGCGCATGGACTATCTCCTTGATGAGTCGAGCCTACGCCCGCTTCCGACCGCGATCAATCGCGCCCTTCCCGCATCCCTCGGCGCCTGATAAGGATCACGCTAAAGATTTGGGAGGCCCTACGCATGACTGACACGGTTGAGGATTTCGACGCCCGCAAGGCCCGCGCGAGCCAGTGGTTTTCCGACCTGCGCGACCGGATCGTCACGGCGTTCGAGGGGTTGGAAGACAGCCATGCGCAAGGCCCGCTTTCCGATCAGGCGCCGGGCCATTTCGAGGTGACGCCCACCGAGCGCAAGGGGCCGAACGGCGAGGACCATGGCGGCGGCAAGATGAGCGTGATGCGCGGCGGCCGCGTCTTCGAGAAGGTCGGCGTGAACATCTCCACCGTCTGGGGCGAACTGGCGCCCCGCGCGCAAAAGGCGATGGCCGCACGCGGCGTACCGGGGATGGAAGAAGACCCGCGGTTCTGGGCTGCGGGGATCAGCCTCGTCGCCCATATGCAGAACCCGCATTGCCCTGCCGTACACATGAACACCCGCATGTTCTGGACGCCCGGCGCGTGGTGGTTCGGCGGTGGCGCGGACCTCAATCCGTGTCTTGAGTATGACGAGGACACCGCGCATTTCCACGCCGAGATGCAGGCCGCCTGCGACGCCCATGACAAGACCTATTACGACCATTTCAAAGCCTGGGCGGACGAGTATTTCTTCATCCCCCATCGCGGACGTGCGCGTGGCGTCGGCGGGATTTTCTACGACGATCTGAACACCGGCGAGTGGGAGGATGATTTCGCCTTCACCCAATCGGTGGGCGCGGGCTTCCTGCCCGCCTTCCAGCCACTGATCGAGAAGCGTCGGGTGCAGGATTGGTCCGAGGAGGACCGCGAGACCCAGCTGCGCCATCGCGGGCTCTATGCGGAGTACAACCTCGTCTATGACCGGGGCACGAAATTCGGGCTCGAGACCGGGCATAATGCGGATGCGGTTCTGATGAGCCTGCCGCCCGTCGCGAAGTGGTATTGAGGGGATAAGGCGCGCATAGGGCCAAGGTTGGAGGGGCGCTGCCCCTCTGCGCTTGCGCGCATTCACCCCGGGATATTTTTGCCAAGACGAAGAGAGGGATGCGCGCCCGACCGCTCGGACGCGCGCGCTCGGTCGAAACCGCGCGTCAGCCGTTGCGGATCGTTTCGACCATCAGCGCCACATTCTCCGGATCGGCATCGGGAGTGATCCCGTGGCCGAGGTTGAAGATATGCGGGCCCTTGCTGAACGCTTTGACGACATGGCGCGTCTCGTCGATCAGCGCCTGACCGCCGGTGACCATATGCGAGGATGCGAGGTTGCCCTGCACGCAGCCAGACACCTGCACATGCTCGGCGCCCCATTCCGGCGTGATCGAATTGTCGAGCGCGACGCAATCGGCGCCGGTCTTCTGGTGGAAGCCGATATAACCCTCGCCCGCTTCACGCGGGAAGGCGATGACCGGCAGGCCCGGGAAGCGCGCTTTCATCTCGGAGATGATCTTGCGCGTCGGCTCAACCGCGAAATCCTCGAAATCCTGCCCCTTGAGCGAGCCCGCCCAGCTGTCGAAGATCTTCACGACCTCGGCCCCGGCCTCGACCTGTTTCGACAGGTATTCGATGGTCGAGACGGTCAGCAGGTCGATGATCTTCACGAAAGTTTCGCGATCTTCTGCCTTCAGCGCATGGGCCGGGCCCTGATCCTTGGTGCCGCGACCCGCGATCATGTAGGTCGCGACGGTCCACGGCGCGCCGGCGAAACCGATCAGCGTGGTCTCTTTCGGCAGTTCTTCCGAGAGGATCGAGACGGTCTCGTAGACCGGGTTGAGCGTCTCGTGGATGTCGTCTTTGGTCTTGAGCTTGGCGAAGCCTTCCGCCCCGGTGATGGTCGAGAGGCGCGGACCCTCGCCGGTGACGAACCACAGATCGGCGCCCAGAGCCTGCGGCAGCAGCAGAATGTCGGCAAACAGGATCGCCGCGTCGAAGCCGTAGCGGCGGATCGGTTGCAGCGTCACTTCGGCGGCCAGTTCGGGATTGTAGCACAGCGACAGGAAGTCGCCCGCCTTCGCCCGCGTCGCGCGATATTCCGGCAGGTAGCGCCCCGCCTGCCGCATCATCCAGACCGGAGGGGTCGGCAGCACTTCGCCTTTCAAAGCTCGCAGGATCGTCTTGTCGGTCATTCTCGCGCCTCCTCTTTGCACCCCTTCGACGCGACCTGTGGCGTCATGTCAAGCGCAGGGCTTCTTGCAAGGTCCATCTGTCGCGGATATTCCAAGGCCATGACACAGATGCCCGATGCGAAATCCCCGCTCAAGATCGGCACCCGCGGCTCGCCGCTGGCGCTGGCGCAGGCCTATGAGACCCGAGACCGGCTGATGGCCGCGCATGGTCTGCCCGAAGACGCTTTCGAAGTCGTGGTGATCAAGACCACGGGCGACGACCGGGCGATGATCGCGGCGGACAAGCCGCTCAAGGAGATCGGCAACAAGGGCCTGTTCACGAAGGAAATCGAAGAGGCCATGGTCGATGGCCGCATCGATATCGCCGTGCATTCGATGAAGGACATGCCGACCGAGCAGCCCGAGGGGCTGGTGCTCGATTGCTACCTGCCGCGCGAAGACGTGCGCGATGCCTTCGTCAGCCTCGAATACGACTCGATCATGGCCCTGCCCGAAGGGGCGACGGTCGGCACGTCGAGCCTGCGCCGCCGGGCGCAGCTTGCCCATGTGCGCCCCGATCTGAAACTTGTCGAGTTCCGCGGCAATGTGCAGACCCGGCTGAAGAAGCTGGCGGACGGCGTCGCGGCGGCGAGCTTCCTCGCCTATGCGGGGCTGCGTCGTCTGGGGATGGAGGACTCGGCGCGCGGGCCCATCGCCCCCGAGGAGATGCTGCCGGCCGTCGCGCAAGGCGCGATCGGGATCGAACGCCGGATGGCCGATGCCCGCGCCGAGGCGCTCCTCGCGCCGATCCATGATCTGGTCACCGAGCAGCGCCTGTTGGCGGAACGTGCCTTCCTCGCGACGCTGGACGGCTCTTGCGAAACGCCGATTGCGGGGCTCGCGCTGATCGAGGGCGGCCGGCTCTGGCTGCGCGGCCAGATCCTGCGTCCCGACGGCTCCGAGGCGCTCGCGGGCGAGCGCTGGGGCAATATCGACGAGGGCGCCGCGATGGGCGAGCACCTCGCGCGCGATCTGCTGTCTCAGGCGGGCGAAGGGTTCTTCGACTGGCGCTGAGCACTCAGCACAGAAGCTGACCGGCGGCGCGACGCTCCAGCGCCCGCTCCATCTCGGGGACCTCGCCGTCGCCGAAGCCGCGCAGGGCAAGGCGTTCCAGCGGGCTGATATCGCACCAGAGGGTCTTGAGCACCTTGTCGCGGCGCTTGCGCGGCACATCGGCCAGACGCATCTCGTAGATCTCGTCCGCCGCCGCGAGCAGGCGCGGATGCAAGGCCTCCAGAAGCGGCTCGAACGCGGCACGCGCGGATTTGGCGTTGCGCAACCGCAGGATCGCGCCTTCCCCTATCGTCATCGTCTGGATCAGCGTCCAACCGAGCACGTCGGCGGCACGGTGCGGCGGGATCGGGGCGTGACCGCTGAGGCCGTAGGTGAGGCTCAGAACCCCGCGCTCCTCTTGCGGCATCGCCAGCACCACCCGGGCGCACTCCTGTTCCAGAGCGGTTTCGGCATCTTCCAGACGGCCCAGACGCGGGGTCGTCACCTGCGCGGGCGGAACCTCGGCGCGCAGCAGGATATTGCGGATCACATTGTCGAACTTCAGTGCGATATGACGCGAGAGCATGATGCTTCCTTTTACATGTACAACCTCTCCCGCCCTGCCTTTTGAACTAGCGTTCCAGCGCCGCCGTTCCCTGCCTGTGGCGGTTTTTCGCCGAGCATTTCGCTAAGCCTTTGTAGCTCCACGAGTAAGGCTTCGCGGCTGCCTCTTGAACTTGGACGCCCGAAGGCGCAAAGCGGCGACATGCTACGTCCGATCCGCCTTGTCCTCTCCGATCCTGCTCTGCGTCTCGCCGCCATTTTGCTGGTGCTGTTCGGCGCCCATGCGGCGACGATGGGGCCCTATGTCTCGGCGCTGGCGATCAAGGTGTTCGGCCTCTCGGACCGTGCGTATTCGGGCGTTCTGATGGTGGCATCGGTGCTGTCGGTCTCCGCCTCGGTCGGGCTTGGCATCCTCGCCGATCAGCGCGCGAACCGCCGGGCCATCGCACTTGGCACCTCGGCGATGCTGATCGTGGGCTCGGGGCTGGTGCTGGCGGGCGACAACTGGGTGGTCTTCGTGATCGCCAACGCGCTGATCCTGCCGCTCTCGGCATCGATCTTCGGCCAGCTCTTCGCACTGTCGCGGCTGGCGGCCTCGACCCACCCCGCTGAGGACCGCCCCGCGATCCTCTCGACGCTGCGCGCGCTCTTCGCGCTGCCTTGGGTGGTGGTGCTGCCGATCTGGTCGGTGGTCTTCGACCGAGGCGCTGCGATGACCTCGATCTACCCGGTGACGCTGACGCTCGGGGCCACGATCCTCGCGCTGACCTTCCTGTTCTGGCCGCGCGACGGGGCGACGCGCTGGCCCGACCCGAAATCGGGGCTGACTTTCCGGCAATCCCTGCACGAGATGGCGAATCTGCCGATCCTCGCCCGCGTCGTGGCGCTTGGGACGATCAACGGGTCGATCATGCTCTATCTCGTCGTGATGGGGCTCGTGTTCGAGGCGACGCCCGGTCGCGGGGCCGCCGATACCGCGCTATACGCGGGCCTCATGGCGGGGCTGGAAGTGCCCTTCATGCTGGCCCTGCCGCTGGTTCTGGGCCGGATCGAGCGCACGACGATGATCTGGATCGGGGCTGCGCTTTACGCGACCCATCTGGGGCTGCTGCCGCTGCTGGCGCCGACGCCTTACGTCTGGTTTCTCGCCCTGCCCGGCGCGATCGGCGGGGCGGTCGTTTTGACCCAGCCGATGGCCTACCTGCAGGATCTGCTGTCGAACCGGCCCGGCGCGGGAGCGTCGCTCATGGCGTTGCAAAAACTGGCAGGCGACGGGTTCTCCGCCGCGATCTTCGCCATTGGCACGGCGCTTGCGGGCTATGAGCTGGCCGCAGCCGCTGGCGCGCTTCTGGGCGTGGCCGGCGCGGGCGCGCTCTGGGCGATGGACCGGCGCGCGGCGCGGTCCTGAGCCTTAGAAGGCCGGGACCTGCACGCGGTCGAGAAGGCTGCGCCCGCCATCGACATTGATGATCTGCCCGGTGACGAAGCTCGCCCCCGAAGACGCCAGATACTGCACCGTCTCTGCCAGCTCCGACGGCGGCGCGATCCGGCCCAGCGGCGTGCCTTCGCAGATCGCCTCTCGCCAGTCGTCGTTTTCCTTCAGCGCATCTTGCAGCGAGCGGCTCATGACCGAGGCGAAGCTGACCCCGTTCACCCGGATCCGCTTCGGCGCGAGCGCCACGGCGAGCGAGCGGATCGCCTGATCCTGCGCGGCGCAGGCGATCGAATAGGCCATCAGCTCGGGCTGGGTACGGTTCGAGGCCAGCGTCGAGACATTGATGATCGAACCGATCTCGCCCTCGGTCCGACCCTCATCCTCGGCCTGCTTGATCATCCGCTTGGCGGTCATTTGGCTGACGCGAAGCGCCGATTTCATGTTCTGCGACAGCATCGAATCGAGCACCTCGACGGACGGATCGAGCGGGTCGCAGGGCGCGAAGGTGCGCGCACAGTTCACCAGAATGTCGATCCGGTCGAACGCGTCCACCGCGGCCGAGAGCAGGTTCTTCACCGCCAGCTTCTCGCACAGATCGCCCGAGAAATAGCGCACCGGCCCTTCGGTCTTGGCCGTGTCGCCCAGTTCGGCGGCAAGCTTTTCTTCATCGATATCGGCAAACATCACCTGCGCGCCGCGATCGACGAAATGGCGCGCGATGGCCTGACCGATACCGTGGGCTGCGCCCGTGACGATGACGGTCTTGCCGGAAACAGAAAGGGACATTGGGCGTCTCCTCGTGGATGTTGAGGCAGGTTAGGCGAGCTTAGCGCCGCTTGCGAGGGGCAAGGCGGCGTTTCGGCTCGGCTGTGGCGCGCGTGCCCGCCGATTTCCCCGGGGTCTTCCCGGCGGGGATCGGCTTGGCAGCGCGGATGATACGGAAACGGGTCGAAGGGCCGCTGGGCGGCGTGATCTCTTCAATCTCGTGGAACGCGGCGGCGAGCGCGTCGGCATAGGGCAGATGGCGGTTCGCCACCATCCAAAGCGTGCCCGACAGCGACAGCATCCCGCGTGCGGCCTGAATGAAGGCCAGCCCCAGCGCCGGATCGGCCCCGCGCGCGGCCCCGTGGAAGGGCGGGTTCATCACGACGGCGGTATAGCGCTCTTCCGGCACATGGCGCGTGGCATCGGCCCAGAGGAACTGCGCCCGCGGATCGGAAATGTTGCGCTTCGCGCAGTCCAGCGCGACCGCATCCGATTCCACCAGATCGAGCCGTTCAACGCCTTTCTTGGCGAGGATCTGAGCCGAGAGCCAGCCCCAGCCCGCGCCGAGATCGGCGACTTTCGACGGCAGGCTATCGGGCAGGCATTCGGCCAGAAGCGCCGAGCCCTCATCCACCGCATCCGCGGAGAACACGCCCGGACGGGTCACGAAACCTTCGACCGGGTGAATGTCCTGCGCCGCCCAGTCGGTCAGCAGGTCGGGGGCTGCGAAGAACCATGCGATCTTGCCATGGGCCTTTGCGATCGGCGCGGACAGCTCCACCCGTCCCCGCAACTCCTTGAGCAGCGAGTCGATCCCTTCGGTCTTTACGCCGTCGACATAGATCGGCCCGCCCGGCGCCACGCGCTGGCAGGCTTCGGCGATCAGCGCGCGGGCTTCGGCTTTGGCACGGGGCGCGAAGATGATCGCGGCGGCATAGCTGCCCTCGGCACTCGGCGAAACGCGAACGCCGCGCTGCGCGAGCACGTCATGATCGGGCTTCTCGGGCTGGATCGCGACGAGGCGATCGACCGGCAGACCGCCGAGGTCCAGCGTGCCCACGGGCGCGAACAGCGCGATGTCTCCCTCGGGCGGAAGCGCCTCGGGCATCTCGAGAGCGAGCGAAAGTCGCGGATGGCTCATGCAGGGAACCCTCTGAAAGAAACGAGCCCGCCGAATAGGCGGGCGCGACTGAATTTGCAAGGAACCGCTTGGGCGGCCTTTAGTCCTTCTCCATCGTGCATTGCAGCGGGTGCTGGTGGCGGCGCGCGAAATCCATCACCTGCGCCACCTTCGTCTCGGCCACCTCGAAAGAGAACACCCCGACCACCGCAAGGCCCTTCTTGTGCACGGTCAGCATGATCTCGAACGCCTGAGCGTGGTTCAGACCGAAGAACCGCTCGAGGATATGGACGACGAATTCCATCGGCGTGTAATCGTCGTTCAACAACATGACCTTGTACATCGGCGGGCGCTGCGTCTTCGGCCGTGTCTTGGTCGCGAGGGACGCGTCATTATCGCCGTCGTCCTGGTCGTCGTCGGACATCATGTAAAGAGGCTCGGTCAAGGGCGCTCCGGCATCAGGATTCGTTGAGGGGCTCTGGCGGAATATAGGGTCTTCGTGACATATGAAAAGTCCTTCGACACCTGTGACGAGAAAGGCGGGACCATGCGGCTCACGGCGATTGGCTTCGATGCGGATGATACGCTCTGGCATAACGAGCGTTTCTTTCAACTCACGCATGACCACTTTACCGAATTGCTGCGCGACCACGCCGAGCCCGATCATCTGGCAGAGCGGCTGATCGCGGCGGAACGTCGCAACATCGCGCATTACGGCTTTGGCATCAAAGGCTTCACCCTGTCGATGATCGAAACGGCAATCGAAGTCAGCGAAGGCCGCGTGCCCGCGACGATCCTGTCGGAGATTCTCGCCGCGGGGCGCGAGATGCTGTCGCACCCGATCGAGCTGCTGCCCCATGCGCGCGAAACGATCGAGGCGCTGTCGGACGACTACCGCATCCTTCTGGTGACGAAGGGCGACCTGATCGATCAGGAGCGCAAGCTGGCGCAGTCAGGCTTGGGCGAGTTGTTCGACGCGGTCGAGATCGTCTCGGACAAGAAGGCCCCGGTCTACACCGAGATTTTCGCGCGCCATGCCGAAGGGGCGGAGCATGGCCTGATGGCGGGCAATTCGCTTAAATCCGACGTGATCCCGATGATCGAGGCGGGCGGCTGGGGCGTGCATGTGCCCCATGAATTGACATGGGCTTTCGAGCATGCCGAGCCCCCGATGGAGCATCCGCGCTTCGCCGAATTGCCCGACCTCGGTGCATTGCCCGACCTGATCGCGAAAATCACCGATTGAGCCCTGCATTGCGTGGCGTCATGCTCCGCTGACCTCACGCACCTGTGTCCGAAATACACCACCTATAGACAGACTGCCGCGAGCAGCCCACCACATCTTGCGGTATTGCATGAATGTCGCAGTGAAAGCGCTTGAAAATAGGGAGTTTTCAGCCTGAGAGACCCGTGCTACGCTTCCCGCTAATATAAACCCCGGAAACCGGCTCAAGATCGGTATCGCAAAGGGGTCAAATTGAGGCAGTGAAATAGGTGAAGCCGTGACCACGCTGATGCGCTGGGTCCGTGATGGGCTATTCGTAATCCTTCTGACACTCATTGCGCCGATCGCTGCGCAGGCCGCGCCCTACGCGGCGATGGTCATGGACATGCGATCGGGCGAAGTTCTCTACTCCAAGAACGCTGACACGCCGCTGCATCCGGCGTCGCTGACGAAGATGATGACGCTCTACATCACCTTCCAGGCGATCGAGCATGGCGAGTTCAGCCTCGATTCCATCGTCACCGTGACGAAGCACGCCGCCAGCCAGCCGCCCTCGCGTCTCGGTCTGCGTCCCGGTCAGAAGATCGCGGTGCGCTACCTGATCCGCGCCGCCGCGATCAAATCCGCCAATGACGCCGCTGCGGCGCTTGGCGATTACATCGGCGGCTCGGAAGAAGGTTTCGCCGCGCGGATGAACCGCACCGCCCGGCAGCTGGGCATGAAGAACACCCATTTCGTCAATGCCAACGGCCTGACCCGCAAGGGCCACCTGTCCTCGGCGCATGACATGACGATCATGGGCCGTCACCTGTTCTTCGACTACCCGCAATATTACAACATCTTCTCGCGCCGCTCGGCGGATGCGAAAGTGCGCACCGTCTATTCGACGAACCGCAAATTCCTCGCGGCCTACAAGGGCGCGGATGGCATCAAGACCGGCTATACCTCGGCCTCGGGCTTCAACCTGACCGCCTCCGCACAGCGCGGCAACAAGCGCATCATCGCGACCGTCTTCGGCGGCACCTCCACCGCGCAGCGCAACGCGAAAATGGCCGATCTGCTGGATCTGGGCTTCAAGCGCGCGCCGAATAACGCGCCGACGAACCGCCCCCGGATCCCGCAATATATCGAGCCCGCGCAATCGCCGATGCTGATGGCGAACCTCGCGCCGAAGAAAAGCCCGCGCCCCGATATCCGCCCGACCGCGCCGACTGCGGATAGCGATGCGATCTCGATGGCGCTCGCCGCCGCGGTGCAGGCCGATCAGGTGGATGAGAGCACCGACATCCCCGAGGACGTGGCCGAAGGCGCGCAGGACGCTACTGCGGACACGCAAGATGTCGTCGTGGCCGATGCCGGCACGCTCGGGATCGGCGCGGAGATCACCGCAAGCCCCCGCCCGCAGCGCAACCCGCGCGAGATTCAGGTCGCGGACGCGACGAAGGCGCTACCTGCCGAGGTGACCAAGGCCACCCCGCTGGCACAGGCGCAGGCGCATGACGCCGCCGTCGCCGCCGGCAAGGCCAGCGCGGATGGCAGCGAAGAGCCGAGCGACGTGCAGCTTGCCTCCTACGAGCCCGGCGCGTCGGACGGCCCGAAATTCGTCCAGTCTACCCAGCCGCAGCCGGAGACGATGGAACTGGCCGAGGCGCATACGCTCGATCTGGATCAAAACGGCAAGTCCGATAGCGCCAAGGCTCCGTCCAGCTTCGTGCAGTCGACGGACCCGCAGCCCGAGACCGCGCAGATGGCCGCAGCCCCCGAGAAGCGCAAAAGCGAGATCATCCTCGCCGCTCTCACCCCCCCTGCCCCGGCTCCCGAACAGAAACCGCGCGTGGTCGCCCGTGTCTCCAGCTCGGGTGGGCGAAACTGGGGTGTCAGCCTCGGGCTGTTCGGTTCGCGATTCGCTGCAGAGCGCCACATGCTGACCACGGCGCTGATGGAAAGCGACACTTTGGGCGAAGCTTTGCGCAAAGTGGCCACCCGAAAGACCGGTTATGAGGCGAATTTCGTAGGAATGACCCAAGACATGGCACAACTGGCCTGTGCAAGGCTCGAGTCTCGCGCTATGGACTGCAAAGTGGTCGGCCCCTGAGAGTCTTCCCTTAGGGGCAAAATATGAAAAGCCGCGCTTGGTCAGCGCGGCTTTTCCTTTTTCCGGACCTTATGGCACCCGCCGCGCGGATCGCACCGAAAGGAGCCTCCGGCGGGGATATTTGTGCCAAGACGAAGCGAGCGCGGTTCTGCATGGCTTGGCCCGTCCGGTCCTGCCCTCGCGTCGCGCGCTCAGTCCTGCTTCGGGTGATCGTCGAACTCGTCGGACAGGATGCGCTCGGCATCGCCTTTCGGGTCGTCATACTGACTGTTCTTCAGCGACCAGAAAAACGCCCCGAGGCCAATCCCACCGAGCAGCAGGGAAATCGGAATCGAATAGAGAAGAACCTCCATGAGGGGCTCCTTTCAGCGCAGGCGCAGCGAGTTGAGCGAGACCGTGATCGAGCTTGCCGACATCGCGAGCGCCGCCATCAGCGGCGTCGCAAGCCCGGTCAGCGCGAGCGGCACGGCGATGATATTGTAGACGATGGAGATGCCGAAGTTCTGCTTGATCCGGCGGCGCGCGCGCACCGAGATCGAAGCGGCATCGGAGACCGGCGCGAGATCCTTACCCAGAAGCACGATATCCGACGCCGTGCGCGCCGCATCCAGTGCGGAGGCGGGTGAGACCGAGACATGGGCGGCCGCCAGCGCGGCGGTGTCGTTGAGACCGTCGCCCACCATGAGCACGCGGTGGCCCTGTTGGGTGAGATCGCTCACGAGCTGCGCTTTTTCCGCGGGCAAGGCACCGGCGCGGTAGGTGTCGATCCCGAGGCGTGCGGCGAGATCGCTCACCGCACCTTCGACATCGCCCGACACCAGCCAGACCTGCTTGCCCTGCGCTTTCAGACCGGCAACGGCCTCTTCGGCCCCGGTGCGCAGCGTGTCGGCAAAACGGATCGAGATCGGGGCTGCCTCGCCGATCTTGAGATGGGTTGCGGTCGTCGCGCCCTCGGCAGCGCCGATCCAGTTCGCACGACCGAGCCGCACGCGCTGTCCCTGCCAGACACCTTCGACGCCGTAACCCGGAACTTCGCGCAGATCGCTCAGCGTGGCGGGGACGCCACCCTGCCCTGCCGCCGCCTCGTGCAGCGCGCGTGCGAGCGGGTGGCTCGAGCCTTCGGCCAGCGCCATCGCGACGGACAGCGCCTCGGGCGAGAGGTCGGAGAGGTTCTGCGGGCGCGGCGCGCCCATGGTCAGCGTGCCAGTCTTGTCAAAGACGACCGTGTCGATCTCGGCCATACGCTCCAGCGCGGTGCCATCCTTGATCAGGAGCCCCTTGCGGAACAGCTTGCCCGATGCGGCGGTCACCACCGCAGGCACCGCAAGCCCCAGCGCACAGGGGCAGGTGATGATCAGCACGGCGGCGGCGATATTCACCGCCAGACGGAAATCGCCGCCCGTGATCCAGGCCCAGGCGCAGAACGCACTGAAGGACAGGATATGCACGATCGGCGCATAGGCCCGCGCGGCCCGTTCGGCGAGCGAGGTGTATTTGGTCTTCGCGCTTTCGGCCATCGCGACGAGATCGGCCATCCGATGCAGCGAGCTGTCGCGACCCGCAGCCGTCACGCGCAGGGTCAGCGGCCCGGTCAGGTTCACCTCACCGGCGGAGAGCGTCATGCCGGGCAGCACCTGCACGGGCAGGCTTTCGCCGGTCAGCAGCGAGCGGTCGCTCTCGGATTGGCCTTCGGTCACTTCGCCATCGGCGGGGATACGGCCCCCCGGGCGCACCCGGATCAGATCGCCGGGCACAAGTTCGCCCACGGGCACGGTGACTTCCTCGCCGTCGCGCAACACTGTCGCACGGGGCACTTCCAGCGCGGCCAGTTCCTCGGCGGCCGAGCGCGCCACGGCGCGGGTGCGATAGTCGAGATAGCGGCCCACCAGCAGGAAGAAGGTGAGCATCGTCGCCGCTTCGAAATAGGCATGCGCGCCGGAATGCATCGTCTCGAACAGCGAAATCCCGAGCGCGAGCAGGATCGCGAGCGAGATCGGCACATCCATCCCGAGACGCCCGCCGCGCAAGCTCGCCCAGGCATTGGCGAAGAAGGGCTGGCCCGCGAAGATCGTGGTGGGCAGCGCGATCGCCGCCGAAATCCAGTGGAAGAGGTCGCGCGTCGAGTCCTCAGCCCCCGACCAGACCGCGATCGAGAGCATCATGATGTTCATCATCGCGAAGCCCGCGACGCCCATGCGCATCAAGAGGTCCCGCCCGCACTTGTCGGCCTCGGTCGCGGACAGCATGCCGGGATCGAGCTCGTGCGCCTCGTAGCCGATCTTGTCGAGCGCCGCGATCAGCCCCGCCGGTTCGACATCGCCCGCCGCATCGACCGAGGCGCGTTTCAGCGTCAGGTTCACCCGGGCGGATTTCACGCCCGGCTGCTTCATCAGCTCGCGTTCGACATCGGTGATGCAGACCGCACAATGCGCCGTGGGCAGCGACAGCATGATCCGCGCGCCCTTGATATCACCCGACTTCGCTATCTGCTCGGCCGAGGGGGCCGCGATGCAGGCGGGACAGGCCGAGGCGGAGACATGCTCGTCCTCGAACGGTTCGCTATGCGATGGAGAAGCGGGCGACACCGACATCGGCTCAGCCTTTCACGAACAGGTCAATCCGCTGGCGGAACTCCGTGCCGTCGGCGGCTTTCGCGTCGAGATGCACCAGCCAGACGCCCGGCGCAAGATCGAGCTTCGTGGTGAAGATGCCGCCGACATAGTCGAAATCGGGCGTCATGTCATCGCGGACATGGGTGGTGCGCCCGACAAGCGCCTTGAACTCGGCCACCCTCGCGGGCAGCCCGTCCTCGTCGCGGATCACGAAGCTCAGCTTGCCGTCGGAATACTCCGGCGACACGGTCCAGCCGAGCGCATCCTGCGCCAGTTTCTCTTCGTTGAAGGTCTGCGAGGCGACATAGGAATTGTCGACCTCGAGGCCGGGGAAGGTGCTGACGGCCTGCCACGCCATGACGAGGTTGACCGCGATGATCACCCCGAAGGAGGCCACCGCGATCATCAGCACTTTTCTTCCGGTCAGCGGTTTCGCCATCTCGGTCATTGTACCCTTCCGTTGAATACGGTCGTCTCCGACACGCGATCAGTATTGGTCATATCCTCGATCCACATCGTCAGTTCGGTGCGCTCGCTGGTGGCGATGGACGAACCGGGTTCGGCGACAATATAGACCCTTTGGGTCATGGTTTCATCTGCGGGCACCGTCACGGTGCTCCCGTCCTGACCTTCGAGCAACACGCTCAGCGTGCTTTGATCGGCCGGATCGGGGGCTTTGACGGAGACCTTGAACTCGGTCGCCTCGCCCGCCTTGTTGCGCAGCCGCAGCGTGTAGATGTTGCGGATCGCGCCCGAGGGCTCCACCACGAAGAGCGGATCGCGGTTCGGCGTCACGTTGAAGTCGATGGGCGAGCGCATGAAGAGCGCGACCACCAGACCGATGCCGATCAGCGACCACATCGAGAAGTAGAGGATCGTGCGCGGGCGCATGATGTGCTTCCAGACATTGATGACCGGATTGCCCGAGCGCTCGTTCGCCTCGTCCTTCAACGCCATGTAGCCGATCAGGCCACGCGGCTTGCCGATCTTGTCCATCATCTCGTTGCAGGCGTCGATGCACAGGCCGCAGGTGATGCATTCGAGCTGCTGGCCGTCGCGGATATCGATCCCCATCGGGCAGACGTTGAAGCAGGCCATGCAGTCGATGCAGTCGCCCTGCGTCGGATCGTGTTGGCCCTTCTTGAGCTTGCCGCGCGGCTCGCCGCGCCATTCGCGATAGGCGATGGTGATCGTGTCTTCGTCCATCATCGCCGCCTGAATGCGCGGCCACGGGCAGGCGTAGATGCAGATCTGTTCGCGGGCGAAGCCGCCGAAGGCGAAGGTCGTGAGCGTCGCCACCGCGATCGTCGTATAGGCGATCGGCGAGGCGGTGCCGTGGAACAGATCGGTCAGCAGCGTCGGCGCATCGGTGAAGTAGAACACCCAGGCCCCGCCGGTGGCGACGCCGATCAGCAGCCAGAGCACCCATTTCGTGATGCGCTTGCGGAATTTCTCGGCGTTCCATTTCTGACGCAGCAGACGAATACGCGCGTTGCGGTCGCCCTCGACCCAACGCTCCACAAGGATGAACAGGTCGGTCCAGACGGTCTGCGGGCAGGCATAGCCGCACCAGACGCGCCCCAGCGCCGAGGTGAACAGGAACAGGCCAAGGCCCGCCATGATCAGAAGACCCGCGACGAAGTAGAATTCATGCGGCCAGATTTCGATCATGAAGAAGAAGAACCGGCGGTTCGCGAGGTCCAGAAGCACCGCCTGATCGGGCAGTTCCGGGCCACGATCCCAGCGAATCCACGGCGTGATGTAATAGATGCCAAGCATCACCGCCATGAGCACCCATTTCAGGTTGCGGAACTGGCCGTGCACGCGGCGCGGAAAGATCGGCTCGCGGGCGGCGTAAAGCGGCGGGGGATCGACTGGTTCGGTGGAGCTCACGACTCTCTCCGTTCATATATTTCTCTGCGTCACAGGCTCTTCTGGTATGACACAGTCGTGAAGGCTTTGACCTGCGTCAAAAAGACAGGTCTGCCATACAGGAAATCTTCACTGGTTGGTATTTTTACTGGTCACCGGCATGCGCCGCTTGCTTGAAGAGCCAAGACATGAACTGGCGTAGCGCCGGCCGCCTCACGCCCGGTCGCGTAACCGTGTAATAGCCTTTTTCCTCGCTATCTTCAAACAGAAGCCGCAACCGTCCGGCCGCAATATCGCCTGCAACCCAGACCAAAGCGGTCACCGCCACCCCCTGCCCGCCGCGCGCCGCTTCGAGCAAAAGGTTCCCCGGCATCACGGTCAGGCTTCTGGCCTGATCCTGCGTGACGCCATGGCGCGCGAACCAGTCGGTCGACTCGGAGGTGCCGAGCTCTTGCAGCCACGGCAGGCCACGCAAATCCGCCGGGCAGTCATACCGCCCCTCCCCCACCAGTGCAGGCGCCGCGACCACGACGATGGGCGAGCGCACCAGAAGCCGCGACTCGAGACCGGGCCAGTCCCCCGATCCGTAGCGCAGCGCCATCTCGACCCCGCCCGGCGCAAGCGTGGAGACGGTCGCCGAAGGGTCGATGGTCAGACCGATCTCGGGATGGGCTTCGCGAAAGTCCGGCAGCCGGGGCAACAGCCACGCCGAGGCGAAGCTTGGCGTGGTGGAGATTTGCAGCGGGCGGGAGTCGGCGGTGTCGCTCAGCGAAGCGACCGCTTCGGCAATCGTGCCGAACCCGTCGCGCAGCGCTTGCGCAAGGCGGCGACCGTCGGGCGTCAGCGCAGGCCGCGGGCCCGACCGGTCGACAAGCGTCACACCGAGCCGCTCTTCGAGCCCCCGCAATTGCTGACTGACGGCCGCATGCGACACGTTGAGCGCACGTCCCGCCTCGGCCACCGATCCGCACTCTGCGAAAGCCGAAAACGCCCGCAGCGCGGTCAGGGAGGGAAGGGTTCGCCAGTCCATATCTGTAACTTCAACTTACATGTTGGAAAGTTTCCTGAGTCGCATCTTCGCGCAAATAACGCATCCTGACCAGAGTTGGCCCGCCTTCAGGAGATCAGACATGAAAGATAGAGTTACGCCCGACACGCTGATGCTGTTCGCCCGCATGAACCTTCACCCGCCGCAAAGCAACTGGCCGCACCTGACGGACCCGATAGACTCGCGCAAGCGCCATCGCGCACCGCGTCCCTCGCTGCGCCAACGTTTGCGGGAGATGTGGAAATGATCGGGATCTGGGCGCAGAGCTTCACCATCGCCACGGGCCTCGATCAACGCCCCGGCCTGCCGGCGGCCCGCTCGCATCGGCGTTCACATCGGCGTGCAAAGACAAGCGCGGAGCTTGTTTTGCCCAAGGATGACCCCAAGATAGACGACAGGTAACCCTCGACAAACGAGAGGGCCCCGCGACGGGGGCCCTCTGAAATTGGGCACCGGCACCCCCAGGAAACGCGCGAACAGGACGGGGTGCCGGTGCGACCCGCCAGACCAAAGCCCCGCGGGATCTCTGTATTTTCGACCGTTACTGGCCGCCGCCCAAGCTGTGAACGTAAGCCGCCACGGCGCGGATATCCGCTTCCGACAGACGCTCGTTCCAGTTCGGCATAACGCCAAAGCGGGCGTTGGTGACCGTGTAGGTCAGCGTGTCCACATCCCCACCGTAAAGCCAGACGGCGTCGGTCAGGTTGGGCGCACCCTGCATCTGGTCGCCGGTGCCATCTTCGGCATGGCAGGCCGAGCAGTTGTCCATGAAGACGGTCTCGCCTTCCGTGGCCATTGCTTCGTCATGGTCCTGACCCGAGATCTTGCGGACGTATTGCACGACCTGATCGATCTGCGCGGGCTCGAGAAGCTCGTCCGTGCCGAAAGCGGGCATTTGCGAGTAACGTGCCTCGCCATCCGGGTCCGTCTCGTTGCGGATGCCGTGCGTGACGGTGAAATGGATGTCCTCCATCGTGCCGCCCCACAGCCATGCGCTGTCGAGAAGGTTCGGATAGCCCAGCTTCGAGTTGCCGCCCGCACCCGCACCGTGGCACTGCGCGCACCAGGTCCGGAACACGGCCGCACCGGCGTTCTGGGTGTAGTTGTTCAGCTCGGGATCGCTCGAGATTTGGTCGAGATCGACCGAGACGAGCTTCTCCTGGATCGGCTTATTCGCCGCAGCGAACTTGTCGATATCGGCCTGCACATTCGCGCGGGTCGACGAGTGCATGATCCCCGGCGTCGCGCCGGATTTGAAGATCGGCCATGCCGGCATCGCGATCGAGTAACCGATCCCCCAGATGACGCAGGCATAGAAGGTCCACAGCCACCATTTGGGCAGCGGATTGTTGTATTCCTCGATGCCGTCCCACTGGTGACCCGTGGTCTCGACCTCGTGCTTGTGCTTGCTTGGTCTCTTGCTCATGTTCTCCACGCCTCCTTACAACGTGGCGCCGTCAGTCCTTGGAGGACCGGCTCTCGCCGGCCTCCGAGGCATTGGCGGGTTTGTCTTCGTGCCGGAACGGGATCTCGGACGTATCTTCGTAGGTCTTGCGCGAACCGGGCCGGAAGACCCAGGCCACGACGGCCAGGAAGAAGACGAACATGAAGATCAGAAACCAGCTGTCCGCGAATTCCCTGAAGATGTGGTAGTCCATTGATCAGCTCCCCTTACCGGCTGGCCACGGGTTCGAAGGTCGAGAAATCGACCATGGTGCCGAGCACCTGCAGATAGGCGACGAGTGCGTCCATCTCGGAAATGCCCGGGCGACCGTCGAAATTACGGACGTTCGTCGCGTTGGGATAACGCTCCATCAGCCCGTCATAGTCGCTGTTCGGATCGGCCTGAGCGGCAAAGTCCGCCTTGGCGTTCTCGATCATGTCCGAAGTGTAGGGCAC
Source organism: Thioclava sp. DLFJ4-1 (assembly GCF_002020145.1). Taxonomy (NCBI): domain Bacteria; kingdom Pseudomonadati; phylum Pseudomonadota; class Alphaproteobacteria; order Rhodobacterales; family Paracoccaceae; genus Thioclava; species Thioclava sp. DLFJ4-1. The sequence continues at coordinate 164,523 of NZ_MPZT01000002.1, forward strand.
GCCCACCATCGCATCGGTCGAGAGCCGCTCGTCGATATGCGCGGGATCGACCATGCGATTGAGCAGGAAGCCGTATTTCGGCATCACCGATTCCGGCACGACCGACTGCGGATTGGTCAAGTGATCCACATGCCAGGCGTCCGAGTAGCGGCCGCCGACGCGGGCGAGGTCGGGCCCCGTCCGCTTCGAGCCCCACTGGAACGGGTGGTCGTATTGCGACTCCGCTGCCAGCGAGTAATGGCCGTAACGCTCCACTTCGTCGCGCATCGGGCGGATCATCTGCGAGTGGCAGACATAGCAGCCCTCGCGGATGTAGATATCGCGCCCGGTGAGCTCCAGCGGCGTGTAGGGCCGCACCCCTTCGACGTCCTCGATGGTGTTTTCGAGGTAGAAGAGCGGTGCGATCTCCACGATGCCGCCGATCGTGACGACCAGGAAGGCGAAGATCAGCAGGAGCGTGGCGTTCTTTTCAAGAACACTGTGCTTGTCGAGAAGTCCCATCTGTTCCTCTCCTTATTCAGCCGGCACGGCGGCAACCGAACGCGATTCCACGCGCGGCTGACGAGCGACGGTCATCCACAGATTGTAGGCCATGATGATGCCACCCGTGAGGTAGAGCACACCGCCCAGACCACGGACCACGAACATCGGATGCATGGCGGCCACGGTGTCGGCAAAGGCGTTCACGAGGAAGCCTTGGCTGTCCACTTCGCGCCACATCAGGCCCTGCATGATCCCGGCGACCCACATCGAAGCGGCATAGAGCACGATCCCGATGGTGGAGAGCCAGAAGTGCCAGCTGACCAGTTTCAGCGAGTAGAGCCCTTCACGCGCCCACAGACGCGGCACGAGGAAGTAGAGCATGCCGAAGGTGATCATGCCGTTCCAGCCGAGCGCACCCGAGTGCACGTGACCGATCGTCCAGTCGGTGTAGTGCGAGAGCGAGTTCACCGCCTTGATCGACATCATCGGGCCTTCGAAGGTCGACATGCCGTAGAAGCCGACCGACACCACCATCATGCGGATGATCGGATCGGTGCGCAGCTTGTCCCATGCGCCCGAGAGCGTCATCAGACCGTTGATCATGCCACCCCAGGAGGGCATCCACAGGATCACCGAGAAGGTCATGCCCAGCGTCGAGGCCCAGTCGGGCAGCGCCGTGTAGTGCAGGTGGTGCGGACCGGCCCAGATATACAGGAAGATCAGCGCCCAGAAGTGCACGATCGACAGCTTGTAGGAGTAGACCGGACGTTCAGCCTGCTTCGGCACGAAGTAATACATCATGCCCAGGAAGCCTGCGGTCAGGAAGAAGCCCACCGCGTTGTGGCCGTACCACCACTGCGTCATTGCGTCCTGCACGCCCGAGAAGACCTGAACCGACTTCGAACCGAAGAACGAGACCGGGATCGACAGGTTGTTCACGATGTGCAGCATCGCGATGGTCACGATGAAGGACAGGTAGAACCAGTTGGCGACGTAGATATGGGGTTCCTTGCGCTTGAAGATCGTGCCGAGGAAGGCCAGCAGATAAGCGACCCAGACGATCGTCAGCCAGATGTCGACATACCATTCCGGCTCGGCATATTCCTTCGACTGCGTTGCGCCGAGGATGTAGCCGGTCGCAGCGAGCACGATGAACAGGTTATAGCCCCAGAACACGAACCAGCCGAGGCCGTTGCCACCGAACAGCCGCGCTGCCGAGGTGCGCTGCACCACGTAGAACGACGATGCGATCAGCGCGTTGCCACCGAAAGCGAAAATCACCGCCGACGTATGCAGCGGGCGCAGTTTGCCAAAGTTCAGATAGCCCTGAGCCCATTCGAAATTGAGCGCCGGATAGGCCAGCTGGAAGGCGATAATGACGGCGACCAGGAAGCCCACGACACCCCAGAAGGTCGTCGCGATCACCCCGGCGCGAACCACGCCGTCGAAATACTCGTTCTGAGCCACCGGCTGGCGGCTCCCCATGGTGCGAAGCACCCAGATGAATGCGATGGCCGCGGCCAGCATGACCTCGACTGCATTCACCTGATAGGCAAGATCGCGCGCGTAGCCGGCCGCAATGGCGGCCAGAACCGCCACAAGGCCAAGCGCGATCAGCTTGATATAATCCCACATTTTGTGCGTCCCTTCGTCTGGTCTGCCCCTGCGGCACCCTCGTAAACCGAGAATCCTCCTGGGCTTGACTGGAGTCCTTGTGGTCCGAGGGTATGCACGATGCCTTGATCTGCATCAAATGCTCGCGATCACAGTGCGCCATTCGGTCGCAGTTATGTGATATGACGGGCACCTCCCTTGATCCGCGTCAAAGTGCGGCCGATCTCTTCGGGTTAGGCTCTGGTCTCACATGCTTATTCGCTTTTGGCGCAAGGACAGGACCCATGGCTTACAAGACACTTCTCACGATCGTCACGGATCCCAAGGCGGCCGCGACGCAAATCGATACCGCCGTGGCCGTCGCCCGGCGGCGCGACGCCCATCTCGACGTGCTCTGCCTCGGCGTGGACCGCACGCAGACTGGATATTACTACGCGGGCGCGACCGCCTTCGTGCAGCAGGAAACGATGGACCGCGCGCAGGACGATGCGCGCAATGCCGAGACCGCTGTGCGCGCGCGGCTCGAAGCCGAAGATATCCGCTGGGGCGTCGATGCGGTCGTCTCGCAAATCGGCGCGATGCCGACCGTTGTCGGGCAGCGCGCCCGCTTCGCCGATCTGGTCGTGATGGGCCGCCCCTATGGCGAGGGCCGCGGGCCGGAAATCGAGGCCGCGGTCGAAGCCGCGCTCTTCGAGGGTCAGGTTCCGGTCGCGATCGTGCCCGACGGGTATAACGGCGACATGCCCGCCAAGCGCGTCGTTATCGCGTGGAATCAATCGCATGAGGCGATGCGCGCCGTCCGCGCCGCCCTGCCCGTCCTGAAATCGGCCGATCTGGTCGATATCACCGTGATCGACCCGCCCGCGCATGGGCCCGAGCGCTCCGACCCCGGCGGCCAACTCAGCCAGATGCTGGCGCGTCACGGCGTCCATGCCGAGGTGTCGGTGCTGGCCAAGACCATGCCGCGCGTGTCGGACGTGCTCAACCGTCATGTCAGCGACAGCGAGGCCGATGCGATCGTGATGGGGGCTTACGGCCATTCGCGCTTCCGCGAAGCGATCCTGGGCGGGGCGACGCGCCACATGCTCGAGATGGCAGAGGTTCCGGTGATCATGGCGCACTGAGCGCGCCACCTTTCTGAACGGATGACGGCGCCTCTCGGGGCGCCGTTTTCATGATCCGAGGTCGGTCTTTATGCCCTTCGCCTTACCGAGCTTGCGGCAATAGCTGGCCCAGTCGCGGAAGTCCTGCGAGAAGGCCGCCATCTTGCCGCGCCCACGCCAGTCGTCAAAGCTTTCACGCTGATGAACCGCGACCCAGCTGGCGGCATCCGTGCGCCCTTCAGCCTCGGCCTGCTTGATCGCTGCGCCTCGCCAGATCATCCCCGCCCGGTCGAGCTTTTCCGCCCGCGCGGGGTCGGACATCATCGTGCCGACGCCGTGAAACAGGCCCGAGCATTGCGCCATACTCTGCGACAATGGCTGCGCCACACTCAGGCCTGGAGCGGCAACGAGGAAGAAACAAGTAAACAGGATACGCATAAGACCTTCCTCGATGCTGCCACCCCTTGTTTACCTAACGACAGTGCCGAAACCGGGGCAGAACCCGCACGAATTCGCGACCTTGTCGCGACATCCCAGCCCTGCGCGGAACTCCGGTCGCGCTAACGGGTTGGCTGGTAAAATAAAGACCGGAGCCCCCAATGACCCGCCATATCCTGCCCGCCCTTCTCGCCAGCCTCGCCCTACTCGCCGCCTGTCAGGAGATGACGCCGAAACAAGACGGGGCGATGCCCAAGACGCTGCCGGAGGGCATGGTCGGGCGCTGGGGGCTGACGAAGGCCGATTGCGACAGCTCACGCGATGACAACAAGGGGCTGATGGTGGTGAAGCCGGACAGCCTGCAATTCTACGAGTCGCAAGCCAAGCTCACTGAGATCGACAGCGCGACCGATCGCGTGGTGCGGGCGCGGTGGAATTTCACTGGCGAAGGACAAAAATGGCAGCGCGACATCGTGCTGACCCTGTCGAGCACGGGCATCTACCTCTCGCGTCAGGATATCACGCGGGACTCGATGAAACCCCTCACCTATCGGCAGTGCGTGTCCCCCTGACCGGACGAATGCTCAGATGAGGAAACCGCCGTCGCTGTCATCGCCAGCTTCCAGCAGCAGCCGGTCCATATCCGGCACGGTGACATGGCGCTTGCCCTGAAGCTCGATCACCCCGTCGCGTTTCAGCGCGGACATCTGGCGGCTCACCGTCTCGAGCGTCAGCCCGAGGTAATCGGCCATCGCCTCGCGCGTCAGCGGCAGATCGAACACCATCTGCCGGGCGCTGGGGCTCATGTTGATCGACGCATCGCGCCGCGCCACGATCGACAGCAGCGAGGCGATCTTCTCGCGCGCGGTCTTGCGGCCCAGAAGCAGCATCCATTCGCGCGCCGCGTCCAGTTCGTCGAGCGTCATCTGCAACAGGCGCTGCGCGATATGGGGCGTGCGCTCCATCATCTCCTCGAAGGGCTTGCGGCGGAAACAGCACATCAGAATGTCGGTGGTCGCGGTCACGTTATAGGCGGCGCGGTTGCGCCCTGGACGGCCCACGAAATCCGAAGGCAGCAAAAGGCCAACCATCTGGGTGCGCCCGTCCTCGAGCGTCTGCGTCAGGGTAGCGATGCCCGAGACGACCGAAGCCACGAAATCCATCTGGTCGCCGGCCCAGATAATCGTCTGGCCTGCCTCGAAACTCCGGTAATATTTGATCTTCTCAAGCTGTTCGAGCTCGTCCGCATCGCATCGTGCGCACACGGCGCGATGTTGGATCGGGCAGTCTCCGCAGGCGAGCGAAGCAGGCTGAACGTCATCATGTGCCATGTGGATATTGCTTGATCTGGGTCAAATTCTGTTGCGCGTCTTACATCTAAAGATACGCCTATGGAACAGGAATCGCAACTGACCCGGCTCGGGCTCTTCGACGCACGGGTGCCCCGCTACACTAGCTACCCCACCGCCCCCCATTTCGCGGGCGATGTCGGGCCGATGGAATTCGCGCACTGGATCGAAGCGATCCCCGAAGGTGCGTCGATCTCCCTTTATATGCACGTGCCGTTTTGCCGACGGCTGTGCTGGTTCTGCGCCTGCCGTACGCAAGGCACGCAAAGCGAAGAACCGGTGCGCGCCTATGCCGAGACGCTGCTGGCCGAACTGCGTCTTTTCAAGGAACGCTTGGCCCCCGGCGTCACGCTGTCGCGGCTGCATTGGGGCGGCGGCACGCCGACGCTGATGCCCGCCGAGATGATGCGCCGCCTCGCCGATGCGGTATTCGATGCGGTGCCGATGGGCGAAGGTGCGGAATTCTCGGTCGAGATCGACCCGAATGAGATCGACGCCGAGCGCATCGACGCGCTGGTGGAATCGGGAATGAACCGCGCCTCGATCGGGGTGCAGGATTTCGACCCGCAAATCCAAGGCGTTATCGGGCGCGACCAGAGCTACGAGATCACCAAGGCCGCGGTCGACATGATTCGCGAACGCGATGTCGCAAGCCTCAACGCCGATATTCTCTACGGGCTGCCGCACCAGACGCCGACAAAGATCGCGGATTCGGTGCAGAAGCTGCTGTCTCTCGGCCCCGACCGCGTGGCGCTTTACGGCTACGCGCATGTGCCGTGGATGGCGCGGCGCCAGACGATGATCCCGTCGGACCACCTGCCCACCCCGCAGGAGCGCCTGAAGCTCTTCGAGGTGGCGCGCGAATTGTTCGTGGCCGACGGCTATGACGAGATTGGCATCGACCATTTCGCCCTGCCGACCGACGGTCTCTCGATCGCGCAGAGGGCAGGCAAGCTGCGGCGCAATTTCCAGGGATATACCGACGATCAAGCCGAAGCGCTGGTCGGGCTCGGCGCCTCGTCGATCTCGCGCTTCCCGCAAGGCTATGCGCAGAACGCGCCCGCCACCTCGGCCCATACCGCGGCGATCCGGGCGGATCGGTTCTCGACCTCGCGCGGGCACCGCTTCACCGCGGATGACAAGATGCGCGCGCGGCTGATCGAGGCGCTGATGTGCGATTTCGAAGTGAGCGCAGCGGAACTGGTGCAGGACTTCGGCGCCGATCCGGAGGAGTTGTCCGCGCTGTTCGCCACCTGCGCCGAGCATTTCGGCGACATGGTTCAGGTGAGTGCGGAGGGGCTGCGCATTCCGGTCAAGGCCCGCCCCCTGACCCGGATGATCGCGCGCCATTTCGATGCCTATGATCTGTCGAAAGCCGGGCATAGCTCGGCGATCTGATCGCAGGGAAGAGGGACGAGAAAGGGGTCGCGGCGGCGGCCCCGTTTCTTTTGCGCGGGTCATCCGGCGACGCCCCGACCGCGTATCGCCCTGCATGAAGATGCGCCGCAAATCCGATCTGCCGATGAAGCTCTGCGCCAACTGTCGCCGCCCCTTCGCGTGGCGCAAGAAATGGGCCCGGGATTGGGAGAGCGTGCGCTACTGCTCAGAGCGCTGCCGGAGATCAGCAAAGACCGAACCGCCGAGGCGAAATCGCGGCGATTGATTTATCATACCACATGGTATATTAATTCCGCATGACCACTACGCCAGCCCCCTCGCGCCGTGGCCGCCCGCGCCGCAAACCGGAGGATCAGGACGCCCGCAAGGCGCTGATCCAGGCGGGGCTCGCACAGTTGACCGAGCGCGGATACGCGAGCGTCGCCCTCGACGAGATCACCGCCGCCGCCGGTGTCACCAAGGGCAGCTTCTACCATTACTTCCCGACGAAAGCGGCCTTCGGCGCGGCACTGATCGACGCCTATGGCGCCTATTTCGAAGACAAGCTCCGCCGCGCCTTCAGCCGCGCGGACCTTACCCCCCTCGCCCGGCTCACTGCCTTCACCGAAGAGGCCGAGGCGGGCATGGCGCGGTTCGAGTTTCGCCGCGGCTGCCTGATCGGCAATCTCGGTCAGGAGATGGGCAGCCTGCCCGAGGAGTTCCGCACCCGCCTAATCGCGGTGTTCGAGCGCTGGCAAAGCCTCACCTCGACTTGCCTTCGCGCTGCGCAAGCGGCGGGCGAGATCGGCCCCGATCATGACCCCGACGCCCTCGCAGAGCTGTTCTGGGCCGGTTGGGAAGGCGCTGTCCTGCGCACCAAACTTCAACGCAACCCCGAGCCGCTGCGCCGTTTCACCGACGGCTTCCTGCGGCTCGCCCGAAGCTGAAAGGATACCCCATGGTCAAAGCCATTCTGATCGAGAAACCCGAAGAAACCCAGAGCGCCGCGCTCAAGGAGATCGACCTGCCCGATCTGGCCGAGGGCCAGGTTGCCGTCGACGTCGCCTACTCGACGCTGAACTACAAGGACGCGCTGGCGATCACCGGCGCGGGCCCCGTGGTGCGCAGCTTCCCGATGGTGCCGGGCATCGACTGCTCGGGCATCGTCGCCAACAGCAAGCATCCCGATTTCGCCAAGGGCGACCGAGTCGTGCTCAACGGATGGGGCGTGGGCGAAAAGCACTGGGGCGGGTTGGCAGAGCGCGCCCATTTGAAAGGCGACTGGTTGGTGAAACTGCCCGACGGAATCTCCTTGCGTCAGGCGATGGCGATCGGCACGGCGGGTTACACGGCGATGCTTTGCGTGATGGCGCTTGAGGCGCATGGCGTGACGCCCGAGAGCGGCGAGGTCGTCGTGACCGGCGCGACCGGCGGCGTGGGCAGCGTGGCGACCGCGCTTCTGGGCAAGCTCGGTTATACCGTGGCCGCCGTCACCGGACGCCCCGAAGAGGAAGACTACCTCAAGGGCCTCGGCGCTTCCTCGATCGTTCCGCGCGAGGATGTCTCGGGCAAACCGCGCCCGCTGAACAAGGAACGCTGGGCCGGGGCTGTCGACGTGGTCGGCGGCGAAGTCCTCGCCAATGTCCTGTCGATGATGACCTATCGCGGCACCGTCGCGGCTTGCGGTCTGGCGGGCTCGATGAACCTGCCGACATCCGTGGCCCCTTTCATCCTGCGCGGCGTGACCCTTGCTGGCGTCGACAGCGTGATGTGCCCGCTCGAGGACCGCGTCGAGGCATGGCGCCGTCTGGCCGCCGATCTCGACATGGACAAGCTCGCCGCGATGGAGACTGAGGTCGCACTAGAAGACGTGATTGCAACCGCGCCGAAATTCCTCGAAGGAAAGATCCGCGGGCGGATCGTCGTTCCGGTCGCACCTGACCTCGGCTGATTACGGAAAAAAATGCTGTCTTTTCTGATCCTCGCGCTCGCCGGTCTCGCGGCGGGCGCTTTGAATGCGGTCGCGGGCGGCGGGACGTTCCTGTCCTTCCCCGCGCTGGTCTGGACCGGCGTGCCGCCGATCACCGCGAATGCGACCGCGACGCTGGCGGCCCTGCCCGGCTACCTGTCGAGCGCATGGGCCTTCCGCCATGAGCTGCGCCACAAGGGCCCGATGGCGCTGCGCACGATCCTGATCGCGGCCGTCGCGGGCGGTTTCCTCGGTGCGCTGCTGCTGTTGGTCACCCCCGAGAAACTGTTCGCAGGCGTGGTCCCGTGGCTGTTGCTGCTGGCGACGGCGGCCTTCGCTTTCGGGCCGTTGCTGCTGAAGGCGCTGCAACGCTCGGGCCGCACGATGGGCGCCGCGTCCGCCTTCGCTCTGCTGATGGCCGTGACGATCTACGGCGGCTATTTCAACGGCGGCCTCGGGATCATGCTGCTCGCCGCGCTCGGCCTGATCGGCTTCACCGATCTGCACGCTATGAACGGGTTGAAGAACCTCGTCTCGGCGGTGCTGTCGCTGGTCTCGGTTGTGACCTATGCGGTGGCCGGGTTGATCGACTGGCAGGCGGTACTGGTGCTGGGAATCGCGAGCGCAATCGGCGGCTATCTCGGCGCGCATCTGTCGAAGCGGATCACGAATATGGCGCTGCTTCGCGGCTTCATCATCGCGGTCGGGCTGGTGATGGCCGCAGTCTTCTTTGCACGCGGTTAACCCAGCCAGAGCGACGAGCCGAACATCTTGCGCAACAGCCCCGTCTGGCCGCTGACACCCGCGCGGGCGTAGATCTGCTTCGAGGTCGAGCGCGCGGTCTCCAGCGTCCAGCCCAGCCGCTCGGCCGCGTCGCGCAGGCTCGCCCCGTCGCACAGAAGCGCCGCGAGCCGCGCCTCGGAGCGGTTGAGATCGAGCGCCCCTGCGATCCGCGTGACCGGCAAAGCCTCAGCCCTTGGCATGTCGCGCAGATGACCGATCAGTGCGGGACTGCCCCGCCATTGTCCCGGCGCAAGACGGAGAACACCCCGGCCCTCAGGTCCCAGTGGAATCGGCCGGACGACCTCCCGCCCCTCTCCGAGTGCCGCAAGGTTCTGACGAAAGCGCAGCGCAGCGTCGGGATCGGCGAATTCCGGGCGTGCGCCCATGCGCAGCCGCAACCAGCCTTGCGCGTCGAACTCCGCCGCCACGCGCGGATCGAATGCGAGCACCGTGCCCGCAGGCGTCAGCACCACCCAGCCAGCGCCGAGCGCTTCGGCAGCCTCAGTATCACGCGCAGCACGGGCTCGCTCGCCACCGAGCGCCTCGCGGATCATCATTGCCTGCCCCAGATGCGGCGCGAGTGTCGAGAGCGCCAGCGCCTCGGCCGCGCGGAAATCCCGATGCGGACGCGCGATCATCAACACAGTTTGACCCGCCGCCCCCGCCGCAACTTTCAGCGCGCGGAGCGGTCCGGGCCATTCGATATCGCCCGGCAGGTCGATCTGCGAATAAACCCGGTCAAGGCGCATAGGGTGCAGGCGCGCAGCATCGGGCAAAGCAATCCTGCCAACCTGCCAGCCCGCGCCCTCCCCCTCGTTCGCGAGAATCTGCACCGCCGCGCCCTCGGCATGGGCAGCCTCACAAAGCCGCTCGAGAAAGCGCACCCAGCCCGCCTTTCCCGCCTCACTCGCCGCCGCGAAGAGCGCGTTGATCAACAGTGTGTTTTCAGACTGACCCAACATAAGCCGTCTTTACCCCCCATTTGGGGGGTTATCCAGCAAAACCCGAGGCCTATATCTTGGAAAACCGCGTTCAGACAGAGACCTCCCTCATGAACAAGACCCTGACTCACCTGCAGCGGCTCGAAGCCGAGAGCATTCACATCCTGCGCGAAGTCGTGGCCGAAGCCGATAATCCGGTCATGCTCTATTCCGTCGGCAAGGACAGCGCGGTGATGCTGCATCTCGCGAAAAAAGCCTTCTACCCGTCGCCGCCGCCCTTCCCGCTGATGCATGTCGACACGACGTGGAAATTCCAGGCGATGTACAACCTGCGCGACAAGGCCGCGAAGGATGCGGGTATGGAGCTGATCGTGCACCAGAACCCCGAGGCGAAGGCCAAGGGGATCAACCCGTTCGATCACGGCTCGCTGCATACCGACATGTGGAAGACCGAAGGTCTGAAACAGGCGCTGGACAAGCACGGCTTCGACGTGGCCTTCGGCGGCGCGCGCCGCGACGAGGAGAAATCCCGCGCGAAGGAACGCGTCTTCTCGTTCCGCTCGGCCAATCACCGCTGGGACCCGAAGAACCAGCGCCCCGAGCTTTGGCGCCTCTACAACGCCAAGAAGGCCAAGGGCGAGAGCGTCCGCGTCTTTCCGATCTCGAACTGGACCGAGCTGGACATCTGGCAATATATCCACCTCGAAGGGATCGAGATCGTGCCGCTCTATTTCTCGGCCCCGCGCCCGACGGTGGAACGCGACGGGCTGATCCTGATGGTCGATGACGACCGCTTCCCGCTGCGTGATGGCGAGGAGCCGAAGATGCGCTCGGTGCGCTTCCGCACGCTGGGCTGCTACCCGCTGACCGGCGCCGTCGAGAGCGAGGCGCAGACCCTTCCGGAAGTCATTCAGGAAATGCTGCTGACCACCACCTCCGAGCGTCAGGGCCGCGCGATCGACCACGATCAGAGCGCCTCGATGGAGAAGAAAAAACAGGAAGGCTACTTCTGAGCCTTCCTCTCCCGAGCCGCACGCGCGCCTTCATTTCCACCCTATCAGGTGAGCCGACATGACGACCAACGATCCGATCTACAAGACCGACGCGCTGATTGCGCAGGATATCGACGCCTATCTCGAGGCGCATCAACACAAGACCATGCTGCGCTTCATCACCTGCGGCTCGGTCGATGACGGGAAATCGACGCTGATCGGGCGGCTGCTCTATGACAGTAAGATGATCTTCGAGGATCAGCTGGCAGCCCTCGAGGCCGATAGCAAGCGCGTCGGCACCCAAGGCCAGGAGATCGACTTCGCGCTGCTGGTCGACGGTCTCGCCGCCGAGCGCGAACAGGGCATCACCATCGACGTGGCCTACCGCTTCTTCGCGACCGAGAAGCGTAAGTTCATCGTCGCGGACACGCCCGGCCACGAGCAGTATACCCGCAACATGGTGACCGGCGCTTCGACCGCCGATCTGGCCGTGATCCTGATCGACGCGCGCAAAGGTGTGCTGACTCAGACGCGGCGCCACTCCTATCTCGTCCACCAGCTGGGCATCCGCCATATTGTGCTGGCCGTGAACAAGATGGACCTCGTCGATTACGATCAGGCGACCTTCGACGAGATCGTGGCCGATTACAAAACCTTCGCCGACAGCATCGGCATCGAAGGCTTCACCCCGATCCCGATCTCGGGCTTCAAGGGCGACAACATCACCGGCCCGAGCGAGAACACCCCTTGGTACAAAGGCCCCTCGCTGCTGCCCTATCTCGAAGCGGTCGAAGTGGACGTGACCTCCGATCAGGAGCGCCCCTTCCGGATGCCCGTGCAATGGGTGAACCGTCCGAACCTCGATTTCCGCGGCTTCTCGGGGCTGGTGGCCTCGGGCACCGTGAAACCGGGCGACGAGGTGCGCGTGCTGCCCTCGGGCAAGACCTCGAAAGTCGCGCGGATCGTCAGCTTGGAGGGCGACCGCGACATGGCGGTGGCAGGCGAATCCACGACGATCACGCTCGCCGACGAGATCGACTGTTCGCGCGGTCAGGTCATCGTCGCCGCGAAAGAGCCGCTGGAAGTCGCGGATCAGTTCGAATCCACGCTCGTCTGGATGGACGAGACCGAACTGGTGCCGGGCCGCGCCTATTGGCTGAAAATCGGCACGCAGACGGTTTCGGCTACCGTCCACGAGCCGAAATACGAGGTGAACGTCAACACGCAGGAGCATCTGGCGACGAAGACGCTGGACCTGAACGCGATCGGCGTGGCCAATATCACCACCGACCGCGAGATCCCCTTCGCGCCCTATGGCGAGAACCGCGATCTGGGCGGGTTCATCCTGATCGACAAGATGACCAACCAGACGGCGGCTGCGGGGATGATCAACTTCGCGCTGCGCCGGGCTCAGAACATCCACTGGCAGGCGACCGATATCGGGCGCGAGCATCATGCCAACATGAAGCACCAGAAACCCGCCGTGGTCTGGCTGACGGGCCTCTCAGGCTCGGGCAAATCGACGATCGCCAATATCGTCGAGAAGAAGCTGGCGCGGATGAACCGCCACACCTTCCTGCTCGATGGCGACAACGTCCGCCACGGCCTCAACAAGGATCTGGGCTTCACCGAGGCCGACCGCGTGGAGAACATCCGCCGCGTCGGCGAGGTCGCGAAGCTGATGACCGATGCAGGCCTGATCGTGGTCACGGCCTTCATCTCGCCCTTCCGCTCCGAGCGCGACATGGTCCGCGCGATGATGCAGCCGGGCGAATTCCTCGAAGTCTTCGTGGATACGCCGCTGGAAGTGGCCGAGGCCCGCGACGTGAAAGGGCTTTATGCCAAGGCACGCGCCGGTCAGCTGAAGAACTTCACCGGCATCGACTCGCCCTACGAGGCGCCCGAGAATGCCGAGATGCGGATCGACACCACCGCGATCAGCCCCGAGGAAGCGGCCGATCTGATCATCGAGCGGCTCATTCCGTAAGCGGTTACATCCGCTGCCCCAAGTCACGCGAACGTGCGGCCCTCCCGGGGGGCGCACGTTTTCGTTTTGGCCTTGACCTCGCTCGGGGGCGCGCCCCAACCTGCCCGAAATATCGCCAGCAGAAAGAAGCCCGAATGCCGATCGAAAACGTGCACTTCAGCGAACTCGAATATTCCCGCCGGATCGCGCTCGTGCGTGCTGCGATGGCGCAACGCGAGATCGACATTCTCTTCATCACCAACCCCTCGAACCAGTTCTGGCTGACGGGCTATGACGGCTGGTCTTTCTACACCCATCAGGGGGTGATCCTGCCGATGGAAGGCGCGCCCTATTGGTGGGGCCGCTTCATGGATGCCAACGGTGCGCGCCGCACCGTTTGGATGGAGGAGGAAAACATCCTCCATTACAACGACGCGATGGTGCAATCCGACATCATGCACCCGATGGAAGACCTCGCCTCGCACCTGCGGATCATGGGCTACGGCAAGGCCCGGATCGGCGTCGAGATGGAGACCTATTTCTACACCGCGAAGGCCCATGCGGTCCTTTATGAAGGGCTGCCCGAGGCCACGCTTCTCGACGCCTCGGTGCTGGTGAACTGGCAGCGCCTGATCAAATCCGACGAGGAGCTTCGCTTCATGCGCCGCGCCGCGCGGATTTCCGAACTGGTGATCGAACGCGCGATGGAACTGGCAGAGCCGGGGCTGCGCAAACACGATCTGGTGGGCGAGCTCTATCGTACCGCCGTGCAGGGCGAGGAAGACAGCTGGGGCGATTACCCGGCCATCGTGCCTATGCTGCCCTCGGGCCCCGACGCCTCCGCGCCGCACCTGACATGGAACGGCGAAGCGCTGAAGGCGGGCGAGGCGACCTTTGTCGAACAATCCGGCTGCTACCGCCGCTATCACGCGCCGCTCTGCCGCACCGTGTTTCTCGGCAAGCCGCCGCAACACATGATCGACGCGTCCGAGGCGCTGACCGAGGGGCTGAACGCCGGGATCGAGGTCGCCCGCGCCGGCAACCGCGCCTGCGACATCGCGCGCGCGTTGAATGTCGAGCTGGCCAAGGTCGGCATCGAACGCCCCAACCGCGCGGGCTACGCGGTGGGCTGCTCCTACCCGCCGGATTGGGGCGAGCACACCGTCTCGATCCGCGACACCGACGAGACGATCCTTGAACCCGGCATGACCTTCCACTTCATGCCCGGTCTCTGGATGGATCATTGGGGAATGGAGACGACGGAGACCATCGTGATCACCGAGGACGGCCCCGCCATGCCCCTGTGCAACGTCGAGCGCAAACTGTTCATCAAGGACTGACCCCATGCGGATCGACACCACCCGCGCGATCCTCTCGGACCTGATCGCCTACCCGACGATTTCGACCGACAGCAACCTGCCGATCATCCATTACATCGCGGACCGGCTGGAAACCGTCGGCGCGGCGGTGGAAGTGATGGTCGACGAAAGCGGCCACAAGGCGAACCTCTTCGCGACACTGGGCGCGCCGCGCGACGGCGGGCTCGTGCTGTCGGGCCATTCGGATGTGGTGCCGGTCACCGATCAGGATTGGAGCAGCGATCCCTTCACCATGACCGAGCGCGACGGCAAGCTCTACGGGCGCGGTGCTTGTGACATGAAAGGGTTCATTGCGGCCTGTCTCGGCTCGCTCGACCTCTTGGCCGAGGCCGCGAAATCCCGCCCGATCCATTTCGCCTTCACCCATGACGAGGAGGTCGGCTGTCTCGGCGCGCAGGAACTGGTGAAGCTGCTCGCGAAACGCCCGGTCAAACCCGGGCTTTGCATCATCGGCGAGCCGACCTCGATGCAGGTTTTCGACGGCAACAAGGGCTGCTGCGAATATACCGTGCGCTTCGAGGGCCTGCCGGGGCACAGCTCCGCCCCCGAGAAGGGCGTGAACGCGGTCGAATATGCGGTGCGCTACATCAACCGGCTGTTCGAGCTGCGCGCCGAACTGATCAAACGCTGCCCCGAAGGTTCGCGCTTCGACCCGCCACAGACGACGCTCAACGTGGGCGCGCTGAAAGGCGGCATCTCGCATAACGTGATCGCGCCCCGCGCCGAACTGGCTTGGGAGATGCGCCCGATCAACGCCGCCGATATGGAGTTCGTCAAAGGCGAGATCGCGAGCTACGTCGAAGACACGCTGCTGCCCGAGATGCGCGCAATCGCCCCTGAGGCCGGGATCGCTACCGAGACCATCGGCGAGGTCGTGGGGCTCGAGCCGATGGACGACAATGCCGCGCGCGATCTGGTCTTCGCGCTGACCGGCCAGAACCACGCAGGCTGCGTCGCCTTCAACACAGAGGCCGGGCTGTTCCAGTCGCTCGGGATGGATGCCGTGATCTGCGGGCCCGGCTCGATCGAGCAGGCCCACAAGGCCGACGAATTCGTCTCGCTCGAGCAGATGGATCAGGCGCTGACGATGCTGGGAAGGCTCGCCAGCGCCCGATCCTGACCGCTCTTACGCGGCGGCTTGTCGCACAGGGGTGGCGGCGGTCTCGCGGTAATGCGCCTGGGCTGCGGCAACCCCGCTGCCCAGCTCCACCGGCAGGCCGAGATCGACCATCGCCATCTCGGCCGTGGCCAGCCCCGAGAGCGCCATCACATCGGTCATCAGGCCCAGATGCCCGATGCGGAACACCTTGCCCGCGACATCGCCCAGCCCGCCCCCGAAGGCCACGCCATAGGTATTCAGCGCCTGCGCCACGATCCGGCCCGCGTCGAACCCGTCCGGCGCACGCACCGCGCTGACGCTGTTGGAATAGAGATCGGGCGAGACCGCGCAAAGCTCCATGCCCCACGCCGCCACCGCGCGGCGCACGCCCTCCGCGATCCGGGCGTGACGGGCGAAGACATTGCCCAGCCCCTCTTCCAGCAACATGTCGCAGGACGCTTTCAGCCCGTTCAGCATCCCCACCGGCGGCGTGTAGGGATAGCCGTTGGCCGCATAGCCCGTACGCATGTCGCGAATGTCGAAGAAGCAGCGCGGCAGCTTCGCGCCCTCGACCGCCTCCAGCGCCTTTTGCGAAAAGCCGGTGATGGCGAGGCCCGGCGGCAGCATGAAGCCCTTCTGACTGCCAGTGACCGCAACATCGACGCCCCAGTCATCCATCCGGAACTCCATCGACCCGATCGAGCTGACGCCATCCACGAAAAACAGCGCCGGGTGCCCCGCCGCATCCATCGCGCGCCGGATCCCCGCGACATCCGAGGTCACGCCGGTCGCGGTCTCGTTATGGGTGGCGAGCACCGCCTTGATCTGGTGGCCCGTGTCGGCGCCGAGGATGTCCGCGAAGCGCTCGACCGGGATGCCCTCACCCCACGCGACGCTGACCACCTCGACCTCCAGCCCGTAACGCTGGCACATGTCGATCCATTTATGGCTGAACATCCCGTTGCGGCAGGCCAGAACCTTGTCGCCGGGCGAGAGCGTGTTGGTGATCGCGGTCTCCCAGCCGCCGGTGCCGGTCGCGGGGAAGACGAAGGCCTCGCCCTTGGTCGTCTTGAGCACCTTCTTCACACCGTCCAGCGCCGGGTGGATGATATCGGCGAAACCGGGGCTGCGATGATCCATCGTCGGGATATCGACGGCCTTGCGCAGCGCCTCGGGGATGTTGGTCGGGCCCGGAATGAAAACGGGATTGAGATGGATCATGACGCCTCCTCCATGTGTCGGAAGCGTTTCTACCATGGCGCAGTAAACCCTGAAATTTTTACGGATCGTGGGCGTCTGCACTGCGTCAGTCGAGAATTTGTAGGAAATTCAGGGCTTTGTTTTTTTCACACAGTGAAATTAGATTTTGCTTTATACTGCGTAAGATATTTCTTTCGCCGCTCAGAGGTGCGCCCGATGACCATGCCCCGCCGGAAGGGCCGCCCGAAAGGCTTCAACACGGACCCCGCGCAGGGCACGATCCTCGCGCTGGACCGGGCGCTCGACGTGCTGGACCTGCTGGCGCGGCATGGCGGGCTGTCGCTGAGCGCCATCGCGCGCGAGCTGGACCAGTCTCCGGCGACGATGCACCGGGTTCTGGCCACGCTGCATGCCCGCGATTTCGTGGAGCCCGAGGCGCAGGACTGGCATATCGGCCCGGCGGCCTTCCGCATCGGCTCGGCCTTCCTGAGGCGCACCAATGTCTTCGAGCGTGCCCGGCCGCTGATGCAGGATCTGATGCGCGCGACCGGGGAGACGTCAAATCTGGGCGTCGAGCGCGCGGGACAGGTTCTGTTCACCGGGCAGGTGGAGACGCATGATCCGATCCGGGCGTTCTTCCCGCCGGGCACGGTCTCGCCGCTGCACGCGTCGGGCATCGGCAAGGCGCTTCTGAGCACCTATGCCCCGGACCGGCTCGACCACCTCCTCGCGGAGTATGACTTCACGCGGTTCAATGACCGCACGATCGGCGATGCGGAAGCCTTGCGTGCCGAACTGGCGCGGGTCACAGCGCAGGGCTACGCGGTCGACGATGAAGAACGAACGCTCGGGATGCGCTGCATCGCCGCGCCGATCTTCGACGCGCATGGCGACGCGGTGGCGGGGATTTCGGTCTCCGGCCCCGTGCAGCGAATTCCCGATAGCCGCCTGCCCGCGCTCGGGCAAGCGGTGACTCAGGCCGCGCAAGCGATCAGCCACCGGATCGGCGCGGCTTAATTCAGCCGCTGACCGGTTTTCGGATCGAAGAGATGCAGGTCCTCGGCGTTCACCGAGAGCCGCACCTGCCCCACCGCTTGCTTCTCCATATGCACGCCCGGCAGTGCCGCGGTCATCGCCTCGCCGCGCCCTTCCAGCGTGCCGTGCAGGAGCGTGTTCGCGCCCAGCGGCTCGGACAGGGTGACATTCAGCGTAAGCGGCCCGTTGTCATCGGGATGCAGGTGTTCGGGCCGGATCCCGAGGCTGACGGGGCGATCGGGCAGATCGGTCGGGCCGAGCGTGACATGGCCCAGCATCACCTGTCCGGCGCGCACCTCGGCATCGATGACATTCATCGACGGGCTGCCGATGAACTGCGCTGCGAAGATCGTCACGGGGCGCTCATAGACTTCGAGCGGCGTGCCGATCTGCTCGGCCACGCCGCCGTTCATCACGATCATCCGGTCAGCCATGGTCATCGCCTCGACCTGATCGTGGGTCACGTAGAGCGCGGTCACACCGAGCTTGCGCTGCAGCTCGCGGATTTCGACGCGCATCTGCACCCGCAGCTTGGCGTCGAGGTTCGACAGCGGCTCGTCGAACAGGAAGACCGAGGGCTCGCGCACGATGGCGCGGCCCATCGCGACCCGCTGACGCTGCCCGCCCGACAATTCGCGCGGCTTGCGCTCGAGATAGTCCGACAGCTGCAACAGCTTCGCAGCCTCATCGACGCGTCGCTTGATCTCGGATTTCGCCATGCCCGCGATCTTCAGGCCGTAGCCCATATTCTGGCGCACCGACATATGCGGGTAGAGCGCGTAGTTCTGGAACACCATCGCGATGTCGCGGTCCATGGGCTCGCGCTCGTTCACGCGGGCCTCGCCGATGCGGATTTCGCCCTCGGAGATGCTCTCCAGCCCCGCGACCATGCGCAGAAGCGTCGATTTCCCGCAGCCGGAAGGACCGACGATGACGATGAATTCGCCATCCTGGATGTCGATCGAGACCCCGTGCAGAACCTCGGTCTTGCCGAAACGTTTCTTGATATTTTCGAGTTCAACGGTCGCCATTGTCTGCCCTTATTTCTCGCTGTCCACGAGGCCGCGAATGAAGAGTTTCTGCATCGAGATCACCACGATCACCGGCGGGATCATCGCGAGGATCGAGGTCGCCATGATGACCGGCCAATCGGCGATGTCGTCGCCCGACGGGAACATCTGCTTGAGCCCCATGACGATGGTGTTCATCTCGGGATTGGTGGTTATGAGAAGCGGCCAGAGATACTGGTTCCAGCCGTAGATGAAGAGGATCACGAAGAGCGCCGCGATATTCGTGCGGCTCATCGGCAGCAGGATATCGAAGAAGAAGCGCATCGGGCGCGCGCCATCGACGCGGGCGGCCTCGGCCAGCTCGTCCGGCACCGTTAGGAAGAACTGCCGGAACAGGAAGGTCGCCGTGGCCGACGCGATCAGCGGCAGGATCAGGCCGGAATAGCTGTTGAGCATCCCGAAGCCCGCGACCACCTCATAGGTCGGCACGATCCGCACCTCGACCGGCAGCATCAGCGTGATGAAGATCATCCAGAAGAAGAAGCGCCGCCCCGGAAAGCGGAAATAGACGATCGCGAAGGCCGACAAGAGCGAGATCGCGATCTTGCCGAGCGCGATCCCCAGCGCCATCACCAGCGAGTTCACCAGCATCGTCGCGACCGGAACATTCACCCCGGAGAACAGCGCATCCGAATAGTTCTGGATCAGGTGCGAGCCCGGCATCACCGGCATCGGCGCCTGCGCAATCTCTTGCTGGGTATGGGTCGAGGCCACGAAGGCCAGCCAGATCGGGAAGAAGATCACCAGCACGCCCGCGATCATCAGCACATGGGTCAGCCACAGACCGGAGCCGCGCTTTTCCACCATGCCCGGGGGCGGTTCGTTGTGCATGTCAGCCATCAGTAATGCACCCGCTTTTCGACGAATTTGAATTGCAGCACCGTCAGGAAGCCCACGACCACGAGCAGCACCACGGATTGCGCGGCGGAGCTGCCGAGGTCCTGACCGACGAACCCGTCGGCATAGACCTTGTAGACGAGGATCGTAGTGGCCTGTTGCGGCCCGCCGGAGGTGATCGTGTGGATCACGCCGAAGGTCTCGAAGAAGGCGTAGACGATGTTGACGACCAGCAGGAAGAAGGTTGTGGGCGACAGGAGCGGCAGCACGATCGTGAAGAAGCGCCGCCAGAACCGCGCCCCGTCGATCGCCGCCGCCTCGATCACCGATTTCGGCACCGCTTGCAGCGCCGCGAAATAGAACAGGAAGTTGTAGCTGATCCGGCCCCAGGCCGACGCCACGACGACGAGCCCCATCGCCTCATGCTCGTTGAGCACATGGTTCCAGTCGTAGCCCATCTGGTTGAGATAGAAGGCGACCACACCGATCCGCGTGTTGAACATGAACAGCCACAGCACACCGGCCACCGCGGGTGCGACCGCATAGGGCCAGATCAAGAGCGTGCGATAGGTCCCCGCCCCTTTCACCAGCCGATCCGCCAGCACCGCGAGGAACAGTGCCGGGATCATCGAGACCAGTGTCACGAGGGTCGAGAACACCGCCGTCGTCACGAAGGACGCGCGGTAATAGGGGTCGTTGAAGAGATATTCGAAATTTCCGAGGCCCACATATTGCATCGACAGGCCGAACGGATCGGGGATGAACAGCGATTGCCACACCGCCTCGCCCGCCGGGTAGAAGAAGAACACGCCCGAGACGATCAACTGCGGCGCAAGCAGCAGCATCGGCAAGAGCCAGCCCTTGAAGGTTACGCGTTTTTCCATATCGGGATCGGGGCCTTCGAATAGAAATAGCCGCGGGCAGGTTTCCCCCGCCCGCGGCCGGATTTGGGTTAGCGGTTGGCTTGCTCGAAGCGGCGCAGCAGCTGGTTGCCACGCTCCACCGCGTTGTCGAGCGCGTCCTGAGCGGTCTTGTCACCGGCCCAGACAGCTTCCAGTTCCTCGTCGATGATGCCGCGGATCTGGTCGAAGTTGCCCAGACGGATGCCCTTCGAGTTCTCGGTCGGCGCATTCGCGGTCATCTGCTTCACAGCCACATCGGTGCCGGGGTTCGCGTCATAGAAGCCCTGCTCGCGGGTCAGATCAGCCGCAGCCTTGGTGATCGGCAGATAGCCGGTATCCTGGTGCCACTTCGCCTGCACTTCCGGCGAGGAGAGATAGCTCAGGAACTCGGCGACACCCTTGTAATGGCTGTCATCCTTGCCCGACATCACCCAGAGCGAAGCGCCCCCGATGATGGTGTTCTGCGGCGCACCGTCCACGTCGCCCCAATAGGGCAGCGGGTGAACCTCGAAGTTGAACTTGGCTTCGGACTTGATGCCCGCGTAACCGGCCGAGCTCTCGGTGAAGAGCGCGCAGGTGCCGGCGCGGAAGTCCGCACCACCTTCGTTGCGGCGGCCCTTGTAGATGAACTCGCCCTTCTTGGCCCAGTCACCCAGCGTCTGGATATGCTTGACCTGAACGGGGCCGTTGAATTCCAGCTTGGCGTCGAGACCGGCGAAGCCGTTCTCTTGGCTGGCGAACGGCACGTTGTGATAGGCCGAGAGGTTCTCGAGCTGGATCCAGCTCTGCCACGCGGTGGTCATCGGGCAATCGACGCCCGAAGCCTTCAGCTGGTCGAGCACCTTGCCGACATCTTCCCAGGTGGTCAGCGGCGCATCCTTGGCCACGCCTGCCTCGTCGAGCATGTCGCGGTTGACCCAGAGAACTGGCGTCGAGGAGTTGAAGGGCAGCGACAGCATCTTGCCGTCGGTGGTGGTGTAGTAGCCCTTCACCGCGCCGATATAATCGTCGGGATTGAAGTCGACGCCCGCGTCTTCCATCACCTGATAGACCGGCTTGATCGCGCCCTTGGCGGCCATCATCGTCGCCGTGCCGACCTCGAACACCATCAGGATGTCGGGCTGCTCACCGGCGCGGAACGCGGCGATCCCGGCGTTCAGCGTTTCCGAGTAGTTACCCTTGTTGGTCGCCACGACCTCATACTGGTCCTGGCTGGCATTGAAGTCCTTGACCTGCTGATCGACGAGCTCGCCGAGACGGCCGGTAAAGGCGTGCCAGAACTGGATTTCCGTCGCTGCATTGGCCGTGAAGGGCGCAATGAGCGAGGCCGACGCAAGCGCCGCACCGAGTGCAAAATTCTTCATGTCTTCCTCCCATATGTAGCGGGATTCATTGTTGGATGGATCTGAGGCCCCAAGCGAAGCCTCCGCGCTACGCGGCGTAGTGTGCGGATGTAACAGGAACAAAACAAGAGAGTGATTTCGTTTTCGCTTTGACGCTCGGTCGCGTGATCCGATGCGGAGCCGCGCCTCCTCAATCCCTATTTTTCATAGGAATTTCGAAGCTCCTCGAAGTTAGGCCGATCCATTGCTCACGATTTTGTGAAGCGCATTTTTGCGCGCTTCGACCAAAACCGAACAAAAACCGACAGCTCCGCGCAACGCCCGAGCATGTTTCGCCTCGCCCCCGGCGGCGCTTTGCCGAATCCCTCCGATTTGCTAGCCTGTTGAAATGGTTCAACTCAGTTCGGATCATTGTCATGTTCGTTGCGTCGTATCAGTTTTCTGCCTTTCCGATCCTTGCCGTCGCAGGGATCGCCCTCGCATCGACTGGCGCCGCTTATGCCCAAAGCTCCGGTGAAGGTCCCGCCCTGCGATGGGATCAGGCCGAGTGCCTGCGCGATCATGCAACCGACTACCTCGAGCAACGGGCATTCCCGTCAATCCTCTTCGTGGGCTTCTGCAAAGACGGGGTTTTCGACCCCACTGCAGCGGAGATCGCACAGGGAACGAGCCGCAATTCCGCCATCGACTCCGAAGGGTTGCCGCGGTTGCAATCCGGCGCGGTCATCCCCGCCAATCCCAAAGCTGCAGTGCTCGTGTTGACACGTGCGCAGCTCGAATGCCTGCGCGACAGTTTCGACAGCGTCGCGCGCAAGCAGGTCGCGAAGCTCGACGAGACGACCGAAATTCCGGTGGCCGAGCTTGATTTCTCGGGATGCCCGCAGTGAGCGCGGGGCAAACGCCGCCCGCCACCGCAGACGCCCCCAATGTGCCCAGAGACGCGCCTGAAGCGGATACCGCCCCGCCCGAAGCCGCGTCCAACACGGCCATGAGCATCCGGGATAAGATCGAGATGGGCTCCTGGATCGCCACGATCATCGCCCTCGGCTTCACCGGCTGGCAAATCTTCCAGTGGCGCGAGGACCGGAAGGCCGATCTCTCGCTCGAGATGGTGGCTAGGTTTTCCGACCTCGAATATGCAGGAAGCGCCCGCCGCGAACTTGCGCAGTTCTGGTGGCAGAACTCGGACGCCCTAGCCAAAGTCACAGCGATCAAAGGCGGCATCCCTCCCGCGCAGCGGCAAAAATTTCTTGACCTGCTCTTCCAGAAACGCCCCCCCGTAAAGCGCCAGGAGCAATTCGCGGCGGTATCGGAAATGGCGAATTTCTTCGATCAGGTGGAACTATGCATCGCGACGAAACGCTGCGACGCGCAGATCGCGACGGACTACTTCTGCGGCTACGCCGCGAATTTCGCCGACCTCTACCAAGGCCCGCTCACCCAAGTGCGCGAAACCTTCGGTACTTCCGGGCTCGGGACCGGCCTGCAGCACTTCGTGGAGGCCCGATGCGACGACTGATCCCCGCCCTCGTCCTGCTGGGCACTCTCGCTTTCGCGCCGACTGCCCAGGCAGCCGACATCTACTGGGCACCGCCCATTACCGACGAATTCGTGCTTCCTTTCGGGGAAGAGGCTTTCGGCGACGCCATTCACGCGGGCGACAGGTTCGACTTCAAGGATTAC
The DNA here is from genome assembly GCF_002020145.1 of Thioclava sp. DLFJ4-1. NCBI lineage: Bacteria > Pseudomonadati > Pseudomonadota > Alphaproteobacteria > Rhodobacterales > Paracoccaceae > Thioclava > Thioclava sp. DLFJ4-1. The sequence goes on from NZ_MPZT01000002.1 coordinate 188,086, forward strand.
CTGCACATTCGGATCGAGGGGGAGATCGAACCGGGAGATGCCGAAAAGTTCGGCGAGATCGTAGCGGAGCGCGCGAGCGAGATTTTCGACCAGACTACATCGCTTGGCGCGAACCAGAAAAATGTCGTGGTGTCGCTTAATAGCGGCGGCGGCGATTTCTATGCGGGGCTGAAGCTCTCGGATCAGATCGTGGGATTTGAAACCTATGTGGGGAAAGGAGACCAGTGCCTTTCTGCCTGCGCGATCGCGTTTCTGGGTGGCGCCGTCCGCATGGCCCGCGGCGCGAAGGAAATGCCGATACGGCATATCCACTCCGACGCAATCGTCGGCTTTCACGCCCCATTTTCCAGCATTACGAGCGCAATTCAGGTGCCAGACGGCACCCCGTTCTCGAAAGAACTCAGCAAGCTCATCGCAAATCAATTTTACGCTCAGGCCCAAGATGCGATCAACGAGATCACCAAGCGGATGAGCACTTGGGAGCTCGCCCCGGATTTCGTTTTCGCGATGATCGGAAAGAAATATCGTCAAAACGATACGCGTCCGTTGGCGGAACAGTATCTGCTTCTGAATACTGTCGCGGCATTGAAGGCCACCAAGACGACACTGATCGCGGATCGCGCACCCTTCCCGGCGCAGATCGGGCTGAGCGGTGCATTTGAAGCCTGCAGCTATGTCGTGTTCGAGAACACTGAGAAATATTGGTTCGCACAGCCGCTGAAGTCGGCAATCGGCGGACTCGCGAATTACCCAGAAACCGGTCCATTCGCGCCAAAAGACAGACAGACCTCTGAAGGGCCACTCCCGCGCGTCAGCAAGGAACTCGTGGGCTTTGCACAACTTCTACTGCCGCCAGCCGGGGAAGACGTATTCTACTTCGAAGGGTCTGTGCCCGGTATAGGGCGGATGGATTGCACCGCTTTCAGGAAATCGGAGGGGCGTTGGTACGTTCAGAGCTTCTCGCCCGCCATTCATTCCCCATACTTCCCCGAATACCGGCGGCGCGAAATTCTAGACTACGACACCCCCTACCCGATCAACGATTACACCATACTTGGCCCCGACGGCGTCTGGAACAATTTCCCTGCCATCGAGCCCTCCGAAGGCGTCGCGCCGATCCTCGCCCAATTCCCGGACACGACCGGCCCCAGCTTCGACTGCACTGGCAAGCTCGATCCGGCAGCGGAGGTGATCTGCCTGATCCGCCCGCTCGGCCAGCTCGACGGCGTGCTGGGCAAGCTCTACGGGCAAGCCGTCGCCAAGGACGCAGAGGGCACGAAGCAGAGCCAGCGGCATTGGCTCAAGATTCGCGACCGCGCCTGTCGTCCGGGCGGCATCGACACGAACGATCCGCTGCAATTCCGCAGCCTGATCGATTGCCTCACCTACTTCTACGAGATGCGCCTTGGGGAATTGGACCAGATCGCGCAGGCCAATTAACCGCCATAGCGGAAATTGCGTACATGCGCGGGCATCTCGACGCCGTCGAGGTTGCGCGGATCGGGGATCGGGTCGCCCACCTCCATACGGATCGGGATCACCCCGGCCCAGATCGGCAATGCGTAATCTTCTTCGTCATCGCTCGGCCCGCCCGTGCGGATCTTCGCGGCGCCCTCGGCGATCTCCATCCCCAGCACGGTCGTCGCTTTCAGATCCTGTTCGTGATCCGGGCGCAGCATCTCGTAGCGCCCCGGATAGAGATGGTTCACGAAATTCCCAAGCTTCTGCAGCTTCTCCGCCGGGTCTTCCACCTTGAACGCGGTCCCGTAGAGCATAACCGACCGCGTATTCAGCGAATGATGCATCCCCGAGCGCGCCAGCACCAACCCGTCGAGGATCGACACCGTCAGGCAAACCTCGGCCTGCGTCTCGCTGCGCAAAGCCCGGCTCGCGGAAGAGCCGTGCCAATAGACGTGATTGCCCTCGCGCCATTGCATGGTCGGCGTCACATAAGGCTTGCCGTCGCGGACATAGCCCACATGGCACATCGGCTGCGCATCGAGGATCGCGTTGATCGTCGCGCGGTCGAAATGGCCGCGCTCATGTAGACGGCGCAAACGGGAACGGTCGGTCACGGGAAGGGGCTCGGTCATGGGGATCTCACTCAAAGCGGGTCTCTCTTGTTCCGGCAGCGATACCGCCCTATTGGATAGGAAAACATGTCCAGTTTCGCCAAAATGCACCAGTCCAATCTGAACGCCTCTCTTTTCGGCCTGTCGCTTGATCGGCACTCCGGCGTGCCGCTGCACGCGCAGCTGACGCAAGCGCTGCGCGAGATGCTGCGCGCCGATCCCGCCGCAGCCGGAGAGCGCCTGCCGCCAAGCCGCGCTCTGGCCGAGGAACTGTCGGTCTCGCGCATGACGGTGACCACCGCCTATGATCAGCTGATCGCCGAGGGCTACCTGAGCACGCGCCCCGGCGGCGGCACCTATGTGGCCGAGGACCTGCCCCATCTCGCACCGCCCGCGCCACGCGACGCGCCACATTCGGAGCCGCACACGGCACAGACGTGGCTGCCCTTTCAGCCCGGCCTGCCCGATCAGGCGCTGTTCCCGCACAGGCTTTGGGCGCGCCATCTCGAACGGGCGTGGCGCAACCCCGATCCCCCGCTTCTGGACCGGCCCGACCCGTTCGGCTGGCCCCCTTTGCGGCAGGCGATCCGCGACCACCTCGCGGCATGGCGCGGCCTCGACTGCGCGACCGAACAGGTGGTGATCACCGGCGGTGCGTGGGACGGGTTCGACCTGATCGCGCGGGCGGCGCTGCCCCCCGGCGCGCTGATGGCGACCGAAGACCCAGGCTGGGCGACGATGGGCCATGTGCTGGCCGCAAGCGGGATCACCGAGCGCCCGGTGCGCATCGACGCCGAGGGGCTCGACCCCGCCGATCTGCCGCCCGAGACCCGCGCGGTCACCATCACCCCCTCGCGCCATTTCCCGACCGGGATCGCGATGCCGCTGACGCGCAGGCTGACGCTGCTTGACTGGGCACGCGAGCGCGATGCGTTGATCGTCGAGGACGATTACGACAGCGAGTTCCGCTACCGCGGCCAGCCGCTGCCGGCGCTGGCGGGGCTCGATGGGTTGCAGCGCGTGATATATATGGGCAGCTTCTCGAAACTGCTCAGCCCGGCGCTGCGGATCGGCTATCTGGTGTTGCCCGAGCGGCTGGTGACCCCGATGCGCGACGCGATTGCGACGACCGGATCGCGGGTCTCGATGGTTCCGCAACCGGCGCTGGCGAGCTTCATGGCGAGCGGCGAATTCGCGACCCATCTGCGGCGGATGCGGCGCCATTACGCCAAGCGACAGCGTCACCTGCTGAACGAACTGACGGGACTGGAGGACTATCTTCAGCTTCAGCCCGATCCGTCGGGAATGCATCTCTGCGCAGGCCTCGGCCCGGCCCTCGCCCCTCTGGGCGACCGTGCGATATCCGAGCGCGCCAAAGCGGTGGGCCTCACGCTGCGGGCGCTATCGTCCCACGCCCGCCTGCCCGCCCCGCCGCAGGGCCTGCTCATGGGCTATGCCGCCTTCGACGAACGGGCGCTAAGCACCGCCGCAGACACGCTGCGCGCCCTGCTAAAGGAACTCTAGCAGATGCGCGGCAGTTGCTCGCCCACCAGCATATCGACGATGCGCTGACCGCCAAACGCCGTCATCATCCGCACCTGCTTATGCCCCTCGACCGCACGGCCCACGATCACCGCGCCGGTCCCTTCGGGGCGCGCGCGCATCGCGGCCAGCGCCGCCTCGGCCTCGACCTCGGGCACGAAGACCACGAGCCGCCCCTCATTGGCCAGATACAGTGGATCGAGCCCGAGGATCTCGCACATCCCGACGACCTCAGTGCGCAGCGGCAACGCGTCCTCGGCGATCTCGATCCCGCAGCCCGCCGCTTCCGCAATCTCGTTGAGCGCCGAGGCCAGTCCGCCCCGCGTCAAGTCGCGCGCGGCCTTCGCACCCGGCGCCACCGCCAGCACATCCGCCATCAGATGCCCCAGAGCGGCGCAATCGCTCTCGATCGCGCTCGACAGCGCCAGATCGCCGCGCGCGGCAAGGATCGTCGCGCCGTGATCGCCCAGGACCCCGTTCACGATCGCCACATCGCCGGGCGCGACCCGCCCTGCGGCCATCTCGACTCCACCGGGGATCACGCCGACGCCCGCCGTGGTGACGAACACCCCGTCACAGGCCCCGCGCCCGACCACCTTGGTATCGCCGGTGACGATCTTCACGCCCGCCGCCTCCGCCTCGCGCGCCATCGTCGCCACGATCCGGCGCAGAAGCGCGATCTCGGTGCCTTCCTCGATGATAAAGGCCGCCGAGAGCCAGAGCGGTGTCGCGCCGCCCACAGCCAGATCGTTCACCGTGCCGCAAACCGCGATCTTGCCGATATCGCCGCCCGGAAACTCGATCGGCGTGACGACATAGCTATCGGTCGTAAAGGCCAGCCGCGCGCCGGGCTCGGCCAGCGCCTCGGCCTGCAAACGCGCCTGATCTTCCATGCCGGGCGGCGCGAAGACCGAAGTGAACACCTCCTCGATCAGATCCCGCATCGCCTTGCCGCCGCCGCCATGGGCCAGCGTCACCCGCTCGTCGCGCAAAGCCATTCTACCTACCTTCGCCTTGGTCCAAATATCCCGGGGGAGCGGCAAAGCCGCGGGGGCGGAGCCCCTTCTTCCCTAACCTTTTCTCGCCCTCCGGCGACGGGGGCAGCGCCCCCTTACTCCGCCGGCTCGACAGCGCGCGCGCCGCCATATTGCCAATAGGCCGCACAGGCCCCTTCGGAGCTGACCATCAGTGCGCCAAGCGGCATTTCCGGCGTGCAGCCGCGCCCGAATTGCGGACAGTCCACCGGCTTCATCCGCCCCGTCATCACCTGCCCGCAGGCGCAACCCTCGGCCTCTTCGACCTCGCGCCGACCGGTGGCATAGCCAATGCCGAACTTCTCCTCGGCGTCATAGGCTTCGTATTGCGCACGGATGCGCAGCCCCGACTTGTCGATCTCGCCCAGACCGCGCCACTCGAAGGACGGCCGCGTCTCGTATACATCGTCGATTGCAGCAAGGCTGACCGGATTGCCATGCTCGGGCACGACGCGGGCATATTGGTTCTCGACCTCGGCGCGACCTTCGGCGATCTGGCGCAGCACCATCAGGACCGATTGCAACAGATCGAGCGGTTCGAACCCGGCCACCGCGATCGGCTTGCCGTAATCCTGCGCGATGAAATCGTAAGGATGGATACCGATCACCATCGAGACATGGCCGGGCCCGATGAACCCGTCGAGGCACATATGCGGATCGTCGAGCAGCGCCTTGATCGGCTCGGGCACGGTGATGTGGTTGCAGAACACGCTGAAATTGCCCAAGCCTTCGCGCGCGGCCTGCTGGATCGCAAGCGCCGTGGAGGGGGTCGTAGTCTCGAACCCCAACCCGAAGAACACCACCTCGCGTTCGGGATTGCGCCGCGCCAGTTCCAGCGCGTCGAGCGGCGAATAGACCATGCGGATATCCGCGCCATCGGCCTTCGCCTGCAGAAGCGATTTCTTCGTACCCGGCACGCGCATCGCATCGCCAAAAGTGGTGAAGATCACGCCCGGGCGCTCGGCGATCTCGATGCATTCATCGACACGCGCACGCGGCAGCACGCAGACCGGGCAGCCGGGGCCGTGGATGAACTCGATGCCCTCATGGACCAGTTTGTCGAGCCCGTAGCGGAAGATCGAATGGGTATGCCCGCCGCAGACTTCCATGATGTGGACGGGCTTGTCCTTCGTCGCGCCGATCTGATCGGCCACCTTCGCGATCTCGGCCAGCAGCACCTTGGCGGCTTTCGGATCGCGGAATTCGGATGCGAATTTCATCTGCCTCACTCCCCTGCCAGCGCGGCGTCGCCCGCGGCCATTTGTTCCAGCGCCTCCTGCGCCTCGCCAAGATCGCGCAGCGCGATCAGCGTCTTTTCGGCCTCGTCCTCGTCGATCAGGCTCATCGCGAAGCCGACATGGATCAGGGCCCATTGCCCCACGAGGCCTTCTAGAGCGCCCTCGGCCACGCAGGCCACGTTCACTTCGCGGCGCACGCCCGACACTTCGGCCATCGCCATCTGGCGCGTCTCATCGGTGATCGCCACGATCTGGCCCGGAATACCCAAACACATCAGTCACTCTCCTCCTCAGCGGCCACCGACGGATCGGCGATGCCGTAACGATCCAGTTTCGCCCGCAAGCCCACGCGCGACAGGCCCAGTTCGGCCGCAGCCCGGCTCTTGTTCCAGCGGTTGCGGGTGAGCGTCTCGCGCAGGATGCGCATCTCCATCAGCTCGATCCGGTCCTTCAGCGTTCCTTCGGCGGTCATCACATCCTCGGCGGCACGATCGGCGCCCTCATCCGAGGGGGCGGCCTGCAGGATGTGACGCGAGATCAGCTCGGCCCCCAACACATTGTCCTGCGCGAAGATCAGCATCCGCGTGACCTCGTTGGTCAGTTCCCGCAGATTGCCCGGCCAGTCGTAATTCTCCAGAAATTCCAGCGCGGCCGCCTCGAAACCCATGACCGGTTTACCGTGGCTCGTCGCGACCTCCGAAAGGATCGCCTGCGCGAGCATCGCAACATCGCCGCGCCGCGCGCGCAGCGGCGGGATCGCGATCTCGCCAAGGCTGAGCGCATAGTAAAGATCGGTGCGGAACCGCCCCTCGGCGACGCCTGCGCGCAGGTCGCCCGCAGCGCCCGCGATCAGCCGTAGATTGGTCGAGACCGCCTCCTGCCCGCCCACCGGCGTCACGGTCCCGTCGCGCAGCATCCGATGCAGCGCGAGCTGCAATGCTGGGCTCGCGCCCTCGATCCCCGCCAGATAGAGCGTGCCGCGATCGGCCTTCTGCGCAAGCCCGATCTTGGCCACGCCACCGGGCAGCACGCCACGCTTGGCGCCGAAGAGCTCGACCATCGCGAGATCTTCCGGCATCCCGGAAATGTTCAGTTCGTAGAACGGCTTCTCCGAGCGCAGCGAGCCGTAATGCATCGCGCGGGCCATCTGCGTCTTGCCCGTGCCCGGCTCGCCCGTCATCAGCACCGGCACGTCGAAGCTGGCATATTGCCGCGCGAGAGTGACCGCCGCGTTCATCGCGGAATTGGGCGAGCGCAGGATCGTCTCGAACCCCATCCCCTCGCGCAAGGACCGCCGCCGCTTCTCGACCCGCGTCTCGGTGGTCGAGTTGAGGAACCGCATTTCCAGCGTCAGCCGCTCGTTCTCGCGCGACAGCTGGAACATCCGCGCCGCATTGCGCGCCACCGCCAGAAGCTGCTCGGGATGCCAGGGCTTGGCGATAAACTGGTGAATGCCCGCATCGTTGATCGCGGCCACCATCGACGCGCTGTCGGTATAGCCGGTGATGACGATGCGCACGGTTTCCGGCCAGCGCTCGCGCACTTCGGTGAGGAAATCGACCCCCGAGCGGCCGGGCATGCGCTGATCGCAGAAGATCACCTGTACCCATTCCTCTTCGAGCACCGCCATCGCCTCTTCAGCCCCCGGCGCGGTGAGGATCTCGAACTCGTCCTCGAGCGCCATTTTCATCGCCTGAAGCGAATGGGGCTCGTCATCGACGAGGAGGATGGCCGGGGTCGAGCCGGTCATGACGCGGCCTTCCGGTCGAGACCGGCGCGCAGCCAATCGAGCCAAGCCTGCATCCCCTCGCCCGTGCGGGCCGAGACGCGCAGCACCTCGATATCCGGGTTCACGCGCTTGATATTGGCCTCGTAGAGATCGAGATCGACATCGCAATAGGGCGCGAGATCGGTCTTGTTGAGGATCGCAAGACCGGCGGCGGCGAACATGTCCGGGTATTTCAGAGGCTTGTCCTCACCCTCGGTGACCGACAGGATCGCGACCTTCGCATCCTCGCCCAGATCGAAGGCGGCGGGACAGACGAGGTTGCCGACATTCTCGATGAACAGAAGCGACCCTTCGGGCAGCGCGAGCCGGTCGAGCGCGGTTTCCACCATGCGCCCGTCGAGGTGGCAGCCCTTGCCGGTGTTCACCTGAATGGCCTTCGCCCCTGTCGCGCGGATGCGGTCGGCGTCATTGGTGGTCTGCTGGTCGCCCTCGATCACCGCGAGCGGCGCGGCGCCCAGCATCTCGATCGTGCGGCACAGGAGCGTGGTCTTGCCCGAGCCGGGAGAGGAGACGAGGTTGGTCGCGAAGATAGCCTTCTGCGCCAGTCGCGCCCGGTTCTTCCCGGCGAAATCGTTGTTTTTCGACAGGATATCGGTCTCGATCTCGATCAGACGTTCCTGGCTCATGCCCGGCACTTCGGTGCCTGCCGCCCCAAGGCCGATATGGATATCGCCGTGGTCGTGGTGGTGATGGGCATGATCGTGAGACTGATGGCCCTGCGCGGGTGCTGGGGCTGCCGGGGCCGCCTGCGCGAGCACCGCCAGAGGCGCCGCTTTCGGCGCAGCATGACCGCTCTTTTCCAGATGGGCGCGGAACTGATCCTCCACGCTATGTCCGCCGCATCCGCACACCGTGCACATCAGAGCACCTCCATATCCTTGATCCGCATCTCCTCGCCGCCCTGCGCCAGCAATTTGCCACCGCCGCAGTTCGGGCAAGGGTCCAGTCGATGTTCGATTTCCACAGTCTCCGCGCAATCATAGCAGAGCGCCTTGCCGGGAATGTCGATAATCTGCAATTCCGCGCCTTCCGCGGGCGAGCCGCGCATCACAACGTCGAAGGCGAATTCCAGCGCGTGCTTTTCGACGCCAGCGAAGCGTCCGATTTCGAGCCGCAGCGTGGTCACGCGCGAAAAGCTGTTGGCCTTGGCCGCATCCTCGATCACGCCGCGGATGCCTTCGGCGATCGACATCTCATGCATCGGCGACCTCCCGCATCAGAACTGGCACGCAGGGATCGAGTATGTCCACTACCAAGCTCGCCAAAGACGCTTTCTCTGCGGGCAGCCTCTCGAGGCTACGCTGCAACATCCCGCCGGGGACGGTCAGATGGTCGGTCGGCGTGATCCGCGTGAGCGCGCTCACACGACCGCCGCTCAGTCTGACCTGCAAGGTATAGGCGCCCCGCGCCGCCGCGACCGAAGCCACGCCCGGCGCGATCCGCCGCGCGGACGGCTGATCGACGCACAGCCGATCCAGATCGACCACGCGCCCCAGCGCCCGCCAGAGCGGCCCGCGGCCATGAGTAGCTTCGGCCTGCCGCATCAAATTCGCATCGCGCACCCGTCCGGCGGCGGAGTTTTCCTGCGGCACCAGCGACAAAGGCTGCGACAGGTCGGGCAGATCGGCCACCGCTTCGCCCGGCGCAAAGCGCTCCGCGATCGCGGCCAGAAGCGGGCTGATCCCAGCACCGGAACTCAGCCAGTCCTCGAGCTGCGCGGGCCGCGCACCGCCCCAGATCCAGCGCTGCAGCGCCGCGCCGCCCTTCGACCAATCCGCGGGTAGCGGCATCGTGTCGTGACCGATCAGCGCGGGCCAGCGCAGGCATAGCTTGGAGAGATGGTCGCGCAAAATCTCGCGCCGCGGGTCGCATCCGGCGGTCTCCAGCCCCGTCGCGAGCCGCACCGCGAGGCCCTGCGCCATGCCGCACAGGTTGAACAGGCGGGGCATCAGTTCCGCGACCTCTTCGGGGGTCTTGCCCAGCATCATCGCCTCGACCGGGCTCGGCGCGGGCAGCGCAAGCACCGCCTTCAGCCGAGCGCCGTCGCGCGCAATGGTTATGCCGAGCGTTTGGTTCATTCCGCGTCATCCGCCTCGTCGCGCGGCGCATCCTCGGCCAGACCGGCCGAGATCAGCTTGCGCCGGGTCGGTTGCGCCATCTCCTCGACGCGCGCATCTTCCGCCGCCTGCGCAGCCTCGGCCTCCTCGACCGCGGCAAGTTCGGCCTCGCGACCGGCGCGGATTTCGGATTTGCGATCCGTCTCGGCGCGGTTCTCGTCCTTGAACAGCTCCATCATGATCGCGCGGGCGACATCGGTCGCCTGCATCTGCGTCTGGAAATCGCCCATCGGAGAGAAGAGCGAGCACGCCTTGTAGCCGCCGCCCATCTCGCGGACGTTATGGATGAATTCGTACGTGCCGGACGGGAAGTCGATGTTTTCCTTGGCGCCGGGGACCAGCGTCGACCAGTCCTCGTCCTCGCGCGGCAACATGATCAGGTTCATGAACCACGGGCTGACAAGCACGCCGAGTCCGCGCCCCTCGTGCGAGACGAAGCCCACCGGCTCGACCGAGAGCGCCTTGTTCACCAAGGGCACGTCGCGCATTTTCGAATGCCAGACCTCACGGAAATCGGCCGTGAGCTTGGCCACCTGTTCCTCGATCCGGCGCGCCTCCAGCATCGCGGGCGCGCCCGGATCGGTCTGCACCATGAACTGCTCTTTCGGTGCGTCGCAATTGGGGCAATGCCAGTCCTCGGGCAGCATTGAGAACGGCGTGCCGGGCAGGACCTGACGGAAATCGTCGCCCTCCGCCGGATCGTAAGGCGTCCAGCAGATCTTGCATTCCATGATCGCCTGATCGGAAATCCGGTCATTGGCGCCCATGTAGCTTCCCTCGAACCCCGCGACGCTCATCGGATCGCCTCCAGCACTTCGACGATCCGCTCGGCGGAGTCGACGAGATCCTCTTTCGCGGCGATCGCCACCTCGGGCATCGTGGTCACTTCGAACGTGTCGAGGATCAGCGTGTCCATCGAGTTGAAGAACTGCACCCGCCAGACATGGGGCAGCGCGGTCGCGGTGACGCGGCAATTGCCGTAGCCACGCGACAGGATCGTCACCGCGCCTTCGCCCGTCGCCGCATCGAGCCAGACGAGATCTTCCTCGGTATGGGGCAGCAGGGTCAGGTTCACCACATGCGGCTCGCCGCCCATGAAGCTGCCCGATTTGTCCTCCAGTTCGGCCATCAGCGCCGGAGCGTTCACGACGCCCGGACCGCGCGGATGGGTCTTGCCTTCGGCTTTGCGGAACGGCTCGAAGGCGCGGCTCAGCGCCGCCGAGGGGACCGGACCGACCTCGATCTTGTCGACGCCCGAACCTGCGATCATCCAGACGCCCGCGAATACCGACTCCTGCACCGCCAGCGCCGGGATACCGCGGATCTTCATCGCGACCTCGCCCTGCCCCATCGTCTCTGCGATGAGTGCGCGGTTCTCGGCATCGAGATGGCTCAGATCGAAGCTCGCCATGCCGCCTTGCGCCGCCGCCTCGCAGGCCTTCGCCACATCGGCCAGCGTCTTGAGCGCGGGCGTCACGCTGGACGGGTCGTCGATGTCAGGCATATGTGCCGAATAGGTGCGCATACCGGAAGGAAGCTGCATGTATTCGAGCTGCGCATCCTCGTCTTCGGGTTGCGAGCCGGGACCGAAGCCCATGGGCGGAAGGTGGAAATTGGAAACCATCGTCTCAGCCTTTCGCAGTCAGGATATGGGAGGTGCGGGCGACGTAATCGTCCCAGTCGCGGATCTTCTCGATCGCGCCGAGATATTCGCCCTCGCGGTAGAACAGGAAACCGGGGGCTTTCAGCGCGCGGGTCTGCTGGCGCAGCTCGGTCTCGATCGCATCTCCCACCACCGCGCAGTCGAAGGCATGCTGGAAGGCCATGCGGATTTCCGGCAGCACCACGGCGGCGTCGGGGGTCTCGAGGTTGCGCTTGGCGTCGCCCGGAATGAACAGGCAATGCGCCCCGGGACGCGCGGTGAACTCGGCCACATCGGACATGTTCGCCAGAAGCGGATAGCCCATCTCGTCGATCAGGCGGGTCACCAGCGGGTGCATCGCGCCCGAGGGCGGAGCCGTATCGGGCATTGCGAAATCGTGCATGTGTCTCTCCTCAGGCAGTCGTTTTGCCGGCATCGCGCGCGGCTTGCAGATGGGGCGGCAGTTGCGGCTCGCGGGCGTCGAGATCGGCGAAGGCATCGCCCAGATCGCCGCCCTGCATCAGGGCCCGCAGCCCGCCGAGCGCGGCCGCGATCTTGGTCGCCTCGTCCTCGGTGATCACCTCGCGAGAAGCCCCGAGAAAGGCCAGAAGCCAGTCGCCGGGCTTGGCGTCAGGCGTCAGCGACAGGTCGATGATGCCGGGCTGCCCCTCTTCGAGAACCTCGCCGCGGATGCCATCGACCGCCACCAGTTGAACCGGGATACCGACGCACATCAGGCGCGGACCTTCTCGGCGCCGGGGAAGAAGCGGTGATCGCCCATCCGGCAAGCCTCGCCCTCGGTCGGGCGGCCGCCTTCGTAAGCGCCGCGGCGGATCGAGGCGTCGGCGAGATCATCGGCCTGCGTCACGCCTGCCGCGACCGAAATGCCCCAGCGCGCCAGTTCGGCTTCGCATTCGCGGATCGCGGGCTCGATCTGAGCGGCGACCGCGGGGCGCAGGCCTCCGCCATAATCCTCCAGCTCGACCGGCTGGCAGCCGATCAGCGTCAGCTTCGCCGGGCAGCGGTTCATCAGCTGCGCCGTGGCGATCACGTCCTGAAAGCCGGTCTGGTGCAGGCTCATTTTCTTGGCGCCCATGAAGGCGGGAACATCGCCGTCGCGCAGCACGCGCATCTCGCCCGGCTCCAGCCCGAAATCGATCGCATCGAAGACGATCAGCGCATCGGCCTCTTCGAGAAACGGCAGCAGATACAGGCCCTGCGTGCCGCCATCCAAGAGCTTGACTTTGTCCGGCACGGCGCGGGTCTCGGCCATCACCTCGACGCAGCGCACGCCGAAGCCCTCATCCGCCCAAAGAACGTTCCCGATACCCAGAACGAGCACCCGGCCCGGCGCAAAATCCGACATGATTTCCTCCCTCTCCCCGAGGCGGCAAGCGCGTTGCCATCCTCACCTCGAATCGACAATAGGCTTTGCAGAGGGGCGGGTTTCACGGAAATCGCGCGGAACTGCGACAATCTGTCTAGCCATTGTTTTTACGAAATTTTCTTGGGAAATACGCCGCCGTCAAACTCGCCAATGTGGAAACTATATTTTCACCTAAGAGGATTTTTCGCAATAAAACCTTCCACAGACAGCGCAACGCTGGAAACAACTCGAATCCACGCCAGAATGCAGAACGGGCGCGGATTGACCCGCGCCCGTTCGCCCTACCACCGCACGAACCGTTACTCGATACGATCGTCCTTAAACGTCCGGTGGCCGGAGATCATCGTGGAGACCATCGACTGACGGCTCATGATGTCCTCGCGGATCGCCGCGTAGATGTGCACGATCATGAAGATTACGATGGCCCACATGCCCAGATGGTGCAGCGTGTGCAGCCTCTGGGAGTTCTGCACGAGGCCCAGCACCCAGCCCATCAGCGTATCGGGCAAAGAGCCCTGCCCCGCACCTTCCGCATAGAGCGCCCAACCGGTGATCAGCATGAAGGTGATCCCGAGCGTCATGAAGAAGAACATCGCAAGCTGCGCCAGCGGGTTGTGACCGACATATTTCTTCGGCGTCTTCTCAAGGAAGGCATACCAGCGCAGCTCGTGCCCCAGCTCTTTCCACCAGCGCTTGCGCCAGACCGGCACGTAGAACAGCTGGCGGGCGTGGTGATTGCCCACGAAGGCCCAGTAGATGCGCCCGAAGAAGATCACCGTCAGGACCTGCGCCGCCGCGAAATGGCCGAAGCGGATATAGCCCATGACGAATTGCTCGGTCGCCTCGCCGATCTGCATCGACGGTAGGGGCGCGCCGATCAGGAAACCGGTCACGATCAGCACCGTGATCATCAGCGCGTTGAGCCAGTGCCAGAGGCGCACAGGCGCCTCGTAGACATAGACGGAGGTCCGGCGGCGGATCGAGTCGAGATCTTCCTCGGTCGCGTCGCCGGTCAGGCGGGAGGCCTCGAAGGCCCCTGTCGCCTTGGGGTTTGGCGTGTGGATCGTGTCCTCCATCGCCCTTACTCCTTGCGGACGCGCTTGACGGCGCGGGCAATCTCGACGGCCACATAGGCCAGGGCGATCGCGCCGGCCGCCATCGCGACATGGGCGATGGTGTGCCCTTCCGCGCCGGGGGCCACCGCGTGGCCCGGATGGGCCAGCGCGGGACCTGCGATCATGCTGAAAGCAAATGCGAGTTTCTTCATGATTTCCTCCTCCCTCAGCGCACCTTGACGGTGGTGAGCTCTTCGCCGTCGGGCGACATCACATGGGTCGAACAGGCAAGGCACGGATCGAAGCTGTGCAGGGTGCGCAGGATTTCGACCGGCTCTTCGGGACGCTCCACCTTGGTGTTCATCAGCGACGCCTCGAAGGCACCGATATTGCCCTGCGTGTCACGGGGCGAACCGTTCCAGGTGGTGGGCACGACGCATTGGTAGTTCTCGATGCGCCCGTCCTTGATCTTGACCCAATGCCCCAGCGCGCCGCGCGGAGCCTCGGTCATGCCGACGCCCTTGGCCTCTTTCGGCCAGCTCGACGGATCCCACTTCTCGACATTGGCGGTGCTTTCGTCGCCATTCTTGATGTTGGTCATCATCTTGTCGAAGAAGTGCCGCTGCAGACGCGAGCAATACTCGGATTCCAGCGCCCGCGCCGCGGTCCGGCCCAGCGTCGAGAAGACCGCGTTGAACGGCAGGTCCATCTTGCGCAGCAGACCGTCTACCTGGTTCTTGATGTCCTCGTGACCCTTGGCGTAGCCCACGACGTAACGCGCAAGCGGCCCGACCTCCATCGCGTGCCCCTTCCAGCGCGGGGCCTTGATCCAGCTGTATTTCGCAGCCTCGTCAAGCTCGATGATATTGGTCCGCGTGCCTTTGGCGTTCGGCCCAAGCTCGTATTGCGGCTCGGTCACGCCATCCCACGGGTGCAGGCCCTTGCCGGGCTCGCCATAGGTGTACCAGGAGTGATCGACGAATTCCTGCACCTGCTCGGGGTCGCGCGGATCGACGTCATGCACCTCGTTGAGGTTGCCGTTGATGATCGCGCCACGCGGCAGGTGAAGCTGCTCGGGCGAGAAGTCGTTCGGGTTCTCGGGAATGTCGCCATAGGCGAGACAGGCCTGCGACGATAGACCGCCGCCATAGAGCCAGTTCTTGTAGAAGCCGCCGATCGCGATCACGTCGGGGATATAGACGTTCTCGTTGAACTCCTGACACTTGTCGATGATCGAGGAGACGAGGTTCAGCCGCTCCATGTTGATCGCACCGACCGAGCCGACGCCGTCGATATTGATCGGGCACGGCACGCCGCCCACCAGCCAGTTCGGGTGCGGGTTCTTGCCCCCGAAGATGGTGTGAACCTTGACGATTTCCTTCTGAAGATCGAGCGCCTCCAGATAGTGCGTCGTCGCCATCAGGTCGGCTTCCGGCGGAAGCAGATAGGCTGGATTGTCCCAGTAGCCGTTTTTGAACAGCCCGAGCTGCCCGCTTTCGACGAATTTCTTGAGACGGTTCTGCACGTCCCGGAAATAGCCTGGGGAGGAGAGCGGATGGCTCGGGCTGACCTTCTGCTGCAGCTCCGAAGTCGCCTTCGGGTCTGCGCGCAGAGCGTTGACCGGATTGACCCAATCGAGCGCGTGCAGGTGATAGAAATGCACGATGTGGTCATGGATCTGCAGCGCGAGCTGCATCATGTTCCGGATCGAATTCGCATTGTCGGGGATCTGAATCCCCAGCGCATCTTCCACCGCGCGGACCGAGGTCAGCGCGTGGGTGCCGGTGCAGACGCCGCAGATCCGTTCGGTGAAGGCCCAGGCGTCGCGCGGATCGCGGCCCTTCAGGATCACCTCGAGCCCGCGCCACATCGTGCCGGTCGAGACCGCGTTGGTGATCATGTTGTTTTCGTCCACATTCACTTCGCAGCGCATGTGACCTTCGATCCGGGTCACCGGGTCGACAACGACCCGCTTGCCCGAATTGTCCATCGTGTAGCCGTTCGGCGTGTTGAGAACCGACATGGATTACGCCTCCTCGTTCTTCTTCTGGGCGCGTTTGAGTGCGGAGACGGCAGCGTGAACTGCCACCGCACCGCCGACGACGGCCGCCGTGGTGCCGCCGACCACATCGGCATTCGCTTCGATCCCGAATTGCTTGATGTTGGTGAGCCGGTCGTAGAAGGAGCCCTGATCCCAGAACCCGTCCTCGGAACAGCCGATACAGCCGTGACCCGACTGGATCGGGAACGAGACCCCGTCATTCCAGCGCACGGTCGAGCACGCGTTGTAGGTGGTCGGCCCCTTGCAGCCCATCTTGTAGAGGCAATAGCCCTTGCGCGCGTTCTCGTCGTCCCATGTCTCGACGAACTGACCGGCGTCGAAATGCGGACGGCGGTAGCACTTGTCGTGGATACGCTGCGAATAGAACATCTGCGGCCGGCCCTGACGGTCCAGCTCGGGCATCCGGTCGAAGGTCAGCATGTAGGTAATCACGCCGGTCATCACCTCGGCGATGGGCGGGCAGCCCGGCACCTTGATGATCGGCTTGTCGGTGATGACCTTGTGCACCGGGGTGGCGCGCGTCGGGTTCGGGGCGGCAGCCTGCACGCAGCCATAGGAGGCGCAGGCGCCCCAGGAGATAATGGCTTTTGCGTGCTCGGCAGCGTGGCGGAGTTGGTCCACGAAGGGCTTGCCGCCCACGATGCAGTACATCCCGTCTTCGTTGAGCGGCGGATTGCCCTCCACGGCGAGGATGTAATTCCCTTTGTACTTGTCGATCGTGTCCTGCAGCGCGGCTTCCGCCTGCGCGCCCGCCGCCGCCATCAGCGTGTCGTCATAATCGAGCGAGATCATCGAGAGCACGACATCCTTGGCCAGCGGGTGGGCCGAGCGGATGAAGCTTTCCGAGCAGCAGGTACATTCGAGCCCGTGCACCCAGATCACCGGGGTGCGCGGCTTGGTTTCCATCGCATGGGCGATCTTGGGCACATAGGCCGGGCCGAGACCCAGCGCCGCCGCCGTCAGCGAGCAATATTTCATGAAGCTGCGGCGGGTAATCCCCTGCCGACGCATCACGTCGTAAAAGGTTTCGATCGCAGGCAAAGTGTCCCTCCCTCTGTGATCCCGATGACCGGATTCTCCCTCCTCCCGAGGGGAATACGCATGTGTGATCTCAGGATTGGCAGGTCGGATCCGCGAACAGAACGAAATAATGACAGGATGTCGCAGGCGCGAATTCCTGTTTGTTTCCGACATGTTGCCGGTCAAAACCCCGGTGCGGCGCGGGGCCGAACTGGTACGTCAGTGACCAGCTTTCAGGGATTCCGGTCAGTCTCTTTCCGACTGCGCCGCAGCAATCACCGCCTGCCCCAGTGCCAGCGAGCCGTCATTCGCCGGCAGCGTGCGATGGCTCAGCACCGGCAGATCGCCCAGCGCCGCGCAGGTCAACCGATGCAACAGCGCGTTCTGATAGACGCCACCGGTCAGCACCACGGCTTTCGCGTCTCCGCTTTCGATCAGCGACCGCGCCCGGCGGGCAAAGCCCTGCGCCAGCGCCGCATGGAACCGCAGCGCGATGGTCTCGGGCGCGACCCCTGCAGCAAGGTCGGCGGCGAGCGCCTGAAAAAACGGTCCGGTCTCGAGCACATCGCCCGCATCCGAGAACGCATAGGCCCCGGCCTCCGCCGACTCCCAGTGGGCCAAAGCGTGCGCAGCCAGCGCCTCGAGCCGCATCGCGGCCTCGCCCTCATAGCTCTGCCGCATCGGGCAGATCCCGAGGCAGGCCGCCACCGCATCGAAGAGCCGCCCCGCCGACGACGACAGCGGCGCGTTGACCCCCTTCGCCGCCGCCTGACGCGCCAGATCGCGCGGGGCTTCCGGGAACAGGCTGTCGGCCAGCCCCGCCAGCCCCGCCGCATCGAGCCGCACCAGCGCGTTGCGCCACGGTTCTGCCTGCGCCCGGTCACCGCCGATCAGCGGCGCGGGCTCAAGCCAGCCGCGCCGCGCGAACCCAAGGTAATCGCCCAGCAACAGCTCGCCGCCCCAGACCGTTCCATCGGGCCCCAAGCCGAGCCCGTCGAGCACGATCCCCGCGACCTTGCCGCCCTCCAGCGGCCAACCGTTCTCGGCCATGCAGGCCGCGAGATGCGCATGGTGATGCTGCACCTCGACCAGATGCAACCCGTCGCGCGCGGCCCGTTCGACCCCGTGGCGCGAGGCCCGAAAATCGGGATGCAGATCGACCGCCACGACCTCGGGGCGATGATCGAACAGCGCCGCATAATCCGCATCGGCCTGCTCGAACGCCTCCCATGTCAGCGCCTCGTCCAGCTCGCCCAGATGATGGCCCAGCAGCGCCTGCCCGTTCTTGATCAGGCAGATCGCGGCCTTCATCTGCCCGCCATAGCCCACAACCTGCGGCGCGCCCTCGAACCCTTCGGGCAGCGGCAAGGTGCCCGGCACCTGCCCCCGCGCGCGGCGCAGCACCATCGGCGGATCGGCCCGCACGACGCTGTCATCGAGCCGCCGCGCAATGTCGCGGTCATGCATCAGGAAGGCATCGACGAAGCCAGCTAGCTTCTCCCGAGCCTCACCGTTTCCGATCACCTGTGGCTCGCCCGAGAGATTGCCCGAGGTCATCACCAAGGGGCGCCCCTCTTCCCCCCGCGCCCATTCGCGCAGCAGCAGATGATGCAGCGGCGTATAGGGCAGCATCCAGCCGAGGCTGTCCTGCCCCGGCGCCACCGTCTCCGGCAAAGCCTCCCCCGCCTTTTGCAGCAGCACAATCGGCGCCGCAGGGTCGCGCAGCAATTCCGCCTCCGCTTCCGAAACTTGGGCATAGCGGCGGATGGTCTCGATCTCACCCATCAGCGCGAAGGGCTTGGCGGGCCTGCGCTTGCGCGCCCGCAACAGCGCCACAGCCTCGGCATTGCTCGCATCGCAGGCGAGATGAAACCCGCCCAAGCCCTTCACCGCGACGATGCCCCCGCCTTGCAAAACCGCTCCGACCTCTTCGGCAGGACGCTCCTCCCCGCCCACCTCCAGCCACACCCGCGGCCCGCAATCGGGACAGGCGATCGGCTGCGCATGAAAACGTCGATCCACCGGGTTCTCATATTCCGCCCGGCAAGCCGAGCACATCTCGAAGGGCGCCATCGTCGTTTGCGCCCGGTCATAGGGCAGCGCGTGCAGGATCGTGAAACGCGGCCCGCAATGGGTGCAGTTGGTGAAGGCGTAGTGCCGCCTGCGCCCGTCACCCCGGATTTCCGCAAGACAGTCCGGGCAGGTCGCCGCATCTGGCGTCACCCGCGTCTCGGCCCCCGCCCCTTGCGAGGCCACGATATCGAACCCCTCAGGCGCGGTGTCGAACACAAACTCCGACACCTCCACCGCATCGACCCGCGCAAGCGGCGGTGCCTCATCCGAAATCGCCTCGGCCAAACCGTCCAGCGTCCCCGCCACCCGGATCAGCACGCCCTCGGGATCGTTGAGCACATGGCCCGAAAGCCCGCGCTCCTGCGCAAGCCGCCAGATGAAGGGGCGGAACCCCACCCCCTGCACCTGCCCGCGCACCCTGATCTCGAAACCCTGCATCTTCCTCTTGGCTCAAATATCCCGGGGGTTTGGGGGCAGAGCCCCCATTTTCGTCAACGTGTCTCGCCCTCCGGCGACGGTAGGCACCGCGCCCCCAACTTACTCAATGCACCGTGCAGACCATGCAGGGATCGAAACTGCGCACGATATGCTGCACCGAGACCGGGGTGGTCTCGCCCGCCGCGACCGGCGCGCCGACCAGCGCGGCCTCCAGCGGGCCCGGCACACCCTCCGCGTCGCGCGGGCTGAAATTCCACGTCGTGGGCGCGATGATCTGATATGAAGCGATGCGCCCGTCCTCGATGCGCAGCCAATGGCCCAGCGCGCCGCGCGCGGCCTCCACCAGCCCCGCGCCCTGCCCTGCCTCGGGCAAATCGCCCTGCACCATGAACGCAGCAGCCGGGTCGATGCCTTTCGCCAGCCCCTCCATGAAGGCTTGCGTCCGCGCCAGTTCCAACAGCCGCCCCGCGACGCGCGCCAGCACGCCGCCGCCCGCCAGCGCACGCGCCAGCGGATGCCCGTCCACGACCTGCCGCGCGAGCGCGCCGGTCTCCACCGTCTGCCCGTTCAGCCGCGGCGCCTTGCACCAGCTATAGGCCGCCTCGCGCATCGCCTCGTCGGGCCGTGTCTCACCCTGCCAGGGATGGGCCTGCGCCCCCAGCATCCACGCATGGCTGAGGTCTTCCGTGATCGCGCCGAAATCGACCGCGTCCAAGGCTCCGTCCCACAGCCCGCGCCCAAAGCCATAGCCCTCGGCCAGCGGATAGGCTCCGAAGCTCATATACCGGCCCGAGCCGCGCCCGAGCCGGTCCAGATCCAGATCGGCCGCGATGCGCAGGAAGAGACCCGCATCGCCCGCCTCCCATGCCATCAGCTGATCGACCGTCTCGATCGCACAGAAGGCTTCCAGCGACCCGCCGAAAACAACCTCCTCCAGATAGCGGCGGAAAGCGCGCAACGTCGTCTCGATGCGCACCTTGTCGCGCGGTCCCGGCGCGCGCGTGACGCCGCCGGGCTGGATTGCGAGCGTATGGGGCCATTTGCCCGCCATCAGCCCGAGGATATGCATCAGCTCGGCACGCGCCGCGACCGCAGCGCGCTGCGCGCCGCCCTCGGCGGGGGTGAAGCGCGCCACGGCTGGGTCGAACCACGGCCTGTCCGCATACACGGGGCGGATGAAATCGGGCATGAAGAACAGGTTGAAATGGAACAGATGGTCCGAGACATTCTCGACCGCATGGATCAGCGCCGCCATGGCGGCGCCCTGCGGCGTGGGCTCCAGCCCCATGGCCGCGCCCAGCGCACGTGCCGCCGCCGCCGACTGGCTGATCGAGCAGATGCCGCAGATCCGCGGCGTGATCGTCAGCGCATCGCGCGGGTCCTTGCCTTCCAGCATCCGCTCGAACCCGCGATAGAGCGGCGAGTTCACCCGCGCCTCGGCCACCGCCCCACCGGCGAGATCGAGATGCACTTCCAGATCGCCCTCGACCCGGTTGAACGGGCCCACGACGAGGCGCGGCGTCTCAGTCATCTGCGTCCTTTCGGCTTACGGATCGTCGGCGTCACCTCGACCCGGTCGGCAACCGCATTCTTCGCGATCCGCTCGGGCGTGGCCGCCTTTGACAGCGAGGCGAGCGCCATGAACCACGCCTTGGGCATATCGGTCGGAAGGCCCACCGGGATGCCCGCGATTTTCGGCGTCTCGGTGAAGGAATGGCGCGGTTCCTCGAATTCGGGCGCGGTGCAGTTGATGCAGGGGTATCCGCCCGAGGTGCACGACCCGTCACCGTTCCACGGCCGGATATTGCAATCGCCCACGGCCTGCGTGCCGATGCAGCCCAAGTTCTCCATCATGCAGCCGATATCGGATAGCTCCACCGCCGAGGCCTTGTATTCGTAGAACTCGTTTTTCGAGCAACCGTGATGGACGAGATGCTTGGCATAGAACAAAGGCCGCCCGAAAGCGTCGAGATCTTCCGCCCCCAGCGCGCCTTCATTCAGCAGCAAAAGCGTCTCGGTCACCCAGTCGGGATGGGTCGGGCAGCCCGCCACGTTGATCACCGGCAGGCCCGAGCCCGAGCGAAACTCCACCGGCAGCGCCCCGCCCGGCAGCGCCCCGTCATATTGCACGCCGACCGCATCGGAGGGGTTGCCGCCCGCCGAGGTCACGCCGCCATAAGTCGCGCAGGTTCCCACCGCGACGACATGGCGGGCTTTCGGCGCGAGGCTCACCACCCAGTCGAGCATCGAACGCCCGGTGCCGGACACCATCTGGAACTTGCCCGTCCCACGCGGCCCGCGGGCGATGGAGCCCTCGACGGCCAGCACGTCCAGCGCGATCTCGCCGCTCTCGACCGCCTCGAAAATCGCGCGCACCTCCGCGCCGGTCTCGAGGCTGACGGTCGGGTGCCAGAGGAACTCGATCCCCGCGCCCCCCAGCGTGTCGAAGACATTCGGGGATTCCGCGCAAAGGAGCGACATGGTGCAGCCACCGCAGCCTGCCGCTTGCAGCCAGAGAACCTTCATTCCGCCCCCTCGCCCAGTTCCAGATCGAAGGAGAAACAGGCCCCGCCCAGCGCCGACCCTTTCGGGCAAAGGCGCAGACGCCCACCATGTTCCTCGATGATCTTATGGCTGATCGCGAGGCCTAGCCCCGTGCCCGCCCCCACCGCCTTGGTGGTGAAGAACGGATCGAAGATGGCCTGCGTCAGTTCCTCGGTCACGCCGGGGCCATTGTCACCAACCGACAACGTCCCGCGTCCCTCCATCACGCGCGCATCGACCTCGATCCGGCCGGTGCCCTCTTCCAGCCCCGAGAGCGCGTCGATCGCATTTTGCACGAGGTTCATCACGACCTGTTGGATATGTCCCTGCCGACCGCGCACCTGCAGCGTCCCCGCGCCGGAGAAGGCGATCTCGACCCCGGCCTTGGAGCCGCGCTGCACCCAGTTCGCCGCCACCCGCGCGGTCTCGACCAGATCGAAGACGACCATCTCGCCCGAGCCTTCGGCACTCAGCCGCCGCAGATCTTCGACGATGTCGCGCACCCGTTCGGCCCCGTCGCGCGCGCCCTCGATGGCCGAGCGCAGGTTGCGGATTTCACGGTCGAGCTTCAGCTCCTCGCGCAGGGCGATCAGTGCCTCTCGATCCGCTCCGGCCTGCACTTTCTCGAAATAGGCCTCGAACTTGCCCGCATAGCGTTCCAGCGCATGGGTATTCGCGTAGACGAAGGAAATCGGGTTGTTCAGCTCATGCGCGACGCCAGCGAGAAGACGGCCCAGCGAGGCCAGCTTCTCGTTGCGCACCAGCTGCGCCTGCGTCGATTTCAGTTCTTCGTGGCTCTGCTCCAGCTCGGAATAGGCCTGGCGCAATTCGCCCAAGGGCCGCCCGGTCAGCACGTAGCCCGCGATGCGGGAGCGTTCGTCCATACGCGGGCTGATCGACAATTCCAGCGGCGCGGGCCCTTCCGGCCCGCTCAGCGCCGCTTCGATCGTCACCGGCTTGCGGGTATTCGCAGCCTCCGCCAGCCCGCGATCCAAGGCCTCGACCGAGCGCGCGTCGAACATGCCTGCGAGCTTGCGTCCGTGCCAAGCGCCGGGCGGCTCGCCAGTCAGGCTTGCGACCGAGGCCGAGGTTTCCAGCACCTCGCCCGAGCGCGAAATCACGATCAGCGCATCCGAAACCGAGGCGAGGATCGACCCGAGGAAAGAGCGCAGATCCTCCAGCTCGTGGTTCTGCTGCTCCAGCCGCTCCTGATAATCCACCAGATCGGCATAGGTCCGGTCGACCGCCGAGAGCACATCGAACCAGACGTCTTCGCCCGCCCCCTCATCCGCGCCCGGCGCGTGGCGCAACAGCCCGGCCAAGGTCGGGTCCAAGGGGTGCTGGCTATCGGGTGCGGACTCGCGCGACATGACACTCTCAAAGCCGGGCGCAACGGGCGCCCATCCCTTATCGCTAGCCCATTCGCAGCGCTCAGTCCATGATCTCGGCTCCCACACCGAGGGGCGCATTTCGTGTCAAAAGACACGCCACACCCCAAGATGACCTTCCGTCAGCCCGCGCCTCGCCCTCTTGGCAAGGCCGCGTGCTTTGCCAAAACTACAGCGCGAACGGAACCAGGCGGGTGACTTGGCGCGTCCGGCGCGGCGGGAACCCGAGGGAGGACGAGATGCGGGGATGGAAAGCGGTGCTTGCCGGGATCGGCGGGCTTGTCGTGGTGGCGGTGCTCTACGCGGTGATCGTGCCGCCGGAGCTGCTGCGCGTCGGCGCTGGCTATAGCGCGAAGATCACCTGCTCAGCGGAAGCGCTGCAAGGCCGCGACCCCGACGAAGTTCTCGAAACCGATGTGCAAGCGCCGGGCAATCCGTTGCTGCGCGCCTTCTGGGTCAGCACCGACCGCCAGGCAGGCCGGGTCCGGGCCGCCTTCGCCGGGATCATCGCGCCGACGACCGCCGAGGAGCGCGTGGGCCTCGGCTGCGCCACCTTCCCCGATGGCAATCTGG
The DNA here is from genome assembly GCF_002020145.1 of Thioclava sp. DLFJ4-1. Classification (NCBI taxonomy): domain Bacteria; kingdom Pseudomonadati; phylum Pseudomonadota; class Alphaproteobacteria; order Rhodobacterales; family Paracoccaceae; genus Thioclava; species Thioclava sp. DLFJ4-1. The sequence continues at coordinate 212,060 of NZ_MPZT01000002.1, forward strand.
CCGCCGCCCGCGATCAAAGCGCCCCCTCCGCGCCCGGCCCCAGCACGAGCGCCGCCCTCTGGCCCACCGGTGCGCAGACCGACCTGACCGGGCAAGGCCGCTTCGAAGCCGTCTTGCGCGACGATGCGCTGACCGGGCCGGGGATGCGCGCGGTGGTGGTCATCAAGGATGGCAAGCTGGTGGCGGAGCGCTACGGCGATGGCTTCGATGCCGCGACGCCGCTTCTGGGCTGGTCGATGACGAAGACCGTCACCGCGGCCCTTGTCGGCACCGCGATCGAGGCGGGCAAGCTGCGGATGGACCAAAGCGACCTGCTGCCCGAATGGCAGGGCGACGACCGTGCGAAGATCACCGTCGCGCAGCTGATGTCGATGTCGAGCGGGCTGCGCTTCAACGAGGATTACGGCGACGTCTCGGATGTGACGCGGATGCTCTATCTCGAGCCGGACATGGCGAAATTCGCAGCCTCCCAGCCGCTCGATCATCCGCCGGGCACTCATTTCAGCTATTCCAGCGGCACCGCCGTGCTGCTGTCGCGCATCTGGCAAAATGCGGTGGGCGACACCTCCACCGCGCTCGCCTGGCCGCGCCGCAAGCTGTTCGACCCCCTCGGGATGAGCTCGGCCACGCTCGAGACCGACGCCTCCGGGACCTTCGTGGGCAGTTCCTACCTCTACGCCACCGCGCGGGACTGGGCGCGTTTCGGCCAGTTCCTGCTACAGGATGGCACATGGGATGGGCGGCAATTGCTGCCCGCCGAATTCGTGCAGCGGATGCATGCGCCCGCCCCGACCGACGGGGTCTATGGGCAGGGCATGACATGGCTGGCTGGCCCGAGCGATCAGCAGAAAGCGGGCGATGACGCGCGGTTCGGGCTGCCCGCCGACACCTATTGGCTCGAGGGGCATGACGGGCAGACCGTCACCGTGATCCCCTCGGCCGATATGGTCGTGGTGCGGATGGGACTGACGCCGTCGGATCTGAACTACCGCCCGCAGAAGCTGGTGGGGGCATTGCTGGAGGCGGCAAAGACCACCACTCAGGCCTCGTCGAACATCCCCTCGAACAGCGCCGAAGACAGGTAACGCTCGCCCGAATCCGGCAGCACGACGACGATGGTCTTGCCCGCATTCTCCGGTTCGTGCGCGAGGCGCAGGGCTGCAGCCGCAGCCGCGCCGCAGGAGATCCCAGCAAGGATCCCCTCTTCGCGCGCCAGCCGCCGGGCAGTCTGAATCGCCTCGTCATTGCTGACCTGCTCGATCCGGTCCACGAGATCCATGTCGAGCACCTTCGGCACGAAGCCCGCCCCGATGCCCTGAATCTTGTGCGGACCGGGGTGCAGCGCCTCGCCCGCACGGGCCTGCGTGAGAACCGGGCTCGCCTCGGGCTCCACCGCGACCGAGATCACAGGCAGACCCTTTTCCTTTTTCAGATAGCGCGAAACGCCGGTGATCGTGCCGCCCGTGCCGACGCCCGCGACGAAGATATCGACCACGCCATCGGTATCCTCGAAAATCTCCGGCCCCGTGGTCTTCTCGTGAATCTCGGGGTTCGCGGGGTTGTTGAACTGCTGGAGCAACACGTAGCGGTCGGGATCGGAGGCGGCGATCTCCTCGGCCTTGGCGATCGCACCCTTCATGCCCTGCGCGCCTTCGGTCAGCACGAGCTTCGCGCCATAGGCCAGCAGCAGCTTGCGCCGTTCGATGCTCATCGTGTCGGGCATGGTCAGCGTGATCGGGATGCCCCGCGAGGCGGCGACGAAAGCCAGCGCGATCCCCGTGTTGCCCGAGGTCGGCTCGACGATCTCCTTGCCGGGACCGAGCACGCCGCGCTCCTCGGCGTCCCAGATCATGTTCGCACCGACGCGGCACTTCACCGACCACGCCGGGTTGCGCCCCTCGATCTTGGCCAGAACGGTCGCGCCCGCGCCCTCGGTCATGCGGTTGAGCCGCACCAGCGGCGTGTTTCCGATGCTGAGCGAATTGTCTTCGTAAATACGTGCCATGCGCGCGCTCCCTTCCTGTCATTTGCCGCGCCATCAAAGAGCAACACGCGCGGAAGGGAAAGACGAAAGCCTCGCATCGCTGCGAGGCTTCCACTTCTTTACCGGGCAACTGGCAGCACCCGGAGCTTTCCGAACGCCGTTATGAGAAGGCTAAATCCGGCGGACAGTACGAGCCGTGTCCGTCATAATCGTCATCCTTGTGTCCGCGACCGCGGCCGCCATGCGTCAGATCTTCGAGAGACCCCAAATGTTTCAATTTGGGTCGCTCATACCGGATGGCGTCATTTTTGCTTCGAGAATTTTCAATCACCACATATACCCCCACGTTTGATTGAATATAGAAAGGGTTACACAGCTCTGATGAACCGCTAGCGGTTTTTGCGGCGATTCAATCCGCGGTTGCGCGCGCATTAAAAAGTCACCCGAAAATGCTTAAAAAACGCGCATTTACGGGCTGGATTCCTGATTTTAATGGAATTGCGATCGGCGGCGGCTGGCCGAAACCCACTGCGCAAGACACGAGGGAATCGCCTGACCGTCAGCTATTCGCGGCGGAACGTTCTGCTTTCACACACTTAATGCGTGTTAATTTCAGTTACTTACTCTCGGCAAAGTGGCATCTACAGAGGAATGAGCGCGGCCGACAAAGCGCACGGCATTCCGCTTCAAGATCGCCTTTGGCTGGAAATTCCCCGGAACCCCGTTCGCCGCAATTCCCGCCTTCTGGAGCGCCTCGATCCGTGCCGAACGCGGTATCCGCAGAACCTCGCCAGCCAGAAATGCGTCCTTCGCCTCTGGCGAGGTTCGGCCCCAGATCGCCCGTTGAAGCCGCGTGATTGACGCCTTGAGATCAAGCTCGCGACGCAGCCACCCTTTGTCGAGGCCCAGATTGCGAGTGGTCGATGTCTCGTTCTCTGCCCACGCGGCCAGCCGTTCGCGACAGACATAGACAGGTTCGGAGATCAGAGCCGTGCGCAGATATTCCTCCAGCGTCGGGATCGTATCGACCTTCACCGCCAGACTGCCCTTCATATTTCGCGACCAAAACAGCGCACCGTTCGACACGCCGATCGACCCGAAGATCGCCAGATGAACCTCTTCGGGCCTATAGGTGCGCTCGTCATAGACATCATCGAAAATGCCCTTGTCGCCGAGACGGGCGTTGGGCGTCCGGCTTTCATGCTCGATGACCTGGCTCAGCATGCAGAGGTTCACCCCCTGCTGGGTGCAAATCTCGTGTCCGCGCGCAAGGTAGTCCGGGAAGACTTGGTTGTCGTCTTCCAGCATGCAGAAGTAATCGGCCTTGTAGGGGTTCTCCTTGAGAAAGCAGTCATCGAGATTGCGCGTCATGAATTTCTGCGGGCGATTCTGCACATAGTGAACCCGCGGGTCGCCAATCTCTTCGACCATCGCACGACCGCTCGCATCGGGGCAGTCATCGCGCACCTCACAGGCCCAGTCCTCGAAGGTCTGCGCCTGAAGCGTGCCTATGGCACGCCGCAACAGGTCGGGGCGCCGATAGGTCGGCATTCGCACGAGCGCTAACGGCATTGGAACACCTTCCTCGTCGAAAAGAGGTCTGACCGACCGCGGCACGCCTGACGTTTACAGTTCGGCATCACGCGATCCTCTCAAACAAGTTCAGAAAGCGTCGCGCGCCGCGCTCGAGGGAAAGCTCGTCGAGGATGTATTCGCGCGGCTGATACTCCGGCAGCCGCGCCCAGAAGTCCTCGAACCGGTCTTCCATATTCGCACGCGTCCAACGCAGCCCGCATCGATCGTCAAAATAAGGAACGGCCGAGACTTCCAAGCCTTCGGGGACAAACTTGGCACCGAGCGGGTCGACGAGTTCGCCCTCATCCCACGCGAAGACCGGAACGCCGGAAGACATCGCCTCCTGATAAGCAAGGCCTTGGGTTTCGTGCTCGGTCACGAAGATCAATGCACGCCCCTTGGCCAAGGCGCTGCGATACTCGGCCAACTCGTGCTCGCCATATTTCAGCTCGACCGAACTCAGGCCGCGGCGGTCGAGCATGGCCCGCAGCGGCTGCATCGTATCCGCCTCGCGCGCGGCGTGGTTCCAGCGGATCTTGTTGTAGATGACACAGTCGATCTGCTTGCGGTTCTCGGCCAGAAGCGGCCAGCGGTCCGTATCGATCCCGACGAACATCGGGGCCATTTTCGCGGCGACCTGAGGTGTATACAGCCGAATGGGCCATTCCGAAGGCTGCGTCACGATCTGATAGTTCCGCTCAGCCAGCATCGCCTCGGCGCGGTCCGGATAGGGAACCCAGCCGGGCCCGAACAGGGTCGGATTGGGCAGATCGACATCGCTCCAGACGGACTGATGGCCGGCAATGGCGATCGGTCTGTCCGGTGACCGACGGGCGAGCGCGAAATCATTGATCCGAACGTCATACCCGTTTCGCCGCAGACTTTCCGTCAGGTTCAGGAACGCCGTGAAGAACCCGGTATAGGGCTGCTTGCGCTTCAGCTTGCGGTAGCTGCGCCGCGCAACCCCGCGCAGCTGCGAGAGCTGCCGCCCCAGAGGCATTTCCCAGGCGCGCATCTCATAACCGTCATAGAAGACGGGAATAACCTTGTCCGTGAAAGCTGCCCCAGCCAACGTCCACCTTCCCCTTCGCGCTGCGATCACGCCGCAAACCGAAGTGGCTTTTCAGAGATCACATGCCCCGCACGCAACGCCCTATGCACTTCAGATGTCCTCCTAGGGTTTCCATGACGCGCCGCTCCGAGCCAGCCCGCAGGCAATTCCCGCCACTCGTGCAGCCATGGACGCACAATCACTCAGCAGTGAAGGGTGCAAAAGATGCCAAGCGCCTATTCAGCAGGCATTTTGTCGACAACCCACTAACGAATTCCCGCAAACCCCATTTCTGAATAGGCAACCAACCGGGTTTTCTCAGACCGCGCGTCGAAAGGACTCTCATTGCGTAAATAGAATCGCTACCAAAGCGCCAAGCAGCCTCGCTGCAGTGCAGAAAGCGCCGCCGATTATTCGTTCACATTACGCACAGTTTCTAAGCGCCTTGGATATTCGCGCGACGTTTCCGCATGCCGCGCGGTAATTCGGCAAACCTGCCCTCCTTAGCATTTGACCGGAAACTGCCCAGATCGAAGCCTGATTTTGCGGTGGTTGGTTTTCGTCCGCTCCGCGCCGCGTTTCAGGCGATCTGGAGGAAGTTGAATGACTCGAAGTGGGCCCGATGCGAATGTCCCGCCCCCGCAGACTGACAGTCACGCGGACCATGTGCAGATCGGTGACTGCCACGCCGTTGATCGCGCGGCAGCGTGAGCGCAGGGAAGACGGCTTTCAAGATGCGTTTGATCTACCTCGTTCATGACCTCGATGATGCCGCGATCTGGCGACGCGTTCAGATGTTGCGCGCTGGCGGCGCCGAGGTGACGCTTGCGGGGTTCCAACGCTCAGCGCGGCCACTGCCGGAGCCTGCGCTCGTCCTCGGGCATACCGCCAATGGAAAAATGACCCAGCGCGCGCTCTCGGTGCTCAAGGCCCTCCCCGGTCTCGACAAGCAGTTTCCGACGCTCCAGGAGACTGACGTCATCATCGCTCGCAATCTCGAAATGCTCGCGCTCGGCGCGGTTCTCAAGCGACGCGCACCGGCGGTACGTCTCGTCTACGAACTGCTCGACGTGCATCGCCTGTTGTCGGGGAACGGTCCGGCGTCCAAGGCAATCCGCGCCATTGAAGCGGCGGCGCTCAAATCCGCATCGGGGCTTCTGTATTCGTCAGAGGGGTTCAAACGCGGCCACCCTCAGCCGTTCGAGAGGCTCGCCCCGCATCTGTGCCTGATTGAAAACAAGCCGCTCGCGCTTGATCCGGCAAAGCTTCGCGAACGCGTGCACCCTCTGGAGGGGCCGCTGCAGATCGGCTGGAATGGAATTCTCCGGTGCCGCTGGTCGCTGGACACGCTCGACGCGCTCACTCGCAACGCACCGGGACATTTCCGGGTCAAAATGCGCGGACGTCCGGCGCTCGATCAACTCCCGGATTTCCATGAGCGCGTCGCAGCAAATCCCGATCTCGAATTTGGCGGTCCCTATTCCGCGCCCGATGATCTCGATGAGATTTACGACGCGGTCGATCTTGCCTGGCTGATCGACCGTTACGAGGCCGGAGAGAATTCGGACTGGCTGCTGCCAAACCGCCTTTATGAGGGCTGCCTGCATGGCGCGGTTCCGGTGGTTCTGGCGGGAACCGAGGTCGCACGACGCACCGAAACTCTCGGCATCGGGGTTCAGGTGGCAGAACCGTCGAGCGCGTCGGTCGCGCAAGTCCTCAGCGGTCTGAGCAATGCGGATATCCAGAGGTTTCGGCAAGCGGTCGCTGCAAAGCCGCGCTCCACCTGGGAGGCGGGTCACGCAGAATGCCGCGCGCTCGTGTCCTGGTTGGCCGATCTTCCTACAGCTCGCGCGTCTCGAAAGGGCGCCACGCATCTGCGGGAGGCGCAATCGTGAGCCGCATCCTCATCGTCATCCCCACGCTGAATGAGAGCGACCATATCGCCTCGGTCATCTCGGCGCTTTTGCCCTTCGCGCGCGCCCAAGACGCGACCGTCATAGTGGCAGACGGCGGATCGACGGACGGGACCTGCGCCATAGTCGAGAAAATGGCACAGGAAACGCCGCAAATCGTCCTGCTGCACAACCCCGACAGGCTGCAGGCCGCAGCGGTCAACCTCGCCGTGGAGCGCTTCGACGACGAGGCGGAATGGTTGATCCGTGTGGACGCACACAGCGCCTACCCGAGCGATTTCTGCGAAACGCTGATGAACGAGGCCATCGACACCGGCGCCGACAGCGTCGTCGTCCGTATGCATGCCGAAGGGGTGTCCCCACTACAGACCCAGATCGCGCGGGCTCAGAATTCTCGTTTCGGGAATGGTGGGTCGGCACATCGCGGCGCAGGGGAAGGCCGTTGGGTCACTCACGGACATCATGCCCTGTTTCGGCTGAACGCCTTTCGGTCGGTCGGGGGCTACAACACCACATTCAGCCATAACGAGGATGCGGAACTCGATCACCGCCTGATCCGCGCGGGCTTCAAGATCTGGCTGACCGCGCGCACCTTCGTCCGCTACTTCCCGCGCAAATCCCTGCGTGATCTCGCGTCGCAATATTTCCGGTTCGGCAAGGGACGCGCCCGCACGCTTGCTTTGCATCGCGAACGCCCGGCGATGCGACAGGCGATCGTCGCGGCTCTGGCACCGGCACTCGCTCTTGTCGTGCTGGCCCCGCTGCACCCGATCTTCGCCCTACCTGCGATCGTCTGGCTTCTTGGCTGTGCGGTTGCTGGACTGGCGATCGCGATCCAGACGAAGCGACTGGCCAATCTCACGGCGGGCCCGATCGCGGGCATCATGCATCTGGCCTGGTCCACGGGGTTCTGGGCGCAGATTTTGGGCAATAGCATGCCAACCATCGGTCGCGGGGTGCCTGAGTGACCAATCCTAAGCGCAAAGACAAGATCGGCATTGGCCTGTGTACTTATCGTCGCGAAATCGTGCGCGACACCCTCGCCTCGCTTGCCGAAACGCTCCCGCCGGATCTCGATATCTGCGTCATCGTCGCGGATAACGATCTTGAACCCTCTTCCGAAGAGCGGGCTCGTTCGGTGCCGCTTCCCTTCGAACTGCACTATCTGCACGCGCCCGCCCATAACATCTCGATCGCGCGCAATGCGGTTCTCGACGCGGCCGAGGCGCAAGACTTGGACTGCCTCGCCTTCCTCGACGATGACGAGCGCGCCCTGCCCGGCTGGCTCCCCGCCCTGATGGAGGCGCGCCAATCCGAAGAGAACGCCGCGGTGATCGGCCCCGTGCGCGCCTACCACAATGACGCGGCCCCCGAGTGGATGCGCGCAGGCCATATCCACGACACCCTCGCCGAGCTTGATAGCGAAGGGCGCGTGCGCGCGGGCTACACCTGCAACGTGTTGCTCGACCTGAAACACCCCGCCGTCTCTGGCCTGCGGTTCGATCCCGAATTCGGTCGCAGCGGCGGCGAAGACACGATCTTCTTCGACCAGATCAAGCGCCGCGGTGGGACACTTGCCTACGCCCCGGAGGCTTGGCTGGAAGAGGATGTGCCTGCTGAACGCGCGCGGATTTCGTGGCTTTTCCGGCGCCGCTTCCGCATGGGCCAGACCCATGCCGTTCTGGTCTCGCAGGGCAAGAGCTTCGCTGCACGAATGATCGAACTCGGACGCGCCGGCGCGAAAGCACTCGCCTGTCTCGGACTTTCGCTGGGCCACGTCACCGACCCCCTGGCGCGCAACCGAAATCTGATGCGCGCAGCCCTGCATATCGGCGTCGTCTGGCGACTTGCCGGCGGAAGCCGAACGGAAATCTATGGCGGCGCATCTGCCGATGCCACGCAAAACACAGCCTCAAGGCGCAACGCGCGAGGAACGACCTCTTGAGACAGACGCAATTCAAATTCGCAGATACGAGCAACGATCTCGAGCGGCCGATCTCGAAACCGCCCGAGACTGTAACGCTGGGCCAGCTCACACGTATCCTGCGTCGTCGGCGGTGGTCGATCATCGTGCCCGTCGCGATCCTCGGTATCCTCGGGATCATCTATCTGGCGACCACGCCGCGCAGTTACCTCGCCAATTCACTGCTGCTGCTCGACGCGAATATCAGCCGTTCGATCGAACAGCTCGGGGCTTCGGAGAGCAACAATCTCAGCGAGTCCGCGCTTGAGGATGCCCGGCTGATCATCCGCTCCGACCGGATCTCGCAATCGGTCGTGAAGGAGCTCGACCTTCTCGACAATCCCTCCTTCACGTCGCCGCCGAGCTCGCTGTTTTCCCGGCTGATCGGCGGTGCGATCAATACGATCCGCACACCGATCAACTGGCTGCGCTCGAAGCCCGAACCGAGCGGCACAAACACTCTGACGCCCGAACAGATCACCGCCGCGCGGCAAGACCTCGCCGCGCGCGCCTTGCAGGCGCGCATCGATGTCGGGCGTGTCGGCAGAAGCTCCGTGATCTCTATCAGCTACGAGTCCTACGATCCGGCCATGAGCGCCGCGATCGTGAATTCGCTCGCCGAGGGCTACATCGCCGATGTCCTCAACGCGAATTTCGAAGCGACCGAACGGACGACGAACTGGATGCAGGACCGGCTGACGGAGCTGCAAAATCAGGCTCAACAAGCCGCGCTCAATGCAGAGACCTTCCGGGCCGAGCATGGGCTCGTCTCCTCGCGCGGCGTTTCGATGACAAAGGATTCCGTCGTCCAGCTCAATGCCGAGATGGCCAATGCGGTCAGCGATGTGGCCCGCGCGCGGGCGCGCGTCGATACCTACAACCAGATCATTGCCGGTGGGGTTCAGGCTCTCGTCGATGGTGGCTCCACCGGGGTCGGCGGCGGGAGCGACCCGGCCCTGCAGCAAGCCCGCGATACGCTCACCGACTCGCTGGCGATGCTCAATCAGATCAAGACCAATTTCGGCGAAGATCACCCGCAGTATAAGGTCGTCCAACGGCAGGTTCAGGCCGCTGCGGAACGCCTGTTCACCCTTCTCAAGCAAGGAAGCGCACAGGCGAAGAGCGATCTTTCAAGCGCCGAAGCGAAGGTCGATGCGCTCAAGAACAGCCTCGGCCTCGCGATCGACAGCGACACGAGCTCCGGCACCGTGGAGGTCCAATACAGCGCGCTGCAGCAACGCGCCGACACGCTCTCGACGCTGTACCAGGCCTTCCTGACGAAGTTTCAGGAGATCGAACAACAGAAATCCTTCCCCGTCTCGAACGTGCGGATCCTGACCAAGGCGGACGTGCCGCGCAACCCGGTCGGCCCGAGCACGAAGCGCGCGCTTGCGATCTCGATCGTGCTCGGGTTGATCATCGGGATGATGATCACGGCCTGGCAGGAATGGCGGGAGCGTTTCCTGCGTACCTCGGATGACGTTCAGGACGAAACCGGTGGACCGTTCCTCGGCTATCTGCCGGAGTTCGAAACCTCGGCGCAGTCGGAACCGGTCCGATCGATCACAAGCACCGCCGTGTTCCAGAACCTGCGGGACGGGCTCGCCGAGAATATCTCGAAACCGAGAAACGGGTCGCATTCGACCAGTGAAAGCGCCATTTACGCCGTGCGCCACCCCAGATCTTTCTTCGCGGAAACCTTGCGCAGCGTGCGGCTCGCCGCAGAAATCCGCGCGCCGGTCGAGACCGGGGCAATCGTTCTGGGGGTCACCTCCGCACGTCCCGAGGAAGGCAAATCGACGGTGTCTCTCAATCTGGCTGCCGTGCTCAACATGTCCAACGCACGGGTGCTCTTGATCGATAGCGACATCCGGCGCCCGGGCCTCAGCCAGCGCCTCGACTTCCGCCATGGCGACGGACTTGTCGAAGTGCTCGCCGGCCGCGCGCCTTGGCGCAACTTGGTACGTGAAGTGGAAGGCACCGGTGTGCATATCCTGCCATGCATTCCGCCGAACGGCTTCACCCACAGCGCCGAGCTGTTGTCCTCGCGCGGCATGCGCGAGTTGATCGCCGAGGTGCGCAGCGAGTTCGATTTCGTGATCATCGACCTCGCCCCGCTCGGCGCAATCGTCGATGCGCGTGCCATGATCCCGAACCTCGACACCGTGCTCCTCGTGGCAAGCTGGGGCAAGACGCCGAAGTTGATGCTGAACCGCATCCTCTCGGCCAATGCAGCGTTGCGCGAGCGCCTCTTGGGAACGGTGCTGAACCGCGTGGATATGGAAGATTTGCGTGACTTCGTCGATGTCTCCAGCACCGAGGCCTATTTCGAAGATTACAACGGGTATTTCGGGGATCCGGGAAAAAGCTGGGACAAGCCCGAAATGCGCGGCACAAATACCAACACACGCAACAATTGAATTTCAAATGCTTGACCGGTTATTATCGAGAAGGTAACCGCTGGAGCCCAGCCCAAGTTTCGGAGTGCCAAGCCATGCGCTTGATGCCATTTCTCGTCGTCCTGACTCTTGTCACAATCATCGCTGGCGCGGTCGGGTTCTGGAATGGCATGTCTTTGGGAATGGTCGCGATTTTGTGTATTGCGATCTTCTTTCTCGGTCAGATCCTGTACGTCGGCCTCGTCGCCATCATGACCCGCGAGGAAACGGCCCGGAGAAAGAATCAGGGGCGCGCGCAAGCCGGTCGCGAGGCTTCGGACGACAATACGACGTCGCAAGTTTCGCGCGGCGCCTACCTCAATCAGGAAAATCGCTGAGCTTCAGCGCACCGTTTAATGTCACACCGCGCGGCTCGTGCTGCGTTCGGCATCACGCATTTTCATGAACCTTGCGTCGGGCTTGGTGCGCAGGATCGCAGGCGCACCGCTTTCGACGATCCGACCCTCTTCCAACGCGAAAACCATATCCGCGAATTCGACCATCGAATAACGATGCGCGATCGTGAGAATTGCCATCGGGGTCTCGATTTTCGCAAGGTTCGCCACGATCCGGTTCTGACTTTGCCAGTCGAGCGCGCTCGTCGCCTCGTCGAGGATCAGCAGCTCGGGCTTTCTCAGCAAAGCGCGTGCCAGCGCGATCCGCTGACGTTCTCCCCCTGACAACAGCACGCCACGCTCCCCCAGCAGAGTGTCGAGCTGCGCGGGAAGCGAGAAGACGAAGTCCGCGGACGCGACGCGGAGGGCCGCCTCCATGTCCTTCTGATCCGCATCCGGCGCGCCAACCTGCAAAGCTTCGCGCACCGTCATCGGTGGCAGATAGGTGTCCTGCGTGACGTATGAAATCCGGTGCCGCCAGCTCCGGATATCCATCGGATCGAGGTCTTGACCGTCGATGAGGATCTTGCCGGTCTCGGGCCGGATGAGGCCGCAAATCAGATCCGCGATGGTCGATTTTCCAGAGCCCGACGGCCCAATCAGCGCCGTCACCTCGCCCGCGCGAACCGTAAGGCTGACATCCTCCAAGGCACGCGGCAGGCCTTCGCCGTGACGATAGGATACGTTTTCCAGCCGGATCTCGTGCCACGGCGCGCGCGTCGCGATCGGCAATCCCGCTGCAACGTCGCGCTGGCGGATCATCTCACCCTGGACATTTCGAATGTGCTGCCACCCCGGTAAATTCACCAGGAACATCTGCGCCTGCTGCTGAAGCGTCATGAACCGCGGGGCCAGCCGCATCATCACGAGCAGCAAGACGACAATCTCGGAAATCGCGAGGCCGAGCTGCACGAGCGACAGGTAAATGAAGATCACCGCGCCGATCGCCTGGGCGATCTGGAAAATCCCGGAGCCGGTCGCGGTGCGCCGCGCGAATTCGCGCGTGTCCGTCCGCTCCATATCAAGGATCGCGTCGAACCCAGCAATCTCCGCCTCTTCGAGGTTCATCGCTTTCGCCGTCTTTAGCCCCGACAGGAAACCCGAGACCGCACGAAACTGATCGCGCCGGAGCCCCTGCAGCTTCACTCCGTATTCCGCAGACATTTTCCGGTAAGGCCTGAGCGCAAGAAAGGCGACGACGCCAAATACGGCGGATAACACCGTCATCGGCACCGAAATCATCAGCCCCAGCGCCACGTAGAGCACAAGCGATGCAGAGCCCTGGATAAGCGACATCAACAACATCGACGCCATCCGAACCCGCTCCACCTCGCCGACCAGCGCATGTTCCAGATCGGCGTTGCGCTGGCGAACCAGATGATCCCACCGGCTCTCGGCGATGGCGGAAAACAAACCATGCCGCAAGATCGCGGAGAACCTCAGCTGGATGTCGGTGACATAGACTGTGCGCATCCGGTTGAACAAAGCCTGCAGAATGAGAAAGCAGACGAGCATCGAGAGCAGCACGGCGAGCGGGAGCGTGAAGGCGGGAATCGTCACTCCCATGAATTCGCGCTCAGTGATCTCAATGATCGGCGCGCCTTCCTCCGAACGGGACACGAGGCTCAGGATCGGCAGAAGCAGAAGGACGGAAATGCCCTCGCTGAGGCTACTCAGCATCAGCATGCCCAAGGCAATATAGAGCTTGTTGCCCGCCGCACGACGCATCGTCGTAAAGAGGTTGCGCGCCTCGCTCAGAGACGCTCTGGCGGAGAGAACGTCGCTCAATCCTCGTCTCCGGTCATTGCGCGATCCGTATTCAGATCGGCGCGAATGGCATCTGCGAGGGTGGTCATGGCGTCAAGCGTTGCGGGAAGGCGCAAGATGCGGACTTTCACCCGCCCGGCAAGCGAAACGGCGTCCCGGAAATGGCGATTGGCCGGCTCTCCCGACAGCAGGTTCTCTCCGAAGCGAACTCCGTAGGAGAACCGCAGGATCGCGGGTAGCGACTGGTTGGCGGCCACGTCGGCTGTGGAAGCCATCTCGTCCTCTCCGCGTTCGAGAATATAGAGACGCACGGCGGGAGCCGCATATTCTGCCGTCGCATCGCGAGGAAGCTGCACCCGCTTCTTGTCGATTGCCGCATGCACATCGCCCCGGGCGACGGACTTCTGCGGCCGGTGCGCCTCAAGGGCCGCGTCGGACAGCTTTACCTGTCCGAAGCCCGACAGAACCTCCCCGTCCGGCGTAAAGGCGACGAGGTCATCCGCAAGGAGCTTGCCACCGGCATTCAGCAATGCCGCCGCGGAGGTCGACTTCCCCGTGCCCTTGTCCGCCATCAGAACGACGGCCTGCCCCCCGAGGGCGACCGCACTCGCATGCAGGACGAAATGCCCCTGACGCCGGAGCGCCTCGAACAGGATCGGGCCAAGCAGCGGAAACGCGATGAGGTCGTCGCTGACACTCTCCGCGGGCTCGCAGAGAATTTCCGTACCGTCGAGATTGACGGAGAAGGCCCCGACCGTTTGCCAGTAGAACCGTGTTTCCGTAGTGCCGAACTCGTACCAGGTCGGGAAAGATCTGGCGTTTTCGGGCAGTTCCACCGGCGCACGGCGAATGCGCAAGCTGCGCGGTTCTGCAACCGAGCCGGGCACGACAGAGGCCAGTTCCGGGAGTTCAATATCGGAAACAACCTGCATGCCATATGTGCTGTAGGAATATGCGGGGGCGCCGAGCCCCTGCGCGGCTTCAATATGTTCGAGTTCGGTCACGCGTGGACCTCCCTTATCGGTTCTATTCCAGATGCAATCGGTTGGCGGGCGCGTTCTTCCCGCGCGAGCCACATGTCGAGCCACGCAGCGCGCCAGAGCTGCATGACCTCCAATCCACCGGCATCGGCGGAGGTGTCGAACAGCGCCCGCGCGGTCTCTTGAAGGCGCGCGATATTGACGTATGGCTCAAGTCGTTCTGGCGGGTTGTCGATATACCGCCGCAACTGTCCCTGCGGATCCTCGCGCATCGCGCGGCGATTGTTGGCGGTGAAGTCGACCTTCGTCGATCTCAATCGGACATGCTCCGGCAGGATGCCTTTCATCGCATCGCGCATCAGCGCGCGCGGCTGTCCGTTCTTTATCTTGTCCACATCGGATCGGTTTACGCAAAGCTCGACGACGCGCCGGTCGTAGAACGGGAACCGCAACTGCAGCCCCAAGGGGCGCGTGGCTCGATCAAGCAGCTCGAACGCGCTCGGCGTCAGATCCCCGGCGAGCGCGCGCGCATGCGTCGCAAACCCAAATGGCATGTCCGAATAGAGTGCGGTGCTCGCGGCTTCGGAACGCGCGCGCAGATCCAAACGCGAAACCAGCTCCGGCGCGACGATGCTGAACCAATCCGGTTGGGCCGGATCGCTCGAGCTGAAAAGCCGACGCTGCAACCGACCCGCCAATTTCGCGGCGCTACGGTTTCCGCCGTGGCGCGCATAGGCCATCACGAAGGACGCGACCGCACCACGCCCCCCCGCGAACCCATGCAGCTTTCTCAGCAACGTCCAAAGCTTTGCCCATTCACCCGACCGGGCGAGTTCGTTGAGATAGGAGAAGGACGCGCCACCGATGACTTCGTCGCCGCCATGCCCGTCGATCAAAATGGCATGGCCATCCGCGCGCGCCGCGGAACAGATCGTATGCGTCGTCACCATGCCAAAGCCCGGAAACGGCTGTTGCTGGTTCGTGAGGAAAAGGTCCGAAAGCGTTGGATCGAGTGCTGTTCCAACGCCGCCATTCAGCATCGTGGGCCGGAAGTTTCCGGCCTCCAGAACGGCATCGATATATTCGCCCTCATCGAGTTCAGGCGCAGAGGGAAACCGCAGCGAGTAGGTCGGGAAAGGCTCTGACGACAATCGCGACGCCAGGATCGCCAGCGAACTTGAATCAAGGCCCCCGCTGAGCATCGCGGCGGCGGAGCCCCCGCTCATTGCCTCGCCGGTGGCGTCCGAGAGCGCATCCCGCAAGGCCTCGTCAGTTTGCTCGGCCGCGCTCAGGTCGCGGGGCTCGAGGCTCCACCACGTGCGCTGGGGCGACAGGGTGCCATCGCGATAGTGCATCAGTTTTCCCGGAGGCAAACGAACGATATCTTTCCAAGCCGTGCGCGTCTGATTGGTCAGCTGTCCCGAGAGATGTTCGGTGATCCAAAGGACGTCGTGCTCCGGACGGTCTCCGGTCATCGCGATGACGGCTTCGGGATCGCTCGCCAACGCAAGCCCGCGCGCATTGGCCCGATAGACCACAGGCTTGAGACCAAACCGGTCCCGGACGACGACAAGAGTTGCGCGCTTTGGATCCCAGATTGCGATCGCGAAAGCCCCCTCGAGCACATGGCCGAGCTCGTCGTCGAAGCGATCATAGGCTGCGGCAACAAGTTCGATGGCCGAGCTGTTCGGCGGCATCGCCAGACGCCGCGCCGTGTCGCGCAGGTGGGTCAGGTCCAGATCGGCCGCGACAAGCGCACCGGTTGCGCTGCGCGTCGTCTGCGGCCCCGACATGAGAACCGAAGACCGCGCGGATGCCTCAACCACGGTGTTCCGCAGCTCGGGAACGGCTGCCAGCTTGGCGGGATCCGCGAAACCGCCAATTGCGCAATGCAGTGCGGGCCGGTTCATGGGCGCGCCTCGCCTTGCGCAAACGCCGTCATATTCTTCAACAGCGTATGGCGCGCGAATTCCGCGCGCGTTCCACCCAGCACGATAATATTGTCGGACATCAGCCAGGCATGCGGGCGAAACTCTTCCCCGCCCATCGGCAGAGACAGGCGCACGGTGGAGTCGATCCCGCGACGTGCGAGCAAGAGCTGCCCCGACGTGGCCTGAGTCAAACAGGTCGCTTGCGGCACGAGACGTGCAGCAGCCGCCACGGCCCATGAAATTTCAGCGAGAGTGCCGCGGTCGGCGGCTTTCGGCTCCGGAAAACGCGCGGCGTTGGACACCACGATCTTGCGCAATGCATCGTGGCGGTGGCGCCACAGATCGACACGCACACGCACGACTGTCACGAAGGCCTCGAACAACAGTCGAGCGTCGTGAAGGATCGGCCGTTTCCAACGCATTTCACGAAGCCTCGACGAGACCGTTTTCATGAAGGTCGCTCAGGAGCACCGAGACATCCTCGGCAACGGTGTCGCGCGGAACAGAATAAGCGCCCGAAATCGTATCGATAATTTCTTCGACGCTCTTTTCGTCACCCAATAGATTCCAGACGATGGCGCCGATGGAATCCAGACTGAAATAGGCATTGGAATTTAAATCCAAAATCGCGACGCCGTCACCATAAGGACAAGCAACACATTCGGAACGAACCCGATATTGGGACATTGCATTCATAGACTACCCACCCACACCTTGAGAGCCACGTTGCATAGAGTGGACAGAGGCGAGACCACGCCCCTGTCCTTCTCATTTTTTTTCGAATTACGAGAAGGTAAGACCCGCAATATCCGTACCGGGCGGCAGCACCTGGTCGGCGATCGTGGTGCTACCTGCACCGTGGGTCAGGTCTTCGAGCTTGCCGTGCTTTTGAAGCTGCGGACGAGTATACGTTTTCATCAGTAGATACCCCCTTTTGACGTTACGTACTCATTTTGGCTTGCGCCTCCTAAAGTCTTTAATCAGGCTCCACTTGAGTCAAACCTTAGTCCATTCGGAGCGTCACAGCTTCAGTTCGCTGCGAAAATAACAGGCAAAATCAAGGCAATATTCCCGCGGCCGATTTCAGGGGGTCCAATATGCGAGCATCCTGTCCGAAAACCCGCTCAAGAAATGAGCGCGTTAAAATTTCGCCAGAAAGCTGGACATTTAAAATTGCAACCTTGGGGGAATTAAAAAGTCGCGCAATTCAACCTGGGGTTGATCTCTCGATGGATTCGATTCGCGATTTCGTGAAGGTAGGCGCGTGAGCTTTCCGGAGAAAGAGCTCATTTACGTGAAGCTGCGCGACTGTTCGACACAGGTCGAAATTCTCCGGAAAATGGCATCCGGTCAAGCGCCGCCGATCAGCACCGACCCTCGCCTTCTCTTTGAAATCGCGCGCGTGAACAAGCTGTTGATGCACCCCGGGTGGCCAGACCTTCAAGGCGACGCGGCCGAGCAGGTGAACGCTGAGCTCAACTTCGGACGCATGCGCGGAATGGTTTCGAATAATCGCGGGCTGAAGCTCGCCGCCGAGATCACCAAAGCGCTCGATGCTGGCCAGATTCCGCACCTTCACCTGAAAGGCCCGCTGCAGCAAATCCGGCTCTACGGCACGCCCCTTTTCAAGCCGTCCGGGGATGTCGATATACTGGTCGCGCCCAAGGACCGGATCGCGGCGGGAAAGATCCTCGAAGAGGCTGGGTTCAAGCCCACCGAAGCCGAACTCGGCAGCTGGTGGGTGCATTTCCTCGGCGAACGCCATTTCGAAGCGCCCGACCAACCCATCTTCGTGGACTTGCACCATAGCGTCCAACAGCCCGGCTTGCCGCGCCCTCGGAACTTGGTGGGCTTCCTGCATCGGGCGGTGAGGCAGTCGGTCGCGAATAGCACACTGCCGGTGCCGTCCCCGCCAGACATGTGTTTGATCGCCGCAATCACGCTCTGCAAAGCCTTTCTTTCGCATGAACCTGCGGGCTCTGTGGCCCTCGACATGATCAAGGCATTCGAGAGTCTCGAGCTGGGCGAACGGGATCAGCTCGAACAGCTCGCCCGACAGACGGGCCTCTCGGAAACACTGGATTTCGCCATGGCCCTCGCAACGACCAGCATCGGGCAAGACGGCCTCCCGCCGCGATCGCACGAACTGCTTACCGACCGTTCTGCCGAAACCGTTCGCGACATGGTCTTCCAGCCTTGGAAGAAAGGGCTGAGTTTCCCCAGACGGCGCGAAATTCTGGCAAGCCTCTGCGGGCGCGACCTGTGGCGTCTGGTGCGCGAAAGCAATCGGGCCTTCCTCTCGAACGCCTTCCTTAACGTGATCGCGCGCACACGAAAGCCCGTCGGCGAAGTGGGAGAAACCAAGCAATGACCCCAGAGATTTGCGTCGTGATCACTGCTTATAACGCCGAAGACACGATCGGCGATGCGGTCCGGTCCGCACTCGAACAGCCAGAGGTTGCGGAAGTTGTCGTGGTCGATGATGCCTCCACGGACCGAAGTGCAGAGGCCGCGCAGGAGGCCGCAGCGGGGGACGCGCGTCTGATCGTGCTTAGAAACGACAGCAATCAGGGGCCGGCCGCGGGTCGTAACCGTGCAATCGCCGCCTCCCGGTCCCCGTTTCTGGCAGTGCTCGATGCAGATGACTTTCTGCTCCCCGGCCGCTTCTCGCGCCTCCTCGCCTATGAAGGCTGGGATCTGATCGCGGACAATATCGCCTTCGTGCCCGCCGATATGGCGCAGGCATTCGACCCTACCCGGCTTCCCGACAGTGAGACGCGGGTTTTCGAACTCGATCTGGCCGGGTTCGTCGAAGGAAACATGGGCAAACGCGGCGAGACGCGCGGAGAGCTTGGGTTTCTCAAGCCGCTCATGTCGCGCGCCTTTCTGGACCGGCACGCTCTACGCTATGACGAAAGCCTGCGGTTGGGCGAGGACTTCGACTTCTATGTCCGCATGCTTGCGCGCGGCGCGAAATTTCTTGTCACCAGCGAATGCGGCTACGCTGCGCGTGTGCGGGAAAACTCGCTCTCGGGCCGGCACGGGACGAAGGATCTCGGCGCGCTGATGACAGCGGCCTCTGCACATCTCGACGACCAATCGGTGCCCCGAGCGGCAAATTCCGCCATGCGTCGGCATCACGACCAGATCCGCGACCGCTACCTGCTGCGGCGCTTTCTCGACATCAAGGCGCAGGACGGTCTCGGGGCGGCCTTCGGCTTCTCTATCAAGCCGCCGCGGAACTTCATACCGATCGCGTCGGGTATCCTGCGGGACAAATTGCGTGCCCAAAAGCAACCCTCCGCGCCGGCGACAAACACGCTCCGCCTCTTGCTTCGACCCGAGGACTAGAACGCGTTTGGCTGGTCGGATCCGCCTAGGCCTGTTCCTGCGCCCATTGCGGCAACAGCCACCGCGCCCAGGCCCCTGCCCCATCCAGAGCCTCCGGGATGACGTCATTCGCTTCGGAAAGAGCGCTCAACTTCGCGGCCATTTTCGCGGGCGGCGAGGCCCACATCGCACCGGGCGCGACCGGCTTCGGTACGCTGACATGCATTTTCTCCGCGACGGATGCGGTCGCGATTTCATCGGCCAGCACGTCAGCCCCTTCCTCGGCCCCGAGAGAGACCTGAACCGCGCGGCGCTCCTGGTCAATCGCGTCTTTGCCTTTGCGTCTCTCGGCGAGACTTCGGAGAACGTCCTGCGCCAGAGACGGACGCCGCACGATTTTTATCGCTGCCACCGCGAACTGCCGGGCTTTCAGGTTGGCCACGAGCGCTTCGAAGTCTGCCATCTTCCGCAACCCGCGATGGCGCGCGGCCAACTGCGCGGCAACGGCTGGGTCCAGCCCCTCCGACAACCGCTGCTGAGCGCGGACCATTGCGTCGATGGCAGCAGGCGAAAGCCGATGTGAAATAGAGGCATTGTGTCGACGGTACAGATACATCGGGTCGGGCAACGCACAGAACTTCGCCCCCTTCAGCAAGAGACGCAGGACGAAATCGAAATCCTCACCAATCCGCAGATCGGGATCGTAACGCAGATCGCCGAGGATCGAGCGACGGATCATCGGCTTGAGATACCCAAGCGGCGGGAGCTCGGTCTCCGGCGCCGCAGCCTCGACCCACAGCTTCGCAGTAATCTCGAGCGGAGCCACCAAGGACATCGGTTCAAGCAAAGTGCGACCGCCCGATCCCGGCACGGTCCCGAAGAACACCATGTCATCCGCGATAACATCCGCGCCCAGCGCGTCCGCCCCTTCCAGCATCCGCTCCAACCGCTCTGGATGCATGAGGTCGTCACTGTCGAGAATGGCGACCCACTCGCCTTTGGCCCGCTCGAGCGCGCGATTGCGCGCGGTGGCCGGTCCGGAAGACTTGTCTGCCGTCAGCACTTCGATGCGCGGATCCTGCTGCGCGAAATCCTGTGCAATCGCCACGCTGTCATCATCCGATCCGTCATCGGAGATGATCAGCCGCCAGTCCGATACGGTTTGGCGGCGTAGCGATGCGATTGCAGCCGCGAGATAGGACGCGCCGCACCAGTTCGCCATGATAACCGTGATACGCTCGGCCAAGACAGTCTCCACCAGTGATGAAGACACGCTACCCCATGCAGGCTGCCGAGTCGGCGGCACGCGCGCCTGACAAGAAAGCTGCCGAAGTCAGGTCTGCATCACGCTGCATTTGCGAGCCACAGAAAGCGAAACGCCAAAAAATCCATCGCTTTGAGACAGCTACGCCCGAGGCCTCCTGCATGTGCCACCAAAGCCCGAGCGATTCGACTGCGGGGCGCGGTACAAAGGCTGCATGTCGATCTTACGCATCCTTTCTTGTCTCGTCGCTCTCGCCATTTTGGCACCGAGCCTCGCCCGCGCGGAGAAACCTCTGGGCGGTGCCTTCTTCGACAGTTTCGACAGCTTCAACAAGAAGCGATGGTATATCTCCGATGGCTGGACCAACGGCGACCACCAGAGCTGCACCTGGGCACGGCGTGCCCTCAAGCTCGAGAAAAGCAAACTGGTCATGTTCTTCCTACCCGAAGCGGGACCGGACAAGACCAACCTGTGCGCCGAAATTCAGACCCGCGCGAGATACAGCTACGGCACTTACGAGGTGCGGCTGAACACGCCGAAGAATTCGGGGCTCAACGCTTCGTTCTTCACCTATATCGGGCCGGTCCACGGCATGCCCCATGACGAGATCGACATCGAAATTCTCACCAAGGATCCCTCGAAAGTCTCGCTCAATCGATACCTCTCGGGCAAACCGATGGGCGGCGGGGAATTCCCCCTGCCGAAACCGACGACCGAAGGGTTCCAGACGCTTGCCTTCCGCTGGGAGCCGGGCGCGATCACATGGTATGCCGACGGCAAGGAAATCCTGAAGGTCACTTCAGGCGTACCCAGCGCGGCTCAGAAGATCTATCTGTCCTTCTGGAGCACGCAGACGCTGAGCGAATGGATGGGGCGCTATAAGAAGCCCCCCGGCCCCTTGCGCTACACGATCGACTGGGTCGGTTACACGCCGCTCGGCGAGACATGCCAATTCCCTGAATCGATGCTGTGCAAGGAACCATGACGGCCCAAACTGCACATGGCGGCTATCCGTATCGAAATGAGATCGTGATCAGCCCGACGGCGCTCTTCGCGACATTGGCGCTGTTCATCCTGCACATCACGCCGAAGATCGGGACGCTCGGCGCGCTTGGCTTTCTGATCGTCGGGTGCTTCCTGATCCTTCGGCAACCATGGCGTTCGCGCGACGAGATCGTCGATATGTGGTGGCTTCTCGCGCTGCCCGGCTGGACCGTGCTTTCGGTGCTCTGGTCGGATGCGCCAGCTCTCAGCCTTCGATACGGCATCCTTCTGACATTCACCTTCATGGTCGCCATCCTGATTGCGCGGCGCCTGTCCCCGCTCAACTACTACAAGGCCGTTTTCTACTCTTTCGCCGCGGTCAACATCATCAGTGCGGTGCTGGGTCGGGAGCGCGCGGATGGGCTGGGCTTCCTCGGGATATTCCACAGCAAGAACGCAATGGCGAGCACCGCCTCGATGCTGCTCATCTCGGCGGCGCCGCTGTTTTTCGACCGCAGCCTGCCGCGATGGCTGCGCTACTCGGGCGTGGCGATGACCCTGCTGGCCGCGCTGCTTCTCGTGAAAGCGCAATCCGTCGGCGCGATCCTTGCGAGCGTGGGGGCTTTGGCCGTCGCCGTGGGGATCGTGCTTCTCTCGCGAACCTCGGCATGGAAGCGGTTCTTCCTGCTCGTCATGATGTCGATGCTATTGCTTCTGGTAATTCTGCTCATCATGGCGAATTTCAGCCATGTCGAGTCATGGTTCTTCCATTCGACGGGCAAGGACGTCACGCTCACCGGGCGCACCGACCTCTGGGCGATCGCGTTAAGACAGATTGCGGAACGTCCGGTTCTTGGCACAGGTTTCCAGGCGTTCTGGATTCCCGGTCAGCCCGTCGCGGAGGAAATCTGGGCGCAGTTCGGGATCGCGTCGAAATCCGGTTTCCACTTCCACAACACCCTGCTCACGAACGCCGTGGAGCTCGGCCTGCCCTTCGCACTTCTGCAGACGGGCCTCGTCTTCTGGGCGGGCTATGTCGTGATTGTCTGGGCGATCCGCGATGTGCGCGCCGAAACGATCTTTTTCGCGGCCTTCATGATCCGTCAGTTCGTTCTGTCGCTGGTCGAAGTGACGTATTTCTTCCAGTTCGATCCGATCACGGTGATCACGGTCGGCGCGATGGTTTACGCGATCCGATTGCGACGCGGCGAATAGGCGGGACGCGCCTCAGCCGTTGCTTCCGGCCGCCTGCTTTTGCGGAGCTTCCGTCGAGGACGCTGTCTCGTTGGGGTCACGCGAAAGCGTCACCTCCACGAGGTCACCCGGTGACAGCCGCGTGTCGAAATCGGCAACGGTCTTCGCAGTGCCCCCTCCGGCAGGCGTGACGACGACCTGCAATTGCGGGCCGCCCTCTTCGCCTGCCAAGCCTGCGCCGATAGCGCTCGGCACGGCCAGCCGCATCAGCCCACGTTGAAGATCGAGGCGTTCGCGCACATCGGAAAGTTCGGATTCCGCTTTCTGCTTATCGTTCAGCAGCTGTGTGATGCGCCCGGCGCCCAGATCGAGACGATCATTCTCGGCGCGGGCCAGTGCTTGGCGAGACCGCAAAATCGCGGTGTCGACATCGAGGATCTGGCTTTGGATTGCGGCAAGCTTCTGTTCGGCTTCGATTGCCCGGTTACTGGGGCTCAGGCCGCGATCAACGAGCTGCGCAACCTTGTCGCGCTGCTCTGCAATCAACTCCCGTTGGTGGTCCAAGCCTTTGGATTTTTGCTGCAACTTGTCGATCTCTTGAGTCAGGAGAGTCACCTGCCCGTCCACGAGTTCGCTTTTGCGCTTCGCCGAGTCGAGCCGCAATTTCAGAAGCGACTGCTCTTGTGCAACGCGCAGCTCACCATCCTGCCCGAGTGAGGCAGCCGTCGGAAAATTCGCATCACTGGTGCCAGCCTGTTCCGCGTCGAGACGCGCGATGCGCAGGCGCAAATCGCCCTCTTGCCGCGCCAGCTGGGCCTCCTGTGCCGCGATCGAAAGATATTGGGACATCGTCCCATCGCCGGAGACGCCAGTCAGCCCGCCCGCGAGAGCGAGGGCGTGGCGAACAGTCATCCCGGAGGTGAAGTCCACCGGTCCCGGCTTTCTCGCGAGCCCGCCGACGATCACCGGCGCACGCTGCGTGATGCTCAGCTGAACATCGAGTTGTTCCGTCAGCGCCAACGTATCCTTCAGCCGCGCCGAGATTTCCTCGGCGACAGCCTCAGCCTCGCGCCCCTTCGTCTCGACCTTCCCGATAAACCCGATATCCAAGGCACCGTCGGACGAGATTTCATATGGCCCCTTCAGCGCGGCCCATTGCGCCATTTCACCGGCGACGCTGCGCCACTCAACGATATTGAGCGAGACAACATCACCGGCTTCAAGCTTTTCGGCATAGGCCGGAAAGGCAGTCAGCGCAGTCACGGCCAACGGAAAGAGGAAACGCCGTAACGGGACACGGGACATTGGCACAGCTACCTCGCCCCGCTCGCAAACAGGACCGCCGGGATCGTGAGAACCAGAACCTTGATGTCCAGCAGCACGTTCCACGACATCACGTAGTGACGATCGAGAAGCACCCGCGTCGCGTAGCCAGTGTCGCTACGTCCGCTGATCTGCCAGAGGCCCGTCACACCGGGACGCACACGCAGATAGTGACGGCCAGAGCGGCCATATTTGCGCATTTCCTCGTCAACGACGGGACGCGGCCCGACGAGGCTCATCTCGCCGACAAGCACATTGATCAGCTGCGGAAGTTCGTCGAGGCTGAGCTTGCGCAGGACAGCCCCCAAAGGCGTGACCCTCGGGTCGTCGTGCAGCTTTCTCTCTTCTTCCCAGATAGTGCGCTCTTCGGGGAAACGCCGGAAATGCTCTTCCAGGATCCGGTCGCCATCGACGACCATCGTCCGGAATTTCCAGCACCGAAACTTCTTGCCGCCCCGTCCGACGCGGACGTGTCCGAAAAGCACGGGCCCCGAACTCGTCATACAGACAAGCGCGGCAACCCCGAGCAAAAGCGGAACAAGCAACGGCACGAAAACGAGCACAAGCAGCAGATCGAGCCCACGCTTGGCAATATCTCCTGCAGGACGCTCAACGAGCGGTTCAGCAGAAGCAGCACTATGGACTGTAGTCGGAGCAAAGAAGTGCCCCTTACGCGTTTCAAAGGTCATGTTTTCACCCCCCAGTGAAAGAGCGACAGTTTGAAATCCCTCGATTAACGATTTGGTAACCTTGCGAAACGAACAAGACCAAATGCCCCTTTCGCACCTGCAGCATAAATTTCGCATCACCGATCCGCGAAATTGCGCCATTCTGGAGGCGGTCCGCACGAAAAACGGGCGCTAGGAATCCAATTTGAGGATTATGGGCGGCAGAATCACCTTTAATCCCAGGTGCGAAGCTCGTTCGCTCTCCCAGAATTCCGCTAAATCGCGGAATTACCCCTAATTCGAAGAAATTCCTGCGACTTATTTTAGCGATGGCCAGAAAATTGGCCAATTGTGTGGCAGGCGTACGGTTTCATTAAGAGCGCTCGCCCCGTTCAGCGCTTTGCACCTCACAGCGCGGGCCGTTCCTCAGTAAGCCATTGGTATGAAGATGCCGCGACCGGCCCTTTCAAAGGAGGCCGCAGACGCAGCGGCGGCTGCCGACCGCAGCCTGAAGCAACGGTGAGAAGACGGAGGATGATGTGACGACGCCCCGAATTCGCCTCCATCTCGGAGCCCACAAGACAGCGACAACCTATCTCCAGGCGCGCCTCGAATTGAACGCGAAGCTTCTTGCCTCGCAAGGTGTCGCTTTCTGGCCGATCAATAATGTGCGGCCCCTTTTCCATCAGGCATGGGCGGAAAGCGAAGGCACGAGCAGGTCGGAAAAGCTCAAGGCACTCTCGGGCCGTCCAACGCGCCTCGACAAGCTTGGATCGAAGATCTCGAGCCTGTTCGACACCTCGGACGAACTGCTTGTTTCCGAAGAGAACCTGTTGGGCGAAACGGGTGAATTCCTCGACGGGGCGTTTTATCCGACGGCGATATCGCGGCTCAGCCTCTTGTCGACTTTCCTGCCGGATCGCCCCTTGGATATCTGGCTCTGCATCCGGTCCTATCCCGACTTTCTGGCATCGATCTATGGCGAAGCGATCCGCTTCTCTCCCGTGCCGCCCCCAGAGCAATTCGCATCCGCCTTTTCCTCACCAAAGGGGGCGTGGCTGCAGATCATCGACGACATCCGCGATGCCTTGCCGCACGCGAATGTCTTCATCTGGCGCTACGAGGATTTCCGCGACCTCGAGCCCCGCATCCTCGAAGGGTTGAGTGACGTCGAGGCTGAGGCGTTTGAGCCGCTGCAGAACCCTACTGTGCGGGGAAGCGCTTCCGACAGTGCAATCCGCGCCATGGCCGAGACCGCTGAACCGCTCTCAGCGACGGAATGGCGGTTTCGAATGGCGGCTCTGGAGCATGAGTATCCGGTGCAAGGCGCTCAGGACCGGTTCTCCCCATGGCCCGAGGACCAATTCCGAAAAATGCAGCAAGACTACGTTTCGGACATCTCCGCGATCGAAGCGCGCGCGGATATCACGTTCATCCATTGATCGTCGGGCGACCACCTCGATCATAGCTTGCTGCGAAAGGACGCCCAGAACAGATGACCGACACACGGACACGCCTGCTGAAGGGAGCCGTCTGGATCGCGCTCGGAAGCATGATCGCGAACGGAATCGGGTTCCTGAACACGATCATCATGGCCCGGCTTCTGGTGCCCGAGGATTTCGGGCTTGTGGCAATCTGTGCTGCAGTGATGGCCATTCTTCTGTCGCTCGCGGAAATGCCCCTGTCGGAGACGCTGGTGCGCCATGACGCCCCGACCGAAGAGCATTTCAACACCGTCTTTTCGATGTCCTTCGCGCGTGGCCTCATCGTCGGGTGCGCGGTGGCCGCGCTGTCCTACCCGGTCGCGTTGCTCTATGGCGATATGCGACTGCAGAACATCCTGCTCGTGATGGCGGGGTCCTTCGTCTTCGCCGGTCTCGCAAATCCAAAACTCGCCTTGTTCGAGCGAGAACTGGTTTTCCATCAAGTCGTCCTCATGAAGGTCGGGGAGAAACTCTTCGGCACGATCGTCGCAATTACGCTTGCACTCGTGTTTCGGTCCTATTGGGCCTTGGTGCTTGGCGCCGTGGCTTCAGACGTCGCCCGGATCGTTCTTTCCTATGTCTTCTATCCCTTCCGGCCCCGCCTGACCTTCAGCAAGTATCGCGAGATCCTCTCTTTCTCGATCTGGATCACCTTGGGCACTTGGATTCAGGCGATGAACTGGCGCGCCAATCCGCTGCTTTTCGGGGCCGTGCTGCCAACCAACATTCTGGGGCAGTACAGTTTCGGCAACCGGATCACGAATGTGGTCATCGCTCAGCTGAACCAACCCCTGCAAAGGACGTTCTTCCCGGCCTTTTCCCGGGTGAAGAACGATCGGCAAAAACTCGTATCCGCCTATAAACGTGTGCAGGGTGTTGCTTGCCTCTGGATTTTCCCCTTCGGCTTCGGCCTCGCGGTGGTCGCCCATGACCTTGTCGCGTTGGTCTTGGGAGAGAAGTGGATGCCCGCCGTCCCCGTCATTCAGATACAGGCGATCATCCTAGCCTTGCAGGCGACGGTGGCGATCCAGCCGATCGCCATGGCAACGGGAGACACCCGGCATCTCTTTTTCCGCGACCTGCGCGCATTCTTCATTCGATGGCCACTGATCCTGCTCGGGATGTATCTCGGCAGCGCGAGCTATTACGGCATGCTCATCGGCGCCCTGATTGGCGGCGCGGTGGCGGTCGTCATCAACATTATCTGGAACATGACCCTGGTCACGCAGATCGCAGGCATCAGGCTGCGCGAGCAGCTGCAACTCACCCTGACCCCGGCGATCGCGGTGGCCTTCATGGCCCTGGTCGTCTGGCTCACCGGTAGCCTGTGGGAGAAGCCGTCGAGCGTCCCTCTGGAGGCGGTGCGTCTGGTGAGCCTGATTACGATAGGCGGCATGGCCTACGTGGCTGCGGTCGCCGCGCTCTGGCAGTTCAACGGGCGCAAAGCGGGGCCGGAACTCGAAATGGCTCAGTTGTTGAAGGCGCTGTTCACGAAAGCATCGAAGTTTCGCCGGACTTCTTGATGGCGCGCTCCGCGAAACGCTTCGAAAGCGCGCGTTTCAGGCGGAGGAATTTCCCGCGGTCATCGTGTGACTTTTGCAGGTGAACGAGCCAATTCTGCGACACCGAGGCCAGCAGGGCCTCGTCGACCTCTTCCCCAAGCCACTCGAGCAGAGGGCGGAACCCGTCCGGTTTACCCTTGTAGTCAGCATAGTCGATCAAGAAGGCCCGATCTCCGAGCGCCTTGGCCGACGCTTCGAAACGGCGGTCCGCATCCTCGATCAGATCGCGGATCCGTTTCATGTTCGACTCGTAACGCCACCAGCCGGACTCAGCGACCTCCCGCCAATCTCGCGTGTTGAAGATGATACGCGCGCCGGGAAAATATTGCGTCAGAAACGCGATGGAGCTCTCATACTCTGCCAGCGTAGTCTCATGGGCGGTGAACCGAATTTCCTTGAAGCCGGTGACGCGTGTGTCCGGGTCCGGGCGTAAGATCTCCTCGACAAACGCGTCAGCCAGTTTCTGGCCCCAGCTGTCGACCTTCGGATCGTTGATCCCGAACCAGGGCGCGTCCGGATTGTGGGACTTTGCATGCGGGTGCTCCTGTGCCTCGGCAAGCACGGAGACGCTCATGCCGAGATGGTTGGCAATCCCGTTATTCTCGCCGCGAATGCAATACCCCTCCAACCTGTTGAGCAAGTTGAGCAGGACCGTTGAACCGGACCGACCGTAAGTGACGACAAAAAGATACTGCATTCTCTGGGCTACCTTTGAACTGTATCGAGCACTCCCCACTCGAACCTAAGCGAGCCCTGCGCCCTCTTCACCGCGTGACGGTTCTCGCGCCTCCGATCCGACCCCGAGTTGCAATTTATTTGGGCAGATGCGGGCGCGACGGATAAGAAACCGGCGCATCTCATATGCGGACCAGCCACCGAGAGCTCCTGCGCGCGGGCTGTCTTGCTCGGCTGGGGCAGCCCTCCTACCGTTTTTCGAAGCGATAATCAGGAACGGAAACCTGCCCGTGCCTGCCTTCAGGAAAGCGTTTTCAGATTGCGGCAAGAAACGATGGCCTCACAGTCCCAACCTTTAGCCGAGCAGCTTCCATGCGACGACGCGTCCCCGCGATATGCGGCGCTGATCCGGGCCTATGAATGCCCGCCATTGCTTGCAGAGGTGGTCGAGAAACTCCGCGAGCAGAGCTTCCCGCCAGAGAACATCATCATCGTGGATTCCTCGCATGATGCAGCGGTGCGCGACCAGTTCGCGGCCCTGGGCGCGACCGTCGTTCCCTACGACGACACCGAGTTCAACTATTCCAAGGCGATCAACATCGGCGTCGAGGCGAACACGCTTCCCTATACGCTCATCTTCAGCAGCCATGTTGTCTTCGACGATCCGAAGTTCGTGGAAAACGGCTGGCGGGAGATGAAAGCGCGAGACCTCGAGATCGTCTACTGGGCGCCGGCGCATTCCGAATGCCCGGACCCGAGCAAGCTCG
Source organism: Thioclava sp. DLFJ4-1 (assembly GCF_002020145.1). Lineage (NCBI taxonomy): Bacteria > Pseudomonadati > Pseudomonadota > Alphaproteobacteria > Rhodobacterales > Paracoccaceae > Thioclava > Thioclava sp. DLFJ4-1. The sequence goes on from NZ_MPZT01000002.1 coordinate 241,308, forward strand.
AACCCGTCTCGATCACCCCTCGGCTCTTTAACGGTCGCAACGGGATCTCGAATAGCGCCGCGTTGACGCCCACGGCTCTGATGCGCGAACGTCCTTTCCGCGAAGAGGTCTTCTCGGCCGAGGATCAGGAATGGACGCGATACTATCTGAAGCGCTTCAAGCGGCCCGTGCTCCGGATAGAGAGCGAGAAGTTCCGCTACCTTAACCCCAATCACGGAGAGACCGTCTGGAGTCAGGCGAAACTTCTCAATGAAGAACTCGCGATTGGGCATTTCGTGAATCGAAGACTGGTGATGCCCGACCGGATCGCCGCACGTTTTCTGCGCGGTGTGCTTGCCACCATCCGCCGCCGCCCCGATCGTGCCCGGATGCATTTCGCGATCGCCAAAGCTCTGCTGGCAGCGAATTTCAAGCCTCCCAAGAGACAGTCCCGATATTTCTAACAGGCGAACTGATCGCAAAGGACTCCGAATGATGTACGACGTCCGCGAGCCGCATGCCGCGTATGACCCGAACGTGATCGACATCGTTTGCGTGACCGATTCCAACTATGCGCCGCATTTCGTGTCGCTGCTGAAATCCATCGAGGCGGGCAAAGGCGCGGAGAAGATCCGCGTTCACGCGATACTCGATTCCGTCGATGAGGCGCGCGTCGCAAAGATCGCAGAGACGGCGGCGGGTCTCGAAATCCATCCCTATCACGTTGCGGATCATAAGGCGCTGAAGCTTCCGCCGATCCTGCATATCAGTCGCGCGACCTACCTGCGCCTCATCATGGCAGAGCTTCTGCCGCAGGACATCTCACGCGTGATCTACCTGGATATCGACATGGTTGTGACCGGAAGTCTCGTCGACCTCTGGAGCACCGATCTGAAAGGTATGGCCTGCGGAGCCGTGCAAGACGCGTTCGTGGACCCGACGAACTTCGCGCGGCAACATGAGCTGCCGAGCGAGGGCACTTATTTCAACGCGGGTGTCCTTCTGCTCGATCTCGAAGCAATCCGGGCCACGGACGCATTGTCCCGAGCGCTCGACATGCTCTTGGCCGCGCCCGAGAAATACGAGTTTGCGGATCAGGACGCATTGAACAAGGTATTCTGGGAGAACTGGTCGGCGCTGGACGCGAAATGGAATTTCCAACGCCTCTTTCTCTGGGAAGGGTGCGACTACACCTCTTCGGTCCCTCTGGCTCAGGCTTTGCCGCGGATCATCCATTTCACGGAGTCGCCAAAACCCTGGCAGGCAGCCGAATGGCACCCCTATGCGTGGCTCTACTGGAAATATCTCCGCCGCACGCCCTTTCTCGAAGAGGTCATGCAGCGCGAGAAGGCCGGTTGGCTCAGGCTTCTGAAGTTCTGGCTGAAGTTTCACCTGAAGAAACCGCGCTCCTGAGCGAATGGAATGCCGGCGCCGGAAGGCAAGCAAAGGCGGTGACGAGCTACACTCTCAACTCATCCCGCAGCCCCGAGCCTAGGACGCTGGCGCATGTTTCTAAGGATAGCTCTCTGGAGTGTCGCGGTATGACGCTCAAAAAGCCAATGAACACACCACGCGAGCAAGAAGGAGGACAGAATATACACCCCGAACAGGACCATCCCGTTCCCCAAAGCGTCGAACCGCGCGACATGACGCATCGAACTGAGCAAGGCCATCAGAGGGAAATGAACAAGATACAGAGAGTAAGAGATTTTGGAGAGGAACTCTGCCAGCCGCGCGCCGTGGTCGAAAACCGGATTTGAGAGCGCGATCACAGCGAAAAACGCCGCGACAGCCGTGATGTAGAGTGAGCCGATTGAGTAATCATTGACGAACTTGAGAGCGGACATGACGACGAAAAGCGCGAAGACCACCGCGAGCGCGTAGATCGCTTTCGTTGCAACAAGGCGTCCGAGAAGCCCGTCGCGCGCTTTCCACGCAAAGTATCCAAACAACCAAGTCGGAAAGAGCACTGCCAAGTCGAGCCCGATGAACCACATCGTCAGAACGAAGAGCGCGGCAAAAAAGAGCTGATAACGGCCTGGTTTCAATGCAAAAAAGCCGAGCGGAAAAGCGACGTAATACCAAAATTCGTAGGCGATGCTCCAAAGCGGTCCATTACTCCCGTAAACGGGAACGATGATATTGTGCAGGAAGAAAGCATTGCCCAGAAAAACGAGGACGCCGTTGGCCACCGGCTCGTTCGGAGCGCTCGCGAACTCGGCCCCAAACTCACCTCGATAGTAAGCCGGGTCAAATTGAGATGCCCCAAGCCAGTCGAACATTGCTGTCATGACGAGTACCGGGAGCAAGACGATACCCAAACGGACGACCCTGTGAACCGCGTACTCTTTCCACGACCAACGACCTTCGTGATAGGCGCGATCCACAGAGCCAGCGACCAGATAGCCTGAGAGCACGAAGAAAATGATTACGGAATAGGTGCCGAGACCGGTGAGCAAATAGAAGACTTTGGCGACGACCGTCGGGTCGTTCGCAAGCTCGGAGAAGTCGACAAAAAGGAAAGCTCTCGCGTGGCCGATCATCACCAGTATCGCGGCGATTGCGCGAAGCCAGTCGAGACCTACAATCTTCTGTGCCATTGCGCGCCCTCGTAGCTCGAACGGGGCAGGGCGATTTCGATGCGAAGAAAACTTGGGTGCCGCGCTCCCTCAACTCAGGGAGCGCGCATACCATTCGCAAGGCAAGTATTGCTCACCGCGGCCATCCGAGACCAAGGAGCCACACACGTTAAATGAAGCATTGTTGGCCTGCATGCGAAGAAATTACGCACGCGATGAACACGCAGATTTGAAAGGACCATCGATCCGCTCTGCACGGGGGCAAGACCGCCCCTCACATGCTTCGCGACGTTAACGGTGCCCTCAGTTATTGCAGGGCGCGCAGAGAGGTCAGGACCTCGTAATTGGGGCAATCCGACGGAATGGCCTGTGGGCCTTCGCCCTTCTCCGCCAAAACAGCGAGGCAGAACTCGGTGCGTCCACAGGTGCGGCAGGTGGTGATCATCTCGGCGAAATCGGCTTGCGTGAGGAAGCCGTTATGCATCGCTTCGGAGATATTCACGCCAAGACGCCGCGCCATACCGCGCGTCACCCAGAAGTTCAGATCGATTTCGCTTTGCATTCCCATCATTCCACTCCTTGGGGTTCGGCGCCGATGGTGGCGCGCAGCCGCGACATCATCAGGCGGTTTTCGCAATAGGCGGGAGGTGCCTTCGCGGGGTTGCTTTGCGGGTCATGCTCGGCCAGCCAGAGCAGGCAGGCCCCGGCCTCGCGGCACTTGGTGCAGCGGATCAGCGCGTCTCTCCAGCCCTCGCCACTGAGCCGTCCGCTGGCCATTTCCATGCTGAGATCGCCGCCCATCTGCTGGGCCATCCGGTTCATCATCGCCGCGTGGCGATTGAGATGTTTGGCAGCGGTCATGGCGGCCTCCCTTGAACAGTCATCCCGGTGATGGGGGGACTCTGCCGTAGGGTCCGCAATTTCGATATGATTCAGATCAAGCGTTGCGATCCGAGGTATCGCCGTCGATTTCATGTCCGACATTGCAGTCCAGATCGGGCGCGAAGCGCGCGGCCAACGCCTGCGCTTCCTCTGCGACCACGGCGCGGTCGCGCCTCAAGGTCATCGCGGATTGCGAATGGGCGGCGGCGCGCAGGGCCTGATGCGCGGCGGGACGACCGAAGTGATCGGGATGCATCTCGGCCACGGCTTCCAGCACTTCCTGCTGGCGCAGAGCGACTTCCAGATGCCCCGCCCCGTCGCGCCCGATCGCGGCGAAAGCGTCCTCGGTATATTGCTCGGGCGTCACCGCGCGCACATAGACGCGGTCGAACACGCATTCGGGGCTGTTCGGCGGGTGCCATTCGGCCAGCACCCTCGCCAGACGCCCGAGAATATCGATACCAGTACCGGGGTCGTTGATCGCCGGGGAGAGCGCACGAGAGGCGATCTCGGCCAAAGCGATCAACCCGAATTGGGGGTCCTGATCATAGTCGCGGGCATGGTCGATGGTGAAGGCGTCGCGCGCGGCCTCCTCGATCTCCTCGCGGGTCTCGGTATCGCCCGGCAACGCATCGCATTGGACCAAATGAGACGCCCCATGGACGAATTCGCCGGGCCGCGCGCAAAGCCAGATCCGGCAGTCATGCGCCTCGGCGACCTTTTGCAGCGCGCCCATATCGACATGCTGCACATGGCCGGTCCGCGTCGAGGTGATCCCGAAGACACCCACGGGCGGGTCTTCCCATTCCTTGCCGCCGAGCCACGGCCGCTCGCAGCGTGCCTTCAGCGCCGTGCTCGCCGCGTTCTCGACCCGGCTGATCACGTCGCCCAAACGTCCGAACTCGCTCAGATGCTGCACCCAGCGCAACAGCGAGATCACCACCATCGCCACCACGCCCAGCGTCACCACCAGAAGGATGAACCGCCCCGAGTCGTCATAGACATTCGTCTCGAGCGCGATGATCCCTACCAGAGAGAAGACGAAGGAGCCGATGAAGCTCGCCAGCACGTTCTGCGTGACGCGGTCGGTCTGCATCAGCTTGATCGCGCGCGGCGTCGCCCCTGTCTGGGCCGAACTGAACGCGGTAATCATGATCTGCAGCGAAAAGGTGGTGACGGTCAGCATCGCGGTCGCGATGATCTTCAGGATCGGCTCCACCGAGCCTGCCCCCATCTTGTAGCCGAGATCCGGCGGCACGAGATAGCCGAAGCCCGCCGATCCCAGCGCGGTCAGGACCCCCAGCACGCCGAAGGCCGTCACCCGCACCCAGATCTCCCGCAGGATGACCTTCAGCCGCCAGCGCAGTCGCGAAAAGATTGCCATTGGTTCTTTGTCCCCGTCCCCAGTCCCCGCGTCCCGGACCCGCCTTTGCCGGGGGCCTCTATGTCAAATCCCAAGTGCGCAGGCCCTGAACGGGTTCCCTCAGCTGCCCGCCGGGATCTTGCCCGCACGCAACTGGGCGACCGTGTCGCGCACCACGTCGAAGCGCAGCTGATTGGGCGGATGGGTACCCAGCGTCTTGTCGCCCGGATCGGGCAGGCGCAGGAAGAACTGCGCGCCTTTGAGCGGATCGTAGCCCGCGTCCCATGTGATGATCGTGCCGAGCCGGTCGGCCTCCAGCTCGTAATCCTTGGAATAGAGCCGCGAGCCGATCTCGGCCCCGATCCGCCGCGCACGCTGCACAGTCAGGGGATCGGCGCCCTGCGCCTGCACCGCGCGCCCCAGATAGGCCGCCCCAACCGCCGCGTCGCGTTCGCGCGCCGCGATATGACCCGCGATGTGATGGGCGGCCTCGTGGCCGATCACGAAGGCCAGTTCGTCGGCATTGCGCACCTCGGCGATCATGGCGAGCGTCACGCCGATCACCGGACGGCCCGAGCGATCGGTCGTCTGAAACGCATTCGCATCCAGATCGAGCCGGTCATCGACCACGAAGAGGTAATCGCAGTTGAGCTTGCGTGTGCGCTTGCGGCATTCCTGCTCGATCTGCGGCTCCATCCGGTCGCCCACATCAACCAGCCGCGCCACCGCCACTTCGGCGCGCTGCCTGTCTTCGGGCGAGATTTCGGTCTGCGGCATAGGCGTCATCGTCGGCACGCAGCCCGAAAGCAGCGTCACGGCGAGCGACAGGATCACGAGGAGAAAGCGGAAGGAAGGCATCGACGGGAAGCGCCCCTGAAAGAGGATTTCGCCCAGCTTAACCACTTGGCCCGCGGCAGCATAGCCTCCTGCACGTGATCGCCTGCAAGCGCCGGCGTGATTTCGCTTTTTCGGATCGAAAAGCCGCGCTAGCATGAGGGCATGTTTACCATCGAACACGAATTCGACGCGACCGTGATCACCCTTGTCGACGAGGGGACGGATCCGCTTGATTATCTGCAGGAAGACATCACGATCAGTTCCTTCGAGGACTGCGTCGTGGTCGAACAGCTCGACGAGCAGACCGAGCAGGTGCAGACGATCACCTTCAGCCATGCCCAGCTGCGCGAACTCGCGGCGGCGCTCAACCTGCCCGAAGGCGTCTATCGCCTGAAGCAGACCGGCAGCGCCTCCAGCGAGGACGGCTGAGCACCCTGCCCGCGCCGCAGCGCCCGCTCAATCGAGGCGGAACACCTTTTCGCGCGCGGTCTGGCCCCGGATCAGCGTCAGCCGCGATTTCGCGACGCCCAGCGCCTTCGCCAGCAATTTGACGACCGCCGCATTGGCCTTGCCGTTCTCCGGCACCACCGTGACATAGGCCCGAAGCCCCTCTTCGCTTTCCCGAATCTCATTCCGCGACGCTTTCGGCGTCACGCGCAGCGCGATTTCGCTGCCCGGAATGGCAAGGTGGCTGAGATCCGTCATCGCCGCGCAGCATAGACCCTGCTCAATGGCGCACAAGCCAGTTGCCCATGCTGCGGTTGCAATCGCGCGCCGAGCGCCCGATATCTGGCGCAACAGACGGAGAATTTCATGACTGAACTGCCCGAAGTGAACCCGGCCGAACGCAATGACGCGGCAATGGCTTTCCTTCTGACCCGCCGGTCGCGCCCGGCCAAGACCCTCAAGGCCCCTGCCCCCGACGCGGCCGCGCTGCGCGAGATTCTGACCGCCGCCGCGCGCACGCCCGATCACGGGAAGCTGGAGCCGTGGCGCTTCATCACCATCACGCGCGAGGCTGCACAGCGTCTGGGCAGCGAGGCCGAGACCCGCGCCAAGGCGCAGGGCCTGCCCGAAGAGAAGATCGCCAAGGCGGGCAAGCAATTCCATGACAGCCAGCTTTGCGTGGCGGTGGTGTTCTCGCCCAAGGACAGCGAGAAGGTGCCGCAGGTCGAGCAGCTCTATTCGGCGGGCGCGGTCTGCCTGTCGCTTCTGAACGCGGCTCTCGCCGCGGGCTGGGGCGCGAACTGGCTCACCGGCTGGGCCGCGCATGACGAAGCCTTCGGGCGCGAGATGCTGGGCCTCAAGGAGGGCGAAAGCGTCGCAGGCTTCATCCATCTGGGCACCGAGGGCGTCGCGCCTCCGGAACGCCCCCGTCCCGACCTCGACGCAATCACGACGCGGATTTCGGAATGATCATCTCGAGCTATGTGAAAGCCTGGGCCGACCTGCTGCGGCCCGGTGCGATAAAAGTCGTGGGCTTCGGCGTGGCCCTCTCGCTGGGCCTTCTGGTCGCGATCTATGTGGCGATGGTGATGCTGATCGGCTGGCTGGTGCCGGACAGCTTCTCGCTGCCCTTCATCGGCGAGGTCGGCCATATCGATACCGCACTATCGATCGTCTCGGCGGGCGTGATCCTGTTCGCCTCGATCTTCCTGATGGTGCCCGTGGCCTCCGCCTTCACCGGCTTCTTCCTCGAAGACGTGGCCGAGATGGTGGAGGACGTCCACTACCCGACCCTGCCGCCAGTGCGCAAACTCACCTTCGCCGAAGGCATGCGCGACACGGTGCGGTTTTTCGGCGTGATCCTCGTAGCCAACATCATCGCCCTGATGATCTACCCCTTCGTGATCCCGCTGGCGCCGTTTCTGTTCTTCGGGCTGAACGGCTATCTGCTAGGACGTGAATACTTCCAGATGGCGGCCTTCCGGCGGATGGAGCGTGAAGCGGCACTCGAGCTTTACGAGCGCAACAAGGTCACGATCTGGGCCGCGGGCGCGCTGATGGCGGTGCCGCTGTCGATCCCTCTGGTGAACCTCTTCGTGCCGGTTCTGGGCGCTGCGGGCTTCACCCACCTGTTCCACGCGATCACCGGTCGCCGCGGGTGACGGGGCGGCGCCAACGCGCCGCTCACATCTCTTCCTTGATGCCCTTGCGGATCAGCAGCCAGTTCACCGGATAGGCGGTCACGAAACCAGCCATCATCGCGATCTGCATGGCGAACCAGAATTCCGGGTCGGCGGCGGTGATCTCAGCGCCCCAGAGCCCTTTGAACACGGCGAAATGGAAGATCGCCATCATCCCGTACATGCCGATCTGCCACGAGGTGAGTGAGGCCACGTCGGCTTTCGCCGCCTCTTTGAGGCCTTTGGCGAGGCCGAGCCCACGCATCGGCGCGATCGAGAAATACTGGAACACGATCCCGATCGCGAGGGCGAAGACGTAATCGAGCCCCCAGAGCGCGAAGATCTTGTGTTGCCAGAAATCCGGCCAGCCAAACGGGATCAGGAGCGCGGGAACCGCAAGCGCGAGATTTTCGGCAAGGATATCCCCCAAAGTGCAACCTGCCCCGCAGTGGAGCGTCCCCTTTGCCACCGAAATCGGGAACGGGGAGTCGCCGTGGCCAGAGTGCCGACTGTGGAACCAGATTATCAGCGGTCCGGCGAACAGCCCGCAGATCGGCCAGACCCAAGCCATGATCGCCATATGCGGCGGGTTCCGACGCATCTCGACCACGAGATAGAGGAACGAAATCACGCCAATGGCGAGCGAAAGCCAGCTAAGCGCGGTAAACCAGGTGGGTGTCATCGGGAGGCTCCTTTCAGCTTCCCAACACACGCTTATCCGAAACGGTTCCGCGCCCGCTTAACGGCGCAACTGTCCGAAGAAGTCGATATCTTCCAAAGTGATGATCCCCGACAGCAGCACTCCCGCGATGATCGCCCAGAGCACGATGGTGACAATGGTGGTGATCTTCACCTTCGCGCCCAGATGCGCCTCGTGCGGCGCGCCTGCGGGGGTGCCCGGCACGACCTCGTCCACATCGCCTTGCGTCTTCAACCGCACCGGCAAAACCATGAAAAAGATCATGAACCAGATGACTGCGAAGAGGATGATGCCGCCGGTAAGGCTCATCAGACCTGCTCCAGTTCGACGAGGCAGCCGTTGAAATCTTTCGGGTGCAGGAACAGCACGGGCTTGCCATGCGCGCCGATCTTCGGCTCGCCATTGCCCAGAACCCGTGCGCCATCGGCCTTCAGCTTGTCGCGCGCCTCGATGATGTCCTCCACCTCGAAGCACATGTGATGGATGCCGCCTGCGGGGTTCTTCTCGAGAAAGCCGTTGATCGGGCTGTCCTCGCCCAGCGGGTAGAGCAGTTCGATCTTGGTGTTGGGCAGTTCGATGAAGACGACCGTGACGCCGTGATCGGGCTCGTCCTGCGGCGCGCCGACATTGGCACCCAGCGTGTCGCGATAGTTGGCCGAGGCCGCCTCGAGGTCGGGCACGGCGATGGCGACATGGTTCAGGCGTCCGATCATCTGGGTCTCCTCCGGTAACACGGGCGTTAAAAGGCGTAGCCGGGCGCGCGGCTTCGCGCAAGCCTTGCGGTGGCAGTTGTGAACCCGGTTCGGATTAACCCAGTGTTAGGCAATCTGCGCCCTACTGATTGGACAAGCCGAATCCGATCGCAGCCGAAGGGGCCCCGACATGAGCGACACGATCCCGACCCTGACCCGCATGCCGACACCCGAACGCCCTCTGACCGGGCTGACGGTGCTTCTGGTGGAAGACAGCCGCTTCGCCTCGGAAGCTGTGCGGCTGTTGTGCCTGCGCTCAGGCGCGCGAATCCGGCGCGCCGATTGCCTCGCCTCGGCAGATCGGCATCTCAAGACCTATCGGCCCTCGATCGTGATCGTGGATATGGGCCTGCCCGACGGCTCCGGGAGCGACCTGATCGCAGAGATACGCGGGACGCGTGGGCCGCATCCTGTGATCCTTGGGACCTCGGGCGACCCCGACCTGAAAAGCGCGGCCCTCGCCGCGGGCGCGGACGGGTTTCTGGAAAAACCGATCGAAAGCCTTGCCGTATTTCAAGAAGCGATCCTGTCGACCCTGCCCGAAGAGATGCGACCGCTCGGCCTGCGCGCGCTTGCCGATCTTGTGATCGCGCCGGACCCGCTCGCGCTGCGCGACGACCTGCAGCACCTCTCGGAACTGCTGCGCGACACCAAGGGGGCGGATGCGCGCGCCCTGCCCTATGCCGCACATTTCCTTCATAGCATCGCGTGCTCGGCTCATGATGCGGCGCTGGACGATGCGGCGCAGCGCCTGAGACGATCCGGCGGCCCCTCACGCGAGGATATGACCCGGGTCACTCAGATCATAGATGCGCGGATCGCGGCGGCCGGGGCGTTCTGACGCAGCCGGGAACTGCCTGATCGACTTCGCGTTGCTCAAACAAGTCAAAGCAACCGGAGGACAGCCCGATGAGCTCGATCTACGACGCCATCAAGCAAGATCACGACAATCACCGCGCCCTGATGAAGAAGATCGCCGATACGTCCGGCGACAGCGCAGAGCGCACGCAGGCGTGGAATGAGTTCTATTACGACATCAAGTCCCACGCCGCCGCCGAGGAAGAGACCTTCTATTCCAAGCTGATGACCAAGACCTGGGGTCAGGATTCGGCGCGTCACTCGGTCGAGGAACATGCCGAGCTCGACGATCTGCTCGAAGAACTCAACGAGATGGACATGGCGAGCCCCGGCTGGCTGAACAAGTTCCACAAGCTCGAGCATGACTACAATCACCACATGGACGAGGAAGAAGACGAGATCTTCGGCCGCGCCAAGGACGTGATCGACGAAAGCGAAATCGAGAATTACGGCGAGAAATTCCTCGAGCGTAAGAAGAAGGAAATGAAGCTGGTCGACGAGAAGAAGAAAGACAGTCTCGAAGACTAATCGGGGTCTGAGGCTCAGGGTGGCTCGGCTTCGGCCAGAGCCCCTTCGCCTGACCCCTCCGCGCCTTTTGCGCTGGCGCGCTCCTCCGCCGCGAATAGAAAAAGGCCCCGCTCCATCCGGAACGGGGCCTTTTAAATCGGTAACCGTGCGAGGATCAGTCCTCTTGCGGCAGAACCCGCAGGCGCAACTCGCGCAGCTGTTCGTTCATCGGCTCCGACGGCGCGCCCATCATCAGGTCTTCGGCGCGCTGGTTCATCGGGAACATGATGACTTCACGGATATTCGCGGTATCGGCGAGGATCATCACGATCCGGTCGATGCCGGCGGCGCACCCACCGTGCGGCGGAGCGCCGTATTTGAACGCCTTGACCATGCCGCCGAAACGCTTCTCGACTTCCGACGCCGGGTAGCCCGCGATCTCGAACGCCTTGTACATGGTCTCGAGCTTGTGGTTCCGGATCGCGCCCGAGAGGATTTCGTAGCCGTTGCAGGCGAGGTCGTACTGGTAGCCTTTGACCTGCAGCGGATCGCCCTCAAGCGCCTCCATCCCGCCTTGCGGCATCGAGAACGGGTTATGCGAGAAGTCGATCTTGCCCTCGTCATCGGCCTCGTACATCGGGAAATCGACGACCCAGGCGAACTTGAACTTGGTCTTGTCGGTCAGGCCCAGCTCTTCGCCGATCACGTTGCGCGCACGGCCTGCGACGCCCTCAAAACTCGACGGCGCGCCGCCGAGGAAGAAGGCCGCATCGCCCTCGCCCAGACCCAGCTGCGCGCGGACCGCCTCGGTCCGCTCGGGGCCGATGTTCTTGGCCAGCGGCCCGGCACCTTCGAGCGAGCCGTCTTCGCCCTTGCGCCAGAAGATGTAGCCCATGCCCGGCAGGCCCTGTTCTTGGGCGAACTTGTTCATCCGGTCGCAGAACTTGCGCGAGCCGCCCGTGGGAGCCGGGATCGCACGAATCTCGGTGCCGTCCTGCTCGAGCAGTTTCGCGAAGATCGCGAAGCCCGAGTCGCGGAAGTGATCCGAGACCACCTGCATCTCGATCGGGTTGCGCAGGTCGGGCTTGTCCGAGCCGTATTTCAGCATCGACTCGGCGTAGGGAATGCGCGGCCAGTTCGGATCGACCGTACGGCCATCGGCGAATTCCTCGAACACGCCCTGGATCACCGGCTGCATCGTGTTGAAGATGTCTTCCTGCTCGACGAAGCTCATCTCGACGTCCAGCTGGTAGAAGTCGGTGGGCGAGCGGTCGGCGCGCGGGTCTTCGTCACGGAAGCACGGCGCGATCTGGAAATACTTGTCGAAGCCGCCGACCATGATCAGCTGCTTGAACTGCTGCGGCGCCTGCGGCAGCGCGTAGAACTTGCCCGGATGCAGGCGCGACGGCACGAGGAAGTCGCGCGCGCCTTCCGGCGACGACGCGGTGATGATCGGCGTCTGGAACTCGTTGAAATCGGCGTCCCACATGCGTTTACGCATGGATTTCACGACGTTGGAGCGCAGGATCATCTTGTCATGCAGGCTCTCGCGACGCAGGTCGAGGAAGCGATAGGACAGACGCGTTTCTTCGGGATATTCCAGCTCGCCGAAGACCGGCAGCGGCAGTTCCTCGGACTCGCCCAGGATTTCGATGTCGCGGACATAGACCTCGATCTCGCCGGTTGGAATCTTCGGGTTGATCAGGCTCTCGTCGCGCAGCTTCACGGTGCCGTCGATGCGGATCACCCATTCGGAGCGCGTTTTCTCCATCGTCTTGAAGGCGGGGCTGTCGCCGTCACAGAGCACCTGCGTCATACCGTAATGATCGCGAAGATCGATGAAGAGCACCCCCCCGTGATCGCGCACGCGGTGGACCCAGCCCGCGAGGCGGACGGTCTCACCGGCGTTGGCGGCGCTCAGATCTGCGCAGGTATGGCTGCGAAAGGCATGCATGGGAGGCTCCCCGGATCGAGAATTGCGTATAGTCGCGCCGATACACCCGTTGAGCGCGCAAAAGTCAAGCTGTGCGGAGGCACACAGGCCCGTCTCGAGCTGTTCACGCGCGCGTGGCTCGAAAAATTGTAAATTTTCGGTTAACTTCAGAGACAACGGGAACTTTGGTAATTTCACAAAGGTTGCCGTCGTGAAGGCTAACGCTGGAGCCTGCCAAGCCCCGGCATGATCCGGAGAGACCATATGAGAGCTTGGGACTCGCTTCTCGACCGAATGTTGCGCCACCTGATCCGCAGGGGCACGCTCGAACTCGTCTATTCGGACGAGACGCTCAGACGCTATGGCGACGGCACCGGAGACCCGGTCCGCGTTACCATCGAAACCCCCGACGTGACGCGCAGGATCGTGCTCCGGCCCGATCTCGGCGTCGGCGAAGGGTATATGAACGGCGACTACACGATCGCGAATGACGATCTGCGTGGCTTTCTCGCCCTCGCGATCCGCAACCAGACCGGATCCGGCATGCCGTGGTTCGAGAAACCGCGCGAGGCGAGCCGTTTCTTCGGGCGCCGCTTCGCGCAGTTCAACCCGGTCAACAAGGCGCGCACCAACGTCGCGCATCACTATGACCTTTCGGGCGAGCTTTATGACCTCTTCCTCGATGAGGACCGGCAATATAGCTGCGCCTATTTCGAGCGCCCCGACATGACGCTGGAAGAGGCGCAGGAGGCCAAGAAACACCATATCGCCAAGAAGCTGTTGATCGAGCCGGGCATGACCGTTCTCGATATCGGTTGCGGCTGGGGCGGCATGGCGCTGACGCTGGCACGCGATTTCGGCGCGAATGTCGTCGGCGTGACACTTTCTACCGAACAGCACGCGCTGGCCCGCAAACGTGTCAAAGAGGCCGGCCTCGAAGACAAGATCGACATCCGCCTGACCGATTACCGCGATGTGACCGACAAATTCGACCGGATCGTCTCGGTCGGCATGTTCGAACATGTCGGGGTGCCGCATTACCGCGAATATTTCTCGAAGGTGCGCGAACTGCTCAAACCGGGGGGCGTCTCGCTGATCCATTTCATCGGACGCTCGGGCCCTGGTGGCGCGACCGCCGATTTCATAACGAAATACATCTTCCCCGGCGGCTATTGCCCGGCCATGTCGGAAGCGTCGAACGCGGTCGAGCATGAAGGGCTCATCACCACGGATCTCGAAGTCTGGCGGCTCCATTACGCGGAAACTCTGCGCCATTGGTGCGATCGGTTCGAGGCGAATATCGACAAGGCCGTCGCGCTTTATGACGAGCGGTTCTGCCGGATGTGGCGCTTCTACCTCGTGGCCTCGGAGATGGCTTTCCGCCATGGCGGGCAAGTCGTGTTCCAGTATCAGCTGGCCCATGAGGTGGGCGACGTGCCGCTGACGCGCGACTACCTCTATCGCGACGAAGACGAACAGGAACATCGGCTGGCCGCCGAGTAAGTCGACCACTCCCTGACCGGCCTGAAATCAGGCTGCGCTCCTCCCGGTGCGCGGCCTGACAGACTTGGGCGCGCGCCCTCGCGTCACCCTGCAACCCGGCTATCGCGTCCTGACCCTCTTGCGACGCCTGACCCTTTGCGTATAAAGCGCCTCAATTTGCGCAGTGACCAGAGGGGATTCCCATGCCGAAGAGAACAGACATCACGTCAATCCTCATCATCGGCGCCGGGCCCATTGTGATCGGGCAAGCCTGCGAGTTCGACTACTCGGGCGCCCAGGCCTGCAAAGCCCTTCGCGAAGAAGGCTACCGCGTCATCCTCGTGAACTCGAACCCGGCGACGATCATGACCGATCCGGGGCTCGCCGACGCCACCTATATCGAACCGATCACCCCGGAAGTCGTCGCCAAGATCATCGAGGCCGAGCGCCCCGACGCGGTGCTGCCGACGATGGGCGGCCAGACTGGCCTCAACACCGCGCTGTCGCTGGCCGATATGGGCGTGCTGGAGAAATTCGGCGTCGAGCTGATCGGCGCGAACCGCGACGCGATCGAGATGGCCGAAGACCGGAAGCTCTTCCGCGAGGCGATGGACCGGATCGGCCTCGAGAACCCGAAAGCGACCATCGTGTCCTCGCCCAAGCGCGAGAACGGCACCTATGACGTCAACGAGGGCGTGCGTCAGGCGCTGCTCGAACTGGAGCATATCGGCCTGCCCGCGATCATCCGCCCCGCCTTCACGTTGGGCGGCACCGGCGGCGGCGTCGCCTATAACCGCGAAGATTACGAGCGCATCTGCCGCTCGGGCCTCGACGCCTCCCCGATGAGCCAGATCCTCGTCGACGAGTCGCTGCTGGGCTGGAAAGAATTCGAGATGGAGGTCGTGCGCGACAAGGCCGACAACGCCATCATCGTCTGCGCCATCGAGAACGTCGATCCGATGGGCGTCCATACCGGCGACTCGATCACCGTGGCGCCCGCGCTGACGCTGACCGACAAGGAATATCAGATCATGCGCAACGGCTCGATCGCCGTGCTGCGCGAGATCGGCGTGGAGACCGGCGGGTCGAACGTGCAATGGGCGATCAACCCCGAAGACGGCCGCATGGTCGTGATCGAGATGAACCCGCGCGTGTCGCGCTCCTCGGCGCTGGCTTCCAAGGCCACCGGCTTCCCGATCGCCAAGATCGCCGCGAAGCTGGCCGTGGGCTACACGCTCGATGAGCTGGACAACGACATCACCAAGGTCACGCCCGCCTCCTTCGAGCCGACCATCGACTACGTCGTCACCAAGATCCCGCGCTTCGCCTTCGAGAAATTCGCAGGCTCCAAGCCCGAACTGACCACCGCGATGAAATCGGTGGGCGAGGCGATGGCGATCGGCCGGACCTTCCACGAATCCGTGCAGAAAGCGCTGGCCTCGATGGAGACCGGCCTGAGCGGCTTCGACGAGATCGAGATCGAAGGCGCGCCCGAGAAGGCCGCCGTCATCAAGGCGATCTCGCAGCAGACGCCCGACCGGATGCGCCTGATCGCACAGGCGATGCGCCACGGGCTGAGCAATGACGAGATCCAGCACGCGACCTCCTTCGACCCGTGGTTCCTCGCCCGGATCCGCGAAATCGTCGAGGCCGAGAACGAGATCCGCAAGAAGGGCCTTCCGCTCGACGAGAAGGGCCTGCGCAATCTCAAGATGATGGGCTTCTCGGATGCACGTCTGGCCACGCTCACCGGCCGCGACGAAGCACAGGTCCGCCGCGCCCGCCGCAACCTCGGCGTCACCGCAGTCTTCAAGCGCATCGACACCTGCGCCGCCGAATTCGAAGCGCAGACGCCCTACATGTATTCGACCTATGAAGCCCCCGCGATGGGCGAGGTCGAATGCGAGGCACGGCCCTCCGACAACAAGAAAGTCGTCATCCTCGGCGGCGGTCCGAACCGGATCGGCCAAGGGATCGAGTTCGACTATTGCTGCTGTCACGCCTGTTTCGCGCTGACCGATGCGGGTTACGAGACCATCATGGTCAACTGTAACCCCGAGACCGTGTCGACCGACTACGATACCTCGGATCGCCTGTATTTCGAGCCCCTCACGCTGGAGCATGTGCTCGAAATCCTGCGGGTGGAGCAGGATAACGGCACGCTGCACGGCGTGATCGTCCAGTTCGGCGGCCAGACGCCGCTGAAACTCGCGAACGCGCTGGAGGCCGAAGGCATCCCGATCCTCGGCACCACGCCCGACGCGATCGACCTCGCCGAAGACCGCGAGCGGTTCCAGGACCTGCTCAACCGTCTGGACCTGAAGCAGCCCGTCAACGGCATCGCCAGCTCGGACGAGCAGGCGTTCGAGATCGCGGGCCGCGTCGGCTATCCGCTGGTGATCCGTCCCTCCTACGTGCTGGGCGGCCGCGCGATGGAGATCGTGCGCGACCTCGACCACCTCAAGCGCTACATCAAAGAGGCCGTGGTGGTCTCGGGCGACAACCCGGTGCTGCTCGACAGCTATCTGGCCGGCGCGATCGAGGTCGACGTGGATGCGCTCTGCGACGGCGAAAGCGTCCATGTCGCGGGCATCATGCAGCATATCGAGGAAGCCGGCGTCCACTCGGGCGACTCGGCCTGCTCGCTGCCGCCCTACTCGCTGAGCCCCGAGATTGTGGCCGAGCTGAAGGTGCAGACCGAGAAGATGGCCAAGGGCCTCAACGTGGTCGGCCTGATGAACGTGCAGTTCGCGATCAAGGACGGCGATATCTACGTCCTCGAGGTCAACCCGCGCGCATCGCGCACCGTGCCCTTCGTCGCGAAAGCCACCGACTCGGCCATCGCGTCGATCGCAGCGCGCCTGATGGCGGGCGAGAAGCTGTCGGCCTTCCCGGCGCGCCCGCCCTACCCCGAAGGCGTCGGCCCCGACACGCCGCTGCCCTTCGCCGATCCGCTGACGCTGGCCGATCCGCAAACGCCGTGGTTCTCGGTCAAGGAAGCCGTGCTGCCCTTCGCCCGCTTCCCGGGTGTCGACACGCTGCTCGGCCCGGAAATGCGCTCCACCGGCGAGGTGATGGGCTGGGATCGCGACTTCCCCTCGGCCTTCTGGAAAGCCCAGCTTGGCGCGGGCACCGTGCTACCCGAAAGCGGTCGCGTGTTCTTCTCGATCAAGGACTCGAACAAGACCGACGATCTGGCCGAAGCCGCCGCCTCGCTGGTCTCGATGGGCTTCACCATCGTCGCGACCGGCGGCACCGCCGCATGGCTCGCCGAACATGGCGTGGAAAGCGAGAAGGTTTTGAAGGTCTATGAGGGCCGCCCGAACATCGTCGACCGGCTGAAGAATGACGAGATCGACCTCGTCTTCAACACCACCGACGGCAGCCAGGCGATCTCGGACAGCCGCGACATCCGCGCGGTCGCGCTCTATGACAAGATCCCCTATTTCACCACTGCCGCCGCCTCCATCGCCGCCGTCTCGGCGATCAAGAGCCGGAAAGAGGGCGAGGTGAGCGTGCGTTCGCTGCAATAAGCGACGGATACAATTAGAGAAATGATGTGACTCGCGGAACACGGTTTCCGCGAGTTTCTTTTTCAACCCGGGGTCGATCTTGCTGCGCCTCGGTGGCTCACGCATGGCTAAAGCCTAAAAACAATTTCATGAGGCAAGTTATGAACAAATGCGTTTTCGCAGCCGCAGTCCTTTTCGCGGCGCTCCCGCAAATCTCCAGCGCGGCTGAAATCACCGGCGGCACCGTTGGGATCGGCTTTTCGCAATTCACCGATGACGGCGATCTCGACAAGACCTCGGCCACCGGCTCGCTCGAAGTCGGGTTCAACCGGCAATTCTCGCTGCAAGGCGATCTGGCCTTCGCGAATTTCGGCGCAAGCGATACCGACGCCAACAACGTCGCACTTCACGCGATCTACCACGCCGGTCCGGCCACCTCCTTCGGCGCCTTTGCGGGCCACGACCACGCCGAAGGCGCAGGGCTGGATTACTATGGCCTCGAAGCGGGCCATTCCTACGGCAAATTAGGCGGCGAAGCCTATGTTTCGCACGCCAAGGAAGACGGCGTCAGCGGCAACCTGTTCGGCCTGTCGGGGCGCTATGCCGTCAACGACGCGTTCGGCGTGACTGCGGGCTATGACCATATCGACGTCGAGAGCTTCGACGCGAACCGCACGCAGATCGGCGTCGATTACAAGCTCGGCAATGTGACGCTGAGCGGCGATTTCGGCCATGCCGATGGCGACGATCTGGGGTCGAGCAACTACGTCTCGATCGGCGCGACCTTCGCCTTCGGTCCGCAGCGGCGCACCACGTTCAAGCAGCGTGATCTGATCCGCGTCATCCCCGGTCTCTGACCGCGACGCGCTTGCAGGGGAAAGGCGGCCTTTCGGGGCCGCCTTTTTTATATACTCAGGCCCGCTGCGCCCGCCGGGCGAGCCAGCTTTGCCACGCCGCCGGAGAGCCCGCGAAGGCGTTCATGTCCACGTTCCCCGGCACGCCCGGCACGACACCCGTGCCGCTATACTGCCAGAAGCTCCAATCGGCGCCGGGGTAGCGCTCCATCGGGTGCGCGGTAACCGAGCGCAGCCACATCTCATAGCCGGAGAAGCGCGACAGATCGTTGTCACGCCAGAAATCGATCGTCGTGTAGATCACCGGGCGCGTGCCGTAATGACGCGTCAGGGCCGCGAGGAAACGGTGCATCTCGGCGCGGGTGACATGGGCCGCAGGACGACGCTGGCAGGTACGCGAGGTGTGGTTCCACTCGATATCCAGCACGGGCGGCAGATCGCCCCGGCGGCGCGGCACGTTGCGGATATACCAATCCGCCTGCTCTTCGGGGGAGCGGCAGAAGTAATAGAAGTGATAGGCCCCGACCGGCACGCCCGCCGCCCGCGCACGGGTGGCGTTGATGTGGAAACCGGGATCGGAATGATCGCCGCCCTCGGTCGCCTTGAGCCACGCGAAGGACACCCCCGCCGCGCGCGCCCGGCGCCAGTCGATCTCGCCCTGATAGCGCGCCGCGTCGATCCCGTGGACCGGCAACCGCGCCGGCGCCAGACCTTCCCAATCATGCGGGTCGGTATCGCCGAAGCGCGCGGGAATGCCGCTCGCCCGGTAGTTCGAGGCCGACAACACTGCCGGACGCATCAATTTGGCCTGCTTGCCACTTGGCGCGCCGCCGCAGCCCGCCAAGGTCAAGGCTGCGCCCGAGACGAAGAACCTGCGTGAAATCCCCATGCTCACTCCCCCGTGATTTTTTCCCAGCCTCTCATGCAAACGCCCGCCTGTCATCGCTGACAGGCGGGCGTCTTTTTACATCGGCGAGGCTTCGCCTAAGAGGGGGCGCTCAGCTCCGGGGGCCGAAATCGGCTTGGGTCAGCACGCCATCCCCGTTGCGATCGCGCATCGCGAACCACTGATCGGTGCCACCCACGAATTCTGCGCGCGAGATCACCCCGTCGCCATTCGCATCGAAGGCCCGCAGCCCCTCGGCGGTCGGGATATCGTGGCCCGCGCGCATCGCGTTGCGGCCCTGACCCTGTCGCTTGCCGGGCCCCTGCCCCATGCCCTCGGGCATCTGGTGCCCCGGACCTTTGCCGGCTTCGCGTTCCATTTCCTTATGCTCGTCGATCATCGCGATTTCGGCGACGGAGTAAGTGTCATCCTCGTTCGCGTCGAACATCGTAAAGATGTCGCCGCGCCGCTCGCGGGCTTCGGACAGCGTGACGCCGCCATCGCCATCGAGATCCCATTGCAGGAGGAATTCCTGCCCCGGCACCGGGGCGGTTTGCGCGAACCCCGGAGCGGCACCGAGCAGCAGTGCAGCGGCAAACGGGGCGGCGAGAGAAGCGATGCGTTTCATCTGTCTGTCCTTCATTAGATTTGTCGTGAATGAAACGAAACGGCCCGCGCCTTTCCGGCGCGGGCCTGACAACATGTCGCAGAGCGGGGCAGCTCAGCCTTTCGCGGCGGCCAGCTCATCCCAGCAGCCCAGCGCGTGACCGGCATACATCACCCCCGGGCCACCGCCCATCTGGATCGCCATGGCGAGCACGTCGCCCAGTTCCTCGCGCGTGCCGCCCGCCTTCATCAGCGCCTCGACATGGAACATGATGCAGGGCTCGCAACGCAGCACGACCGCCATACCGAGCGCGATGAATTCCTTGGTCTTCACATCGAGCGGCCCGTTCTCCTTCACGGCTTTCGACAGCACACCGAAACCGCCGACAGCGTCGGGTATCGTCTTGTTCATCACGCGTAGCTCGTTGCGCATCTCGTCGATTTTCGCCTTGTAGCTCATCGCAGGTCTCCTTCGCATTTCGTCCCTCGCGGCGTGACACGGGGCGCGGGCGAAATCCTTGACCTGCGTCAACCCAAAGGGATGGCGCTGCGTGATGTGACCAAAGTTGAGGGGGCTCCGCCCCCGGCGCGAGACGCGCGCCTCCCCCGGGATATTTTCACCAAGGCGAAGACCGCAGAGTTTCCCCCTTCGCCTTGGCGCAAATATCCCGGGGGGTGAATTCGCGCAGCGAAAAGGGGGGCAGCGCCCCCCTTCTCCGGTCTCAATCAATCGAGGCTCAGCCGTCGACGCGGATTCGCGCGTTGCTCGGATCGTGCGGGCTGTCTTCGGTCACTTCCGCCGGGTAATCGGCGCCGAGGATACGTACGCTCAGCTTGGTGCCCGGCTCGGCCAGATCGGGGCGCACATAGCCCATTCCGATCTGCTTGCCGAAGGCCACCGACCAGCCGCCCGAGGTCAGACGCCCGACCTTCTCGCCATCCTGTTTGATCACTTCCTTGCCCCAAGGATCGGCATCGTCTGGCCCGTCGATCAGAAGCGTCACGCATTTCGAGCGGATGCCGGTGTCGAGCATTGCCTGCTTGCCGGTGAACTCTTTCTCGAGGTCGATGAAGCGGTCGAGACCGGCTTCCTGCGGGGTCGCATCGCGGCCCAGCTCGTTGCCGAAGGCGCGGTAGCTCTTCTCCTGACGCAGCCAGTTCTGGGCGCGCGCGCCGACGAGCTTCATCCCGTGCTTCTCGCCCGCCTCGACCAGCAGATCCCAGAGGTAGCGGCCGAATTCGACCGGGTGATGCAGTTCCCAGCCCAGCTCGCCCGTATAGGCCACGCGCACCGCGCGCACCGGGCACATGCCCAGCTCGATATTGCGCATCGAGAGCCACGGGAAGCGCTTGTTCGACAGCACCGTCTCCGGATAGGCGTCCTTGACCACCTCCTGCAGAATCTTGCGCGCATTGGGGCCCGCCAGCGCGAAGACACCCCATTGCGTGGTCACGTCGTGGCAATCGACATAGTCGCCGCCCGCGGCGCGGAAATCCTCGATCGACTTGCGCAGGAAGTCGCCGTCGTAATCGGTCCAGGCACCCGCCGAGATCAGGTAATATTCATCCTCGGCCAGACGCACGATCGTGTATTCGGTGCGGGTCGTGCCAGCTTCGGTCAGCGCGTAGGTCAGGTTGATCCGGCCCACTTTCGGCAGCTTGTTGCAGGTGAAGGCATCGAGGAAGGCGGTCGCGCCGGGGCCACGCACCATATGCTTGGTGAAGGCGGAGGCGTCGATCAGACCGGCCGTGTCGCGCAGCGCCTCGGCCTCGTCCTTGGCGTATTGCCACCATTCCCCGCGACGGAACGAGCGGCTGTCATGATCGAAGCTCGAAGGCGCATCCTTGGGCCCGTAATAGTTCGGGCGTTCCCAACCGTTGGTCTGGCCCATCTGCGCGCCTGCCGCGATCTGGCGATCATAGGCGGGGGCGGTGCGCAGCGGACGGCAGGCTTCGCGCTCTTCATCGGGGTGGTGCAGGATGAAGACGTGCTCGTAGGCCTCTTCGTTCTTGCGCGCCGCGTATTCGGTGGTCATCCACGAGCCGTAGCGCTTGGGATCGAGCGAGGCCATGTCGATCTCGGCTTCGCCTTCGACCATCATCTGCGCGAGGTAATAGCCGGTGCCGCCAGCCGCGGTGATGCCGAAGGAGAAGCCTTCCGCCAGCCACATGTTACGCAGGCCCGGCGCGGGGCCGACCAGCGGGTTGCCGTCGGGGGTGTAGCAGATCGGGCCGTTGAAATCGTCCTTCAAGCCGACTTCCTCGGAGGTCGGCAGACGATGGATCATCGACATGTATTCTTCTTCGATACGCTCCAGATCGAGCTGGAACAGATCGGCGCGGAAAGTCTCCGGCACGTCATAGAGGAAGCGCGCGGGCGCATTGCGCTCATAGGGGCCGAGGATCCAGCCGCCGCGCTCTTCGCGGACATACCATTTCGCATCGGCATCGCGCAGCACCGGGTGCTCGGGATTGCCCTCGGCACGCCATTTCACCAGCGCCGGGTCTGCGTCGGTCACGATGAACTGGTGTTCGACCGGGATCGCGGGGATCTTGATGCCCAGCAGGCGCGCGGTGCGCTGCGCGTGGTTGCCGGTGCAGGTCACGACATGCTCGGCGCGGATCTCGATCTCTTCGCCGGAGCCGACGAGGTTGCCGCCCTTCTCGACCATCTTCTCGAGCGTGACGACCCATTCCGAGCCGGTCCAGCGATAGGCGTTGACCTGCAGCTTGCGCGCGATCTCGGCGCCGTGCTGGCGCGCGCCTTTGGCCATCGCCTGCGTCACGTCCGCGGGGTTGATATAGCCGTCCTGCGGGTGGAACAGCGCGCCCTTGAGGTCTTCGGTGTTCAGAAGCGGCCAGCGCTCCTTCATCTGCGCAGGCGTGAGGAACTCGTGATAGACATCCGCGGTCTCGGCGACGGAGGAATAGAGCTTGTACTCGTCCATCCGCTCTTGCGTCTGCGCCATGCGCAGGTTGCCCACGATCGCGAAGCCCGCGTTCAAACCGGTCTCGGCCTCCAGCGTCTTGTAGAAATCGACCGAGTATTTGTGGATGTGGGTCGTCGCGTAGCTCATGTTGAACAGCGGCAGTAGCCCCGCCGCGTGCCAGGTCGAGCCCGAGGTCAGCTCGTCGCGCTCGATGAGCAGCGTGTCCCAGCCCGCCTTGGCAAGATGATAGGCGACACCGCACCCGACTGCGCCGCCACCGACGACCAAAGCTTTCACATGGGATTTCATCGCGGGGCCTCCTTGCCGATACGGACGTAGGGGCAGATTGACCCTCATAATCGCAAATGCAATCCGATCCGGGCGACATTCGCGCGACAAAAACGACAAAAGCGCACGCGCGGCGCTTTGGGGGCGCGGCGCCTGCTTGGCGGGACCCGATTATGAAAGCTCAAGCCCCATTGGATGTGCGCAAACCCCGCGATGACGCTTCCGTGAGGCGAGTCGCGAATCCGTGTTTTGTTCCCATGATTTGTAAAAATTTTTCCCCCATTTGCACAGGAACTGTGCGCCGTTTCACCAGTTTTCAGACCATCAGAGGCCGGGGAAACCGAAAACGGGACCGACGCGCCTCACGTAAAACGAAAGGGAGACGAGATATGAAAAAGCTCATCACCACTACCGCCATCGGCCTGATGCTTGCCCTGCCTGCACATGCCGAAGACAAAGCAAACGCCAACGCGACGGCTGAAGCCAACGCAAATGCTTCGGCCAACATGTCGGGCGACATGTTCATGAAGTCGATTCCGGATTCCTTCAACGCTTCGGGCCTCATGGGCAAGCGCGTTTACATCTCGAAGGACAAGGTCGACGCGAAGACCGCGATCAACGAAGCGCAGGACAGCTGGGATGACGTTGGCGAAGTCAGCGACGTCGTGATCGGCACCAATGGCGAAGTCGATGCCGTGCTCGTCGACGTGGGTGGTTTCCTCGGCATTGGCGAGAAAACCGTCGCGATCTCGATGGATTCGCTCAACCTGATCCCCGATGGCGACACCGACAATTCCTATTTTGTCGTCGCTCAGGGCAGCAAGGACCAGCTGGACCAAGCGCCGAAATATGACGCCGAAATGCAGACTGCGTTCAGCGCGGATGCCAATGGCGACATGAACGGCAACGGCGAAGATATGCAGGACGCCGACGCGTCGCAGAAGATGGATGAGGCTGGTGACAACGCCGAAGCCGCTGCCACCGCGACCGCCGCTGCTGCAGGCGCCGCTGCGAACGAAGCTGCCGACAAGACCGCTCAGGCTGCCGACAACGCAGGCGAAGCGATGGACAACGCCGCCGAGAACACTGCCGACGCTGCTCAGAACGCCGCGCAGGAAACCGAGCAGGCGATGAACAACGCTGGCGACAAGACCGAAGAGATGGCGAAAGACGCCGCTCAGAACACCAAGGAAGCTGCAAACGCGACTGGCCAAGCCGTCGAGAACGCGGCTGACAACGCTGGCGAAGCGACCAAGGAAGCCGCGAACGAGACCGGCAACGCGATCGACGACGCCGTCGACAGCACTGCCGCTGCCGTGGGCACCATGGGTCAAGCTGACCAGGAAGACGGCCAGAAAGTCGATATCGCTTCGGTCGCTCCCGACACGCTGCGTGGTGAAGGCGTCTATGGCCCGAACGACGACAAGGTCGGCGACGTGTCCGAGCTGGTTCAGGGCAATGACGGTAAAGTCTCGGGCGTCGTGATCGACGTGGGTGGCTTCCTCGGCATTGGCGCCAAGCCGGTCGAAATCAAGGCGAGCGAGCTGACCGTTCTGCAGAACGACACCTCGATCACCGTGCATACCGGTCTGACCGAAGAGCAACTGAAGAAGCTTCCGAAATACGAAGCGAAGTAATCTTCGGATGATGTGACGGAGAGCCGGGGGCAGCCCCTGCTCCCAGCGAAGGCCCCGGGCGTGTCCCGGGGCCTTTCGTCATTGCTGGCCCGACTCAACCGAAGCCCAAATGAAAAGGCCCCGGATCTCACCGGGGCCTCAAAACAGTTTCGCGCGGATCAGGTCATCGACGGCACGACCAGATCCGGCGGGCGGTGCCCGTCGGCGAAGGTCTTGATGTTGACCAGAACTTTCTCGCCCATCTCGACGCGCCCTTCGACCGTAGCCGAGCCCATATGCGGCAACAGCACCACGTTCGACAGCTCGCGCAGCCGCGGATTGACCTCTGCGCCGTGCTCGAACACGTCGAGACCGGCACCGGCCAGCTCGCCCGCGCGCAACGCCCGTGTCAGCGCGTTCTCGTCGATCACCTCGCCCCGCGAGGTATTCACGATCACCGCCTCGGGCTTGAGCATCTTCAGCCGCCGCGCATTGAGCAGATGGAAGGTCGAGGGCGTGTGCGGGCAGTTCACCGAGATCACGTCCATCCGGCTCACCATCTGGTCGAGACTGTCCCAGTAGGTCGCCTCCAGCTCCTCCTCGATATCGGGATGAACCTTGGTCCGGTTGTGATAGTGGATCTGCATCCCGAAGGCCTTGGCGCGCCGCGCCACCGCCTGACCGATCCGGCCCATGCCGAGAATGCCCAGCCGCTTACCGCCGATGCGATGGCCCATGAAAGCGGTGGGCGCCCAGCCCTCCCAATTGCCCGCCTGCATATGCGCAAGCCCTTCGGGAATGCGCCGCGTCACCGCCAGCATCAGCGCGATGGTCATATCCGCCGTATCGTCGGTGACGACGCCCGGCGTGTTCGACACCAGCACCCCACGCTGACGCGCCGAGGAAACGTCAATGTGATCGACCCCGGCACCGTAATTCGCAATCAATTTCAGACGCTCGCCGGCCTGCGAGATCATCGACGCGTCGATCCGGTCGGTCACGCAGGGCACGAGGACGTCGGCACGTTTCATTGCTTCGACCAGCTCCTCCCGGCTCATCTTGCGATCGTCGTGATTGAGCTCGACCTCGAACAATTCCTTCATCCGGGTCTCGACGACCTCGGGCAGGCGTCGCGTCACGACAACACTCAGGCGCGGTGCAGGCATCTCGGTCCTCTCCTCTCTTCCATCGCGGGGCGGTTGGATGCAAACTGCCCCTCAACGCGGGCAGGCACAAGGCCCGGCAAGAGCAGTAATGGCCGAAATCGACATGGGAGCGCAATTTTATTGCGCGCCGGATGTTGCAGACCCGCGGATCAGCCAGCGGGCGGGCCGGGATATGAGGCGGACGATGACGGGCAGCAAAATCCTCGCGGCGGTATCCTCAATTGCGATTCTGGTCGGCGCAATCTGGAGCGTGTCGGGCAATGCCTCGGGCGCGCAGTCGAAATCAAACGCCCCCGCCGCTCAGCCCGCAGCAACCAGCCAGACCACCAAGCCACAAGCGAAGCCCGCGGCCAAGCCCGCCCCCAACGGCCCCGACGTGCAACTGGCGAAACCCCAGCGCCGCGGCCCGGTCACCCACCTGCCGATCCCGCGCTATGTCTCGCTGAAAGGCTCCAAGGGCAATGTGCGTCGCGGGCCCTCGCTCTCGCACCGGATCGACTGGGTCTTCACCCATCCCGGCATGCCGCTGAAAGTCACCGCCGAATTCGGCCATTGGCGGCGGGTCGAGGATAACGAAGGTCAGGGCGGCTGGATTCACTACACGCTGATCTCGGGCGTGCGCAACGTGATCGTCATGCAGGACATGGTGTCGCTCCACGCCCGTCCCGACCCGAAATCCGCAGTCACCGCCAAGGCGCAGGCCGGCGCGATCGCGGGCCTCGGCGCCTGCACCCACGATTGGTGCGAAATCGAAGGCTCTGGCGCGGATGGCTGGTTGCCGAAAACCGAAATCTGGGGCGTCGACCCCGACGAGACCCGTGACTGAGACGCTCACCTGCGCTAGAGGATCGGCGCAAAGGTAGAGACGGCAGCGATGGCCTATAGCGAAAACGAACACCGGATGAACACCTCGGCGGGTCTGGCCTCGGTCGGCACCGCAGCACTGCTCGTGGCGATCAAGGCCTGGGCGCTATGGCAGACCGGCGCGCTCTCCGTGGGCGCGTCGCTCGCCGACAGCGCGGTGGACCTGTTGATCTCGGGCGCGGGGCTGCTCGCGATTCTCTATGCCGCGAAACCCGCAGATGACGATCACGCCTTCGGGCATAGCTCGGCCGAAGACCTCGCAGCCCTCGGTCAGGCGCTGATCGTGCTGGGCGCGGGCATCACGATCGGCATCACCGGCGTTCAGCGCCTGCTGGCCCCCTCTCCGCCTCCGCTTGCTGCCGAGGGGCTCGGCATCGCGGTCATGGTCGCCTCTGCGGTGATTACCTTCGGCCTGATCTGGTGGCAGGGCCGCGTGGCGCGCAAGACCGGCAACAAGGTCGTCGCCGCCGACCGGCTGCACTATGTGGGCGACCTGCTGCCGACGCTGGGCGCGATCCTCGCGCTCTGGCTCTCGCATGCGTTCGGCTGGGGCGACGTGGACAGCATCGTCGCGCTGATCGCCGCCGCGATCATGCTTTTCGGCGCGGCGAAGATCTTCATTGGCGCATGGCACGCCCTGATGGACCGCGCGGCCCCTGACGACGTAATCGAAGGAATCGCCAAGATCGCCCGCGACTGGCCCGGCGTGCGCGGCTTCCACGATCTCAAGACCAGGACGGCAGGGGCACAGATCTTCGTGAACCTGCATATCGAACTCGACGGGGATCAGACGCTGGAAGAGGCCCATGACATCGGCGCCGCGCTCAAACGCGCCATCGTCGAAGCCTATCCGCAGGCCGACGTCATCATCCACAAGGATGTCTATCGCGGCTGAGCGCGAAAGGGGGCTCTGCCCCCGCGGCTTACGCCGCCCCCCGGGATATTTTGGCCAAGAGGAAAAGCGCCTCCCCTTCATCTGGCCCAAAATACTCCCGCCGGAGGCTCCGGCATCACCACCCGCTCAGGCAGCGGGATCAAGCAGCCCGCGGCCCTTAAGAAGCGGCTCCACACCGGGCATCTTGCCCCGGAACTCGGTGTAAAGCTCCTCCGGCGGCCGCGAATTGCCTGCCGACAGCACGAAGCGTTCGAGCTTCGCCGCCGTTTCCGGGTCGAACACGTCGCCTGCTTCCTCGAAAGCCTCGAACGCATCGGCATCCATCACCTCGGACCACATGTAGCTGTAATAACCAGACGAATAGCCGTCGCCCGAGAAGACATGGGCGAAATGCGGCGTCGCGTGGCGCATCCGGATCGCATGCGGCATGCCGATCTCGCGCAGCACCTCGGCCTGTTTCGCCATCGGATCTTCGGGGGCTGCGCTCTCGTGGAAGGCCAGATCGACCAGCGCCGAGCCCAGATATTCCACCGTCGAGAAACCCTGATCGAAGGTGGCGGCCCCTTTCAGCTTCTCGCGCAGCTCCATCGGCATCGGCTCGCCGGTCTTGTAATGGCGCGCGTGTTTTTCCAGCGTCTCGGGCACGTCGAGCCAATGCTCGTAAAGCTGGCTCGGGAGTTCCACGAAATCGCGCGCGACCGAGGTGCCCGAGAGGAACTGATAGGTCACATCCGACAGCATCTGGTGCAGCGCATGGCCGAATTCATGGAACAGCGTGCGCGCGTCGTCATGGCTGAGCAGCGCCGGATCGCCCTTGGCAAAGTTGCACACGTTCACCACGATCGGCACGGGCGCGCCGCCGAGCTTGCGCTGCGAGCGCATCGCCGAGCACCACGCCCCCGAGCGTTTCGAGCCGCGCGCGAAATAATCGCCGAGGAACACGGCCAGCACTTCGCCCCCGCGCGAAACCTCCCAGCCGCGCACGTCAGGGTGATAGAACGGCCCGTCGATCTCCTTGAACTCCAGCCCGAAGAGGCGGTTCGCCGTATCGAAAGCAGCCCCGATCATCGCGTCGAGCGAGAGGTAGGGCTTGATCTGCCCCTCATCGAAATCATGCTCGGCCACGCGGCGCTTCTCGGCATAGTAGCGCCAGTCCCACGGCTCCAGATCGCCGTTGATCCCGTCGGCATGCATCATCTCGGCCAACTTCGCGGCATCCGCCTCGGCGGCAGCCTTCGCAGGCTCCCAGACGCGCATCAGAAGACCGCGCACCGCTTCGGGCGTCTTGGCCATCTCGGGCTCCAGCTTGTAGGCGGCGAAACTGTCATAGCCCAGAAGCTTCGCGCGTTCCTCGCGAAGCCTCAGCACCTCGGCGGCGATCTCGCGATTGTCGGTCTCGCCCCCGTTCGCCCCGCGCGACGTCCAGGCTTCATAGGCGATGCGCCGCAGCTCGCGATTGGGCGAAAACTGCAGGAAAGGCACGATCAGCGAGCGCGAGAGCGTCAGCACCGGACCGTCCTGCCCGCGCTCCTTGCCCGCCGCGCGGGCAGTGTCGATCACGAAGTCAGGCAAACCTTCCAGCTCGTCCTCGGCCAGCGGGCGGAACCAGCCGCTCTCGTCGGCCAGCAGGTTCTGACTGAACTGCGTGGTGATCGAGGCGAAGCGCTGCTTGATCTCGCGCATCCGTTCGGCCGCGTCCCCTTCCAGCGCTGCGCCCGACCGGGTGAACATCTGGTAATATTGCTCCAGAAGCCGCGCCTGCTCCGGGCCAAGTCCGAGGCTCTCGCGGCTCTGCCACAGCTGGTCGATCCGCCCGAACAGCGCGGTGTTCATCGTGATCTCGGAGGAAAAGGCCGCGAGCTTCGGGGCCAGATCGCGCATCAGCTCCTGCCGCGCGGGCGTCGCATCGGCGCCGGCGAGGTTGTAGAACACGCCCGCGACCTTTTCGAGCGCCTCTTCCGCAAGCTCCATCGCCTCGATCGTATTGGCGAATGTGGGGGCGTCGGGCGAGTCCGCGATCGCCGCGATATTGGCGCGTGCCTCGGCCAGCGCCGCGTCGAACGCAGGCGCAAAATCGGCGTCGGAAATCTGCGCGAAGGGCGGGAGTTCGTAGGGGCCGGTCCAGTCGGCGAGAAGCGGGTTGGTCATGGCGGGTCTCCTTTGCATCGCAAGCTAGGGCGCGTGCTCAGGATTGACCATCCCCCGCCCCGTGAACTTCTCCGCAAACCGCGCAATCGGCGCGCCGTTTGACGCCGAACTGGCGGCTCTCGCCCCAAAGCGCGTCATAGATCATCAACCGCCCACGCGCGGATTGGCCCGCGCCGGTGATCTCCTTGATCGCCTCGGTCGCCATCATCGAGCCCACCACCCCCGGCAACGCGCCGACCACGCCCGCCTCGGCGCAGGTGGGCGCAAGCCCGGCAGCCGGCGCTTCGGGGAAGACGCAGGCATAGCAGGGCGCATCCTTCGCCGGATCGTAGAGCGACAGCTGCCCTTCCCATTGCGTGATCGCGCCGGAAATCAACGGCGTGCCGGTCGCCACGCAGGCCGCATTCACCAGATAGCGCGTGTCGAAATTGTCGGTCCCGTCGAGGACGAGGTCATATTCGGCGACCAGCCCCTCGGCATCCTCGGCGCTCAGGCGACGGTTATAGGGCAGCACCTCGATATGCGGGTTGAGCGCCAGCATCGCCTTTTGCGCAGAGAAGACCTTGGGCATCCCGAGATCGGCATCGCGATGGATCACCTGCCGCTGCAGGTTGGAGTTCGAGACGATATCGTCATCCACGACCCCGATCCGCCCCACCCCGGCCGCGGCGAGATACAAAAGCGCAGGCGAACCGAGCCCCCCGGCCCCGACCACCAGAACCTTAGCCTGCTTGAGGCGCTTCTGCCCCGGCCCGCCGATCTCGCGCAGCATGATGTGGCGCGCATAGCGATCCAGTTCGGCCTCGGAAAAGCTGCCCGGTTTGGGCGCGGGCGCTTCGGGCTCCTTCACCTCGGCCTTCGCCCGGATCGCCCCGAGCATCCGGCGATAGATCAGCACCAGCGCGACGACGACACCGAGGCCAATCCAACCCGCAAGCGAACCGCCCAGAACGCGCCCCAGCGGCCCAAATCCGGGGATGGGCAGATGCGCGATCACCAAAGCCGCCCAGATCAGCACGAGCATCCCGAAGATCGCACGCGCGGAGGCCTTGAGCACCAGCCCGAGCCCCACGATCGCCGCCATCAGAACCAGCCCGAGCATGCCTCAGCCCTTGCCGGTCGAGCCGAAGCCGCCTGCGCCCCGTGCGGTGTCGCCCAGAGCGTCCGTGACCTCGAAGCGCGCCTGCACCACCGGGGCGACGATCGCCTGCGCGATGCGGGCACCATGCTCGATCAGGTAGGGCTCGGTGCCAAGATTGATCAGCAGCACACCCAGCGGCCCGCGATAATCGGCGTCGATCGTGCCGGGCGTGTTGGGCAGGCTGATCCCGTGTTTCAGCGCCAGCCCCGAGCGCGGCCGAATCTGCATCTCGAACCCTTCGGGGATCTCGACGCGCAGCCCGGTCGGGATGATCGCGCGCTGCATCGGGGCGAGCGTTATGCCCCCTTCTCGATCCTCGGGGGCGAGATTAGCGCGCAGATCGGCCCCGGCGGCGCCGTGGGTCTCATAGCGCGGCAGGGCGATCTCGGGATCGGCCCAGTCTTCGCGCAGAACCTTGATGATCGGTGTGCTCACGTGTCTCTCTCCTGCCCGATGTCGCGCGGGCGTCAAATGCGGATGCCTCCGGCGGGGATATTTGGACCAAGCCGAAAGAGGTGCGCTTCGTTTCGGCTTGGCATAAATATCCCCCGCGGAGCGTCCCTCAGGCGCCAGCCGCGCCCAAGCTTTCTGCGATGCGCGCAGCCAACCGCCGCGCGACCTCTTGCTTGCCCATCCGGTCCCAGCTTTCCGCGCCGGTCTCGTCGATGATCGTCACCGCGTTCTCGGTTCCGCCCATGATCCCGGTCGCGGGGCTCACGTCATTGGCGACGATCCAGTCGCAGCCCTTGCGCGCGCGTTTATCGGCCGCAAACCGCGCGACGTCATGGGTCTCGGCCGCGAAGCCCACCACGAGACCCGGGCGCCCTTCGCCCATCTTCGAGACGGTGGCGAGGATGTCCGGGTTCTCGACGAATTCGAGCGCGGGCGGCGCGCCGGTACCGTCCTTCTTCATCTTCCGCTCGGCCGCGTTCGCCACGCGCCAATCGGCCACGGCGGCAGCGAAAATCGCCGCTTCGGCAGGCAGCGCGGTCTGCACCGCGTCCAGCATCTCGCGCGCGGTCTCGACCTTGATCACCCGCACGCCCGCAGGCGGCGCGACCGTCGCGGGGCCGGTGACGAAGGTGACAGTCGCACCGAGGTCCCGCAGCGCCGCGGCAATCGCCGTGCCCTGCGCGCCCGAGGAGCGGTTCGCAACATAGCGCACCGGGTCAATCGGTTCATGGGTGGGCCCCGACGTCACGAGGATATGGCGGCCTTTCAGCGGACCGTCCGACAGTGCGGTATCGATCGCAGCAAGGATCGCCTCGGGTTCGATCATCCGGCCCTCGCCGAACTCCCCACAGGCCATGTCGCCCTCAGTCGGGCCCGCAAAGATCACGCCATCGGATTTGAGCGTCGCGATATTGCGCTGCGTTGCGGGGTGCTCCCACATCCGCACATTCATCGCGGGCGCGATCAGCACGCGTTTGTCTGTGGCAAGCAGCAGGGTCGAGGCGAGATCATTGGCCAGACCGTTCGCCATCTTCGCCATCAGATCGGCTGTGGCCGCCACGACGACCACCAGATCGGCGGCGCGCGACAGTTGGATATGACCGATCTCGGATTCATGCGTCAGATCGAAGAGGTCGGAATGAACCGCCTCGCCCGCGAGCGAGGAGACGGTCAGCGGCGTCACGAACTCGGCCCCGGCCTTGGTCAGGACCGGGCTCACCGAGGCCCCCGCCCCGCGCAGCAGACGGATCAGCTCGGGCGCCTTGAAGGCTGCGATACCGCCGCCGATGATCAACAGGATGCGTTTGCCCGCAAGCATTTGCCTC
Source organism: Thioclava sp. DLFJ4-1 (assembly GCF_002020145.1). Lineage (NCBI taxonomy): Bacteria > Pseudomonadati > Pseudomonadota > Alphaproteobacteria > Rhodobacterales > Paracoccaceae > Thioclava > Thioclava sp. DLFJ4-1. Next base: position 273,990 of record NZ_MPZT01000002.1, read on the forward strand.
TCCGTGAAACTCTCTCAGATGGTCTAAGCGCCGGGGCGCATTGGCGCAAGGATCACTTGAATGCGGCGCAGGGATCGGCGCGCTCGGTCGGGGGCGTGATGATCCAGTCGTCAAAGGGCTGCGTGCCGGGATCGGTGCCCGGCTCCGCCTCGATCTGACCGATCGCCACGACCTTCGCGTCCGGGTCGGCTTTGCGCAGAAGCGCGGGCACGGCGAGGTCGGTCTTCGCGTGGCCAGATCCGGTGATGACCGCGACCGGCCCGCCGGTCTCCTTCAGCGCCTCAAGCGCGACCCGCGCAAACGCTGCATCGCGGAAGCGTTGCGCCGCGACCATGCCGGGCAGCAGATCGGGCGGCAGCGCGTTACAGTGATCCTCCTGCGACTCCGCTTCCAGCTTGGCCTGCAGGTCTTCCGGATAGGCTTGATCGAGCCCGTAGCGTGCGGCGTCCTTTCCGAACACCTCCGGCAGCGGCTTGGTCATCGCGGCGCGCACGGTGTCGCGCGGCTGCGCGGCGCCATAGACCTTCGCATCGCCCAAAGCGGCGAAAATCGGATAATAGATCGCGAAATCGGGCCAGCCCGAATTGTCCCAGTCCAGCGCCTTTTCCAACGCGCCCTCATCCTTCAAAAGCGCCGGCGTGATTTTCGCCGCCTGCTCGGGCGTCAATTGCTCGAACACCACGGCGGCGGGCTTCAGCGCCTTGATCGCGCGCGCCTGATTGAGGTGATGGGTCGGGTTGTCGTGAATCTCTCCCAGAACGACAATATCGCCCGACAGCGTATCCAGCTGGGCGGGCGATATTTCCGCGCCAAAGGCGGGACCGGTCAGTGACAGCAGGCAAAGCGCGGCAAGAAACTTCTTCATACGAAGAAGCTTTGCACCTCGCCCTGATGGGTTTCAAGCGATTTGCGCATCTTGCCGAAAGCCTGCGCTTCGAGCTGACGAATACGCTCTTTCGAAAGCCCCAACTCTTCACCGAGGCTTTCCAAAGTGCGCGGATCTTCGATCAGACGACGCTCGCGGACGATATAGGCTTCGCGGTCGGTCAGACGGCCCATCGCCTCGCCCAGCCAGACTTTCATCGTCTGACCGTCATGGCTGTCGGCCACGGTTTCCTCAGGGCTCGCGCCGTCATCTTCCAGCGTATCGACCCATTCGCGGCCTTCGTCTTCGCTGGACTGCGTTGCGTTGAGCGAGAAGTCGGAGCCGGACAGGCGGCCTTCCATCATCTCGACATCCGATAGCGGCACGCCGATCACTTCGGCCACGCGCTGACGCAGCTGCATCGCGTCGAGCTGCTCACCCTCTTGCTGCGCTTCGCGGGTCAGCTGGGCCTGAACGCGGCGCATGTTGAAGAACAGCGCCTTTTGCGAGGAAGTCGACCCGGTGCGCACCATCGACCAGTTGCGCATTACGAATTCCTGGATCGAGGCTTTTATCCACCACACTGCATAGGTCGAGAACCGCACACCACGTTCCGGATCGAACTTGTCGGCGGCTTTCATCAGACCAAGTGAGGCTTCCTGGATCAGATCGTTCATCGGGGCGCCGTAGCGGCGGAACTTCGAGGCCATCGAGATCGCGAGGCGCATATAGGCTGTCACAAGCCGGTGCAGTGCCTGTTCGTCCCTATTATCGCGCCACGCTCGCGCCAGTTCCGCTTCGGTTTCTGCATCCAGGAACTCTGCCCGCATTGCTTGGCGTGGCAGGGTTTCATCGGTCATACCATCGAGTGCCATTTACAATCTCCCTGGGGTGTCCAGCCCAAACCGGCGCAACCTTGAATTGGGTGGCTGCTTTGCCCACCCAATGCGAATGACATGTTTTGGTTCCTCACGGAAATGTTGAATTTTGCCTGAAACTTTGTGCGCGTGGCGCACTTGACGACGTTTTCAAGCGAAAAATGGAAGAAATTCATGCCGCTACGGGAAGGCCATCACTCCTTCTTGAGCACCGCATATCATAAGCGTGCTCACGGACACTTGAGCGACTGTAACGCAACATGTTGATCTTGTGCGCGAAACTGAAGCGATGGCTGTGCAGATATGCAGGAATTGCACCTTTATCCCTCTATTTCCACTGATGTTTCGAGCGGCGCATCCGTCTCCGAGTCGAGGGGCGAAGGACGCGGTGCCCGCCCCTACACCCGTTAACCATTCCTAAACCACGGCTGCGCTACCCCTCGGGGAAGAGGCGCAGGAGAGCCGATGGTCAGCCAGAGCTATACGGTCGCGTTCGAGGGGGTGGAGGCCCGCCTCGTGGAGGTGCAATGCGCGCTCTCCGAAGGCATGCCCGGCTTCGCGGTCGTAGGCCTGCCCGACAAGGCTGTGTCCGAGGCGCGCGAACGGGTGCGCGCGGCGCTCGGCGCGCTGGGGATCGCACTGCCGATGCAGAAGATCACCGTGAACCTCTCGCCTGCCGACCTGCCGAAAGAGGGCTCGCATTTCGACCTGCCCATCGCGCTGGCGCTGCTGGGCGCGATCGGGGTCGTGCCGCGCGACCGGATCGAGGCGCTGGTCGCCGTGGGGGAGCTGTCGCTCGACGGGCGGCTCCTGCCTGTCGCGGGTGCCCTGCCCGCCGCGATGGCGGCCGCCGCGCAGGACAAGGGGCTGATCTGCCCGAAGGGCTCGGGGGCGGAGGCGGCCTGGGTCGGTGCGGCCGAGGTGACGGCGCCGGAGACGCTCGGCGCCGCGATCGACCATCTCAGCGGTCGCCTGCCGCTGGAGCCCGCCCGCCCGGGTCTCGTCCGGGACGCACCGCATCCGCGCGACCTGCGCGATGTGAAGGGTCAGGAACGAGCCAAACGCGCGCTGGAGATCGCCGCTGCCGGACGCCACCACCTGATGATGATCGGCACGCCCGGCTCGGGCAAATCCATGCTGGCCGCGCGGTTGCCCTCGATCCTGCCCGAGATGCGACCCGAGGAGATGCTGGAAACCTCGATGATCCAATCGCTGTCGGGGCTGCTGGCCGAGGGCGGCATCTCGCGCACGCGCCCCTTTCGCGAACCGCATCACACCGCTTCGATGGCCGCGATGATCGGCGGCGGGCGTGGCGCCCGCCCCGGCGAGGTCAGCCTCGCCCATAATGGCGTGCTGTTCATGGACGAGTTCCCCGAATTTCCCCGCGCCGTGCTGGAGACCCTGCGCCAGCCGATCGAGACCGGCGAAGTTGTCGTCTCGCGCGCGAACGCCCATACCCGCTATCCCTGCCGCTTCCTGCTGATCGCGGCGGCGAATCCGTGCAAATGCGGATATCTCGGCGATGCGGAGCGCGCCTGCGCCCGCGCGCCCGGCTGCGGCGACGACTATCTGGGGCGGATTTCAGGACCTCTGATGGACCGGTTCGACCTACGAATAGAGGTGCCCCCGGTGCGCTATGCCGACCTCGACCTGCCAGCCTCCGGCGACAGCTCCACCGAGGTCGCGGCCCGCGTCGCGGAAGCGCGCGAGCGACAAGCCCAGCGCTTCGCGGATCACCCCGCGATCCGCGTTAATGCCGAAGCCGAAGGGCAGTTGCTGGAAGACATCGCGACGCCGGATGCACAGGGGCGAGATTTATTGGCCCGAATGGCGGAGCGGGTCGGACTATCGGCGCGCGGCTACCACCGGGTTCTGCGGGTTGCGCGCACCATCGCCGATCTCGACCATGCCGAGCACGTGCGCCAGCCCCATATCGCCGAGGCATTGAGCTATCGGCTCAGCGCGGTGGCAGGCTGAGCATCCGGCGCGCCGCCGCTGCCGCATCCTCCAGCGCCGCGCGCGCCTCGGGCACCCGACCGTCGAAGAATTGCCAGACATGCGGCGCGTCGGGCCAGCTTTGCACCGTGACATCCGCGTCGAAGCTGCGCAGCCGCTCTGCCATGCGCAGCGAGTCATCGCTCAGAATCTCCCCCATCGAATGCTGGATCAGCACCGGAGGCGGATCGGGGAACTCCGCGAAAAGCGGCGAAAAGCGCGGATCGGCCGCGTCATGCCCGCGCAGAACCATCTCGCAAGTATCGCCAAGCCGCTCCACAGGCAGCATCGCATCCTTCGCGGCATTGACGCGGAGGCTCTCGCCCGAACAGGTCAGGTCCGTCCACGGGCAGAAGGCAATCGCCCCGGCAGGCGGCGTGCCGCGCTGGCACAGCACGCTCAGAAGCGCCAATGTCAGACCGCCCCCCGCGCTGTCGCCCGCGATAACGATCGCGCTCGGGTCGTATCCCATTTCCACCAGCGCATCGAAAGCTGCGGTCGCATCCTCGAGCGCCGCACCGACCGGCGCCTCGGGCGCGAGGCGGTAGTCCGGCACGACCACCTCGAGCCCGCTCAGCTTCGCCAAGCGCCCCGCGAGCCCGCGATACATCCACGGGGAGCCGGTGACGTAACCGCCGCCATGAAGATAGAGAATTATCCGCCCAACCGAGGACCGCCCCGCGCGCAGCGACAGCGCATTGCGCCCGGCCAGCTTGGTCGGGAGACGGCAAAGCCCGGTCGGCTCGCGCACGACCCAACTGGCCAATCTCTCCGTCGCGCGCCGCGTTTGCGCAGCCCCGTGGAACCGTCGCACCATCGGTTTCGCGATGCTGCGCAGCCAAAGATTGAGAAAGACCAGCCGGATCGACATATCAGCTCCGTTTCGCTTCGATCGCCTCCCAGATGCGGGCGGTGATATTCACGCCGTCGAACCGCTCAAGCTCCTGAATGCCCGTCGGCGAGGTGACGTTAATCTCGGTCAGCCAGTCGCCGATCACGTCGATGCCGACGAAGATCTGCCCCTTCTCACGCAGATACGGGCCGATCCGCTCGCAGATTTCGCGATCGCGCGCGGTCAGCTCGACTTTCTCGGGCCGTCCGCCGACATGCATGTTGGACCGCGTCTCGCCCGCCGCCGGCACCCGGTTGATCGCGCCCACCGGCTCGCCGTCGACGAGAATGATCCGCTTGTCGCCCTTCGAAACGGCAGGCAGGAACTTCTGCGCGATCAGAGGCTCGTTGTTGATGCCGATGAACAGCTCGTGCAGCGACGACAGGTTGCGATCGTTCGGATCGAGCCGGAACACCCCCGCCCCGCCATTGCCGTAGAGCGGCTTGAGAATGATATCGCCGTGCTCCGCCTTGAAGGCCCGAATGGCCTCCAGATCGCGCGCGATCAACGTCGGCGGCGTCAGGTCAGGAAAATCCAGAACGAGAAGCTTCTCGGGCGAATTGCGGACCCAGAAAGGATCGTTAACGACCAGCGTCTCAGGGTGAATCCGCTCCAGCAGATGGGTCGTCGTGATATAGCCCATATCGAAGGGCGGGTCCTGCCGCAGCCAAACCACATCCCAGTCGCCCAGATCGACCTCGGTCTCTTCGCCCAGCGTGAAGTGGTTGCCCTTCTCACGCCGCACCACCAGAGGCCAGCCACGCGCATAGACGTGCCCCTCGCGGTAGATCAGGCGACCCGGCGTGTAGTAGAAAAGCTCATGCCCACGCGCCTGCGCCTCTTCGGCGATCCGAAACGTGCTGTCAGCCTCGATATTGACCGCTTCGATCGGATCCATCTGGATCGCAACTTTCAATCCCATCAGCGCCCCCTCTTTAGACTGCAATCTTGATGCAATGTGGCGCGTCTGGATGCAACCTCAACCCACGGGCCGGTCACATTCCGAAATAGGCGTTCTCCAGCACCTTGATCTCCCCGATCTCATTAACCAGGGCGAGATCGAACCGGACCTTGCGATTGCAGTTTGCCGGAGCGGGATGTCGCATCAGATATTCTTCGACCGAAATGCATATACGGCGCATCTGGCGCTGCGAGAGGCGTTCCGCGGCGCGGGCATGGCTGCGCGATTTTTTCACCTCGACGAAGATCAGGGTATCGCCCTCCCGTGCGATCAGATCGATCTCGCCGCCATACTTGCCCCGCCAGCGATGTTCCGAGACCGCGCGCCCTGCCCGTTCGTAATGCAGCATCACTTGCTCTTCGGCGGCGAGACCGGAATGATATGATAGCGATCCACTCATCTCTTTTTCTCCATGGCCAGAGCGGCCTGATAGACCTTGCGCCGCGGCAACCCGGTCGCCCCTGCGACGGCGTCGACCGCGTCGCGAAGCGACTCGCGCGCCAATGCCGCTTCGAGGCGCTCTTCCAGTTGGGCGTCGTCGATTTCGACCGCGTGCGGCCTGTCGACCACGACGACGATCTCGCCCTTGACCGGCGACTCGGCCACGCTTTCCGCAAGCTCTTCCAGCGTTCCCCGGCGGACCTCTTCGAAGCGTTTCGTCAACTCCCGGCACAGCGCCGCTTGTCTCTCTTTTCCCAGACTATGGGCCGCGTCAGCTAACATTTCCCTAATGCGTTTGGGGCTTTCATAGAAAACCAGCGTCGCCGGAATTTCCTTGAACTCCGCGAGCCAGTTGCGCCGCGCGCCTTTACTATTCGGTGCAAATCCCGCGAAGAGGAAGCGATCCGTCGGCAGGCCCGACAAAGTCAGCGCCGTCAGCACCGCCGAGGGACCCGGTGCGCTATAGAGCGGCAGCCCGGCCTCGATCACCGCGCGGCCAAGCTGATAGCCCGGATCCGCGACCAGTGGCGTCCCCGCCTCGGATGCGTAGACCACCGATTTCCCCGCCTCCAGGGCTGCGAGGATTTTCGGGCGCATCGCGGCGCCGTTATGGTCGTGATAGGCGAGCACCTGTCGCCCGTTCAGCGGCACGCCGTGGATCTCCATCAGGTGCCGCAGGCTGCGCGTATCCTCGGCCGCCAGAACGTCGGCTGCGCGCAGCATGTCGAGGGCGCGCAAGGTGATGTCGCGGGCGGCTCCGATGGGTGTGGCAATGAAATGAAGCCCCGGACTTAACGGCGCCGGAACACTCCTGGTTCCCTTATTTTCCGCGTTTGCATCAGATACAACACCCTCGCCCATCGCCCGCCTCATCACTTGTGTGGAACGTTTACTTCACGCCTGCTTGTGCGTAGTCTCGACCGCGTCATTTCCTCGCGGTTCGCAGGCGTTGCTTCAGTGCCCGGACCGGACGCCAACGCCCAAAAGGACGTATCATGTTTAATCTCATTCGTAACCCCCGCGCCCTCGCCGCGCGAATCGCAGCCCTCCTCGCATTGGTCTGGCTTGCGGCCTGTCAGCCGGGGCCGATGGGCAATTCCGGTCAGAAGATCGACACCAGCGCACCGGTCAAGGTCGCGCTTCTGGTTCCGGCCGGTTCCGGCAACGCTGGCGACGAGACGCTCGCGCGGGCGCTGCAGAATGCGGCAAATCTCGCGATTCAGGATCTGCAAGGCGCACGGATCGACCTGCAGGTCTACAACACCGCCGGCAATCCGCAGCAAGCGGCCGCGATGGCCACCAAGGCCGCCGACGAGGGCGCCAAGATCATCCTCGGCCCGGTCTATGCGCAATCGGCGAATGCCGCAGGTCTTGCGGTCGCCTCGCGCAACATCAACGTGCTTGCGTTTTCGAACAACACCAACGTCGCGGGCGGCAACGTCTTCGTGCTCGGCCCGACCTTCCAGAACACCGCCAACCGCCTCGTGAGCTTCGCGACACGTCAGGGCAAGAAGCGGATCATGGTCGTGCATGAGCAGACCACTGCGGGCGAGATCGGCGCACAGGCGATCCAGACCGCGGTCGCACGCTCGGGCGCTTCGCTCGCAGGCGTGGCCTCCTACCCGTTCTCGCAGCAGGGCGTGGTCGATGCGACGCCGCAGATCGCAAGCCGCGTGAAGTCCGGTGACGTCGATGCGCTGTTCCTGACGGCCGATACCGCAGGCGCGCTGCCGCTGCTCACGCAGCTGATGGGCGAGCAGGGTGTGACCCCGCAGATGACGCAATATATCGGCCTGACCCGCTGGGACATTCCGCCGGCGACGCTGTCGCTGCCGGGCACTCAGGGCGGCTGGTTCGCCGAGCCCGATCCGGCGCTGCAACAGCAGTTCGTGTCGCGCTACAGCGCTGCTTACGGCCAAGCGCCCCACCCGATCGCAGGCCTCGCCTATGACGGGATCGCGGCAATCGGCGCGCTGGTGAAGTCCGGCAATCCGAGCGCGCTGACCAAGCAGGGCCTGACCCAGCGTTCGGGCTTCGTGGGCGTCAACGGCGTCTTCCGCTTCCTGCCCGACGGCACCAACGAACGGGCGCTCGCCGTGGCGCAGGTCCGCAACGGCCAGGCGGTCGTGATCGACCCGGCGCCGCGCAACTTCGGCGGCTTCGGGTTCTGACCCGGACCGCCTTCAAACGAAAGGGCCCGTCAAGGGACAAGACTGCGCAGTGACCAGCATGACAGACCCCGCCCCGGCATCGACCGGGGCGCCCCTCCTTCTAAATCAACAGCGTTTGTTCGAGGCGCTCGACGCAGCGACCTCTGACATGCGCGACCCGAAGGACATCCGGGCCGCGACGGTGACCTTCCTCTCCGAGGAGCGCCGCGCCGCCGCCGCCGCGATTGAGGCCGATTTCGAGACCCATCCGCGCGCCGCGCGCGACACGGTCGAAGCCTATGCCCAGATGACTGACGGCATCGTCCGCTCGGTGCTGCGCATCGCGACGCAGCGTCTGCACCCCAGCGGCATCCGCACCGAGGCGGAGCGTTTCGCGGTGCTCGCCGTGGGCGGTTACGGCCGGGCCGAGATGGCACCGCATTCCGATGTCGATCTGCTGTTTCTCACCCCCTACAAGGTCACCCCCTGGGCCGAGAGCGTCATCGAGTCGATGCTCTACATGCTCTGGGATCTGAAGCTGAAGGTGGGGCATTCGTCCCGCACGCTCGACGACTGCATCCGGCTCGGGCGCGAGGACATCACGATCCGCACCGCCCTTCTCGAACATCGCTGCGTGGGCGGCGACGAGAAGCTGGCCGAGGCGCTGTCGCTCCGGCTTCGTCACGATCTCTTCGAGGGCAGCGAGGCCGAGTTCATCGAGGCCAAGCTGGAGGAACGCTCGCAGCGCCACCGCCGTCAGGGCGGGCAGCGCTACGTGCTCGAACCCAATGTGAAAGAGGGCAAGGGGGGCTTGCGCGACCTGCAGACCCTCTACTGGATCGGCAAATATATCCATCACGTGGGCCGCGCCCGCGAATTGATGAAGATCGGCGCCTTCTCCCCCGAGGAATACGAGACCTTCCACGAGGCCGAGAATTACCTCTGGGCGGTGCGCTGCCACCTGCATCTGATCTCGGGCCGGGCTTCGGATCAGCTGACCTTCGACATGCAGGTCGAAGTGGCCGAGCGCATGGGCTACCGCGATCTGGCGGGCCGCCGCGCGGTCGAGGTCTTCATGCAGGATTACTTCCGCCACGCGACCGCCGTGGGCGACGTGACCCGCATCTTCCTGACCAAGCTCGAAGCGCAGCACGTGAAAAGCGCGCCGATGCTGCAGCGGATTTTCCGCAGGCGGCGCAAACTGAAAGCCCCCTATTGCGAAGAGAACGGCCGCATAAATGTCGCCGACGAGAAGGCGTTCCTCTCCGATCCGGTGAACCTGCTGCGGCTGTTCGAGGAAGGGCTGCGCTCGGGGATGCTGATCCACCCCGACGCGATGCGGCTCGTCTCGGCCAATCTCGACCTGATCGACGACAAGGTGCGCAATAACCGCGAGGCGCAGCGCATCTTCCTCGATCTGCTGCTAAAGCACGGCAACCCGGAACGCGCGCTGCGGCGGATGAACGAGCTGGGCGTGCTGGCCGCCTTCATCCCGGAATTCGAGCCGATCGTCGCGATGATGCAGTTCAACATGTATCACAGCTACACGGTGGACGAGCACACGATTCAGGTCGTCTCGACGCTGGCGCAGATCGAGCGCGGCGAACTGGTCGAGGATCTGCCGCTGTCGTCGCACATCCTCGAGGAAGGCATCAATCGCAAGGTCCTCTATGTCGCGCTGCTGGTGCATGACATCGGCAAGGGACGACCTGAGGATCACTCGATCCTCGGTGCGAAGATCGCCCGCAAGGTCGCGCCGCGGCTGGGGCTGAATCAGGAGGATTCCGAGACCGTCGAATGGCTGGTGCGCCACCACCTTCTGATGTCCGACGTGGCGCAGAAACGCGATCTCTCGGACCCGCGCACGATCCGCGATTTCGCCAAGCGCGTGAAGTCGCGCAAGCGGCTCGACCTGCTGACAGTGCTGACCGTCTGCGACATTCGCGGCGTCGGCCCGAATGTCTGGAACAACTGGAAAGCCACGCTGCTGCGCAAGCTGCATTCCGAGACCGCGATGGCGCTTGAGCACGGGCTGGAAGCGGTCAATCGCGAGCAGCGCACCGACGAGGCCAAGCGTGCCTTGCGCGAGGTTCTGGAGGCGGATGACAACTGGGACAAGGCACAGATCCGCGCCGAGCTGGCCCGGCACTACGCGCCCTATTGGCAGGCGCTCGCCACCATCAATCACGAGATCTTCGCGCGGTTGCTGCGCGATCTGGGCGATGACGAGATCCGTATCGACCTGCATCCCGACGACGATCACGACGCGACCCGCGTGAGCTTCGCGCTGGCCGATCACCCCGGCATCTTCTCGCGGCTCTCCGGCGCGCTCGCGCTGGTCGGCGCGAATGTGGTGGACGCGCGCACCTATACCTCGAAGGACGGCTATGCGACCGCCGTCTTCTGGGTGCAGGATGCCGAAGGCCACCCCTACGAGGCGTCGAAACTGACCCGCCTGCGCGGCATGATAGAGAAGACGCTGAAAGGCGAGGTCGTCGCCCGCGAGGCGCTCAAGGATCGCGACAAGCTCAAGAAGCGTGAGCGCGAGTTCAAGTTCCCGACCCATATCACCATCGACAACGAAGGATCGGATATCTACACGATCATCGAAGTCGATACCCGCGACCGGCCCGGCCTTCTCTACGACCTGACCCGGGCGCTGGCGTCGAACAATATCTCGATCTCCTCGGCGGTGATCGCCACCTATGGCGCGCAGGTCGTGGACAGCTTCTATGTGAAAGACATGTTCGGCCTGAAACTGCATTCCAAACCTCGCCAGGAAGCGCTCGAGAAGAAGCTGATGGACGCCATCGCGTCGGGCGCGAAACGGGCGGGCAACTAATATGAAACCAATCCGGCTGGTGCGCGGCTTCCTCACGGTGGGCGGCTGGACCATGGCGAGCCGCGTCCTCGGTTTTGCGCGCGACATGATGATCGCGGCCTACCTGGGTGCGGGTCCGGTGGCCGAGGCCTTCCTCGTGGCCTTCTCGCTGCCCAACCTGTTCCGCCGCTTCTTCGCGGAGGGCGCGTTCAACACCGCCTTCATCCCGATCTTCTCGAAGAAGCTGGAGGGTGGCGAGAACGCACAGGGCTTCGCACGCGAGGCGATGGGGGGATTGGCCTCTGTGCTGATCGTTCTCACGCTGGTGGCCTCGGCGGCGATGCCGTGGCTGGTGCTGGCGATGGCCTCTGGCTTCGCGGGCGATGAGCGGTTCACGATCGCCACAACTTATGGCCGGATCGCCTTTCCCTACATCCTCTTCATCTCGCTCAGCGCGCTTCTGTCGGGCGTGCTGAATGCCGCAGGGCATTTCGCCGCCGCAGCCGCCGCCCCGGTCCTGCTGAACATCACCTTCGTGATCGCGATGCTCATGGCCGATCAAGCAGGCTGGCCGGTGGGCGATGCGCTAGCTTGGGCCGTGCCGGTCGCGGGCGTGGCACAGCTGGCGCTCGTCTGGGTCGCCGCATGGCGCGCGGGTTTCAAGATCGTCCCGAAACGCCCGCGCCTCTCGCCGGATATGAAGCGCCTGATACGGATCGCGATCCCGGCGATGCTGGCGGGCGGCGTCGTCCAGATCAACCTTCTGGTGGGCCGTCAGGTCGCCTCGCATTTCGACGGCGCCATCGCGTGGCTGAACTATGCCGACCGGCTCTATCAGCTACCGCTGGGCGTGGTTGGGATCGCGATCGGCGTAGTGCTGCTGCCCGACCTGTCGCGCCGGTTGCGCGGCGGCGACACGGCTGGCAGCCGCTATTCCTTCTCGCGCGCAGGCGAGTTCGCGCTCCTCTTCACCGTCGGCCCCGCCGTAGCGCTTCTGGTGGCAGCCCAGCCCATCGTCTCGGTCCTGTTCGAGCGCGGCCAGTTCACACACGAGGACACGATCGCCACCGCCTGGGCCACAGCGATCTACGGGCTCGGCCTGCCCGCCTTCGTGCTGCAGAAAGTGCTGCAGCCTTTGTATTTCGCCCGCGAGAACACCCGCACGCCGTTCAACTACGCGCTGGTCGCGATGGTGGTGAACGCGGTGCTGGCGATCGGGCTGTCCTTCGTGATCGGCTATCTCGCGGCGGCTGTCGGCACGACGCTCGCCGCCTGGGCGATGGTCGCGCAGCTCTGGCTCGGCGCGCGTCCGATGGGCGAGGCCGCGAGCTTCGATCACCGTTTCTACCGCCGCCTGCCCCGCATCGTGGTCGCGGCGCTGGTGATGGGCGCTGCGATCTGGGCGGTGACCTGGGCAGTGCCGGGCGCGTTCGCCGTGCCGGGCCTGCGCGCGTTGGCGCTGCTGGGGCTCGTGCTGTTCGGGATGCTCGTCTATTTCGGCACGGCTATCGCCATCGGTGCGATGCATATGGCCGATCTGAAAGGTGCGATGCGCCGCGGTCCGGGCGGGGCGTGAGGGCCGCGCCCGACCCTCGGGTGGGCGCGCCGAACCGCTGGTGGCTAGGCACTTTATCTCTCAAGCCCGCGTGTCATCCGTGCCTGCACCGACATCGCCAATGCGCCCTCCCCGCGGGAGGGTCGGGCGCGCCCCTAAGCCTTCACCGACGCCGCAACCGCTGCAACGTCCGCTGCATCCCGCCGGGCGCCACGAAAAAGCTCAGCACGAAGCCCGCCACGAAGCCCACGATATCCGCGATCCAGTCGGGCCGCGCGCCGAAGATCATCGCGAAGATCAGCTGGATGCCCATCAGCGCCCCGATCAACGAAAACGCCCGCAGCTGGTTCGCATTCTCCTGCCCCAGCCGCGTCCACAGGATCCACGTGAAGGCCCCGATCAACCCGTAATCGCCCGGATAGCCTCCATAGAGCCCGATCTGCGTAAACGGCAGCACCGCATAGACCAGCGCACCAAGGATCGTCGCGCCGAAGAACACGACCGCCACGGCGAGTCCCGAGAAGATCTCGCCCACCATCTTGCCCAGCGCCAGGAGGAACACGAGCACGAAGATCGCCTGCGTCACCGAGGCGTTCACGAAAGGATAGGTCAGAATCCGCATCATCTGCTCGGGCGGATATTGCCCGGTTTCGAACATCGCGCGCATCACCTGCGGCGAGAAAGCGAATTTCTGCAGCGCGTCGAGCCGCCAGCCCGCGGCCTGCGCCCCACCGATCAGCCCCGACTGGCCCATCGCGAAGAACAGCTCCGTCGCGATGATCGGCAGCGCCAGAAGCCAGACCACGGGCGGCAGCGGGTTCATCGGGTGTTCGTCATAGCCGTCGCGCATATCGCTCTCCTGCTCGCGGGCTCAGTTGCGCCCTTTGCGCTTTAGCGATAAGCGAGCGGAGAGCGGATTTCCACCCCGGGAGATCCTCAATGGCGGGCTTCCACCCCCCGCAGATCAGGAGCATCAGATGAGCGAGCAAGCGCAACCCCTCAACGCCAATTTCAAACCGCGGATCTTCTCCGGCATCCAGCCTTCTGGCGGGCTGACGCTGGGCAACTATCTGGGCGCGCTCAAGCGCTTTGCCCAGAAGCAGGACGAAGGGATCGAGACGATCTACTGCCTCGTCGACCTGCACGCGATCACGGTCTGGCAGGAGCCCGACGCGCTGCGCCGCAACACCCGCGAGGCGGCTGCCGCCTTCATCGCCTCGGGCGTCGATCCGAAACGCTCGATCCTGTTCAACCAGAGCCAGGTCTCGGCACATGCCGAACTGGCCTGGGCGTTCAATTGCGTCGCGCGTCTGGGCTGGATGAACCGGATGACCCAGTTCAAGGACAAGGCGGGCAAGAACGCCGAGAAGGCCAGCCTCGGCCTCTACGCCTACCCCGCGCTGATGGCCGCCGATATCCTTCTCTATCATGCGACGATGGTCCCGGTGGGCGAGGATCAAAAGCAGCATGTGGAGCTGACCCGCGACATCGCGGCCAAGTTCAACCACGACTACGAGACCGATTTCTTCCCCGCCCCCGAGCCTCTGATCGAAGGCGCCGCGACCCGCGTGATGAGCTTGCGCGACGGCACCAAGAAGATGTCGAAATCCGATCCGTCGGATGCGAGCCGCATCAACCTCACCGATGACGCCGACACGATCGCCAAGAAGATCCGCAAGGCCGTGACCGATCCCGAGCCCCTGCCGTCTGAGATCGACGGGCTCAAGGACCGGGCGGAAGCGCGCAACCTCGTGAACATCTACGCGGCGTTGGCCGACATGACGCCGACGCAGGTGCTGGGCGAATATGGCGGCGAAGGCTTCGGCAAGTTCAAACCGGCGCTGGCGGAACTGGCGGTCGCGAAGCTTGCTCCGATCTCGGACGAGATGACCCGGCTGATGAACGATCCCTCCGAGATCGACAATATCCTGGGCGACGGCGCGAACCGGGCCGACGAGATCGCGCAGCCGATCCTGGGCAAGACGCTCGAGATCATGGGGATGATCCGCTCGCGCTAAGCGCGGCAAAACCAAAGGAAGAGGGGGCTCTGCCCCCCGTCGCCGTAGGCGACAAGACTTAAGGGCGAGGGGGCTCTGCCCCCTCGGGCTTTCGCCCTCCCCCCGGGATATTTCGACCAAGCCGAAACGCATCTTCCTCTTGGCAGAAATATCCCGGGGGAGGCGCGGCACGCGCCGGGGGCGGAGCCCCCTTGCCGCCGCTCACGCCCCGCACTACGCTTCGGCAACAAGAGCTTACGAGCGGACCTCCCATGCGTATCGGCATCCTCCAAACCGGCCAATCCCCCGACATTCTGCGCGACAAGGCGGGCGACTATCCTGACATGTTCGAAGCCCTGCTCGCCGGGCGCGGCCTCGAATTCAAACGCTACGACGTCGAGCATATGCACTTCCCGAAAGACGTGCATGACTGCGACGGCTGGTTGATCACCGGCTCGCGCCACGGCGCCTATGAGGATCACCCTTTCATCAAGCCGCTCGAGACGTTCATTCGCGACGCCCATGCCGAGAATGTCCCGATGGTGGGTATCTGTTTCGGCCATCAGATCATCGCGCAGGCGCTTGGCGGCAAGGTCGAGAAATTCTCCGGCGGCTGGGCCGTGGGTCCGCAGGATTACGATTTCGGTGGCGAGGTGATCGCGCTCAACGCGTGGCATCAGGATCAGGTGACCGAGCTGCCGCCGGGCGCGACCCCGATCGCGGGCAATGATTTCTGCGCCTACCCCGCGCTTGCCTATGGCGACACGATCTTCACCGTCCAGCCGCATCCTGAATTTCCCGACGCATTCGTGGAAGGGCTGATGGACACACGCGGGCGCGGCGTCGTGCCCGATGACCTGATGCAGGCCGCCCGCACGCGGCTCGGGCAGCCCAACGGCGCGTCCCGGATTGCCGAGCGCATCGCCGATTTCTTCCTCAAGACAAGGGTGCCCGCGCACCCGGAAAGCTGACCGATGAGCGACATGAAGGACTGGACCGACCGTATTCCGCAGGCCGCACGCGATTACATCGAAGGTCGGCGTCTCGACGAGGTGGAGTGCATTGTCGCCGATATCGCAGGGGTCGCGCGCGGCAAGGCGATGCCCGCGTCGAAATTCAAGTTTCAGGATCGGTTCTTCCTGCCGAACTCGATCTTCCTGCAAACGATCACCGGCGAATGGACGGACAACCCCTCGGGCGCTTTCACCGAACCGGACATGATCCTGACGCCCGATTTCTCGACCGCGACGGCCGCGCCGTGGACGGCGGACTGGACCTTGCAGATCATCCACGACGTCGAGGACCAGCAGGGCAATCCGGTGCCGATCGCGCCGCGCAACGTGCTCAAGCGCGTGCTCGCGCTCTATGAGGCCGAAGGGTGGACGCCCGTCGTCGCCCCCGAGATGGAATTCTTCCTCGTCGCGCGCAACGTAGACCCGAACCAGCCGATCATCCCGCCGATGGGGCGCTCGGGTCGTCGGGCGGCGGCGAAACAGGCCTATTCGATGTCGGCGGTCGATGAATACGGCAAGGTCATCGACGATATCTACGATTTCGCCGAGCTTCAGGGCTTCGAGATCGACGGCATCTTGCAGGAGGGCGGTGCCGGACAGATCGAGATCAACCTCGCGCATGGCGACCCGGTCGAACTGGCCGATCAGATTTTCTACTTCAAGCGGCTGATCCGCGAGGCCGCCCTGCGTCAGGATTGCTTCGCCACCTTCATGGCGAAACCGATTGAGGGCGAGCCGGGCTCGGCCATGCACATCCACCAGTCGGTGATCGACACCAAGACCGGCCAGAACATCTTCTCGGACGAGAATGGCGGTGAGACGGAAGCCTTCCTGCACTGCATCGCGGGGCTTCAGACGCACCTGCCCGCGGTGATCGCGCTGCTGGCGCCTTACGTGAACAGCTATCGCCGCTATGTGCCGGATTTCGCAGCGCCCATAAATCTCGAATGGGGGCGCGACAACCGCACGACGGGTCTGCGGGTGCCGATCTCGGGCCCGGCGGCGCGACGGATCGAGAACCGTCTGGCGGGGATGGATTGCAACCCCTATCTCGGGCTCGCCGCCTCGCTCGCTTGCGCCTATCTGGGCCTCAAGGAAAAGCAGATGCCGAAGCCCGAATGCTTGGGCGACGCCTATATGTCGGCCGAGGACGTGCCGGTGAATCTGGGCGATGCGCTCGATCTGTTCTCGGAGAGCGCGCCGATCCGCGACGTGCTGGGGCCGGAATTCTGCGCGGTCTACGAGGCGGTGAAGCGCAACGAATACAAGGAATTCCTGCAGGTGATCTCGCCCTGGGAGCGCGAGCATCTGCTGATGAACGTGTGATCCGATGAACCTGCTCTTCGCCAATGACCGCAAGGGCGAGCACGCGCCGAGCTATTACGCAGCGACCGCGCTGACCGACCGGCGCTGGCCCGAGTTGAAGGGCCGCCACCGGGCGGATGTCTGCGTCGTGGGCGGCGGCTTTACCGGCCTCTCGGCGGCGCTGCATCTGGCGGAGAAGGGCTATTCGGTGCGGCTGCTCGAGGCCCATCGCGTGGGTTTCGGGGCCTCGGGACGCAATGGCGGGCAGGTCGGCTCGGGCCAGCGGCTGGAGCAGGACGATCTGGAGAAAGCCCACGGTCCCGAGATGGCGCGCAGGCTCTGGGACATCGGCGAAGACGCGAAGGCGCTGATCCGCGACCTGATCACGCGCTACGAGATGCCGGTCACATTCCATCCCGGCATCGCCCATGCCTGCCGGACGCAATCCGAGGTCGCGCATTCGCATCACATGGCGGAAAGGCTGGCCCGCGATTACAGCTACGATCAGGTGGAGCCGCTCTCGCGCGACGCGCTGCACGCGATCCTGCCCTCGGAGGCCTATCTGGGTGGCGATATCGACCGGGGCGCGGGGCATCTGCATCCGCTGAACTTCGCGCAAGCCTCGGCGCTCGCCTGCGAAAAGGCGGGCGTGACGATCCACGAAGGCTCGCTCGTCCATCACATCCGCCCCGGCGAGCCGGTGCGCGTGCAGACCGAACACGGCCATATCGATGCCGATCACCTGATCCTCGCGGCCAACGGCTATCTGGGGAACCTCGCGCCGCGTGTGGCCTCGCATGTGATGCCGATCAACAATTTCATCGTCGCGACAGAGCCGCTGGGGCCGCGCGTGGCCGAAGTGCTGCGCGAGAACGTCGCCGTCGCGGATACGAAATTCGTGGTGAACTACTGGCGGCTCTCTGACGACAATCGCCTGCTCTTCGGCGGCGGCGAAAGCTATGGCTACAAGTTCCCCGACATCGTGCAGACCGTGCGCAAACCGATGCTGGAGGTCTACCCCTCCCTTGCGGATGTGAAGATCGACTACGCTTGGGGCGGCACGCTCGCGATCACCCGCACCCGGATGCCCTATTTCGCACGGCCTTTGAAAAACGCGCTCTCGGCCAGCGGTTTCTCGGGCCATGGAGTAGCGATGGGCACGATGGCGGGCAAGATCATGGCCGAGGCCGTCGCGGGTCAGGCCGAGCGCTTCGACCTGATGGCCGGGCTGAAAGTGCCGGGCTTCCCGGGCGGCTCGCTCCTGCGCAGCCCGCTTCTGGTCGCCGCGATGACGTGGTTCTCGATGCGCGACAAGCTGGGGATCTAGGCAAGCCGCCGCCGCCTCAAATTTGGTCATGAATTCTTCATTGGCGCGAAAAGCGGCATTCGTGTAAAGAAAACCTGAAAGTCAGTTTCAGGATATCTTGCCATGCCGCGTGACGGACAGACCGCCCCGAATTGCTATGACGCCGAGGCCATCCCCGAGGCCGCCCGAGCCGAGATCGAACGCCTCCTGACCAGCGGAGACCTCTTCCGCTACACCTCCGCAGACGCGCCGGTCGCCAAGCTGGAAGCCGAATTCGCCGAATTCATGGGCGTGAAATACGCGGTCGCCGTGTCGTCGTGCTCGCAGGCGCTGTTCCTGTCGATGAAGGCGCTCGACCTGCCGCGCGGGGCACGCGTGCTGGTCCCGGCCTTCACCTTCGCCGCCGTCCCGTCCGCCATCGTCCATGCCGATTGCGTGCCGGTGCTGGTCGAAGTCGGCTCCAATTTCCGCATCGACCTCGACGATTTCCGCGCGAAATTCGACGACAGCATCGACGCGGTGATGATCAGCCACATGCGTGGCCACACCTCCGACATGGACGCGATCATGGAGCTGGCCGCCGAGAAGGACGTGCCGGTGATCGAAGACGCAGCGCATTCGCTCGGCACGCTCTGGAATGGCAAGAAGATCGGCACGATCGGCAAGATCGGCTGCCTCTCCTTCCAGTCCTACAAGCTGATCAACGCGGGCGAAGGCGGCATCCTGCTGACCGACGATCCGGAACTCGCCGCACGCGCGGTGATCATGTCGGGCGCCTACGAGCATAACTGGAAGAAGCATCCGGGACTGCAAAACAGCTTCCATCACTGGCAGAACAAGCTGCCGCTTTATAACTGCCGGATGCAGAACCTCTCCGCCGCCGTCATCCGCCCGCAGATCGCGGAAGTGGAGCGCCGTGTGAACGATGGCCGCGCCAACCACGACTATGTTGCCGAACGGTTAAACACGAGCGACTGGCTCGACGTGCCTCCGCCGCTCGACCCCGAAACCCGCGCCCCGGATTCGCTGCAGTTCAATCTTGCAGGCGACTGGTCCGACGAGGAGGCCCGCAAGCTGCAATCAGAGGCGAAAGCCCGCGGCGTCAGTGTTCAGGTATTCGGTCTCAGCCAAGACAACGCGCGCGCCTTCTGGAACTGGCAGTTCCTCGGTGACGTACCGGACCTGCCGAAGACCCGCGAGATGCTGATGCGCGCCTGTGACACGCGCCTGCCCGCACGCCTCAAGCAGCCCGATCTGGATTACATCGCCGATGCGATCCTGGAGGCGGTCAAAGCCGTTAAGGGCTGAGGGGCGCTGCCCCCCTCTTCGCTCTTGGAAAATATCCCGGGGGTGAGGCCGACAGGCCGAGGGGCAGAGCCCCCGCCTCAGCCGGCCATCACGCGCGGATAGTCGATCTTCGGGCAGCGGTTCATCACGACCTTGACCCCCTGCCCGCGCGCCGTCTCGGCCGCTGCGTCATGAGACACGCCAAGCTGCATCCAGATGGTCTTGAGATGCGGCAGATGTGCCAAGGCCTCATCCACGACCTCAGGCACTGCCTCGGAGCGACGGAACACGTCGACCATATCCACCGCGATCTCGTCGGGGATTGCGCCGAGATCGGCATAGACCGTCTCGCCCAGCAACTCCTGCCCGGCGAGGCCGGGGTTGACCGGAATCACGCGGTAGCCTTTGGACTGCAGGAACTGCGCGACCCCATAGGAGGGGCGCTCCGGCTTGTGGGACATGCCGACCACGGCGATCACCTTCGATTTGCCCAGAATGTCGCGAATCTCGTCTTGCATCTGAAACCTCTACTTTGTCGCAGCCCTCTAAGAAAAATGCGCCCAAGCCTTAAAGGCTGGGCGCAATAGTGGCGGAACGAGGGACAGTGAACTAGAGGCGCGGCGGTTCCGAAGCTGCGCCTCTGACAGTGAGATAGGAACGCATCTCACTGGTTTTAAGGTCCATACCCTCATAATCGCGATTTTGTGACCGTCAGCGGCTTGCGGATGCGTAAAGAGACACTGCGGCGGCATTCGAGACGTTGAGCGACCCGAATTCGCCCGCGAAGGGGATTCGCACCAGACGGTCGCAGGTTTCACGGGTTTTCTCGCGCAGCCCCGGCCCTTCGGCGCCCAGAACCAGCGCGACCGGTTCCATTCCCGCCTCGGACAGCCCGTCTTCGAGCGACATCTTGGCTTCACCCGCAAGCCCGATCAGCCGGAAGCCCATCTGGCGCAGCTCCTCCATCGCGTCGGAGAGGTTCTTCACCCGCAGATAGGGCTGACGCTCCAGCGCGCCGGAGGCGGTTTTCGCAAGCGCACCGGTCTCAGGCGCGGAATGGCGATGCGGCGCGATCACGGCGGCCGCGCCGAAGACCTCCGCCGAGCGCAGGATCGCGCCCACGTTATGGGGATCGGTCACCCGGTCGAGCAGCACCACGCGGCGCGCATCGTAGCAGACATCCTTCAGCGCGCCCCAATCGAGCGGCTTCACCTCGAGTGCCGCGCCCTGGTGGACGGAATCGGTCGAGATCGGCACGAATTTGTCGAACTTCCGCACATCGACGATCTCGGGCTCCATGCCGGACACCGCGATCGCCTCGGCCAGTTTGTCGGCGGCGTTCTTGGAGCAAACCAGCCGAAGCCGCTCGCGCATCGGGTTTTGCAGCGCGTCGCGCACCGCATGCAGGCCGAAGAGCCACACGGTCTCGGCGGCCGCAGCGCGTTTGGCACGTTCCTTTTCGATCACCCAGACTGGCTTTTTCATCGCGGGTCTCCTTTGGCCCCTACCTGCGCTGAATGGCCTCGTTTGGCAAGCTCTGATCCGGAGGGCAATTTTTCGGCAAACTCTCTCTTGACGCCTCCCGCCCCCTTTTGTATCTCCCGCCCAGCGTCGGGTGACGTGCTGCAAGGTGCGGCAGCGGACTGTAACTCCGCCGGGGCGACCCACGCCTGGTTCGATTCCAGGGTCACCCACCAAACTCCCTCTTTTCCTTTGGAAAACAGGGACTAGGTGTCCCGCAGGTGCGAAATAGCGCATCATGCAAATCAATGGGTTACCGCGAAGGTGTCCCGCAGATTTGTAGTATCCGACCCACTCCTTAAGACGCTTGCTACCCTCCGATTACCTGCTTCTACGACCGACTCGCCTAGGAAACGCTTGTGCGCACCTAGCCAGGTGGCGACGGCCTTTCTCCACCATGAAAAACGCGCCGACGATAGAAAATCGTGAGCGCGCAGTAGCATAGAGTATTTTTTCGCTTATAGCCTCGCTTCAGGAAGCCGAAGCAAACTCCTTGGCTTTCTCCTGACGATGCTGGAGACGAGCCTTCGTCCTTCTTATGTCCTCCTTCTTGGAGGCACTCAAATTATCATATTGCTTCACTGCATGCCTGAATGCTGAAGTGAAGGTCACTGCGGTCTGTCCTGTGGTTTCATTTTTCATAGTTGACTCCCTAGAGTAGTCTCAGAAAGCATATGCTAGAAGAATTTGAAATCTAGAAAATCATACCTGAAAGTGATATCATGTCTGTCGCGTCTCCAGAGCTTGTTATCGGCATCGTCGGTCGAATCGGCGTGGACACTGTCGAGGTATCCAGCTGGCTGAAGCAAGAGCTGCACAGCCTCTACTACAAATCTAGGGTCATAAAGCTCACCGATCACCTCAAGGAAGTCGACGTAGGCGTAAAGTTGCAAGATAGCCCCGCGGAAGCACGCTTCGACACGAGGATAAAAGCCTGCAATCTCCTACGAGAACTTTCCGGTCGGAACGATTACTTCGCCATGGTGGCGGTAGTTAACATCGCATTTGCACGCCAGCAGGCGACGCCACAAGACGATGATTTCGGGATCGCGTACATCGTCGACCAGATCAAACGGCCGGAAGAAGCAAAATCACTTCGTGAGGTCTATGGCGACCAATTCATTCTTGTTTCTTGCCATGAACCCGCCGACCTGCGCCGAGCGGGTTTAGCGCAAAAATTCGCAGGTGGGCATGCAGAAGCTCCTAACGCTCGCAACTGGGAAGAAACCGCGCAAATCTTGATTGCGAAGGACGACTCTGAGGCCGACAATGACTTCGGACAGCGAGTGGGAAAGGTTTTCCATCAAGCCGATGTCATCATCGACACATCGAAGCCCAAAGAAGCGAAAGAAACCCTGAACCGATTTTTCCGGGCACTGTTTCAAGACCCCAAGGTCTCCCCTACCCGGTCGGAATTTTTTCAGAACCTTGCAGCCAATGTTGCTCTAACATCCTGCGACACCGCGAGGCAGGTGGGAGCGGCCATCGAGAAAGAAGGCTATATAGTCGCAACTGGCTTCAACGAGGCGCCAAAAGCTTTTGGTGGGACTTACTGGGCTGAAGATGGCGTCGACGCTCGAGATGTCGCCCTCGGTCGAGACGTAAATACAATTCTAAAGCGCCAGATGGTGATCGAAATAGTAGAGAAGTTACGCGACCACGGCGAGTTACAGGATGGGGAGATTGAGGCCCAAGAGATAGAAAAGAAGTATCTCGATGGAGATGATGCCCCACTCAAAAAGACCCAGGTCATGTCATCCTTGGAGTTCGGTCGAGCCGTACATGCTGAAATGGCCGCGATAACAGGTGCGGCTCGCAATGGCGCAGCTATTGGAGGGGCTAACCTTTACTGCACAACTTTCCCTTGCCACAATTGTGCCAAGCACATCGTCGCTAGCGGAATTACATCTGTAGTCTTCTTGGAACCTTATCCGAAGAGCTTTGTGAACCACCTTTACCCCGATTCTATTGAGGTTGATTCGACGGATCCTTGCTCCCAGCGCGTCGCATTCAAGCAATTCATCGGGATCACGCCAGTGCGATATGCAAGGCTTTTCAAAAAGTCTTCTTCAAAGGACCATCAGGGGTACGTGACATCTTGGGACCCAGAAAACGCATTACCCGCCGTTGAGAAAATGTTCCAAGAGCAACAAGAACGCGAGCCGGTCTTCCTCAAAGAATTCCAAGAACATGTCCTGAGTTACGACATCGAATTTGCTAGGAAGTTAGGTCTGGCGGAAGCGGATTAGCCGGCTCTTTAATGTCGAGAAAAAATCGGAGCTCTCTGAGATGCCGCTGCGGTAGATATTGATTAGACCCACTTGCCTCACGGTGCGGTCATCAAAACTATCATCGATGAAATACGAGCGCCACGGCGTCAACTTCACCGGAACTTCTTTAAGATCACCCTCGCCCCGTGCTGCAGCGCGACGGTCTGGCCCGGCATTGCCTCAACCCGATCAAACGCGTCCTTCCCCTCGATGAAGTTGTCATAGGGCTCGTCCGAGACGATCCGGTCATCCTCGTCGCGGATGACGATGCGGTGGCAGACGTGAAACTTCCCCATCAGCGCACAGTCGCCGCTCGCAGAGCTTCGGACATCTCGCGATACCCGTCATATCCGTGCTGCTTGTGCATCTGCGCGTACCAGTCGATCCAGTGGTCTATCATGTCGGCCGGGATCGTGTCCGACCAGGTCTCTTTCGCGACGTATAGCGTGCCGTCCTCGCGGCGCTCGACTTTAATCCCGGAGGGCTTCATCGCAACCTTCTTTCAGTGGACCAGATTGGCTATGGGGTGAAGGGCCTGCAGTATCGTACCAACAGCCGCCAGCGCAACGCCCCAACGCGCATTTGAGGCGTCGCTGAGTAGCTGTCGTACCGCTGGAAGATCCCTGATCTTTCGATCATCAACTGAGCTGAGCCCACCCGCTTGCTTCCACATCGCAACCGCCGCGTCAGGGGTCAGCCGTAGAAGCGATCGCACCGCCCATGCCGCGCCCGCGACGGTAAGAAGCTGCCCGGTCACGGCGGATAGGTCAGCCCAGTTCTCAGCAATCCACGACATGCGTTCTAGCTCCTATAATAAGCACCGGGAGATTGTGCGCCGCCCGCGGCTCCGGCTGGCAGGATGGAAGATTGACCTGGTCTCTCCGAAACCCGTGCGCTCCTATCCGGCGCCGATCCGTCGGAGTCTGAATTCCGCTTGTGTTCGGTTTCCAGCCTCGGTGCCCAATCCATTCAGCGCGGCGTGTAGTTAGCCTCACAGATAGTAGCAGCAATCAAACCCGGCCGCCGTGGAGGATCTTTGAGATGGCACTTACGGCGGAAACGTCTAAGCCGCTGTTGTCGTCGACCGGTTGACCATCTTTCGAGGGTCGGAAGACAGCGTTCAAAATGATAGCTCTATGCTCCTCAGGGACTTGTCCACTTTCGATCATCGCCTGATAGGTCTCCACGAACGCCTTCCGCTCTGCTGCATTCTCGGCGTGCTGGCCCGCCTCCCTGTAAGTTCGATTGAGGATTTTCATCAACCAGAGCAGCATAGAAGCAGCGAGCAAAATAACCCCAACCGTTAGCGGACCCTTCGCATTGAGGATGTCGCGGCAGTCGAAAGGATCCGCTGTAGAGCAGCTGTTGCGATGAAAGCTGTTTGCGATCGTGTCACCATAGGCGATGACGCCACAAGTCGCTGCGCCGATGATTAGGATGAGAACCAAGATGAACGAAAAAAGAGCCACATTTGACCGCCAAGTGTGTCTCTTTTTCTCTCTCTTCCACAGCGTCACGGGAGCTTCGAACTGGAGCTTTTTTATGTACCGGTCATGGGCATCACGAAACCTCCCATCCCAGTCGGCCACCAGTTCTTCCCCTCTGGCTTTATATCGGTCCGCAATCGCAAGCCTGATCCTGCGAAATCGTGACGTCTCAGCGCGTCTGCGAGCTATTTCTTCAGAAGAGAAAGTTGATAATTTTAGAGATGCTTCCGTCGCCGCCACCTGATCGAGGCTGATGTTCTCAACGAGAGACTTCACTAGTTTCTCTTGCTCTCTAAGGAAGAGCGACGATTTGAAATTTTCGACGACGTCAGCGAGCGCTTCGATGGACTGTGAGACTGTCAGCATGTTCTGCTCAAAGTCTCCAGTAATCTGATTTCTAGGGACCCCTTCCGAAACACGCAATCGAGCGGTCATGACGTTCGCTATCACAAATTTATATCTTGGATTGTCGCTCGAACTCAGTATCGCGAGCACCTTACCCATTGCAGTGCCTCTGGGTGGAAACACTTTTACTCCCATCAGACTTACGTCTGACCTTAACTCGTCGACTGAACTTTCCTCCACAGTCGAAATAACCTTCGAATATTGAAGTGCATCGGTTCTCGTTCGATGGTGATCATTGAAACGGGTGGGAACCCCTTCTGGAAATAGGCTCTCCCAAAATTCTTTCTCTTGAACGAGGAGCGCGATCAGCGCCTTCTTACTAGAAGCTCTAAAGCTCCCGATTCCGGGCACGCTGATCGACAGCTTTCTGGCCATAACTTCCTCTCAAAGAATCACTTAATCTATGGGGATTATCGGAGGCTTTCACCTCAGCACAAGCTGTTGGCCGAGATGACAAGTTTATCGCTCGCCTGAGATGGTCGACCTTTTTGCCGACCGCAACCGTCTGCCTCAGCTTACCGGAAAAGTGCGTTTATGGGTGGGCTTTCGCGAGAGCATTAATCATTCGGGGTCCCCCTTTGTCGCTTTGAGCTCATACCCCCGCCTCAGCCCTGCTTCGTCCAGATCGCGCTCTGCTTGCGTTGGTACGTCGATATCGGGCCGTCGACATGAAGGCTGCTCTTTTGTTCTTGATCCCGATGTTTTGCTGCGTGTGGCAGGACGTCCTGGAATATTTTCATCGGAGCGCCTCTTGTTTCACCCATTCACCGCACTCACCGCCAGCGCCCGTCGCCGCTCACAGTCGGTCAACGCGTCCCCGAGCCGCGTGATCGTCACAGCGTCTGCACGTAGCGTCCCGCCTGCCGCCATAAACGTCTCTGGCGCCGGACACGGAACGCGCGCCGCTGCAGGGACTTCAACGCGGATCTGCGCCAGCGGCTCATTGGGCCCAATGTCCGCGGATTTGGTCGAGCACGCTGCCAGGAAGGCCGGGAGCATCAAGACCGGGGTCAGCATCAAGCGCATCGAAGAGCCTCCTTTCGGCTGCGGCGCGGGCATCGCGAGCGGCGAGCAGCGCCGCTTCGGCGTCGGCTAGCTGGCGCGCTTTGTCATTGGCCTCGGCGATTGCATGGGCGGTGCGGACCCGCTCGGCCCGGAGGGCGGCTGACGTGGCCTCTGCTGCGTTCGCCTGCATCTGGGCCACCTTGGCGCGGCAGAAGGCGTCACGCACCCACAGGCCCGCGCCGAACGCGGTGGCGAGCAGACCGAGCGACGCTACCAGACGCCAGTTCTTGGCGAGCCATATCACGCGCCCACCATGCACATGTCGTAATTGTCGTCGCGCCGGACGACGAGGCCGACCCAGACAAAGCCACCCGCCTTGTTGAACCAGGTCATTGCCTTGCAGCTACCCGTGACGTTCCCGTCATTCAACCGCCGCATTGCAGTAGATTTACTCGCCGCGCCGATGCCGACGTTGATCGTGAAATCGGTCCATGCCGCCCCACGCGGCACGTTGATCCGCAGCCGCTTCGTCTCCAGCGTCATCGCCCGCGAGACGCCGCGCCAGTATTCCGTGGCCTCGGATGCGATCAGCCGGTCACAGTCGGCGGCAGATATCGTCATTCCCATGCTGACACCACGGATCGTGCCGGAGCAGATCGTAGGAATGCCAATTGGGTCGCGGTACGCGGTGAGCCGAACGCCCTCGTGCCGCTTGATCTCTGGCAACGCGCGCATGATGATCTGATGCTCAGTGACGGATGCACCGGGCGCGATCGCTGATTGGCTGGGCGAGAGCTGGGGGCCCGCTGGTCGATACACCTCGGCGGCGGCGAAGTGCGCCATCGCGAAAACCATGATCACGACCATCAGTCCGATGCGCCACAGGTTTGCCCAGAAGCCCTGCGGCTGCGCAATGAAGCGCCCTACTGCGGAGAAAACGAGCAAGCCGAGCGCAATGAAGAACACCGCATTCGGGTCGAGCTGATAGCCGAGCCAGCTCCAACTCACGACAGGCGTCAGAAGTGCGCAAAGCGTGAGCACAATGCCTGCGAAGGAATAGCCGATGCGAGCGCGATGGCGCTCCTCTTTGGAGATCAGTTTCATGGTTTCACTTCCCCTGTTCAATCCGCTCGAGACGGGCGTCGATGCGCGTTAGGTAGCCGAGAATGTTCGAGAACTTCTCGTCGCTGCGGGCCTGCTGTGTCTCGATGCTGCGAAGACGGTTATTGATGACGGTAATTTCGGCGCTCTGGTCAGCTGACCGGGCCTTGTTGTCCTGCGTGATGGATTGCAGCGCCGTCACCTGCGAGCCGACCCAGAACCCTCCAGCAATGAGGGCCGTGAGAATGGTCCACGCCAACGACTTGTTCAGCGTGATCCCACGCTCGCTGTTTTCGATCCGTGGCCGGATGTCTTCTGTCATCACGTCATGCCCCCTTTCGGCACAAAAAAGCCCGCCTGTGGCGGGATGTCGTCGTCTGGTTGTGGGGTGGGATCAGGCCGCGTTGTGAACGGCAAATGTCTCGACGTAGCCCTGCGGAGAGCCAAAGATCACGTCCGGCGTACCCTCGCTGAGGGTGTACGTTGCAGGGTCCAGCGTATAGGCCGCGCCGCCGACGAAAAACTGCATCCGATACTTGATGGACAGCCCGCTGTAGGCCTGGGCATAGCTTAGATTGAGATCTCCAGAGCCACCGGAAAGCGTACTGGCGGCAACAAGCGAATTCTTCTGCATCGAGCAGCTGAACGCCGCAATCGGCTTCGCATAACCTGATAGGTCAACTGTACCGGGAGCAATGCTCGCGACAGCAAGAGGCGCAGCCGTAGGTTTGGCCGGACGAAGCACAAAGGCTCTCACGAAATCGTTTGGAACGGCGGGGAAACCGCTCGCTCCAATGATCCCGTAGCTCATGCGCATGGTGAGGTAATAGGTCGTGGGCGAGCCTCCGGAGGCCGAGATCGCCATGATCGAGGTGAATCCGGATGGCACATTGGGCAGACCCGGGGGCGAACCGCCTTGGTCCTTCTTGTTGACCACGATCACGAGGTCACCCTCTCGGCAGTCTGCAGCAGGCGAGGTGGTCATGAACGGGTCGAGAAATACCGAAGAGCTACCACGCTTGCCCTGTAAGAAAAGAGGAGACAAAGGAAAGCTCATTGGGCGGCCCCGATGTTGGCGATCACCTTGTTCTTGGTCTTCGCGATCGAGATGATGAACACGTCGCCATCTGTCGTAGTGAGATCACTCTCTCCGTTCACCTTGTCGAAACCAGCGAAGGTGATCGCCCCTGCGGTCGCGTTGTTCGTCACCTCGATGACCATCGTGTATTCATTGGCGAAGATGGGCGCGTTGAAAGTGAAGGCTCCGCCGTTGGTGATGTGACGCATGTTCCCGGTATCCGGCGAAGGCGAATAGGAGCTCGCCTGAACCCCATCACTCACAGAGGCGGTCGTTACCCCCTTGCTGAGACCTTGGATATCGTAGAGCGCGAGCGTCTTGAGTCCCAACAGCGTGCGCATTGCCGCATAGGTAGCCGCTTTGGCCAGAGACTGGCCATTATTAGACATTCCGAACGCCTGCAGGGCATCTACCCAATCAGTGTTGGCATCGTTTCTGACCTTGATGGCGGGAGGGCTCGTGCTCGTGTCGGCCCAGAGCATCGACGGAGACGGGTCGGCGGGCTCCGTCGCGCCTGCATTGAGTGTTTTGACCGCTGAAAACAGATCGTTGAGTTGCGCAATGAACATCGCGCCATCGCTGTCCTCGACGGCATAGTTCGGAACTTGGGACATTATGCTACCTCGTCAGCATGTAGACGCAGCACGGAGATCCGTGGCGTGTATTTCGCATCAAGCGTTTTCATCTGAGCGCGCGCCTTGACCGCGCGTGCAGTAATCTCGTCATTCTCGACAAGCTTCCAATCACCCCAAACGGGCGTTCCTGCGGGGTCGTCGTCGGTCAGGGCGACCTCGACCCATGCATCTGCGTCCGCGCCACCTGCGCCAACAATCGAGGACCACGTAGACACCTTGCCTGGGCGCCCGGCGATGCTGTCCGTGAGGCTGATTATCGCCATATCGATCTCGCGACGCAGTCGAACGGTCTTCACAGCCCCAAAGTCAAAGCTGTTCGCGAATTCATATGTCGCCTGCCCCGCGACCGTTCCGGTCGGGTATGCGATCGACGGCAGTGCAGCGATTGATGCAAAGGAGCTGATCAGCTCCCCGGACGAAAGCTGCAGCGCACCAGAGACGACCCCACACGCAGTCTTCGTGCCGGTGAAAGTGTCGTCCTCCTGCAGCGTGCCGACCGCTGTGAACGGCACGGCCTGCACGCCCATCGCGATCAGCGTCGTCGCGGGCCCAAGGATGCCGGAGCTGTCGCGGGCTCGGACGATGTACGCGCCGGGCACGAGTGGCACCAACGCGACCGTCTGAGCACCGGACACCTCATCCACGGAAACCGAGTTGCTCCAGCTGGGGACGGCATTGCTCGAATGCCGGATCACGATGTGACCACCGATGCGCACATCGAGATCCGCGTGCAGGTCCCATTTCAGGATTGCGAGACCGCCAGCCGCTTGAAGCGTGGCGTCCACCAGCGCCGCAGGCTCGTCTCCGAGGCCGGTGATCTTTTTCGTCACCACTGAGGACCAATCGGAATCCGCGCCGAGGATCGTCACTGCCCGGACGCGGAACTTCCAGTTGCCCGGGGTGATGTCGTCGATGCTCGCCGTGAGGTTTGGCGTGATCGCAAGGAGCCCATACTCGCCACCGTCGAGGCTGCCTTCCAGCTCGTACCGATCGACGCTCCCGCTCAGGCTCTCCGACCAGCTCACTGCCGTGCGCGCCTTCACCGCGTTCTGGCGGGTTGCGTAGAGGCTCTCGGTGACATCGGTGATGCCCGGCGGGAAGACGTCGAACGCATCATCCAGCGAGGTGCGCGGCGCCGCGGCGTAGATCTGCGCCTCGTTCGAGTCCCAGTCGTAGACAAGCGGAGACGTCTCAGCCAGCCGCAAGCTCGGGATCAACCCGTTGTCCGCCTTCTCGAAGGTGAAGCCCGTCACGATGAATGGCTTGCCATCGAAGCCCCAGCGATCGCGCGTGACGCTCACGACATCACCGCAACCGACCTGCATGATGCTCAGGTTCCCAGGCCACTCTATCGACATCTGACGGCGCGCCTGCTCGAGTTCGATCTTCGCGATCCGCTGGGCCATTGACGCCGAGATGGTGAAGGGAAGCTCGATATCCTGCCACGACTTCCGGCCGCGATCCTCTGCGAGGTAGGCGGCACTCTCGTAAGCCGGGAAATCATCGACCTGCCAGTCATTCTCCGGGCTGACGAATGTGCCCCGGACGGAGTTGAAGTTGTCGCTCCGGGAAAGCCGTGTCACGAGCTTGAGCGAACCTGTCGCCTGCCCGTCCGTGAGGCTCATCGAGGGCGGGCGATAGACACCGGGCAGCACATACCACTGGCCGCTTCGCCGTACTGCATGCCCAGCCATCGAGGTCAGCATGGCGCGGATGACTGTCTGCGGCGTCTGGCTGGTGTCGACGATCCCATTGAGCGTGTACCGCGTCTCGGTCGCGTCATCGACGGTTGCCACCACCTCATCGCAGGCATTCGCGGCCGCGATCAGCTCATCTTCGTTGGTGCCTCGCGGGTCGTCGATCTCGGCGCCGAGCCCATAGGTACTGTCTGCAAGGTAATCTGCGAGGCAGAGCGCCGCGTTATCGGTATAACCACGGGTGCCGGTGCGCGGATCGAGGATGTTGTTCTTCCCGCGCACATTCGCGGTAACGTTCGGCATCCCGTTGGCAAACTTTTTCGGGTCGAAATACAGCGTTACAGCAAGCGCTGCGCAGCCGCTTAGCTTATGGTCAGCCGTCCACTTATAGGGCAGGTAGTCGCGCACAAGCGTGAAGGCTTCCTGATCCGGCGCGCCGAGGCGCTTCTCGATCTGGGCATAGACGTTGTTGCCGACGTATTTCGGCTTTCCCTTTTTGTTGAGCGCTGGGGATCCATCTGCGTTGAACGCGAGTTCGCCGTCGAAATAGACCTCGTCGATCGCCTCGACCTCGTGACCAGCGAGAACGATGATCATGTGCAGCATCCGCTTTCCGGGGTTCTCGAAGGTCTCCTCTGTCGCGTCACTGCCACCGAACGCGTCCTGAACCGGTCCGAGCAGCTTGTCGAGCCACTCCTTCAGCTCGGTCAGATCCCACGGGCCATTGACCCAGCCGTCTTGGTTCTGGTCGGACAGGCGCTTCTCGCCGCTGGTCTCCAAGAATACGATCGTGCCGCCAGTGCGGACCGTGCCATAAGCCATCTTGCGCGGCGATGCAGGCTCTCGCACCGTGACATCGCGGGACTTGATCCCGAAGTCAGGCTTGGGCGCGAGCGCGGACGCGGCAGCCGACAGAAGGAGCGAGGCACCGAAGTTGGCAGCAATTCCGATGAATCCGGTCGCGGCAAGCGCGGCACCGACACCACCAGCAGCAACAGCCGCCCCACCAAGGGCCAGAGCACCGACAGCAGCCTGCGGCATATCACACCCTCCAAGCCAGAGCGCAGTCGCGCAGCAGCTTGCCCTTAAGCCCGTCCGCACCCACGAACGCGGCCTCTTTCCCAATGCAAATTCCGAGCGCACCGTCTGCGAAGACGATATCGCCGCGCTGCGCCAGCCGAACTGATGCGAGTGGTTCGCCCAGGAGCGCCCGCGCGCCCGCCTCGACGCTCTCCCAGCCGAGCCGCTTCATGACCCGCGCGCAGCCGATCTCAGTGCGGTAGCGCCCGCGCCATTGCTCTGCCGGGTTATCTCCCCCGATCAGCGCATGGCGAACATCGAACGCCCAAGTCGCGCAGTCATGCTCGCCGTATGAAAAAGGCCGCCCACGGGCAGCCTCGATCTCGCGCGTCAGAATGCTGGGCCAATCCGGTTTTCGCATCAGTCCTTGCCCCAATTTACGGTCTTGTTCTGAATCGAGGTGACGTATTCGAAGCCCTTGTCGCCGGGATAGAGCACCTGTTGGCTTTCATTCGTGTAGCGCCACTCCCGCTCACGCTGCAGGTCGATCAGCTGGCTTTCATAGCTGATCGTGACCGTGCAGGTGTCGGCCCCATCTTCGATTGTCGGGACATCGAGCAGACCGGAGAACACCAACTCTGGATCGGCCAGCAGTTGCCAGTCCTCAGACATGAACCCGATCCACAGCGTGCCAGGGGCGTTCTGTTCCGACTCCGCGATCGCGATCGCTACCATGTCCACCGGGACGCCGGAGAGCGAGACGCTGATCCCGCTAGCAACGACATCATTCGTCTCTTCGATGTTCGAGAACCCGAGTAGCGTCCCTGCCCCGGCCCATTCCTTGCCGTCCCAGGTGAAGTTCGTGCCGATGTCGCCAGTCCACAGCCGCACCGTGCCACCCGCGAACTCGCCCTCGAAGAAGCCGACGATCCGCACCATCTGATCGCCGATCGACGCGAGATTCGCCGCCTGCATATCCCGGCTCATACTGCCTCCGCTACGCTGACCGTGAAGCGCATCACGCCGACCGCGATACTTGTCGGAACATCCTCGATCGCGCGCATCGCCACCTGCGGGTAAGCGATCTCGACTGCCTCACCCTCACTCGGCATCGAGCGCAGACGCGGCACGAACTTGAGCGTGCAATCGCCCGCGACCGGGATGCAGTCCTCGGTGATCTGGTAGAGCCGCGCCTCGTCGCCCGTGCCGATCGAGAAGAAGTCGCCGGCCGCAATGCCAGCCGCGCCCCAGCCGCTGGTGACGAGCTGGTTGCCGGACTGCCCGGCGCCGTTGACCGTGATGGCCTCGGTGCGGCTCGAGTTGCAGATCAGGGCGTCGCGCAGGGTGAAGATCTTGCGCTTGTTTAGGATGGCGTTGGTGAAGGCTTCGAAGGCGCGCGCGTTCTTGCCCCGCAGTACCACGTCGATCTTGAACTGCCAGAGTTCGCCGCCCCAGTCCTGCACCTGCCGACCGAGCGTGAACGGCGACTGCGTGGACGTGACGGCGCTTGCAAGCTGTCGGGTGACGCCGGTGATGATCGTCTTCGGGAAATCCGGCATCAGTATCCCCGTTTCTGTGCGGCTTTGACCTTGGCAACAGCCTGGTCGACGATCTGTCCTGCTACGCGCTGCAGGTTCTCAGCCTCGCCACCCTTCGCGCCTCGCGCGTCGATGCTCATGCTGACGCTGACGCCGCCGGACTGGCCCTTGGTATGGTCTAGGATTGTCTCGTTCGGGTGCAAGATGGCCGGGAAACCGCCCTTTCCGTCGATGCCGCCAGACCGAATGCCAAGGCCAGTGAAGCCGCCGCCGTCGAAGCTGTTGACGTTTGCCAGCGTGTATCCACCTTTCGGCATCGTGGGGGTGGAACCGCCACCGAAGATGCCAGAAACAATGCCACCAAGTAGCCCCGAGCCGCTGCCGCCAAGCGGGCCATCGCCGAACAGTGCGGCCTGCAGCGCAGCCTTCGCCAGCATCTTCGCCAGATCCTCCAGCACGCCGGACAGGTTCTTGCCCTCAACAATCGCGTCGACGAGCCCATCCTTCAGCGTCTGTTGAGCCTGCTCGAAGAACTGCGCACGCTCGCGGGCCTGCTCGTATTTCGCGGTCAGGTCGCCGATGGACTGCGCCTGTCGGTCGATCTGCTCGCGCACCGTCTCACCCGACCCCGCGACTTGGCTGTCGAGATCGATCCCGCGCTTCTTGGCCTCGTCGAGCAGCTTCCATTTGGCTTCGAGGGCGGCCGCCTCTGCCTTCGTTTTCCCCAGTAGCTCGATCTGGCGCTTCATGCTCTCCATCTGCTGGTCAGCGGTGTCGAAGAACTTCTGCCGATCCTTTGCGGTCTTGTCCTTCCCGCTGCTGCTCTGCGACTTCTGGAAAGCTTTTTCCGCGGCAGACAGCTGCTCTTGCGCCGCTGCGATCTCTTTCGCTGCCTCTGCCTGAGCAGCGGTGCGCCGCGAAAGTTCTGTGAGTGTCGATGTGCTTCCGTTCGCGATAGCCGCATATGCGGCAGCGCCACTCGCCTCGTTGTACTTTTCGCGCGCGAGACCAGCAGCTCGACCCTCCGGATTACCAACCGTTGCAAGCTTCACTTTGAGCTGGTTCGACGCGCGCCGGTTCGCGGTGACGATCCCCTGCTCAACCTGAGCGAGCGCAGCCATTGCAGCACC
This sequence comes from Thioclava sp. DLFJ4-1, assembly GCF_002020145.1. Lineage (NCBI taxonomy): Bacteria > Pseudomonadati > Pseudomonadota > Alphaproteobacteria > Rhodobacterales > Paracoccaceae > Thioclava > Thioclava sp. DLFJ4-1. The sequence goes on from NZ_MPZT01000002.1 coordinate 308,343, forward strand.
GAGGTTTTGCGCTAGGCGCGCAGCTTCGTTCGCTGCATTGCTAATCGCAGTTCCAGCGCTTTCGCTGGCGCCGGTGAGATTTGCCATCGCCTCACCGGCATTGGCTGCCTGATGATAGAGATCAGCCACAGCTGTCGGCATGTTGTTGATGTCCGGATATGCGGCTTCGATCTGCTGCTTGATCTCCGAGAATGCACTGACCAGATCGCCAACCGTTTTCGCCTGAGCGAGATCGGCCAAAGCAGACGCAAACTGCGTTGCAGCCTCTTTCGACAGGCCTAGCTTGTCTTGGATCTTCTCGATAGCCTTCGCGATCGCTTCCGCGTCGTTTGCTTGGCCCTGCAGGCTCGCCTGCAGGTTCGACAGATCGAGCCGCTTCGCCGCGTCGGTCACGACTGTGAACTGCCGCGCCACGTCCTGAAGCTCACGCTTGATCCCGGCGACACCCTTTGCCGCAAGGTCACTCACCTGCGAACCATTCAGCCCCCCGAAATCGCCGAATCCCTTTGCGATCTCTTTCCCGATATCCTGTGCACCGGTGATCGTCTTGGCGCGATCGATCTTCACGAGGGCGTCCAGAAACTCCCTAGCCGCAGCGGTCGCCGTCCCGTATTTCTTCGCGAGTTCGTCAGTCGGAAGAGACGCGTCTTTGACGGCGCCGCGATATTCGTCGATCGACTTCGTGAGGTCGTCGACCTTCTTCTTAAGCGCCTTCCCCTCTTCGCCGGTATTGAAGAAGCTGGCAGCCAGCGGAATTGTCGCGCCCGCCACCGTGCCGAGGATGGCGCCGAAGACGCCGAAGCCAGAAAGGAGTTGCGGAAGCTGCTGGGACAATGCGCGCGAGGCGCCCTGACCGCTCGAAATCTGGACGATCAAATCCTGCATCTGATAGCTGACGTTCTGGATGCCAGCCTGTGCCGACTTCGACATCTTTAGAAACGAGCCGGTTGCCGCCGCATTCGCCTTAACGAAGCCCTTGCCCGCCTTGTCCTGGGTATCGAGAAGCTTCTTCTCCAGGCGCGCGAGCTGCTGGAGCATCTTGTTCTCTGTTACCCCGATCGGGAGTTCCATTCCGGCGGTATTGTCTGCCATCAGAGACCATCCATGATATCGCAGAGAGCATCGTATTGCTCATCTGTGAGCGGCGGGTTTTCTGAGCCCGCGCCCTTGCCTTGCGCTCTGTTCCAGCCCTCGATGCATGCTGAATATTCCCAGAGCGTCATTTCTTTGACTTGCGACGGCGTGAACCCGAGGGCGGCCCCGTTTCCGTAGATGCGGGAGAATCTAGGCCGCTCTCCTCCCCCGCCTCCACCTCCCCCAACGGGTCATGCTCTTTTGCAGCCAGCGAATGGGAGATCACCGTAAAGGCTAGAAGGTTCAGTTCCGCCATGTCGCCATCTTCGAAGGCTTGGCGCGATTTTCGGTGCGCTGTCTCGCGGTCCATTCCGGCCCCGATGAGGCCGAGGCGGATGCAAGCGATCACTTCGCGCACTTTGACCGGCGCATAGGTGAGGTTGCCGCGATCCTGCCCCATGCGAAGGCGATAGAGCAGATCGAGCACGCCGTCAGAGGTCAGATCGTCGAGCGCTTCGAGTTCCCCGATGCGGAGAAGAAATTCATCTTCTCCGCTCGGATAGTTCAGCCGGATAGGCTCCATCAGGTCACCGCCGTGATGGTCATCTCTCCGTCGGACACGAGCGTGACACTGACCTGCGCCTTGTTCCCGCGCTCGCCGGTGATCTCGAACGCGGTGACGTGCATCTTGCCTTCCCAATAATGACCGTTGGTCGTGTCATCAGGCTTGCCGATATAGATGCGGGCATTGATGCTATCGCCACTGTTGAACGCTTCCCACCACGTGGTCACCGCCTCAGCAGCAAGGACGCCGGAACCGTTGACGCTCATATCGAGGCTTTCGACGCCGCGCTCGATCCATGCCGGGAGTTCCGGATCGTCACAGTCCGGGACGACGATGTCCTGCGTGTTCTTGGAGAACTGCACGGTGTGGTTATTGAGCCCGCAAGGGCGCGCGAAGGTGCCGGGCGTCGAGGTTTCGAGCTGCGCCGCAACCGTCGAGCCGACATAGGAGGTCGGTTTAGCCATTGAGTGGCTCCTTTGTGATATGCCTTGCCCAAGGGCATCTGACGGGCGACAGGGCTATTCCCTGACTTCCCTGATCCGATCGCCTGCCTTTTCGCGGCACGCGCGCGTCAGGCCGCACCGGACATCGCCCGGGCGGAACACCATCACCACGCTTGGGCGTGGCATGAATTCGAAATACTCGATGACGAGCCAGCAGCGCTGCCTAGGCATTGCCGCTCTGCCACGCCTTGCGGATCTGGCGCGTTATTCTTGCCTTCACCCGCGATTTCACCCGCCGCCATGACGGATTGAAATACGGATTAGCCGGCATGTTCTTCGTGCCATGCTCTTGAAGCTTGGCGTTCTGGAATTTCACGCCGCGTTCATTTGTCACGATCGTCGTCTCGTCACCTGCCTTCACGAGGTAGCCGATGAACTTACTCGATTTTCCCTTGCTGCTCATCACCTGGTCGGCTTTCTCTACACGGATCGACCGAACAAGCTCTAGATCATCGCGCGGCGCGGTGGCGCGCATCACATTGGCCGTCTCGTCTGCGCCTTGCTTTGCGGCAGCGTCAGCAGCTTTAATGACCGCAGCGCCATGCTTTCGCAGCTTGGCGATGAGACGATTTGCACCATAGTCAGGCATTGGAGCCCCCATGATTAAATTAGCAGCGGCGAGCGTGATCGCGGCATCAGCGATTGCAGCCTACTTCTTCATCTCGACGATGCACCGTGAGAGCGAGGCTCGGCAGGCAGCACAGGAGGCGGTTAAATCTGCCGAGTTGCAGCGCGATTACTTGGACTGCCTTCCATTAGTTTATGCTTGGGACCAAGGCGACAAAAAACCTGCACTGGCCAAGTATGGCTCCGCTGCAGATAGCGGGGTCGAGTTTTGCCGAGCAACGATCAAAATCTTCAAAGCGAAAGCTGGCCTGAAGTAGTTCTCAGCCCTCCGTGATCGCCTTGAGCGAAACAATGCCATGCGCGACCTTCTCATTCGGATCACCAATCACGCGCGTATCTTCGACCTCCACGAGGACCAGCGCGACTGGATCGGACAGCACTAGTGCGGCATTGTGGAGCGCCTTCTTCACCGCCGCGCATAATACCTTGGCACCGCGCTTCGATCCGCCCTCCTGCGTCCACACGTCGATCTGCAGATAGTTCTCTTCACCGTCGATGCATTCCACATCGTCGGTGACCGCCTGCGACGGGCCGAAGGTGATGTAGGGATAGGCAACACCATCCGGCGCGTTGTCAAAGACACGAGCGCCGACAAGCGCCGAAACGCCAGCGTTGGCGATCAGGGCATCATAGACTGCGTCCTGCAGGGCCACGTCCGCGCTCATGCCGCCTTACCTCCCTCAACCACCACATAGACCCACATCGGGTCCGTGATGGCATCGACCTCGATCACCGCATAGGCCGTGTCGGCTCGGTGAAGGTCGATCATCCGGTAATCCGTCGTGATCGCGCGCGCGGCCGCGCAGGAGCGGATCTTGACCTTGTAGATCGGCCGCCCCTCAAGGCGCGCCGCTTCAACCACCTCGCTGCCGCGCTGATAGATCAGCTGGGCGCGGCATTCGTGATGGCGCTGCCAAGTCGACGACACGACACCGCCGGGCCCGACCGTAGAACCAGGTGCATCGAACGCGACACGCTGACCAAGCGCCCCTGCCCCAGTCAACTGAACACCCGGTAAGTCGAGAGCAGCTCTTTCCATCCCATAGGGACTTCGGTGATGCTCGAAGTCGAAGCTGTTTCCCGGAAACGGTACATGTTCGCTGCATGCTGCATGATTGCTACCTCGATCGGCTTCGGAAGGCCGTCTGGGTACTCAGTCGCGAAATCGCGCCGGAGGTAACGCTCCGCATGCATCGTGGCCGCAGAGAGCATCCGATCCAGTTCAAGATCGTCGTCGGGGAAGTCGATCTTGAGATGCAATTTCAGGTCGGACACCTGCAAAGCCATGCGGAGCGCTCCCTACCGTTATTTCTTGCCGTCTTGCTTCGGCTTCTGGTCGTCCTTTTCGGCGACCATGGCCTGCAGCTCATCGATCTTGGCTTTCTGCTCGGAAGCCTGCGCGATCACGTCATCGCGCTGCTTCTCAGCGTCTTCGAGCGCCGACGTCAGCTCGTCGATCTTTGCATCGCGCTCGGTCACCTTCGCGGCTTCAGCATCACGCTGCTCTTCCGCCGCTTTCAGGGCGCCAGTCATTGCCTCGAACTGCGCTGACAGTTCATCAGCATCCTCGCTGAGCGTGGGCGATCCATCCTCAAGGTCGAGCGACACCATCTTGGTGGCGAGCTTCTTCGCTTCCGCCGCGCTGACCTTCTTCATCGCGGGGTTATCGCCCCCGGTGTGGGCTGCGACCACGGAACGAGCCGCCTGGTTATTTTCGTCGATCGCATACACGACACCGCGACGGAGGGTTCCGATCTTGGTATGCCGCGTCGATTTCACATGAACGAACATGTCAGTCTCCTTTTCAGTGAGAAAGCGGCGCGATCAGCTGACTGCGCCGCTACGCTCTGCTACGTCGATCAGACGAAGGTGAAGTCGCCCTGCACCATCGCCAGCGGACGCTTGTTCGCCATCGCAGCGCGCTTGCGCGCTTTCATGGTGACCATGTCCTCGATGAAGTTCGTGCCGTGCTCGGTCGAGAACAGCACTTCGACTTCCGAGCGATCGTAGTAGGTCGCCGCCATCGCGAGATCACCGACCAGCCATTCGCCCGAAGACATCGAGGCCGTGTCGACCACGTCCTTGCCCCAGAGCATCGGCGTGTTGCCGGTTGCGGGGTTGCCCCAGACGTAGCGGTTGTCCGTGCCCGAAACCTTGAGCAGCTCGATCGCAGCCCAGTCGAGAGGGTTCAGCAGCATGGCCGAAGCGATGTAATCTTCGAGGGTAACCTGAAGAATACCCAGACGCAGACGATCGATCCGCGTTGCGTTCGGAAGGCCAGCAGCTGCGACGAATGCCGGAGCATTGCTCAGCAGCCCCGAGAGATTTTCACCGGTGCCGTCGCCCGCGAGGATCTGGTTCTCTTCTTCGAGATCGAGACCGTAGCGAAGCTCACCATCGATCTCGGTCTGAAGCTGGTCTGCGTCAGCCAAGGCCTCTTCGGAAACATGGGTGACGTGGCCGATCTTCTTGACCTGCGCCGTCGCCTTGTCCCAACCGTAGGTCGAAGCTTGGTAAGTCCCCTCCTCGGCAACCGGAGCGGCAGCGTTGGTGCGAACCACCTGCTTTCGGTAAGTCACCAGGTCGGACGATGTGCGCCCCTGCGTGAGCAGCTGACGAACCAGCAGCCGGCGGCGCGGCATACGCACCGGATCACGCTCTTCATCGTGGAAGATGAGCCCGCCGCCGGAGCCAGCCGCGGTCGTGATGGCGTTGTTCACCGTGAGGGCAATCGTACCGCCGTTGAAGGCCTTGATCTTGTCGTGGCTCTCAAGCACCGCCTGACCCAGCGACTTCACACCGCCGGTCTTGTTACCCGGCAGGCCATCGGCGATCTGCTGAGCGATATCGAGGTGCTTTTGATTCACACCCTCGAGCTCTTCGGTCAGCTTTTTGACGGCGTTGTGGAGCTCGGTCTGCTGCGTCAGCAGTTTGTCGGCCGTCTCCTTGGTTTCCGCCGAGACCTCGCCCGCCTTCTTGGCTTCGCTCAGCGCGTTCTCCGCGGTCTTCTTGGTCTCGCCGTTGATCTGGTCGAGCTGCTGGCTGACCTTCTTCAGCATCGCTTCGGTATCGAGCGTTTCATTCCGCACGCCACCGATCACTGCAACCGGGACATGCGCCTGCATTGCCGCCAAATGAATGGCGGGCATCATGAGCTTTTTCATTGTCGTGTTCCTCAGAGAGTTTTCAGTTTGTCGAGCGCAGACTGCGCCCAGTCGCTAACGGCAGCGCCAGACTTGCCGGTCGGGGCAGCGCCAGACTTGCCCCCCTTTGCCGCGGCGAGAAGTTCCCGCCGTTCGGATTTCGTAGCCCTCACCCCGTTCGCGAGCAGCATGTCGAGCTTCTTCAGCGCAGCATGGCCAGCGCCGGCACTGTTGGAAGGTGAAGCATCGATCTGATCGGAGCTCAGAAGATCATCGGCGAAACCCTGTTCGACCGCAGCGTCGCCGCCGATCCAGGTCTCCTTGTCGAGCATCGCGCCGAGCTTCTTCTCGTCGATACCGGTGCGCGCGGCGTAGATGCTGACCGCAGCGGCATCGAACGGCTCAAGCCAATCTGCGACCTCACGGAAAGCATGGCGATCTCCGGCGGCGAGCACCCAGGTATTGTGGATCATCAGGAAGCTCGCACGGGCCATCAGGATCTGATCGCCAGCCATTGCGATGACCGAAGCGGCCGATGCTGCCATCCCGAGCACATGAACGGTGACTTCCCCGTTGTGCTCGCGCAGAAGATTATAGATCGCCAGTCCTTCGAAGAAGTCCCCACCCGGGCTATTGATGTTCACCGTGACAGGTCCATCCCCCATCGCGCGCAGCGCACCGGCGATCCGCTTGGCGGTGATGCCGTCGCCCCACATGTCAGCACCGATCACGTCGAGCACGGAAATCGTGCGCTCAGAATCGGAGCTGCTCGCCGCCGCGCGAATATCCGGGTTCCAGCGCTTCGCGGCCACTTCACCGACATGCGACTTCACGCCGGGATGGACGGGCACATTTGCTTTCGGGAGATTGCGCATCGTCATTGGTTCGTGTCCTTTCCAAGGTCTCCGAGCGGCGCGAGCGCCGTCTGCGCGAGCAACTCATTCGCGTTGGGATCAGAATGCGGCGGCAGGTCCAATTTCGCGCGGCGCTCGTTGGCGGTCATCGTTCCCGACTGGCCCATCTTCGACAGGAACTCAGCCTTCGATTTGCTATCCATCTGCAGCATTGCCTCGCGATTGAACCTGAAGAACCACTTACCGCGCTTCTCGGCAGGGATGATGTCTCGGTTCAGCCGAGCCTCGATCCGCGTCAAGAGCGGGTTGATTCCCAGTGTCAGCCAGGACAGCATGATCGCCTCAATCCCGCTCCCCCACATCGTCTGCCCCTGCGCGGCGTGGCCGATGATGATCGGCGGTACTCCGAACCAGCGACACACATCCTCAACCTGAAACTGGCGGGTCGCGAGAAGCTGAGCATCCTCCGGGTTCATTTGAACCTGCTTGAAATCGAACCCAGCCTCGAGCGTCATCATCTTGCCCGCGCGCCGCGACCCCGCGAAGGTTTGCATCATGTCCTGCACCTGCTGGCGCTGTTCAGCGTCGAGCGTCTGCTCCGACATCAGAAAGCCTGCCATCATCATCATGTTCGAGAACACGCTTCCCGCAGTTTCATCCGCCGCGAGCGCAGCGCCGATAGAATTGGCGCCGTACTTGATCGCGGAGAGGCCAATCCCGGTGCCCGGATCAAAGCTGCGAAGATGCAGAACCTTCTCCGCAGGAAGCTTCTCGCGTTTGCCGCGGTCATAAAACTCGTAGACCACCTTTCCGGACTGATCGAGAAAGGGCGTAAGCCCCGGGAGCGGCTTGAGCCCGACCAAGTTGCGCCCGACGAATTGGCGCTCCGCCACAGCGTTTCCGCGCATCGTCAGATGCGCCACCATCCCGTCCCAAAACTCGACGTTCGTCTGTACCGAATTCGGGCTCGACCCGACGATCGAGGCGATGTCATGATCCACTTCGCGCCGCGCATTCGGCCCGCTACGCTCAAAGAGCTTGAGCGGGAGCGAAGAAACGACCTGTGAGGTGACCTTGACGCAATCCCACACAGCAGAGACCTGTAAAGCGGAGTCGGCCGAGACGTTCTTTCCTGCTGCCGAGCTATAACCAACTGTCGGAAGCGACTGCGCGGTAGTTGTGCTCACCCAGCCACTTTGACCGACGGCCAGCTCCTGGCGAACGCCTCGAATGGCTGCTTTGATCAATCGCTTCATACCACCATCACCGGGTTAGACAGGAAGTCGCGCAGGTCGTTTCTCTTTGCGGCCACTGGATTCCAGCTCATCAGCATGACCGAGTTGAAGAGCGCCATGAGCGGGTCGATCTTTGCCGATCCGCTCTGAGCCTTCGTTACGATCACCGCATTCCCGCGCGCTTCGGTCTTTGCGTTACTCACGCACCAGGTCATGAGACGCTGGTTGCAGTGAACGAATGTTCCATTCTTCAGCTTGACCGGTGCGGTCTTGATCGCCGCGTTCAGCTTGTAGCCCTGGCTGATCGGGCAGATCATCGACATTTCGAAGTCAGCCTCGACCAGAGCGTCAATGATCGAGCCGACCCCTTCCGGGTCCATCCCGATCCCGCGTTCCTCGGGCAATAGCCCCGCCTCGCGCAACCGCGTGCAGATCTCGACGATCTGCGGGTTCGCTTCGTCCTCGATATTGTCGACGAGCGTCAGCTGGCCGATCTGCTCTAGTTTCGCCAGTTCCGGCGCGATGACTTGGCGCAGCCGCAGCACGTCGCGATCCGCCCAAGCGCGCGCCCAGTGCTGCCACTTCTTCGTTTCCGAGTGTCGGCCGAGCACCGAAAGCCCCAGAAGATCGTCGAGACCGCCGCCGTCGATCCCAACGACGCAGACCTCAGATGTCTCGATCACGTCGTCGAGCGACATGTCGCGCCCAGCCTTTTCCCAGTAGTCGGCGCCGACCCAGCGCCCGCTGCCGAGACCAATCCCGATCTGCACGTTCAAGTGCTGTGAGGCGAACAGCGCGAGCGCTTCCGGCCCGTCGCTCTCGGCCTCGATCATCTTGTCGCGCAGGTAGTCGAGCGATACCGACCGCTCCAGGTTCGGATTGACCAGCCCCCAGGTCTTCTGGTCGCGCCAAGCCTCAGCCTCGATCATCTTCTTCGGCAGCTCATAGAGAACTGCCAGCACAGGCAGGTCGAGCTTCCCGTCGCGCACATCGCGGGCCCGCTGCAGCTCCTTCTCGAACTGCCCGGTCGGCCGATCCTTCGACTGCGTCGTGATCTGCAGCATGAAACCTTCAGGCCGCGAGGCGAGACCGCCGCGCAACTCGATGAAGATGTCCGGTGCCTTGTGCTTGCTCGCGAGCACGTGCGTCTCATCGACCAAGATGTAGGTGGCCTTCGATCCCGTCACGACATCGCCGTCAGCCGACAGGATCATGATGACTGCGTTCGTCGTCCGGTGGGTGATCTCCTTCAGATTGCTCTGAACATGAAACAGCGTGGTGAGCTGCGGATCGAGCGCGATGATGCCCTTTGCTTGCTTGAACGCAATGCTTGCGATTTTCTGCGTCGGCGCGATCAGGATCAGCTCCGCCTGCGGGCGCTCATTCAGAATCGCTGCCGTCACGATGATCGCCGCCGCGATCGCCGACTTCCCATTCTTCTTGGGGATGAGCAGGAAGAACTCCCGCAACATCCGTTTCTTGGTCTCCGGGTCGTAGCTCCCGAAGATCACCCGCACGAGGTCGAAAACCCATTCTTCGCAGACCTCGCCGTAGGTCGGCGTGCCGATCAGGTCCGGAACACGCAACCGCTTGAAGATGCGAAGGGCTTTCTCCGCCACCTCATCGAAGAGCGGCAGGTCCGGAATAAGCGAGCGGCCTCCCCGGATCCGATCTTCCCAGTCGGGAACGGCTGTCGACCAATCGTCCCGGCCGAGATCGAGCGCGCCGTCCATCAGTTCCGATAACCCGGGCTCAAGTCATCGCCCCAAGTGCCTTGGGCATCCCCAGAGACGAGATCCTTCGCCGCGCGCCGCTGAGCCTCCTTTTTGCCCACCACTTCCGGCTCGTCCTTTTCGTCCGGCAGGTCGCGAAGCTTGCGCTCGATCTCAAGCGCTTCATCTTCTCCGATCAACTGACGGAGCTGGCGGACCGCACCCATGTCGCCCTTCTCGAGCGCCTTCCGAACTGTTGATGCGAACAGCGCCAGCTTGAGCCGATCCGGGAACTCACTCCGCTCACGGAGCATCGGCCCAAAATTCCGCTTGAGCGTCGAAAGACCGACCCCCAGCACATCGGCGAGCCGCTGGTTCGACCAGCCCTTCATCAGGCCCGCCTCCAGCATGTCGACGTCTTTTTCAGTCAGCTCTTTGGCAGGCCGCCCACGGCGCCCCTTACCGGCTCTCACGGGATTGCCGAATAGATCTCTTTCACGAGGATCGTTCAAAATTCCGTCCTCCCCAGAAAAAAACGTGCGGATGAGGGGGCGGCGGGTCTGGGCGCCGAGCCCCCCTGGACTTTTGACCCACCCCCCGCCTGCGGCCCGCCGGAGCCAACCGCGCGCGGAGGTCGGCCTCGCGGCGCTACCGGTGGAGGCCAGCCGCCTCCTCGCGTTGCTTGTGAATGTCGTGGCACCTCTTGCAGAGGCACTGCAGGTTCCCCTCATCCCAGAAGAGAGCCGGGTCACCTCGATGAGGTATCTTGTGGTCGGCGACCGATTGACCTTTGCCGATCGCCAGCTCATCGCACCGGGCGCAGATGAAGTTGGCCGCGACGCGAACCTTCAAGCTCAGCTTCTGCCAGCGCGCAGTCGAGTACCACGCACGCCACGGCGATACCTCACGGCGTCGCACCGTTCGGCTCACCGATGCATCTCCTGTTGGGCTCGAAGTGGTGAAGCGCGACGGCGCCTTACCCAATCGCGACGGCAGACCGCGGCCTGCAAGCTTTCCCATGCATGTCTCGCTGATCTACCACTGAAACGAAGAACGCCCGGCAGCGGGATCTCCGCTCCGGGCGCACGTGTTGCAAGGGCAAGATGTCAACAGCTCTAGATTTCGTCAAGAACTTTCTGCTCGCCACGGATGAAGCGGCGGCATCTCATCGGTGATTTTGATGCCGGAAAGCACACCGGTCAGCCTCAGATGCGCACCGATCTCCAGCAGCGCTCCCCACCATTGCAGGTAGTTGCGCCGGGCCGCTGCGATGGTGCGAGCGGTTGGGGTGAAGATCACGGGGCAGTACCGCACTGGGTCATGGACAACGACGCCCTTTCGGTTCCGACGAGGTGCAGCCTTCCACCCTACTGACCCGAGATCTGCAGCGTCTGCCGTCGCCGCCCCACGGCCGTGTCGGTTTCCCTTCCATTCTGCCGCGACACAGCGTGGACGAGCATCTTTCATCCAGTCAGGCCGCATCCCGACCCGTGCAAGTTCCGCCACCTGCAGCGCCATCTTTCGACCGCCGGAACCTTCCGAAAGCGCGGCGACCTGTGACGAGATCATCTGCGCGTCATCGTGCGGTTCAGAGTACCCGCCACCGTCGACCCGGCACCCGAGCCGCCCGCGCTTCATCAACGTCCAAACCGAATCCGCGCTGCCACCGCCAGCATAGCTGTCAGGGTCTCGCTCTTCCGCGAAATCGATGCTGGATCGCTCTGTTGCGAATGCCCAGACCAACGCGGCCTCGATCGACAGCTCGCGCATTCCGCGCCCAACTCCGACCGCCGCAATAGCGACCGACGCTTGCGAGAAGTCCAAAACTTTTGTCATTGCGCCCCACCTGCACTGGACCACTCTTCGCACCGGGCGACCACCTCGCGGCGCCGATCTCGCCACTGTGCTTCCTGAGGCGTCACCTCGCGGCCGGCCATCAAGCGTCGCTCGATATCTTCCAGCCTCACGATGCTGTCTCGCGCTCTGCTCTGCGCCTGGTCGACGATGTAGGAACCGGGCCAACGGCGGTGCTTCTTAATCTCGGCGAGCAGCTCTGGAGCGAACCCGCCATCAAGCGCGCGCCGACCAATGTCATGAGCGAAAACCTTGCGCATCAGGGGTGATCCGTCATCGCGCGGCGGTTCGATCTCGACAGCCCATTTGAGCAGATCGTTCGCGATTGGCATCCGGTCCCGCCCCTTGCCGCCGGGCTGAGCTGCCGCGCATTCTTCGAGCGCGTCGAGACCAGCCTCTGTCATATAGGCCAGCCGCGCGCAGAGATCGCGGATCATCTCGTCATACTGTGCCCGCGTCAGCGTCGATGGCTTCACCAACCCGCGGCGCTCAAGCGGAAGCACGAGGTGCTCCCTGACCCGCTTCTCTCCGGCTTCCTGATCTGCGCTGTCCATGGCTCAGGCTCCTTTTCTCAGCACTTATCCACATCTCAGCCCGCGTTCCGGTGCGATCTCTGGCGCGGACTGTCCCTCTGTCTTTTCTATTTCTCTGTCTTTTCCCTATCGTGCGGGACAGTCTGAGATTGTCCGAGACTGTCTCGAACTGTCCCCGGGACACTTCAGGACATTGTTCGGCGGTTCTTCATGTTGAGGGTGAGCATGTGATCGGACCACGCCGCCATGGCGCGCTCGATCCATTGCGAGGTGCGGTATTCGCATCCTTGCTCTTGCAGCCACTGATCCATGAAACGGATCGCTGCATCGTTCTTCGCCAGCTCGGCGTGGTATCCAGCTATGACGCTGCGCAGGCGCTGGATGCGCTTCTTTGCGTTGGCAGCCTCGTTCCGCGCACGGTTGTCTTCCTTGCGGGAAATTGCCTCGGTCAGCGTGCGCAGAACCATCGGATGCATCAACCTGACCTCTCCGCCCTCGACGATGCATTGCGACCACTTGTGCAGCGGCCCGAAGTCGAGACGACAGAGCGACCGAAAGTGCGCGGCGTCCACGAACAACAACTTGGCGAGCAGCTCCATGTCGAGCGGCAGCGTACCGATCGGCGACTGGTCATAGGAGATATTGATCAGGTCGAAGTAATAGGCCCTGCACTCAGCCGTCGCCTTGAGGCGCATGTCGCTGTTCAGCCAGCGGCGGCGTTCCCAGACCATGAAGTAATGGCTATCGAGCCGGTCTTCCGACCCGAGAGGATATTCCGGCAACTCTCCCGAATCCACCAATGTCATCGGAGCAAGCTCGCTCATTCGCTCACCTCGTGCGCGGCAAGCTCTGCCTCGACCGCGTCGGCAAGAGCACGGAGTTGCGCAGGCGTCTCGGCGCGTGGGAAGTCATTCCAGAGCACCGGCCGCGCGTCACCGAGGTCGCGCAGGATCACCATCGACACGCCCGCCTCGCCTCGCGATAGGCGCGCGATACAGTCTCCAAGAGGCAGCTCGCGCAGCGCGTCTTTCCGGGTCACCTGGGCGCCAGCCATCACCAGTACCCCGCTGCGACAGCTTCGAGCGGCTCGCCGCTCTGCGTCGTGTCGGCGTGTCGAATGTCATTGGTGATCCGCAGAACTGACCCGCGCGCCATCCCGAAGCGCGTAGCGATCGCGGAGGCTGCAAACCCTTCGCAGCGAAGCTCGAGCATCTTGAGATCGCGCTCATCGTCGGCACGATCGAGCGTATGCGTGCCCCGGTGTGGCATCATGCAGCCCTCCGCTTCGCTTTTCCACTCGCCTCAAGCCTTGAAAGCACGGCGCTCACCGTCTCTTCCGCACGGCCAGTGCAGGCTGCGATCTCGGAGACGGACATTCCTGCCCGCCAAGCACGAAACCAAACCATGTGGCGTGCCCGAACGAGAGCTGCTTTGCGGCACCGGCCGAGGATCGCGTGGCGCGATAGCCCCGTGAGTTGGCGCTGGAATGAGAGTGCCGCCTCGAAACGAGTGTCGACAGGCAATGCATCGACCTCGATCTCACCAACACGCTTCTTTTCAGCTGCGGCGGCTGCCGCGTCCTGCGCATCGCGCTCACGCTTCAGGCGCACAGCAGCATGCACCGCCTTCCAGAGAGCAGAGTGGCGCCCGAGCTTCTTTGCGTGGGCGATGTAACCAGGGGAGAACCCAAGCGCCCGATCGGCAGCGGCATGGGAGCTGAACGTGATACCGGAGATCGTGATCGGCATAGCCCGCGAGACGCCGTATCGCTGCGGCAGCCCGATTTGGTCGATGCGGCCATCGTTCAGTGCCTTCCAGATCGCGCCCGGCGTCACACCGAACTCCTTCGCGGCAGCGCGGGCATTCGGATAATCGACGCCTCTGATCCGGATCGGCATAGCTTTGGCGGACTGGCCCAAACCAATCTTGTCTGCGCGCCCGCGGCGCAGCATCAAACGGACATTTTCCGTCGAGACCCCGAGCGCGCGCGCGGCGTCAGCCGTGGTGGCGTATCTGACGCCTCTGATCTCGAAATCTGTCCATACGCGCGCGCCCATCAGCATACCTCCGCAACCGGCGAGGCGATCAGGCAGACCGGCACATTCCGTTCAAGCGCCCAGCACGCTTCACGCCAGACCCCGATCGAGCGATCCCAGCCCGAAATCGGCGGCACGGCGAACACGGCAGCATCGCGCATCAGAGGCAAACACCACGCCGACCAGAAGCTATCATCGAGCGGGTCTGGCCCCTGCCCGAGATCAATCCCAATCTCGCAGATCGCAGTCGACAGGATCACAGGAGACACCGCGCTCGCGCCCTCCTGCGCTAAGCGCCACGACCAAAGAGCGGCAGCAGACGCGGCCTGCCGACCGAGCCAGCGATCGAACCTGCCATCCGCATTGGTCACTTCGCGGCGGTATGGGGTCGCTAGATAGACCGATCGACCGGAGCCGAGCCCCGCAACCTCAGGGACGCTCACGCCGGGCCGCAGAAGCTTCGAGCCATCAAAGAGGCCCTTCAGGGCAGACCAGTCTGGGGCCGCGTACTGAATATCTGCGCGGATCATGCGGTCACCCCTGCATCCTGCAACGCGATAACCGCGCCAGAGGTGGAAAGCTCGAAGATCCGAAGATCACCATTGGCCTCACCGCCCTTGCCGCGCTGAACCCAACCGGCCGCGCGCAGGTGAGACAGCACCTCAGCTGCGAGCACCCGTTGTGCCGCCGGGAGACAGGTGACGAATTCGCCATAGGTCAGCGCAACAGGTATGAGTTTGCCGCTGCGCCGGCGCAGGAAATGCGCCAGAGCTGGGCGCCTGGTCGCAGGGTCTGTCGCGCGCGCCAGCACAGCACCACCGATCACTTTGGATGCGAGCGCATTCATTGGAGGCACCCCGATGTCGAAGACTGTGAAAAGGCGGGCGAGGCGAACCCCGCCCGCAGGTCCAACAAGGAAGGCCGTGCTTTTCCCCGCACGGAAGGGATCCGCACGCGGCGGGACATGTGGGGCCCCTGCCCCGCCGCGTGATCTCGGCACTCGGAGGAGAAGCGCGCCGAAATGGAAATGGGCGCCGGGGAATTCCGGGCGTCACCGCCCCCGGCTACGATGTTACCTGCGTTGTGGGGCCGCTCGCCCGGAATGGGGGCGGGGGCTTTCCGACCGTGACCGCCCCCCGCTACGGCTCGCAACCCATGGCTCCATAGGCCGGCCGGAAAGAAAAGGACGCGCGGTGCGAGCAAGCCCCGCGCGCCAGTTGAGCCCGTGCGGGCGGCAGTGAACACAGGTTTCGAACCCCGCACATGGCATATTTCGAAAGGTTTTGACGCTGCGCTAGTTTTGCGCATGCTGAATAGGCACTCGACCGGAGCACCACCTCCGGCCGAGCAATCCACCCGGTCACATTGGAAAGGACCAACCGAATGGAAACCCTGTTTGGCAAGGTCGCAGGCGATCTTGCCGCCCTCGTGAGCGAGAAATGGTATGCCGGAATGGGACTGATCGGGCTTTTGATTTTTATGTGGGTTCTCGTAATCGGAACCCCGCACGACGACGTGCTGATTGGACTGATTGCAGGCGTGATGATCGGATTTGGCTTTGGCGAAGCGGAAACGCGAACCTTTCGGCAGATCGTTGGAAGCGACTTTAAGATCACCGGACCCGCCAGAAAGATTACCGTCGTCAGCGTCGTGCTTTACATTTCCGGCACGGCCTGTTTGATCGCTGCGATCTGGCGCGCAATGACCCTTTGAGAAAGGGTGCTTCCGCGCTTTCTCCAGCCCGTTTGCAATCAGAAGATCAACCCCACACCGGCGCATAGTTCACGCCTCGTCCATGAAACGCGCGAACGCCTCGGGCCAGGTAATCGCCGCCAGCGCCACCTTATCGCCAGAGGGCCGGTTCGTGCCGTCCCACCAATTGCATGCGGTCTGAAACGTCACGCCAAACGCCGACGCGACATCTTCCCGCGAACCGAACAGGTGACGGATCAACGCTGACCAGCGATCGAGAAACGCCACGCGATAAGGCAATGGATCAACGCGCCAACCATGCGCGCGGCGATGCGCTTCGCGGCCCCTACCGCGACCGTCGAACGGATTGGGATGGGACTTTTGCGCGGGCCCTTCGGCAGGCTGCGGAGATGAGACTGAAACGAGATGAGGTTTGGTCATGTCAGGAAGCCTTTTTGCGATTGGTGCTCTCACCCGGGGGGTTCATCCGCATCCACGCTCGAATTCGATCGGCGTTCGCCATCGTCGGACTAGATGTTCCGGCAACCCACCCTGCCCAAGACGACCACTTTGCATTGATTGCCGCGCGCAGAACCGCTTGCGGCTTCATGCCAGCATGCCGTGCATAGACTTCGATTTCGGTGATGAGCTGTTCCATGCCTCATTTGGTGGGGTAATTTTACTCCCAGGTCAAGGGTATTTTTACTTCATGGATGCGATGACAAGCGCGGGGTAAAATTGCCCAATGACACTGAGCTTTCTTGACGCCCTTATTGCCGCCCAAGAGCGAAAGGGAAATTCGCTGCGAAAAACCGCAGCGGAGGCAGGCGTCCCCTATGACTTCCTCAAAAACGTGATGCAGGGAAAGAGCCAGCGCCCGAATCTTGAAGATGCAATCAAGATCGCGCGCTACTTCGGCGTAACGCTGGAGGAGTTTCTCGAGGGCGCTTCGGCCGAAGAGCCCGCAACCATCGCAGTCGCAGGGCAAGTCGGTGCCGGCGCGAAAATCGAGCTCGTAGACGCACATCCAAAAGGTGACGGGCTCTTTCATGTCGCCTGCCCGGCAGACCTATCGCCCCATGGCATTGTCGCCGTCGAGGTCGCGGGCGACTCTATGACCCCGGTCTACGAACCAGGAACCATCCTCTTCTACACCCGCGACGCGCTCGGCGTGCCGACAGAAGCGATCGGCAGAATTTGCGTCTGCGAGGATGACGAAGGCCGCGCATGGGTCAAGCAGGTGAAAACCGGCTCGGAGCCGGGCCGCTTCCACCTCATCTCGATCAACCCCATAGCAGAGAACCGCCATGACGTCGCCCTGAAATGGGCAGCGCCGGTCCGCCTCAGCCTACCCAAGGAATTCGTGCGAAAAATACATACCTGACCAACAGAAAGACCTATTTCGATGAAGGCCATCATATTTGCGACCGCCATTCCGCTCTTGGCATGGAGCCTGAGCGTCCCCGCATTGGCGGAGACCACATCCAAGGAGGCAGCCGGTAGCAGCTGTGCGAAAATTGCCGATGACGACAAGCGCCTGGACTGTTTCGACGCCGCCTTCCAGAGCAAGCCGGCCAAAGAGGCCCAAAAAACCGACCAAGACAGCGCGTTGGCAAAACAGACGGACGACCCGTCGTCCGTCTTCTACACCCCGATTAAGCCGGAGCCCCGGAAAAACTGGTTGGTGAATAGTGAGACCTCGAAGCTGGACGACTCCAAGATCGTGAGGATTTCCACCCTCTCTTCCGAACCGATGCATGACCGCTTCCAAGCCAAGGACCCTGCCGCGTTGGTGATCAGGTGCGAAAGCAACACGACCAACGCCTACATCGTCTTCGGCGGCCTGTTCATGTCGTCCAATTCGGGGCACGGCGTTGTCGCCTATCGAGTCGATGATCAGCAACCAGCACGCGTCAATATGCGCGAGTCGAACAACAACATGGCGCTCGGACTCTGGAACGGAGGATCATCCATTCCGTTCATCAAGAACCTTCTCGGCGGATCGAAACTGTATGTAGAGGCAACTCCGTTCAGCGAGGCCCGCGTCAGCATGACCTTCGATATCTCGGGGATCGATGACGTGATCAAGCCGCTTCGCGAGACTTGCCACTGGTGACGCCACAAGCCCGCACCATACGCCCGGCCCAGATGGGGTAATTATACCCCTTTTTACTTGACAGGGTATTTTTACTCCATATTCTAGTCTCTATCGCAACCCGATGGAGGCATCCATGCATACTCTCACGACGAACTGGGCGAAGACCCTCGTGACCGATCCGACCCGCGCTGCCGCCGCCAGCAAGAAAGCGCGCGAGTCCGCGTGGCTCAGCCTCATGCACGAGCGCGGGAAGCGCTGTCGCTATAGTTGGAACTTCAGCGACCGCGTTTCCCGCCACGGTGGCCCCGGAGACGCAGCATGACCGAGAGTTATGATCGCCTCCGCGACCAATTCATTCGCGATGAGACCGCCAAGGCGGAACGGCAGGACGCCGAGTTCTTCTCGTCGCAAGAACACCTGAACAGCAACGCAATCCGCGCCGACAGCTGGCAGGATGCATTGCGTCTTGGCCCGGTGGTTCTCGCTCTTACGATCGCGATCGCTTGTGTCGCGCTAATCGCACTCATCCCCTAACAGCGAGGCTCGACATGCTCGATACAAGCTCCCCAGAATTCGACGCCCTCGTGGCGGAAGCACGGAAGATCATGTCCGAGCACGGGAAAGCCTCGACCTCGTTCCTCAAGCGAAGGCTCGCGATCGGCTACAACAAGGCAGCGCAGATCATCGAGCACCTTGAGAAAACCGGCCTCATCTCCGCACCCAACCACGTTGGGAAGCGCGACATCCTGCCGAGCGCAGACGCCAATGACCCCGCCGTAGACACGGTCGAAATCGGGCCGGTCTCGCTCGAACAGATCCGCAAGACCCGTGAGGCTTTGCGCAAACAGCAAGGATATCCACCGATGAAACATGACCATGATTTCGCACAGGCAGAGAACAAGGCCTACTCCGTCGCCGCCGATGAGCTCCGCCAGTTCATCGAGCAGTTCGAAAGCCTCGAAGCCGAGAAGAAGGACATCGCCGAGCAGCAGAAGGACGTCATGTCCGAAGCCAAGGCCCGCGGCTACAACACCAAAGTGCTGAAGAAGATCGTCGCCCTGCGCAAGCGCGACAAGGACGACGTCGCCGAGGAGGACGCGATCTTCGACCTCTACAAGTCTGCGTTGGGTATCGAGTGATGTCTCCGACGGTGCTCCAAAGCCAAACGCAAAGAGAGCACTCTCCTCTGCGGAATGTCGAAAATGTGCTAGGAGGACGTAAATGTACGAGTAGATCGGCTTCAGTAATTGACGAACCACAAACTTTTCGCACCCGCCGTGGTGCTGATCCTTACGCTGATCGCTTGGTTTTCAGCCACAACTTATCGCGCAGCCGTTGATGCGGACTCTCCGCCACCAACGGAACAAGGTGAGGACGTCGCGGAATAGGCGATGCCTCGCAATTCGCCTCCAACCGGGAGCCCAAATAATGTTTTTTCAAGGACCCATTCAGCCCGCAACCCTGCCGAGTTTCACCCCGCGTGAGCGAGATATGATCCCACTGCTCGCCATCCCCCGCAAAGTCGCGGCACGTCGGCTTTCATGCTCAGAGAGCAACGTGAAAGCAATCTCCACCAACATCTGCCAGAAACTCGGAGTTGTCGATCGTCAGAGCGCGCTCGTGCGCCTCGCCGCTGCAGGCGTCGCGATCGAAGTGATGGAAACCCGAAACACCTGACAAACAACGCGAGGACAGGACGATGAAAAACAAGCTCACCGACTTGAACGATCACCTGTTTGCTCAGCTGGAGCGGCTATCGGACGAAGACCTGACGCCCGAGCAGATCGCGACCGAGGTCAGCCGGACCGAGGCCATAGTCTCCGTCGCCGACAAGATCACTTCGAACGCGGATCTGAAGCTCAAGGCCGCGAAGCTGTTCGCGGAACACGGTCAGGCCATTCTGCCCATGTTGCCCCAGATCGGCGGCAAGACGAAGGAAACCGACAATGCCGAAGGGTGAGCGGATCAGCTACAGTGAGGAGGAGCTTGCGTGGATCGAGGCGCATAAGTCGATGATCCGTCGCGAGGCACACGCGCTGTTTGTCGAGAAGTTCGGTCGCGAAGATGTTTCCCTCGCCAACTATCACTCCCTATGCAAACGGCACGGTTGGCTCACAGGCCGCACCGGACAGTTCGAGCGCGGCCACGAGACGCACAACAAGGGTATGAAGGGCTTTTGCGCTCCTGGTTCGGAGAAGGGCTGGTTCAAGCCCGGCGAGCGCCGCGGCGTGGCTGTTCGCCTTTATCAGCCCATCGGAACCGAGCGCGTCTCGAAGGATGGCTACCTCGAGCGCAAGGTGAACGATGATCTTCCCCTCCAGAAGCGATGGCGTGCGGTTCACCTGATCAACTGGGAAGCCGTCAACGGGCCGATTCCGGCGGGCCACGCGCTCAAGTGCCTGGATGGCGACAAGCAGAACACCGACCCGACGAATTGGACACTGGTGTCGCGCTCGATGCTCCCCCGCCTCGCCGGAGCAAAGAAGGGCGTGCATTACGACAGCGCGCCGAACGAGCTGAAGCCGACGCTGCTCGGGATCGCGCGCCTCGAACAAGCAGCTCGGGAGGCGAAGAAGTGACCAGGAGATCGCAATGCTCCCGCTACGCATAGCAAACGCCACACGCATCCTCGCTGAGTCTCAAGACGAATATTACGCGCTCGCGATCAGGCACGAAGTCATAGACGGCGCCAACCATATGACGAGCGTGTGGGAGCCAACGCCATCGGAACTGAAGATGCTCAATGGAGGCGGTGCAGTTCGCCTGACAATACTCGGCACTGGGCATCCGCCGGTAATGATTACCGCGCAGCCCGCGCCAAGTCTGTCCAGCTAACCCACGCAAACCGGAGCCCCCATGCCCGCCCCAGCCGCAACAGAAGCCGCGATCAAGCGCGCCCTAGCCGCCGCGAAGGCGACCGGCCTTGCCGTGACCAGCTTCACGGTGACGCGCGACGGCACGGTAACCGTCTCGACCGCCCAGAACATGGACAGCCAGCCCGAATCCTCTCAAGCTCGCAAACCGAAGCAATGGGCCAAGAGGTGATGAATGTGCGGGTCGACTTTCCGGGGCTGCTGATCGAGCGAAACCGCAACGGCTCGCCGCGCTACCGCGTGCGGGTCGAGGGTGACAAAAAGCGTCGCATCACCATCCCCGTCGCGCCGGACCATCCCGACTTCGCGAACCACTACTACGCTGCGCGCGCCGGCGAGACGTGGCAGCCCGGATACCGCCGCGCCGTCGAGAACTCCCTCGACTGGCTCGTGATGCGCTACCTAGACCATTTCGAGAAGACCGTCGCAGCCGGGACTGCCAGCGCCGACACGCTTCGCCAGAAGCGGTCCGTCCTGGGCCGCATGCTCGACCACAAGGACGCCAACGGCACGCGCTATGGCGAGTGCGACATTGATGCGCCCGCGAGCGCCTTCGTCGAGATCCGCGACGCCTGGGGCGCGACACCTGGCGCGGCTGACAACATGATCCGCTCGGTGCGGGCGCTCTACAAATGGGCGATCGAGCGCGAGTATGTCGCCAACAACCCCGCCGCCGGCATCGCCGCGATCAACACCGCATCGAAGGGCGGCGCCGTTCCATGGACGCCGGATGATCTGCTCAAGTTCAAGAAGAAGCACCCGCCGGGTACGACCGCGCACCTCTGGCTCACGCTGCAGGCTTTCACCGCTTGCCGCGTTGGCGATGCGATCTGGCTTGGGCGCGATCAAGAGGTAACGCGCAACGGGCAAATCTGGCTCGACTGGCAGCCGCGGAAGAAGGGATCAGCGTTCGTATCGATCCCAATGCTCCCGCCCCTCTACGAGGCCACCCGAGCCGCGACGGTCGTCGGACCCACCTACTTGCTAGGCGAAATGGGAAAGCCGTTCGGCAGCTCGGAGAGCCTGCGCAACCGCATCCGGAAATGGTGCGACAGCGCCGGCCTCTACGGGAAGTCATCGCACGGCGTGCGCAAGGCCGTGGCGCAGATGATGGCCGAGGCCGGCTGCACGCAGCACCAGATCATGTCGGTGATGGCGCACACTCAGGCAAAGACGTCGGAGATCTACACGAAGCGTGTGGAACGTAGGAAGCTGGCCGCGTTCGGCGCCCAGGCGCTGGCCGGAATCAAGTGGTAAAGCGACCCCGGTCACTTCGAAGCTGGCCGGTCAATTTTCAATAAGTCTGGTAGCGGATCCGAAGTCGCGACGAGACGAAATCTTCGGCTCCACGCGTGATCGCCTCAAATCATGTATGCTTCACAAACCTTTTATCCGCGGCAATTTAATAAGATTTTTGCCTCAATTGTTTTGCCCCATACCCCATAGGCTGCTGAAGGCACGTTATTGAATCCCTCGTAGTGCTTAAGACGGCCTGCCGGCGTCATTCCTACACGCCCGGACATTTCGTCCACCTGGCAGATTGTTTGGCTGGCGCCAGAATCAAGAGGAGATCAAAATGAAGTCTAAGTACGAACGTATTTTTCTTGCGGCCTGCTCTTCCCTCGCCCTCGCAGGTTTGAGTGCGCTCCCGGCGCAGGCACTATCAGTGGGAGTGAGCCTTGGTGGCATCAGCGCTGACGTAGGCGTAGGAGGCGGCGGCGTGAGTGCTTCCGCCTCGATTGGTGGCAGCGGCGACACAAGCGGTGGCGGTGGCACAAGCGGTGGTGGTAGCTCGAGTGGCGGCGGCGGTACAAGCGGCGGTGGCGACACGAGTGGCAGCGGCAGCGGCGGCACAAGTGGCGGTGGCACCGGCGGCGACGTTGCCAATGGCAACGGAAGCTACGCCGAGCAAAGCGGCGGCAAGCTCGCATCTGGCAGCAATGCCGCAGCCTTGGCCAAAGCGCACGCCTATGTCGGCTCTACGCTTATTTCGTCGGATGGGCAGTCTCTTGGCATGGTTCAAGACGCGCAGCCGCGCCAGGGCGGCCGCTATTCAGTGAAGCTGATGCTCAACCCAGCGCTCGGGTTCGGCCAGCGCGAAGTGATGCTGCTATTGAGCCCAAGCGGGAAGCCCTCTGGTTTCACGCGAATTGGAATGACCGAAAACCAATTCCGGTCAGCGATTGCTCCCCAAGTCAGCGGGTAACCCGCGCCCGGCGTGGCGAATAAAGTTCGCCGCGCCAGCTTCCGGTAATTGGATAGCGCGCAGTCTCTTCCTCGCAAGAATGGTAAGTCGTGCTCAAAGAGCCGATGATACCTGCCGCATCGCAAATCAACAGACTTTCGCGCATCACCTTCGTTTACCTAAATCGCTACACCCTCAAGCGCTTAGAAGGCGCCATTGATAATTGCGCCCGGCACCACCACCTGATGCGCGACAGGCGGCAATGACCGCGCGAGGGGGGGACAAGAATGTTCGAGATATGGCTGCCCATTCTGGCGGGGCTGGTGGCGCTGGTGGCAGGTGGAGAGCTTCTCGTTCGCGGTGCGGTTCAGACTGCCGAGCGGATTGGCATCTCGCCGCTCGTGATTGGGTTGACGCTGGTAGGGTTCGGCACCTCAACCCCGGAACTGGTGACCTCGGTGCAGGCCGGGCTGGGCGGATCTCCGGGCATTGCCTTCGGCAACGTAGTGGGATCGAACATCGCGAATATCCTCCTGATCGCCGGCGTCTCTGCCGCGATCACTCCGCTCGTCGTGGCACGCGCCGCATTGCGGCGGGACGCATTGGTGATGCTCGGCGTTGCCATCATTTTCGCAGGGCTTGCGCCTTTCATGCCGATGGGACGGATAGTCGGGCTCGTATTGATCGCGGGGCTTGTGGGCTATCTGGGTTTTGTTATCCACCAAGAACGCACGCGAAGCGACCGAGGCGCGATCTATGACAAGACGTTCGCCCTCTCCGAAGCCGATCCGGGCCTCGCGCCGCCCCATGCACCTCGCGGTCTCGTTGGGCCGCTACTAATTGCGCTTGCCGGACTGGGCCTCGTGGTCTTCGGGGGATCGCTGCTGGTCGGCGGGGCCGTGTCGCTCGCTCGGGCTTTCGGCGTTTCGGAAACGATCATCGGTCTGACCATCGTAGCGATCGGCACCTCGATGCCCGAGTTGGTCACCTCGGTCATGGCCGCGCTGAAGCGGCAAGGCGAAGTCGCCTTCGGCAATGTCGTTGGATCGAACATCTACAACATCCTCGGCATCGGCGGGACGACCGCGCTGATCGCCCCATCGCGTGTGCCCGTGGAGATCGCGCGGTTCGACGCCCCGCTAATGGTGATGGTGTCGGTCCTTCTGGTGGTTTTCGCGGCCACTGGCCTGCGGATCAACAGATGGGAAGGGCTGGCTCTGATCGCGGGCTATGGTGCCTATCTCTGGATGCTTTGGCCGTGAGGTAGAAGCGCCAAAGGTGAACGCCAAGGTAAGAGATTTTCCATTTCGACCTGCTGGGGAGGATCGTCACGCCGATCCGAAAAAAGCACCGAAGCCGAATGGCCGCAGTCCCTCGAAGCGAGTCGAGCGCCGGAAGCTGGCGGGGATCAAGTGGTAATGGTGACTTCCATCAATTTGAATCCAACCGACATAACTACAAATACTATTCGAGCGCCTTTACCCTATCAGCCAACTGCAAGAACGACGTGACATCACGGGGCTATGTTGAATCGCATAGTCTTTGAGACGATACGTCCAACAACGTATTAGCGAGTGAAATAACTAGCTCCAAATCCGATGATATCATGTTAGCATCTAAAACTAGCTTTTCACCTACTGCCTGCGAGCTGCTAGTTGCCGCCTTGTATTTTTCATCGATCACCCCACGCCTATGCACTATTAAATTTCGCTTAGCGTTGAGGTTATATATTTGCGGGTTCTTCAAGCCTTGATCCATCGCCCCATCATCAAAAATACGCGAAATAACTGATCTAATTTTCGGCAAGCTGTCCAAATTTACTTGAGATACAAAGTAATCACCGATACTTTTAGACATATCAAAGTCAAGATTACTCAACCCATCTAGCAGTGCTCCGCCAGAAAAATGATTTTTAAACTCCTTACTTTCAGCCAAGCGCATTACCAAATGAGGCCTTTCATTCAGAGTCAATCTTATAACGTCCGAGGCCAAAACCTCAAAAGCTGTCCATACCATAATGCAGAGTTGCCTCAAAAGCTCTGAAATCCCCGACTCATAATCCTTATCTTCTGCAGCACTAAGAAGCTCCTTCACTATTAATCCGCTAAAATCGTTCCTTTTCTCAGGCTCTAGCCACTCTTGAGAGAGTCGCGCGATCGCTGAGATCTCGGCTTCTCGTACAAGTTCGTCAGTAAGATCACCTCCTAGCTCGACTTTATTCAGGCTACGAATCTTTTCGGCAGCAAAAAGAGACGTAAAACGTTGGCGCCATACTGAGGCTCGAGCCAAAGTGAATGGGATATGAGCCAAATTCAGCACGCCAGTGATGTTTTCCTCAAAAGCGAGTTTCGAAAATTCAAGACGAGGATCGCATCCTATATCCTTAAGTACCCCAATAACTTTCTCACTCTCTAGAAGAATCAAAACGCTAGAATTACCTTTGCGACTTGAAATCCCGCAGGGCTCTTTCATCTCTCTCCCCTCAAGGGCATCGCGACACTCTTCCAGTCCGCATTCCTTCAATACTTCTTTGGCTTCACTATGAAATTCAAGGTCGACGTGAAAGGTTTACTGGGGGCTGGACCACAGGCGCGACCGAAGGCGTCGGCGAATTGGTCCCTTGCAGCCAATCCACTGTTTCAACAGTGCGCCGCAAGCAATTGTTCCGTCGCAGGATGAGGGCGCCCCTCGTCGCCTAGCGGACTCATCTCCCCTCTGAGAGAGAGCGACCGCTACCGCACTCCGGAAGCGAGGCGGGTATGGCTGTAAGGGCTGACCGGCCTCAAGCGGCTTAGACGGCCGTCTCGGGCACCCCAAGTTGCACAATGATCGCGACACGGCCACGAGCCTCCTGAGCGCAGTAAGCATTGCCCGAACCACCAATGCAAGCTAAATTCGATCCTTGTTCACCTTGCATTAACCCTCAGTTGATATATATGGCAACACTGATAGACTTGGTTGAGTCGGGAACCTTAGACAAGATCGATCCACTGGAACCCGGCGAGCTAACGTGGAGGACACTTTATGCGACCATGGATTTCCTCACATGGCTTGAGGAGGGACTACCCGGTCTCAACCACAATGAGTTGTACTCCAACCTTACGCCGGAAGAACAGGTTTTCTCGGCGTTCGCTGAGTATGTCTCAGGAGAGGAGCTTTCTACAGATCGACGCTTCAAGAAACTAAGCTGGACTCCCGATCATCGCATCTGGGAGTTTAAGACCGACGAAGTTCGTGTGTTCGGATGGGTGCCTCAGAAGAATGCATTCATTTGCTGCTTTGGCGACAGCGCAGATCGTATAAAAGCCACGAACAGCTACGGTCGTTACATGGCGCAGACCACCTACGTCCGGGACAATATCGACCTTGACGAACCTAAGTACATTGATAGTGGGAATTATGCAGATGTCTTATCGAATGCGACTGGACCCAAAATCCCGTAAGGCAGCACGCTTTATTTCGAGCCTTCAAAATAAAATACAGAAAGCATTGATTTCTTCTGGCAAGAGCCAACAGGAAGTCGCAACCATTCTTGGCGTAGATCGCTCCGTAGTGAATCGACGCCTGAAAGGGAGCGCCAATCTGACAGCACGGTCAATTGCAGAGTTCGCTTATGCCCTCGACAAAGATGTCACTATAGAATTTGTTGATAAAGAAAAACCTCACAACGCGAACTGGGTTTCAGCGAATGAGACGTTGGTAACGGTACAGTCTGAGCCTCGAAGTGGAGCAAAAGGCACAATTGACCCTAAGGCCAAATATCAACTTGAGAGCATCGCATCGTGAACACCGAGCCCTACGGAACGACTATCTTTTGCGACGATATTCGCAATGAAGTGAACGGGAAGCTCACGCTGATCGGTTGTTATTCTGGTGACATGAATTTTACCAATCCAGGCCCTGCCACTCTGCCCACTTTTTCCGCCCTCGTTAACATTAGGATCCCGAAGACGACTATTTTCAGGTCCCTCAAGCTTCACGTCATTAAAGAAGAAGGCGATCAAAAACAGGACATTCTGACCGCTGATCTGGATCCGGATGAAGAAGATCTTAGAAGGATAATTTCAGAAGCAGAAAAGCAAGATAAAGACGGCACGATGATTTCACTGACATTGCCATGTCGCTGGTCGCCGCTACCGATATCAGAATCGGGCTTCATAAAAGTTCGAGCGTATCTTGATGGAGAAAAAGAAATTCGACTTGGTGCTCTAAAAGTCAATTTTCCCAAAGCCGATCAAGACATAGATCAAGGCAGCGAAAGCTCAGCGGGAACATAAAATCTGGCGATCACCCGTTGCGATTGTGGAAGTTGGCTCTGTGAAGCTGGGCGCCTTCGAGAACAACTGGGCGGACCTATGAGTATCATCTGTTCCTAAGCGATGAAGACCTACCTCAGAACAAAGGTGTCCCGCAAAGAGATTATGCGGGACACCTTTGACAGAAAAATAACGCTGAAAAGCCCACAATCCGATTCCAGGGTCACCCACCACTTCCCCCTCTCAGGAACTGGTGATACGCGGCTCCCACGGGGGCCGCTGCGTTGAATAACGCGTATTCGCTGCGTCGTTTACTGCAGCACCGCCTTGCGGTTGAACCGCGCCTCTTCCGAACTGCCGTCGTCATAGATCAGCTTCACCCGCACCTCGGAGACCGAGCCCTGCGACTGGCTGACATAGACATTATCACCCGAGATCGCGTTGGGCTGGGCTGTGCCTTCGTGGCATTTCTCCATCTTGAACGACTTGGTCGGCGGCGCGCCATTGAAGCCATAGCGAATCTCGCTCAGCCCGCAGCGCCACGCCAGAAGATGGGTGAAATAGACCAGATCCTTCCCGCCATATTCACGGATCGCGACCCAGGAATCGCGGGTCATACCGAGAATCGGGCGCACTTCGGCGGCGGTGGTGAAATTCTGCGCGCTCGCCGGGCCGCTCAACACGAGGCCACACAGCGCCAACGCAGTTAACTTGCTTATCCGTATCACCTTTTACCCCTGAACTTTCTCGCTATACTGCACCAAACCCTCCGACAGGCGGCAGTATGGCGGCGACCCCCCGGACTTCACAACCCTATAACATCTTCTGTGTTGCACAGGCGGGACGGCTGGAATTCGAGGCAATTCTTTTCGCGCTGAGCTTTCGCGCGGCCAATCCGGAGTTCAAAGGGCGCCTTCTGATAGCCGAGCCGCAGCCCGGGCCGCGCTGGTCCGACGAAACGCGGATCTCCGGGCCGGTCCGGGCGCTGCTGGAAGATGCGGGCGCCGAGATCGTGCCCTTCGAGTCGAAGGTTTTCGGCCAATCCTATCCCTATGGCAACAAGATCGAAGCGCTCGCCGCCCTGCCCGAAGGGGAGCCCTTCGTCTTCTTCGACACCGATACGGTCTTCACCGGACCGCTGTCGCAGGTGGGCTTCGATTTCGACCGCCCCTCGGCGTCGATGCGGCGCACCGGCACATGGCCCGAACCGCCGCTGTACGGTCCCGGCTACGCGGGCATCTGGAAATCGCTCTACGACAAGTTCGGGCTCGATGGGTTCGAGGATACGCTCGATCTGAGCCAGCCGGACGAATACTGGCGGCGCTACCTGTATTTCAACGCGGGCTGGTTCTTCGGCGCCGACCCGGTCGAATTCGGCGCGCGCTTCCTGCGCTATGCAAGCGAGATTCGCGACGATGCACCCGATGAGCTGGCCTGCCAGTCGCTCGACCCGTGGCTCGATCAGGTGGCGCTGCCGCTGGTGATCCATAGCTTCGGTGGCGGGCGTCCGGGGCCGGAGCTCGACGGGCTCGACGGCGAGATCACCTGCCATTACCGCGCGCTGCCGCTGATGTATGCGCGCGAAAGCGAGGCCGTGATCGACACGGTCGAAGAGCTGACCGCCCCGAACAAGATCAAGAAGGTGCTGAAGGCCTACGAGCCTGCGAAGAAGCTGATCTATCAGGGCAAGGGCCGCAAACTGCGCGCGATCATCGCCGAAGAAGGAATGCCGCGCCACGAGAAGGCGCTGCGCAACCGGATCAAGCGCGCGAAGCTCTGGATGCGCTGAGCCACGCTCTCATTACCGAAAACGAATGTGTTTGTCGGCCTCCCCCGGTCCCGCTAACGTTTCGGCGAGAGAAGAGGAGCCCCAGACCATGTCCGATTACGCTTTCGACACGCTGCAAATTCACGCCGCCGCCGAGCCCGATCCCGCGACCGGCGCGGTGCAGGTGCCGATTTACCAGACCACATCCTACGCCTTCAAAGACGCCGACCACGCGGCGCGGCTGTTCAACCTCGAAGAAGTGGGCTTCATCTATTCGCGCCTGACCAACCCGACGGTGATGAAACTGGCCGAACGCGTCGCGGCGCTGGAAGGCGCTGCGGGCGGGGTCACCTGTTCCTCGGGTCATGCGGCGCAGATCATGGCGCTCTTCCCGCTGATGGGACCGGGGCTGAACATCGTGGCCTCGACGCGGCTCTATGGCGGCTCGATCACCCAGTTCAGCCACACGATCAAGCGCTTCGGCTGGTCCTGCACCTTCGTCGATTTCGACGATCTCGACGCGCTGGAAGCGGCGGTCGACGAGAACACCCGCGCGATCTTCTGCGAGTCGATCTCGAATCCGGGCGGCTACATCACCGACCTTCCGGCGGTGGCGAAAGTCGCCGACAAGGTCGGCCTGCCGCTGATCGTCGACAACACTCTGGCCACCCCGTACCTGTGCCGCCCGATCGAACATGGCGCGACGCTCGTCGTCCACTCGCTGACGAAATACATGACCGGCAACGGCACCGTCACCGGCGGCTGCGTCGTCGATAGCGGCAAGTTCGACTGGTCGGCGAGCGGAAAGTTCCCCTCGCTGAGCGAACCCGAACCCGCCTATCACGGGCTGAAATTCCACGAGGCGCTGGGGCCCATGGCCTTCACCTTCCACTCGATCGCCGTGGGGCTGCGCGATCTCGGCATGACGATGAACCCGCAAGGCGCGCATTACACGCTGATGGGCATCGAGACGCTGAGCCTGCGGATGGACAAGCACAACGCCAATGCCAAGGCCGTGGCCGAATGGCTCGAGAAGGACCCGCGCATCGACTACGTGACCTATGCCGGGCTGGAGAGCTCGCCGTGGCACGAGCGGATGAAGACCATCTCGCCGAAGGGCGCAGGCGGGCTGTTCACCGTCGCGGTGAAGGGCGGCTACGACGCCTGCGTGAAGCTGGTGAACAATCTCAAGCTGTTCAGCCATGTCGCGAATTTGGGGGATGCGCGCTCGCTGATCATCCACTCCGCTTCGACGACGCACCGCCAGTTGACCGAGGCGCAGCAAATCGCTGCAGGGGCCGCGCCGAACGTGGTGCGCCTCTCCATCGGCATCGAGAATGTCGACGATCTGATCGCCGATCTCGATCAGGCGCTGAGCGCCGCAACCAGCTGATAACAAACATGGCGCGCCGCGATAGCGGCGCGCCATTCAAACCACTTCTCATTGCATTTCGAACATTTCTTCCGGCGCTCGCTGTGGCTGCGCCGTCGAAACAGTGGAAAACCGGCAATTGCCCGCTCCGCCCCGGTCGCGACGCTTTTCAGAAGATCGAATCTCCTTTACGAAGATGTGAAGAGTTGGACCGGACCGCTCCGAGGCGCGCGCAGTACCCATGAAACCCGATTTTGCATTGATCCTCTCGCATGATGGCATCGCTCTGGTGCACCGCGCGAAAGAGGGCTGGACGCTTCTGGGCGAGGCCGCGCTCGAAGGCGATGACCCGATGGCCGAGGTCGCCGCCCTGCGCGACAAGGCGCGGGCGCAGGCACCGCGCGGCTTCACCTCGAAGCTCGTGCTGCCGGATTCGCAGATCCTCTACACCGCGATCTATGCCCCCGGCCCGAGCCCCGCGCAGCGCAAGACCCAGATCGAGACTGCGCTGGAGGGCATGACGCCCTACCCGGTCAGCGAGCTGGTCTATGATTTCGCAGGCCCCGGCCAGACTGTGCAGGTCGCCGTGATCGCGCGCGAGACGCTGAAGGAAGCCGAGAGCTTCGCGCAGGAAAACGGTTTCAACCCGGTCAGCTTCGTCGCCGCCCCCGAGCCCGGCGATTTCCCCGGCGAGCCGCATTTCGGCCTGACCTCCTCGGTCGCGCAGCACATCCCCGAGGGTGCGCATGTCGAACCCGACAAATCCGCGCTGATCGTGGCCGTCGACCTGTCCGAGGAGGCGACCGAGGCGTCGGCGGAAGCCGCGACGCCGGAGGTGACCGCCGCTAAGGCGGACCCCGCCGACACGCAAAGCGACATGGCGGAGCTTGCCGACGATAGCGCGGTCTCGGAAACCGAGCTGGCCGAATTGAGTGCCTTGGACCAACCGTCGGAGGCAGATTCGACGGAAGAGCCCGAGGCCACGCTGCCGGAAGAGCCGGGCGAATTCTCCGATCTGCTCGATACGTCTGAGGCTGAAACGGACGCGCAAGATACGGGTGCGCCCGAAGCCCCGAGCGAAGACACGCCCGACGCGGAAAGCCCGGCCGCCAAGGCAGCCGAAGCGGTCGCGGCTGGCGAGGTCGCCCCCGAGCAAACCGAAGCGACGGAGGCGGTCGAATTCGCCGCGACCGAGCCGAATGATACGGCCATTGATGACGCCGAGGATGGCGTTGAGCCCTCGGACGCATCGCTGACCGCCGCAGGCCTTGCCGCCACCCCTGCCGTGCCCGACGCCGCAGAGCCCGACGCAACGCCCAAGGAAGCGAGCTCCAGCACGGAGGACGAAGGCCACGATACGGCCGAGGATGACGACGACGATCTGCCGAAATCCGATGCGAGCGTAATCGCCGCCGCTTTCGCCTCGCGCCGGGATCACACGACCACCGTGACCGTGAACGAGACGCCCCCCCGGCTCGGCGGAGCCACCCGGCTCCACCCTCAGCCCGATCGCAGCGAGATCGCCTCGGGCAGCGCCAAGATCACGGCGCCGACCCTCGATTTCGACGAGCCTGATCCGCGTTTTGAGCCGAAGGCGGCTCCTAAAACCGGAGCGAAAGAAACCAAAGCCGTGGGCGCCGCCGCACGCAAAGGCATCGGCGGCACGGGCGCGCTCGGCACGAAACCCGCAACCTCGCTGCTGCGCAAGGAGGCGAAGGACGGGCCGGATCCGAACACCGCGACCCCGGCCCCCATCGTCGAGAACGCACAGGACAAGACCGTTTTCGGCGGCACCAAGCGGCCCACGACCGACGGCAAGCCGCGCCATCTCGGGCTGATGCTCACCGGCGCGCTGGTGCTGGTTCTGGCGATCATCGCGCTCTGGACCACGCTGCTCGACGACCCCGCTCCCGTCGACGCACCAACGGGCGCCATCGCCGAAGCACCCGCCCCGGAGACGAATGACGCGCCTGAGCAGACCGCGCTCGCACCGGCCACGCCCGACACGACCGCCGCTCCCGAAGTCGCGGAGCCGGACTCGCAGGGGCCAGCCGACGCTGGGGCAGAAGAGCCTGCCCCCGAGAGCGATCAGGTCGCAGCCCTCGCCCCTGCCGATGAGCAGCCCGCTCCGGCGGCACAAAGCGACGAAGGCTCCACGTCCGCGACCGACGACACCGCGGCGACGCCCGCCGAGACGGACACTGAGACTGCCGCCAATGAGCAGCCTACCGATGCGCAGCCAGCCGACACGGGCATGGCAGACCAGCTCGCAGATATGCATCCGGACACTCCCGACACCGCAGCAGACACGGCCGCCGACACCGCACCTAATCCGCAAGTCGCGGCGGCGGACAGCACGGCGGACACCCAAGCGGACGCCGTTACCAGCGACGCCCCGCAGAGCGACACAACCGAGCCCCCGGCGAGCGACGCGCAAACCGCGACGACCGAGACGCAGCCGTCCGATCTACCGGCCTTCACCGCGACGCCGCTCGATCCGCCAAGCGCCGAGACGCTGACGCCGGACACCCCGCCCGTCACGCCGACGGAAGACGGGGTCGAGATGCCGGGCGGCTTCACGCTGTTCGCGGGCGAGCCCGACGTCACACCCGGGCCTCGCCCCGAGGCGGTCGCGCAGGCCTATGCCGCGACGCAACCGGTCACGCCGGAAGGCACGCTGGGCGCGATCCCGTCGCTATCAGGCTTCCGCCCGGCCAACCGCCCCGCTGATCTCACCGGCGCGGCCCCTGCGCCGGAGCAGACTGATCCCGCAGCGCAGGCCGATCCGAACGATCAAGGCACGCTCGACCCGGCGCTGCAGCCCAATCCCGAACTTCAGACCACGCGCCCGACGGCTCGGCCCGACGCTGTGACCGAGCTCGCCTCGACGCAGGCGCCCGCTTCGGAATCGGCCGCGGTCGCGAACCCCGAACTCGCCGCGCTGCGCCCCGAGCGTCGCCCGACCTCGATCCAGGACGCGGTCGCCGCAGCGGTGCAGGCGCAAGACGACGCCGTCGCCGAGAACACCGATCCATTCGCGGGCGCGACCGCATTGGCCGTGGCGCGCTCCGCTCCCCCGCCGACCAAACCGCGTAACTTCTCGCGCTCGGTCGAGAACGCACTGGCCGCCGCGATTGCCGCCGAACCTGCCCCATCGGTCGCCGCAGCCGCCGCCCGCGCCCCGGTCGCAACACCGGTACCCGATCCGAGGC
Source organism: Thioclava sp. DLFJ4-1 (assembly GCF_002020145.1). Taxonomy (NCBI): domain Bacteria; kingdom Pseudomonadati; phylum Pseudomonadota; class Alphaproteobacteria; order Rhodobacterales; family Paracoccaceae; genus Thioclava; species Thioclava sp. DLFJ4-1. The sequence continues at coordinate 341,935 of NZ_MPZT01000002.1, forward strand.
CCGCCGATCTCGACGAGCCCGAGCCCACCGCGGCGCCGCCGCGTCTGCCGACTTCGGCCTCCGTGGCCCGGCAGGCGACCGAGGAGAACGTGATCAACCTGCGCAAGATCAACCTGATCGGGCTTTATGGCTCCTCCTCGAACCGGCGCGCACTGGTGCGGCTCTCGAATGGGCGCTTCGTGAAAGTGGGGGTGGGTGACCGGCTGGATGGCGGGCGCGTGACGCAGATCGGCTCCAACGCGCTGACCTACAAGAAAGGGTCGCGCAACCTGACGCTGAAGCTGCTGCAAGGCGGCTAACCGCGCCCGGCGCAACCATTCTTTCCCCTGCGCCCTTGCGCACCGCCCGCGCCGGACTACGCTGGGGAATAGCCGCGTCGCGCGCCTCCCCCGCGCGCCCGCCCAAGGATGCAAGCCGCCAATGGAAAGCTTTCTCTTCCAAGCCACGTTCTACCTGCTCGCGATGGTCATCGCGGTGCCGCTAGCCACGCGTGCGGGCCTCGGCTCGGTGCTGGGCTATCTGATCGCGGGCATCCTGATCGGCCCCGCCACGGGACTCTCCGGCGCGGAAATGACCGACCTCCAGCACTTCGCGGAATTCGGTGTGGTGATGATGCTGTTTCTGATCGGGCTGGAACTGGAGCCGCGCGCACTTTGGGCGATGCGCGACAAGCTGATCGGCCTTGGCGGGTTGCAGGTGCTGGTCACCATGGTGCTGGTGACGGCGATCGTCATGGCGATGGGCGAGGATTTCCGCGTCTCGCTGGCGATCGGGATGACGCTGTCGCTGTCCTCAACCGCAATCGTGCTGCAGACGCTCAACGAGAAGCGGCTGATGCAGACGGCGGGCGGGCGGTCCTCGTTTGCGGTGCTGCTGACGCAGGATATCGCGGTGATCCCGATGCTGGCGCTGATGCCGCTTCTGGCGCTGCCCGGCGCGCGCGCGGTGGCCAAGGCGGGGCATGGCGATCACGTCGTGGCTCGCCTTATCGACTCGCTGCCCGCCTGGGGTGTCACCGTGATCACGCTGGCAGCCGTCGCCCTCACCGTCTTGATGGGGCACTACCTCGTGCGCCCGCTCTTCCGCTTCGTGCAAGGCGCCCGGCTGCGCGAGGTGAATACCGCGATGGCCCTGCTGATCGTGGTGGGCATTGCGAGCCTGATGAACCTCGTGGGCCTCTCGCCCGCGCTCGGCACCTTCCTCGCCGGGGTCGTTCTGGCCGATAGCGAGTTCAAGCACGAGATGGAATCCGACATCGAGCCCTTCAAAGGGCTTCTGATGGGGCTGTTCTTCATCACCGTGGGCGCGGGCATCAATTTCGACGTCATCACCGCGCAGCCCGCCAATATCTTCGCGCTGGTCTTCCTGCTTGTCGCGCTGAAATCGGCGGTGCTCTATGGCCTCTCGGTGCTGTTCAAGATCCGCGGGCCGGATCGCTCGCTGTTCACCCTGAGCCTCGCACAGGCGGGGGAATTCGGCTTCGTGCTGGTCTCCTTCGCGGTCGGGCAACGGATCCTGCCCAACGCGCTGGCCGAGAAGCTTCTGGTGGTGATCGCGCTGTCGATGCTGATCACGCCCTTGCTGTTCATCCTGCACGAGCAGATCGGGTTGCGGCTGCGTAAGCCCCCCGGCCCGGACCCGGACGCGATCGACGAGCAGCAGCCGATCATCATCGCGGGGGTGGGCCGCTTCGGTCAGGTGGTGAACCGTCTGGTGACGATGTCTGGGATGCGCACGACGGTTCTGGACGCCGACCTCAAGACGATCCAGCTGATGCGGACCTTCGGCTTCAAGGGCTATTTCGGCGACCCGACGCGGCCCGATCTGCTTGCCGCGGCCGGGATCAATCAGGCGCGTGTGCTGGTGGTGGCGCTGGACGGGCGCGAGAACACCACGAAACTGGTTGCCTATGCGCGCCGGATCCGGCCCGATCTGCATATCGTCGCCCGCGCTCGCGACCGGACGCATGTGTTCGACCTGTATCGGGCGGGCGCGAATGACATCGTGCGCGAGATGTTCGACAGCTCGCTGCGCGCCGGGCGCTACGTGCTGGAGAATGCGGGGCTCTCGGCCTTCGAGGCCTCCGAGCTGGAGAAGCTGTTCTTCAAGCTCGACCGGGCCGCGGTACGCGATCTGGCGCAGGTCTGGAAGCCGGGCGTCCCGGTGGAGCAGAACCCCGATTACATCGCGCGCACGAAGGAGCTCAACGCCGAGCTGGAAGCCGCGATGATGGAGCAGTTCCGCCGCCGCGGTGAGCGCGACGAGAGCGACCGCGAGGCACCGGGCAGCGAGAAGACCGGCCCCGAAGCCTGACCCGCCCCCTGCCCTGCGCACATGAAAAAACGCGAGGCTCGCAAGCCTCGCGTTGGAAAAGTTCCGCTAGTGTCGGGATCAGGCGGCGCGGCCGACCAGAACCTCATCGACGGTTTTCGCGGCACGCTCTTCGTCGGTGCCCGAAACGGCAGCGACTTCGCGGGTCAGACGCTCGAGTGCAGCTTCATAGAGCTGACGCTCCGAGTAGGACTGCTCGCGCTGATCGTCGCTGCGGTGCAGGTCGCGCACCACTTCAGCGATCGCGAGCAGGTCGCCCGAGTTGATCTTCTGTTCGTATTCCTGCGCGCGGCGCGACCACATCGCCCGCTTGACCTTTGCCTTGCCCTTGAGGGTCTCAAGCGCTTTGGTCACCATGTCAGGCGAGGAGAGGCTGCGCATCCCGACTTCTGTCGCCTTGTGCGTCGGCACACGCAGGGTCATCTTGTCCTTCTCGAAGGAGATCACGAAAAGCTCGAGCTTGAGCCCGGCGATTTCCTGTTCTTCAATGGACATGATTTTCCCCACGCCATGCGCCGGGTAGACGACGAAATCATTGGGGCGGAATTCGGTCTTCTTGGTCTTGGTCATGCGGTTCGTTTCCTTGCAGCCGGTCACGAACCCCGGTATCCAGCGAGCATACGACGCCCACGGGGCTGAATAGCTCCGCGTTCGTCAGTCAGTCACGAGATCTCTTTTGCGGGCGAGCAGGCGACGCAAAAGGTGGGGTCGAACTCATTTTGTAACAGTAATATAGCAAAAAACGCGTGCATTTCAAAGCGCGTTACTGTCGCGCATGTGTAATATCACACGATTTCAGTGGGTTATGCGGCGCATTTTGACACTTTGCCGCAGCGTAAACCGCCCCAATTCGCTCAGAATCGGGCAAATTGGTCAGAATCACCGACCCGTCAGTCGCCTTCGCCGGGCGCCTCGGAGAAATACTTCTCCAGCTTGCCACTCTCGCCGTCGTGCTTCTCGGCATCCGGCATCGGATCTTTCTTCTGGGTGATCACCGGCCAGAGTTCGGAATATTTCCGGTTGAGTTCGACCCAGGATTCCATTCCCGGCTCGGTATCCGGACGGATCGCATCGGCGGGGCATTCCGGCTCGCAGACGCCGCAGTCGATGCATTCGTCGGGATGGATCACCAACGTGTTCTCCCCCTCGTAGAAGCAATCCACCGGGCAGACCTCGACGCAGTCGGTATATTTGCAGTTGATGCAGTTATCGATGACGACGTAGGTCATTGGTGAAACCCCGATTGAACAGCTTCCTGACCCGTCCTAGCGGGGGATGCCCCCTCTTTCAAGAGAGAGCCCGAGCTTTTCGCTGCGGCATTGCGCACAGCTTAGCCTTCCGGTTCGAGCAATGCATAAAGCGTCTGCGCCTCGACCGCCGGACCGCGCCGCGTGCCGCAGTCCAGCACCCGCAAAACGCAGATCCGCGCGTCCTGCCCTTTGCCAAGTCTGAGCGTCAGCACATCGCCCGGCCCGATCGCTCGGCCGGGCTTGTCGATGCGCTGACCGTTGACGCGCGCCTTGCCACCCTGCACCAGCTCCTGCGCGAGGCCGCGGGTCTTACAGAACCGCGCCTGCCAGAGCCATTTGTCGATGCGGATGCGCTCGGGCGCGTCAGCCATGGCAGGTCGTTACTTCTTGTCCTTGAGGGCAGCCAGAACCGCGAAGGGGTTGTCCGGATCGACCGGCTTGTCCTTCTTCGGCGGACGGGCTTCGAAGTTGCGCGCGCCTTGCGGCTTGCCACCCTTCTTGCCCTTGTGACCGTCGCGTTTGCCATGCGGCTTGCCGCCGCCACCCTTGCGCTCGCCACGTTCGCCACCGGGCTTGCCGCCCTGCCCCTGCTCGCGGCGCGGCGGACGGTTGCCACGCGGGCGCGGCGCCCAGGTGAAGGTGTAGAACACCTCGACCTCGTCGCTGGTCACGTCACCGGCTGCCACCATGTCGCCGCCGGCCTCGGCCGCAGCCTCCGCCTCGGGATGGGTCTCGGCAGGCTGCTCGCCGCCGCCAGCCTCGGCTTTCGCCTCATCGGCCTGCTCGGTCTTGAGCGCCTCGGCACCGGCTTGCTCTTCGGCCTTCTCGAGATCGGCGGCTTTCACCTTCGCGCGCTCGCCCTTCTCGGCCTTGTAGCCCATGCCACCCATCAGATCGGCGAACTGGTCCAGCGTCATGCCGGTGATCGAGAGCATGTCCGGATTGGCTTCGAACCCGCCACGGCTGTCCTGCGTGCGCAGCAGATCGGCGAGACGTTCGAGCATGTCGATGCGGATCGCCCGCGCGCCCGAGGGGCGGTAGCCCGACAGGCGGTAGGTCTCGGCATCGAACGCGTCGATATTCGGGATCGTCACGAGGCCCGGAGGCGGGCTTTCGGGGAATTCATCCGCGCCCGACCACAGCGAGGCCAGCACCAGCCGCAGCCGCGTCGGCGCGGGCTTGAGAAGCGCGGGCATGAAGATCGTGTACTGACCGAAGCGCACGCCGTGCTTGCGCAGGCTGCCGCGCGCGTCCTGATCGAGATCCTTCACCTCGGCGGCGACCTGCTCGCGCGGGATGATACCCAGCGATTCCACCATGCGGAACGCGAAGCCGCGGGCGAGACCCGTCAGCTCTTCGTCGCGGCTCATCGCCAGAAGCGGCTCGAACAGGGCTGCGACCTTGCGGTCGATGAAATGCTGCAGACGGCGCGTAACCTTCTCAGCCACATCCGCGCCCGCCTCGTCATCGACGAAAGCCTGCACGGTCGGCTTCAGCAGATCGGGCCCCTTCACCAGCTTGCCGACAGCGGTATCGCCCCACATCAGGCCGCCCTGCTCGGTGAAATCCATCTCCGTATCGGGGGCGTTGTAGAAACGGTCCGCGCGCAGGCTGAACTCGGGCGCAAGCGCCTCGTAGGCCGCGCGGGCAAGCATCTTCGCCTCGTCGGGCGAGCCGGTCTCGTCCTGCTTGAACCGGAATCCTTCCAAACGGCCCGCGAATTCGCCTTCAACCGTCACTTCGCCCTTGTCGTTCACCTCGGCCACGAGGGTCTCCTTCTGCTTGAGCCGGCGCATCAACACAGAGGTGCGCCGGTCCACAAATCTTTGCGTCAGCGCGCCATGCAGCGCGTCCGACAGGCGGTCTTCTACAGCGCGGGTCGCCTCGCGCCAATGGCTTTCATCATCGACCCACCCTTTGCGTTGCGCAACATAGGTCCATGTGCGGATGAAGGCGAGACGACGCGAGAGCGTGTCGATATCGCCGCCCGTCCTGTCGATACGCTCGATCTGACGTGCAAGCCAGTCCGAGGGCACGCCCTTGCCCGATTGCAGGAACTCGAAGATGCGCGCCAGAAGCGTTGCATGTTCGGCCTCGGAAATCGAACGAAAATCGGGGATTCGGCAGACATCCCAGAGGAGTTGCACATCCTTTGGGCTGGTGATGCGGTCGCGGATCGCCGGATCGTCAGCCAGCACCTTGAGCGCGCGCGCATCGTCGGCCTCGCGCCCCTTGGTGAGCCATTCGCCCTCTGGCCGCGCGTCGAGCGACTGGATCAGCCGGTCCACGGTGCCGAATTCGAGCCGCGCGTTACGCCATTGCAGCCGTTGCAGCGGCGCGAAACGGTGGTTCTCGACAGCTTCGATCACCTCGGGCTGCAGCGGGCGCGCCTCGCCCGTCACGCCGAACGTGCCGTCAGTGGTGTGACGACCTGCGCGGCCCGCGATCTGCGCCAGCTCATGCGGGAAAAGCGGACGCATCCGCCGCCCATCGAATTTCGAGGTGGCCGAGAACGCGACATGGTCGATATCGAGGTTGAGCCCCATGCCGATCGCATCGGTGGCGACAAGATAATCCACGTCGCCATTTTGATACATCTCGACCTGCGCATTGCGGGTGCGCGGGCTAAGCGCGCCCATCACCACCGCGCAGCCGCCCTTCTGGCGGCGGATCAGCTCCGCGATCGCATAGGTATTCTCGACCGAGAACCCGACGATGGCCGAGCGCGGCTTCATCCGGGAGATTTTCTTCGAGCCGGAATAGGTCAGTTCGGAAAACCGCTCGCGCTTGGTGAATTGCACCTTCGGCACCAGTGCGGCAATCGCGCCGCGCATCGTCTCCGAGCCGAGGAACAGCGTCTCGTGCAGCCCGCGCGCATGCAGAAGCCGATCGGTGAAGACATGACCGCGCTCGGGGTCGCCACACAGCTGGATCTCGTCGATGGCAAGGAAATCCGCACCTATCCCCGTCGGCATCGCCTCGACCGTGCAGACCCAGTATTGCGTGCGTTCGGGCACGATGCGCTCTTCGCCAGTGACCAGCGCCACGACCGAAGGCCCACGCTGCGCGACGATCCGGTCATAGACCTCGCGCGCCAAGAGCCGCAGCGGCAGCCCGATGACGCCGGTCCGATGCGCCAGCATCCTCTCGATTGCGTAATGGGTTTTGCCGGTATTGGTCGGCCCCAGAACGGCCGTGATCCGCCCGCCTTGCATCGCAGCTCCGTTCCGGCCCTTAGAGAGCCGTGCCCTGATGCGCCTTATCGAGGCGCGCAATGGCGTCTTTCACATCCTGTTGATGCGGATTCAAGGCAAAAGACTTCTGATAGGCCTCAAGCGCGCGCTTGTCGTCGCCCATCTCTTCGAGGATCGCCCCCAACCCGGCAAGCGCGCCCCAATGACGCGGCTCCAGCTTCAGGGTGCGCGCGATATCCGCCGCCGAAGGACCGTAGAGCCCGGCCATGAAATAGGCCGTCGCCCGCCCGTTCCAGCCAGCGGCAAAATCGGGGGCATGGTCGGTCAGCGCCGTGAAATGCTCGATCGCGGCCTCGGTGTCGCCCGCGTCCAGTGCGTCCTCGCCGCGCTTGAACAGCAAATCCATCGCCGCAGACCCCGAGCGCGACCACGCCCTGCGGATGTCCGCCTCGGCCCGCGACCAGCCCGGATCGTTCGGATCGGCCAACTCTTTGAAATAGGGCTCGAGCCCCTCGGTTTCGGCGCTGGCGGGGAATGCCGCCATTGTTCCCAGCATCGCCGAAAAGCAAAATGCCGTGACGACACATTTGTATCTGTCAAATCGCTGCCACATAAATCATGACTGTAATGCAATTGCCGGAGAATGCGAGAGCCCGGCCATCAAATTTGGAGGACGCGATGAGCGAGGTTATCGACAAGGCTGTTGAGGCACTGCGGGCGAAACTGCCCGATGGGTTTTCTTCGACTGCAAAATTCGTGATCGAGGACGAAGGCTCGATCATTGCCGACGAGAACGGCGTGCGTGAAGGCGACGACGACGCGGAAGTCGTTCTGACCGCCGACCGCGAAACTTTCGAAGGCATGCTCAACGGCGACGTGAACCCGACTGCGGCCTTCATGTCCGGCAAGCTTTCGGTCGATGGCTCGATGGGCCTCGCCATGCAGCTGGGTGCGGCGCTCGCCTGATGGAACGCGCACCGCTTTTCGAAGAGATCGCGCGCGGCCCCGAGGGGGGCGCGGCCTACTGGCTGACGGCGGAAGACGGTGTGCGGATACGTTTCGCACATTGGCCTGCCCCGCCCCAACCACGCGGCACGGTCTTTCTGGGATGCGGACGCACCGAATATGTCGAGAAATACGGCCCTGCGGCCGCGGAATTCGCGGCCCGGGGCTATGCCATGCTCGCCATCGACTGGCGCGGGCAAGGCCTGGCCGACCGGCTTTTGCCTGACGCGCCCGAAAAGGGCCATGTCGGCGGCTTGCAGGATTACCAGTGGGATCTGCACGCGGTGATCGCCGCCGCGGACGAGCTGAGCCTGCCGCAACCCTATTACATCGTGGGTCATTCGATGGGCGGCGCGATCGCGCTGCGCGCGGTGATGCACGAGCACCATCGCTTTAACGCGGTCGCGTTCTCTGCGCCGATGTGGGGGATCGCCACCTCGGCCCTGCTGCACCCGTTCCGGATCGTGTTGGCAAACCTTCTGGGCGAAGGTTTCCTTGCGAACAACTATCCGCCCGGCATGAACGGCACCACCTATGTCTACCGCGACAGTTTCGAGTCGAACCGCCTGACCCGCGATCCCGAAATGTGGGCCTGGTTGGTCGAGCAGGCCGCAAAACATCCCGAACTGACGCTGGCCGGCCCGACGATCCACTGGGTCGCCGAGAGCCTGCTGGAATGCGAGGCGCTGGCGGCGCTGCCTTCCCCCGATCTGCCCTGCTATTGTGGCTTGGGCGGGGTGGAGAAGATCGTGCACACGCCCGCGGTCCATGAGCGGATGGGACGCTGGCCGAAGGGCAAGCTGGACGTGATCCCCGGCGCCGAGCACGAATTGATGATGGAAGTTCCCGCGACGCGGAAACGCTTCTACGACGGCTGCGCCGCGCTGTTCGACGCGGCGGGCGGGCTGGAGGCCCGCGAGCCGGTCAAAGCTGAATCTGCGTGAAGCTGTCGCGCAGCGCGTTCGACCAGGCTTCCGACATTTCCGCGAAATCGCTGTCGCCCGCCTCGATGCGGCGCTGGCTGGAAATCCGGCAGTCGTCCTTCTTGATCACCGCCAGATCGAGCGGCATCCCCACCGAGAGATTCGAGCGCAGCGTCGAATCCATCGACAGAAGCACCGCCTTCTGAGCGTCGATCAGGTTGGTCTCGGGGCGCACCACGCGATCGAGGATCGGCTTGCCGTATTTATGCTCGCCGATCTGCAGGAAGGGCGTGTCCTCGGTCGCCTCGATGAAGTTGCCCTCCGGGTAGATCAAGAACATCCGCATCTCGCCGCCCGCGCGCTGGCCCGCGACGATCATCGAGGCCGAGGTCGAGACCCGCTCGGCATCCATCCGGCTCGTGATGTCCTTGCGCACGCCCGCCATCGTGTTGCCGATGATTTCGGCCACTTTCAGCATGGTAGGCGCTTCCATGATCGAGCTGTCGCCCGTCGCGTCGCTCGCATCCGCCGCTTCGCGCAACCGCGCCAGCGTCGTTTGCGTCACCGAGAGCGAGCCCGCGGTCATGATCGCGATCACCCGTTCGCCGGGCTCTTCGAAGGTGAACATCTTGCGATAGGTCGCGATGTTGTCGAGCCCGCCGTTGGTCCGCGTGTCCGACAGCAGCACCATCCCCTCGTTCAGCAAGAGGCCTACGCAATAGGTCATGTTCGTTCCCTGATCCCTGACAAGCGCGCAATCTATTGCTGGACTTGGTCCAAGGCAACTGTGACGTGCAGTCGCTCCTCACCCGAGCCTTGGGTGATGCCACGGATCGGCGCGGCTTCGCGCGCATCGAGACCGGAGCCGAGGCGGATATAGCGCTCGTCGGGGCAGCACTTGTTCGCCGGGTCGAAGCCGATCCAGCCGATCCCCGCGACCCAGATCTCGCCCCAGGCATGGGCTGCCTCGTGCGGCGTGCCGTCATCGGTCGCGAACAGGTAGCCCGAGACATAGCGCGCGGGCAGATCGACGCAGCGGGCGACAGCGACCAGCGCGTGGGCATGGTCCTGACAGACGCCCTCGCCCTGCGCCAGCGCCTCGGCGGCGGTTGTGTGGGAATGGGTCGCCCCCGGCTTGTACTCGATCGCCTCGGAGATCGCAGCGCTCAGGCGATGCGCCCGGTTGAGATCTTCCGTGGCCCCTGCAACGGCCTCTTCCGCCAGCGCCGCCAGACTGTCGTCAATCCAGGTCGCGACGGTCTCGCGCAGGTACGCCATCGGATGCACCAGCTCGCGATGGCCGCGCAGCACGCCCGAGGTGTCGAAAGTCTCGACCTGCCCTTTCACGGTGATCGCGACCTCGTCGACCGGCGGACGGATCGACCAGCCCTCGATGCGGTCGCCCGCGCCGTCGCGGAACGATCCACCCCGGAGACCGCCTTCGACCGCGACATCCCATTCGATCACGCGCTGGCCCTCGAAGCGCGAGGGGAACATGCGCAAAGATTGCACCGCAGCGCCCATCGGTGCGTCGTAATCATAGGTGGTGACATGGTTGACGGTGAGGATCATCGCGCATCTCCCGACAGGTAGGTTTGCTGAACAAGCGCGGTAAGCTGCCCGACCTCGCCGATGAAGCGGGTGAGGAACTCATGTAGGCCTTCGTCGATAATTTCGGCGACCTGCGTCTGGTTCAGCTCGGTCATGATCGCCTTGGCGCGCATCTGCGGCAGGCCGGTGCCCGGCTCGACCTCGTAGAAGCTTTCGAGATTGTCGAGATGGTGCATCGCCTTGCGCGTGGCCGAAATCAGCGAGCGCGGACTGGCCGGGTTGAGGATCAGGAAATGCATGATCTTCGACGCCGTCAACTCGCCGCCATAGGCCCAGTGGAAGGCCCGGTAGGATTGCAGCGCGCGCAGCAGCACCTGCCATTGGTAGTTGTCGAGGCCGGAGCCCACCATCTCCACCGAGGGCAGCAGCACGAAGTACTTCACGTCGATCAGACGCGCAGTGTTGTCCGCCCGCTCCAGCGCATAGCCGAGGTTCATGAAGAAGAACCCGTCATTGCGCAGCATCGTGCCGTCCATCGCCCCGCGCAGCAGCGCCGATTGCCGGGCCACCCACTCGCAGAGCTCGGTAATTTCCCATTCCGAGCGCGGCTGGCGCTCGATCTGGCGGATTTCCTGAAACGCCGTGTTGAGCGTATCCCAGACCTGACCGGTGATCGCCGTGCGCACGATGCGGGCGTTTTCCCGCGCCCGCTCGATGCAGGACACCACAGAGGACGGGTTGTCGCGGTCAAAGAACAGGTAGCTCTCTATATTGCGCTGCACCGGGTCGCCGTACTTCTCGGAGAAGCCGTCGGCGGTGCCCGAGGCTTGCAGCAGGCTCTCCCATTCCGAGCGGTAGCCATGCCCGGTCGAGGGCGTCAGCGCGATCCGCGCGCCGACCTCCAGAAGCCGTGCCATCGTCTCCGCGCGCTCCATGTAGCGCGCGACCCAGAACAGGTTTTCAGCGGTTCTACTCAGCATCCGATCACTCCGCCAAAACCCAGGTGTCTTTCACGCCCCCGCCCTGCGAGGAGTTCACGACGAGCGACCCTTCGGTCAGCGCGACGCGGGTCAGCCCGCCGGGGACCAACTCGACCTTCTCGCCGACAAGGCAATAGGGCCGCAGATCGACGTGCCGCGGCGCCACGCCCTCTTCCACGAAGGTCGGCGTGGTCGACAGCGCTAGCGTCGGCTGGGCGATGTAATTCTCGGGGTTGTCCTCGATCTTGTGGCGGAAATTCTCGATCTGCTCTTTGGTCGATTTTGGACCGACGAGCATTCCGTAACCGCCCGAGCCGTGAACCTCTTTCACCACCAGCTCGGAGAGATTTTCGAGAACGTATTTGCAGTCGTCCTTCTTGGCGCATTGCCAGGTCGGCACGTTTTCCAGAAGCGGCTCTTCGCCCAGATAGAAGCGCACCATTTCCGGCACGAAGGTATAGATCGCCTTGTCGTCGGCCACGCCGGCCCCGGGCGCCGAGCAGATCGAAACGCCGCCCGAGCGGTAGACATCCATCAGCCCCGGAATGCCCAGCATCGAATCCGGGCGGAAGCAGAGCGGGTCGAGGAAAGCGTCGTCGATCCGGCGATAGATCACGTCGAGCTTCTTCGGGCCTTCCGTCGTGCGCATCCAGCAGAAGCCGCCCTCGCAGAACAGGTCCGGCCCTTCCACCAGTTCGACGCCCATCAGATCGGCGAGGAAGGAATGCTCGTAATAAGCCGAGTTGAAATGGCCCGGCGTGAGGATCGCGACCGTCGGCTCGCCGTCGCATTTCGCCGGCGCAACCGAGGCCAAGGTGCGGCGCAGAGCATCCGAATAGCCATCCACCGGTTCGATCCGGTTCTCGCGGAACAGCTGCGGGAACATCCGCATCATGATCTCGCGATTCTCCAGCATGTAGGAGACGCCCGACGGGGTGCGGCAGTTGTCTTCGAGCACGTAGAACTGATCGGGCCCAGTGCGCACCAGATCGACACCAACAATGTGGCTGTAGATGCCACGCGGAGGGATAAAGCCCGACACCGCACGTTCGTAGGCGTCGTTCTGATAGACCAGCCGCGCCGGGATTCGCCCCGCCCGCACGATCTCGCCGCGCCCGTAGACGTCGAGCAGAAAGGCGTTGAGCGCCCGGGCGCGCTGCTTGATGCCACGCTCCAGCTTGCGCCATTCGGGCTGGGTGAAGACGCGCGGAAACATGTCGAAGGGAATCAGACGGTCCGGATCGCCGCCCTCGCCATAGACGGCGAAAGTGATGCCGATCCTGCGAAACAGCGCCTCCGCCTCGGCTTGCTTCATCGCGCGCAACTCGGACGGCATTTCGCGCATCCAGCCGTCGAGCCCGTTATAGGGCTGACGCACTTTGCCGCCGTCGAACATCTCGTTGAAATACTCTGTCATCGCGCCGGTTAAGTCCCCCTAGTCTTTTATTTATGTCTAGGCCCTGTACCCCGCGAGTAAAAGGCGATGGCCGATGTTATGCAACGCGCCGCGTCCGGGAAAAGTTCATTTCATAGCATCTGCCGAAAAATTGTGCAGCGCCGAGCGGCCCCGCGCCCTTGTCAGGGCGGCGCCCCTGCCCCTATCTGGAAAGCAACCGATCAGACACGAGGAACCTCATGACGCTCACACCCCGCCGCCCCGTTTTCGATGCGAATTCAAATGCAGGGGCGTTCGGCGATCTGCCCGAATGGGATCTGAGCGATCTCTACCCCGCACCCGACGCGCCGGAACTGACCAAGGACATGGCATGGCTGGAAAAAGCCTGCGCCGAGTTCGCCGCCGATTACGAAGGCAAGCTGGCCGATCTTGATGCCGCGGGCATGGCAGAGTGCATCAAGCGCTACGAGGAAATCGACGAGAAAGCGGGCCGCGTGATGTCCTATACGGGCCTGCGCTATTACCAGAACACGACCGACCCGGCGCGGGTGAAGCTGCTGTCCGATGCGCAGGACAAGATCACCACCTACACCACGCCGCTCGTCTTCTTCAGCCTCGAATTCAACCGCATCCCGGACGAGACCTACGAGGCCGTCTTCGCCGATTCGAAAGTCGCCCGCTACAAGCCGGTGTTTGACCGGATGCGCGCGATGAAGCCCTATCAGCTCTCCGACGAGCTGGAGAAATTCCTCCACGATCAATCGGTCGTCGGCGCCGCCGCCTGGAACCGCCTCTTCGACGAGACCACCGCAGCGCTGGAATTCGAGGTGCAGGGCGAAAAGCTGAGCCTTGAGGCCACCACCACCCTTCTCTCCGACCACAATCGCGAAAAGCGCGAAGCGGCGGCGAAGGAGCTGGCGAATGTGTTCGGCGAGAACATCCGCACCTTCTCGCGCATCCACAATACGCTGGCGAAGGAAAAGGAAATCGAGGATCGCTGGCGCAAGATGCCGACCCCGCAGACCGGTCGCCACCTGTCGAACGACGTGGAGCCGGAAGTGGTGCAAGCGCTGCGCGACGCCGTGGTCGCGGCCTACCCGCGCCTGTCGCATCGCTACTACAAGCTGAAGGCGAAATGGCTCGGCCTCGACAAGCTGCAGATCTGGGACCGCAACGCGCCGCTGCCCACCGAGGCCCCGCGCGACATCATGTGGGACGAGGCGAAGGACACCGTCCTTGATGCCTATTCCGGCTTCGATCCGCGCATGGCCGACATCGCACAGCCCTTCTTTGACAAAGGCTGGATCGATGCGGGCGTGAAACCGGGCAAGGCACCGGGCGCCTTCGCGCATCCGACCGTGACCACCGTCCACCCCTACGTGATGCTGAACTACCTCGGCAAACCGCGCGACGTGATGACGCTGGCGCATGAGCTAGGCCACGGCGTCCACCAGGTGCTGGCCGCGAAACAGGGCGAGATGCTGGCCAACACGCCGCTGACGCTGGCCGAAACGGCCTCGGTCTTCGGCGAGATGCTGACCTTCCGCAAGCTGCTGGCTGCCGCGAAAACCAAGGAAGAGCGCAAGACGCTTCTGGCCGGCAAGGTCGAGGACATGATCAACACGGTCGTGCGCCAGATCGCCTTCTACGATTTCGAGTGCAAGCTGCATGCAGCCCGCGCCGAAGGGGAGCTGACGCCCGAGGATATCAACGCGCTGTGGATGTCGGTGCAGGGCGAAAGCCTCGGCCCGGCATTCGAGTTCATGGAGGGCTATGAGACCTTCTGGTCCTACATCCCGCACTTCGTCCACTCGCCCTTCTACGTCTACGCCTACGCCTTCGGCGACGGCCTGGTGAACGCGCTCTACGCCGCCTATGAGGCCGCGCCCGAGGGCTTCCAGGACAAGTATTTCGCGATGCTGGAAGCGGGTGGCTCGATGCACCACAAGGCACTGCTCGCGCCCTTCGGCCTCGATGCGTCCGACCCGGCCTTCTGGGACAAGGGTCTGTCGATGATCGAAGGCTTCATCGACGAGCTGGAGGCGATGGAGGAGTAATCCTCCCGCCCCGTTCTGAAAACGAAAAAACGCCGCGCGAGGTTCTCAACGCGCGGCGTTTCCGTGACCGGCTCCCCACAAGCACTGTCAACTCCAACCGGAACCTTTACCCCTGAAGGCCCCGATCAGATTAGCATTTCTTCGACCTCGAACCGGGTCAGCCGCGGCGCGGCGAGCGGGCCGAACTCGCGCAGCTTGTCCATCTGCGGAAACAGCGCGAGGAAAAGCTCGGCCATCCGCGGGTCGATCATCCGCTCGAACCCTTCGCCGGGATGGAAACTCTCGACCTCCATGCCGCCGACCTTGAGCGAGCCGTGCTGCTCCAGCACCAGATGATAGGCAGAGACCGGCGAGATCGGCGTGACCTCGATTACGCTCACCCCATCGACGAAGGCCGCGATCGGCGCATAGGCCGCCTCGATGCCCAGACGTCCGCGCAGCCGGGCATCGCGCAGGCAAATCCGCGCATGCGGGCCCAGCACCAGATCCTGCGACGGGCGGCCATGCCCGAAGGCTTCGGCGGTCACGCGGATCATCCGCGCGGCCACGTCCTTCGCGGCCGGGAACATCGTCATCGACCCTTTCCAGGTGATGGTCTCGACGCGCTCATCGGCGGTCAGAACCCGCATCCCGGGCACCAGATCCTCAACCGAGACCGGGCCTTCCTCGGTCGCGATCACGGCACCGCGCGCCAAGGCGGAGAACGCCTCCTCGAACAGCGGAATCGCCGGGGCGACGCGGGAGGTTTCTTCGATGAAGCCGTTCGCCTCCAGCCACCACGCGGCATAGCGGCGAGTCATCGCGGAAGCGCGCAGGGCGCGTTTCGGCGCATTCGGACTCGCACGCAAAGGGCGCGGCAGAGGCGGTTCAGTTTCGGTGGGACGTAGCGCGGCAGCTGCCGTCCGGTGGGGTAGATTCATGCGATAGGCCTTTCGGTCTTCTCACGGCTGCATCGGCCCCCACCGGTTGCAGAGAGACGCTCACAACATGGCTAAAACCTGCACAGGCGTCAAATTATTGACGCGATTGTCTCGCGATCGCCGAGCAGTCAGCCCCTGCCCTAACGGCACGTTTCCCGACCGCGCACAAACCGCCACAGTCTCACCACATTCGAAACGAATCACCCGCCCCCAGAGACACTGGAGACGGGTGATGAAAATGGCCGGGCGTGGCAGCGCCCGGCCAGGTCTCGCATTGCGATCAGCATGACCAATTACGATCGCCGCGCGAGAAGGGAGGTCACTGTGCGGCGCTGACCCGGCGCGGAGCGGACGCCACAGGACGGCCGGTCTGCGACGGGCGCGCCTTGCGGGCCCAGGGCATCCGCGTGTCGCAGTCGCGTGCGGAGGCCACGGCGGCTTTCATCCAGCGGCGGGTCGGTTGAGTCTTGTTCATCTCTTTGTCCCCTCGTCTCGAGATCGTTTTCGATCCGGTTCGGGACTGTTCTGCCCGCGCAATGGGGCCAGCATGGGGCGGGAGTGGGATCTTTTCGCGCAAGGAAACGAACGAATGCGGCAAGGCGGATTGTTTCAGCAAGCCCGTCGGCCCCGCGTAGCGCGCCGCCCGCACGTTCGGATCAGAGGCGGATCGCCGAGAGCAGACGCCCGTAATCGGCTTCGCCCGCATGGGTCGTGCGGCGATAGGAATAGAAGCGCTCGGGCTCCTGATAGGTGCAGCGGCGCATCCATTCCGCCTCGCCGACACCCGCCTCGCGCAGCCGGTGCAGCGAGAAGCTCGGCAGGTCGAAATGCGGCTTGCCCGAGGGCCCGGGCGAGAAGAACCGGCTGTAGTCCATGTCCTCCATCAGGAACTGCTCCATGAAGTCTTCGCCGACCTCGTAGGAATGGACCGAGATGCACGGCCCGATCACCGCCGTGATATTCTCGCGATGAGCGCCCAAACGCTCCATCGCGTCGAGCGTGTTTTCCAGCACCCCCTCCATCGCGCCGCGCCAGCCTGCATGGGCCGCGCCGATCACGCCCGCTTTCGGATCGGAGAACAGCACCGGCTGGCAATCGGCGGTCAGGATCGAGATCGCGATGCCCGGCACCTTGGTCACGGCCGCATCGGCGCGCGGCGGCGGGTCGGTGATCTCCTCGATCACCGCGACATCGGGCGAATGCACCTGATTGACGCCTTGCAGCGCGTTCAGCTCCACGCCCATCGCATTGGCCGCACGGGCGCGATTGGTGCGCACCGCCTCGCTTTGATCCGACGAGCCGGGACCGCAGTTGAGCCCCGCGAAAATACCCGAGGACGCGCCGCCCTTGCGCGTGAAGAACCCGTGCTTCACGGTTCCCAAGGCGGGTGAGGTCAGAATTTCGAGCATCGTCGACATCGCGTTCCTCAATAGCTCAGACGGTCTTCGGATCGAACCCCGGCGGCAGCGGCGCAGCGGGTGCGACAATCGCCAGAGCTTGGAACAGGTGACCCATTTCCTCGGGATGGGTCAAGCGGCGATGCGCGGCGATATGGGTCTCGCGCGCGGCCCCCGATAACGCTTCCGCGAGGCGCTGCGCCCGTGCCGTGATGCCGAGCCGCTCCAGCAGAACGCCCTGCGCGGTCATGCCCGAGACGGCGGCCCCCGCGTCTTGCGCGGCCTGCGCGAGAGGCTCGAAATCGACATGGGCGGTCAGGTCCGCCTCGCCGGGCTCCGCGAAAGGATCGACGGGTTCATGGCCCTTGAGCGCCTGAAACGTGTCGCCCTTCGAATGCCAGTTTCCATAGTCGATCAGCAGCGCCGCCCCGCCTTGGTTTGCAATCCGCGCCGCCAGCGTCTCGGTGAAGTTCACCGCAGCCGCACAGATCTCGACCACGTCGCCCGGCACGGTGTCGGCCATGCGCGCCTCCAGCGCCTCGAGACGCGACGGCGGCGCGAGGCCGGGCGTCAGATTGCCGTCGTCGGACAACCCCACCTGCCGCTCGGCCCAGCCGTCGCCGTCCCGCTGGAACTGCCGGATCGGCAACGCGTCGAGAAACTCGTTCGCGACGAGGAAAACCGGCCTCTCTGGCAAGCCGTCGATCGTCTCGTGCCAAGTAACCTGATGTGGCGCGAGCGTCTCGCGCTGGATTTCGCGCAAGGTGGGTGAGGCCTCGATCAGATGGACCTGTGCGGCCTCCACCATCCCCGGAACCGCCCTCATCGCGCGCAGCATATCGGCCATCAGCGTGCCACGCCCCGGCCCGGCCTCGGCCAGCACGAAGGGCGCGGGCCGACCCTGATCGAGCCACGCCTGCGCCAGACACAGCCCCAGCATCTCGCCGAACATCTGGGAAATCTCCGGCGCGGTGATGAAATCGCCAGCCCGCCCGAACGGATCGCGGGTCGCGTAATAGCCATGCTCGGGATGCAGCAGGCAGGCGCTCATATAGCGGTCGAGCCGCATCGGCCCTTCTGCCGCAATCTGCGCGGCAAGGATGTCACCCAGCGCGGTCACGAGGCTTTCGGCGCGCGCAACGCGCGGATCACGAAATACAGCCCCACCGCGATCATCGGCAGCGACAGCACCTGCCCCATCGTCAGACCCCAGCCATCGGTGAAGCGGATCACGTGGCCGTAGGGATTGCCGAGGGTCACGAATTGCGGATCACCCTGCCGGAACAGCTCGACAAAGGCGCGCGCGGCGCCGTAGCCCATCAGGAACACGCCGAGGCTCAGCCCCGGGCGTTTCAGCGAGCGACCGAACCACACCATGCTCCAGAGGATCAGGCCCAGCAGCAGCCCTTCCAGCCCCGCCTCATAGAGCTGCGAGGGATGGCGCGCGCAGGTGCCATCCACCTGCCCCGCGATCCCGAGGCAGGTCTGCGCCAGCTCACCGGGGAAGATCACGCCCCACGGCACATCCGTGGGCCGCCCCCAAAGCTCCGGCTTGATGAAATTCGCGATCCGCCCGAGGAACAGCCCGATCGGCGCGACCAGCGCCATCGCATCGGCCAGTTGCAGCTTCGGCACGTCATGCCGTCGCGCGAACCACCACCCCGCGAGCAGCGTGCCCAGAAAGCCCCCGTGGAAGGACATGCCGCCCTGCCAGACCTTCACGATATCGAGCGGATGCGCCAGATACCACGCGGGTTCATAGAACAGGATGAAGCCAAGCCGCCCGCCCAGCACCACGCCGATGATCACCGCCGTCAGCAGGTCCTCGACCTTGCCCGGCTTCATCGGCGCGCGGTTCTGAGGCCAGAGCGTATCGCGCTTCATCAGCGCCACAATGATCTGCCAGCCCGCGATCAGCCCCGCGATATAGGCCAGCGCATACCAGCGGATCGGCAGGCCGAGACCGGGAATCGTGATGGCGACCGGATCGAAATCGGGGAAGGGTATGGCGAGAGGCAGCAAGGCGGTCTCCTGTCAGAAATCGCCGCGAGAAAGCCCTGCGCAGGCCGGGAAGTCAACCTTGCCAGCGGGACCGCCGGGGCCCATATAGACAGGGAAGCAAAAATTGACCGCAAGGGGATGCCGATGCAGCCGCCCAACAAGATGTTCGACGAAATGTCCAAGCTGATGACCAACGCGATGGGTGTGGCCCAAGGCGCGAAGGACGAGGCCGAGACGGCGATGAAAAGCTGGATGGACCGCTGGCTGGCCGACCGGGACCTCGTGACCCGCGAGGAGTTCGATGCGGTCCGTGCGATGGCACAGAAAG
The DNA here is from genome assembly GCF_002020145.1 of Thioclava sp. DLFJ4-1. Taxonomy (NCBI): domain Bacteria; kingdom Pseudomonadati; phylum Pseudomonadota; class Alphaproteobacteria; order Rhodobacterales; family Paracoccaceae; genus Thioclava; species Thioclava sp. DLFJ4-1. Next base: position 361,268 of record NZ_MPZT01000002.1, read on the forward strand.
CGCGCGAGGAGAACGAGGCTCTGAAAGCGCGCATCGAGGCGCTCGAAGGCAAGTCCGAGAGCTGAATTCTTCGCGATGGAATTTGAGAGCGCCCGGTCGTCATAGCCGGGCGTTTTTTTCGTTGGGGGACCCGTTCGGGGGCGACCAGCCCCCGAACCTTTCGTACCCTTCCCCACAAACTAAAATGCCCGCGCCGAAGCGCGGGCAGATTGAAACTCCGTCGAAAGCCTCGCGGCCTTACTCGCCTTCCGCCTTGTCATAGGCGTCGATGATCTTCGCGACCATCGGGTGACGCACCACGTCTTTCGCGGTGAAGTAGTTGAAGCTGATCCCCTCTACATGGCCGAGGATACGCTCTGCATCCTGAAGGCCCGAGGGCATCCCGCGCGGCAGGTCCACCTGAGACCGGTCGCCGGTGATCACCATCCGCGAGCCTTGGCCCAGACGGGTCAGGAACATCTTCATCTGCATGGTCGAGGCGTTTTGCGCCTCGTCCAGCACCACGAAGGCGTTCGACAGCGTTCGGCCGCGCATGAAGGCGAGCGGTGCGATCTCGATCCGCTTCTCCTCCAGCAGCTTCGCAAGCTGCTTGGCCGGCAGGAAGTCGTTCAGCGCGTCATAGAGCGGCTGCATATAGGGATCGACCTTGTCCTTCATGTCGCCGGGCAGGAAGCCCAGACGTTCGCCCGCTTCGACCGCCGGACGCGACAGGATGATCTTGTCGACATGTCCACCGATCAGCATGGTCACACCCACGGCCACGGCGAGATAGGTCTTGCCGGTGCCCGCAGGCCCGATCCCGAAGGCCAGCTCGTTCTCGAAGAGATGCTTCACATAGGCCTTCTGCGCCTCGGTGCGCGGCTCGACCTGCTTCTTGCGGGTGCGGATCTCGAACTTGCCCGCCTCGAACATCTCGAGCTGCTCGTCGACCGTGGTGCCGGTTCCGCCCAGATCGGCCATGCGCAGCGCCGCATCGACCTCTTCGGCGTCGATCGGTTTGTTCTGCTCAAGGCGTTGATACAGTTGATGCAGCACGGCAGCGGCTTGCGATTGCGCTTCGGGCTCGCCCACTACGGCCAGTTGGTTGCCACGCCGAAGGATGTGAACCTGCAGCTTGTGCTCTATCTGGGCCAGATTGCGGTCGAATTCACCGCAAAGATCGATCAGCAGCCGGTTGTTGGGGAACTCAAGAAGCGTCTCGTGAGCATCCTGAGAGCGAGGCGGGGGTGTGATCGCGCTGAAGCCCAAATACAGAGTCTCCTTAGCTGGTTTGGTAAAGATATGGTGCCTGCCTCGGGGGATTCACGCAAGCACTGGTTTCCCGCCCTCCTAGGCGCGGCAGCGAATTTCATCAAACTGAAACTAAAAAACGCAGGCGCGGTTCCGCTTGGCGGCATTGCCTATTTATTAGGCGAATCCGGTTTCGCAAGGGGATGCGCGGCGATACGCTGACCGAGGATGCCACCTCTTCGCCGCACCGCATCATGGCCCCCGAATCGCTGGCTGTGAAAAAGGGCCTCCGGGGCTCAGAAACAGGCTGCAAAAGCCAAAGGACCCACAACCTTAGCGCGAACACTGTCGCAACAATCGGAACACCCGCTGTCTTTTTCGGCTATTGTTCTCACAAACCCGGCAAATATCGACAATCTCTCGCCAATTTAGGTTTATTCAGGGCAAACTGCACCCTGACGGCGCTCGGGTCGGAGGGATCTTGAGCGCCGCATGTTATTCCGCTGCCCGATCAGGAGAGTCTCGAGAGATGAAGACCATTGCAATCACCGCCGCCGCGTTGCTCACCGGAATGGCGTTCGCTGGCGCCGCACAGGCCGGTACGAGCTGCTACACCGGCCCGGTCGGGCGCGATCACGTTAACAACCAGACCGTCTGCGGACCGACCCGCAAGCAACAGATTCATATCGACTGCTTCCGCGGCCCGTGGCGCGAGACGATCTGGGATCACCCGCAGGGCAGCTTCGTCGATGATCTGGTGGCTTTCGGCTACGATTACGGCGATGCGAACGGCCTCGCGACCCAGATCTGCAAGAACGAGAGCCTCGTGGGCAACCCGGAAGGTCTGCGTAGAGAGCTTCTGAAAGCGATCGCAAACGACCCGCCTGGCCCGAACTGATCGTTCAGGGTATCTAATCAAAAAAGGGCCGCGGATCACGCGGCCCTTTTCATTTATGACGTCAATGCGATGAGAACTCAGATCAACTCGCCCGCCAGCGAATTCGGCGCCGTGCCGGTGATCCGCACCTTCGCCAGAACGCCGGGGCCAAGCCCCTCGCCCGAAACATGGACCGCCTGCAGGTAATCGGATTTGCCGACCCACTGGCCGTCCAGCCGCCCGGGCTTCTCAAAAAGCACGTTCACTTCGCGCCCGATCATGCTCTCCTGACAGGCCCGCTGCTGCGAGGTTAGAAGCGCCTGAAGCTCTTGCAGCCGCGCATCGGCGACCTCGGCCGGCACCGCGCCCTTCGCGCCAGCCGCGGGCGTGCCCGGGCGCGGCGAGTATTTGAACGAATAGGCCATGCCGTAATTGACCTCGCGGATCAGCGCCATCGTGTCCTCGAAGTCCTGATCGGTCTCGCCGGGGAAGCCCACGATGAAATCGCCCGAGATCACGATGTCGGGGCGCGCGGCGCGGATACGCTCGATCAGGCGGATATAGCTCTCCGCGGTATGCTTGCGGTTCATCGCCTTGAGGATCTTGTCCGAGCCCGATTGCACCGGCAGATGCAGATAGGGCATCAGCTTCGGCTCGTCGCCATGGGCCGCGATCAGATCGTCTTCCATGTCGTTCGGGTGCGAGGTGGTGTAGCGGATACGCTCCAGCCCATCGATCTTGGCGAGCGACCGGGCCAGCCGCGCGAGCGACCAGTCACCGCCCTCACCCTCTCCGTGATAGGCGTTGACGTTCTGGCCCAGCAGCGTGATCTCGCGCACGCCTTTCTCCACCAGCGCCTGCGCCTCACGCAGGATCTTGTCCGCCGGGCGCGAAACCTCGGCCCCGCGCGTGTAAGGCACCACGCAGAAGGCGCAGAACTTGTCGCAGCCCTCCTGCACCGTCAGGAACGCCGTCGGGCGCGTCTGCACGGGCCGCGCGGGCAGATGGTCGAACTTGTCTTCCAGCGGGAACTCGGTCTCGACAGGGCGCGCGCCATTATCGGTCCGCGCGACCAGTTCGGGCAGCTTGTGATAGCTTTGCGAGCCCACGACCAGATCCACCAGATCCGAGCGCCGCAGGATCTCGTCGCCCTCGGCCTGCGCGACACAGCCCGCGACGCCGATCTTCAGGTCGGGCTTGGCCTCCTTGAACGGACGCAGGCGCCCCAGATCGGAATAGACCTTCTCGGCCGCCTTCTCGCGGATATGGCAGGTGTTGAGCAGCACCATATCCGCTGCGCCCACATCGTCGGTCAGCTCATAGCCCTTGGCGCCCATGGCCTCGGCCATTCGCTCACTGTCATAGACATTCATCTGACAGCCATAGGTTTTGATATGCAGCTTTTTCGGAGCGTCGCTCATGCCAATCCTCGCGCGTCTTTCCAGCGGGCCTGATACAGCCAAATCACCCTTTCCCGCAAGGTCGCGCTTGGGGCGGGCCATAAAGGCTTGATTTCATGCGGGCCTTCCCCGATCCTGCGCCCGAAGACCCCGCGAAAGGGCTGCATCGGGCATGAAATATTCCTCGCTGATCGATTTTCTCACCCGCCAGAGCGCGGCTCTGTCCAAAGGCCCGGTCGGCGTGATCCTAGCCGAGGACGGGGTCGAGCTGGAGAGCACGATCCGCCACCATATCGACCTCGGGTTTCCGGTGCTGCTGGTTCTGGGGCATGCCGCGATGGACCTGCCGGACGACCTGGCCGCCGACAGCCCAACGAAAATCTACCGCATCGATTTCGAGCTGAACCGCCGCGACGCAGCGCCCCTCGCAATCAACCCGATCATCGCCGCAGTCCCCCCGGGCACCTGGCTCTATTACTGCTTCAACGCGGAATACCTGTTCTTTCCCTTCTGCGAGAGCCGCTCGATCGGCGAGGTTCTGAGCTTTCACACCGAAGAACGCCGCGCCTCGATGCTGAGCTATGTGATCGACCTCTATACCGGCGATCTGGAGGCGCATCCGAACGGCGTCGATACCGAGAACGCGATGTTCGACAAGGCGGGCTATTACGCGCTCGCCCGGCTCGATCCCGAGAACCACGACCACCCGAAAGAGCGGCAGCTGGATTTCTTCGGCGGGCTGCGCTGGCGCTTCGAGGAGCATGTCCCCGCCCAGCGCCGCAAGATCGACCGGATCGCCCTGTTTCGCGCCAAATCCGGCCTGAAACTGCGCCCCGATCACACGTTCAACGACGAGGAATACAACACCTATTCCTGCCCGTGGCACCATAACCTGACCTGTGCCACCGCCTCGTTCCGGGTCGCGAAAGCGCTGAAGTTCAATCCCGGGTCGACCTACGATGTGCACAGCTTCACCTGGGTCAATTCCGAACGCTTCAACTGGTCGAGCCAGCAGCTCATGGATCTGGGTCTGATCGAACCCGGCCAGTGGTTCTGATCCGCCCTTCCAACTGATCCCGGATGGTTCCCGAATTATGTCTGCGCGGGCGCAGAGTGATCTGTGCAATTCCTTAGTAAAAGAATCGCCTTTACAATTCCGATCATTTCACTCAGGTTATTTCCATCAGCCAGTCGATCCCCGACGAGCCGCTTTCGCGAGATGGAGACCGGAGATGAAACGCCCCTCTTCCCCCGGCCCCCGATACCGGGCCGACACGCATGTTGATATCGATCCGCCGCTGAGCCTGCGCGACATCGTCGAGGCGCTGTGCAGTGGCTTCCCCCCGGGCCAGAGCGCGCTCGAAGCGACGCTCGACCGGATCGAGGGAGGCCGCAGATGAGCATCAATGAGAGCTTTGCCAACGCCCTGCCCGTCCATGACGCAGAGGTGCTGACCGGCAAGGGCAACCTCGCCCATATCGTGCTGGACGGTCAGGTCTATACGCTGCGCATCACGAAGGCGGGCAAGCTGATCCTGACCAAATGAGCGCAGTCCTGCGCCACCCACAGATTCCGAACGTCTTAAGCCGCCCGATCGTCCCTCGGGCGGTTTTTTCTGTCTCAAAGACGCGTATCACAGTGATCCGGGGGAGATGGAGCGGGTGATGGGAATCGAACCCACGTCTTCAGCTTGGAAGGCTGCGGCTCTACCATTGAGCTACACCCGCGCTCTGGCCCCTCCTTAGCGGCCCACGCCGCACCATTCAAGCGGGATCGGCAAGCGGTTCGCGCAAACCCGGCCCCGAGGCGCGGTTCGAATTGACCTCTTGCCCCACGCGCCACGCCTGCAGGATGCCCTCGGGCCTCGGCTGCATCAGGGTCGCCGCGCCATGGCCTTCCTCGCCCAGCCATTTCGCCCAATCGGCTTGCTCGAGAACCAGCGGCTCGCGGTGATGGATCGGGGCGAGCGTCGGCCCCGCCGGCAAGGTCACGATGGCGCAGGTGGCCAGCAACTCGCCCCCCTTCTCCCAGTCCTGCCAGAGCCCGCCGAACACCATCGGCGCGCCGTCCTTGCGCGAGACATAGAAAGGCAGCTTCGCCTCCCCCTCGCGATGCCATTCGTAAAACCCGTCCGCCGGGATCAGGCAGCGCCGCGACCGGATCGCTTCTCGGAAGGCAGGTTTCTCCGCCACGGTCTCGGACCGCGCATTGATCAGCAAAGGCCCGTCCGTCGGCGTCTTGTACCAATGCGGGATGAAACCCCAGCGCATCGCCCGCAACTGCCGCTGACCCTCGCCGGAGATGCAGACCGGCAGGCTTTCGGTCGGGCAGATGTTGAACCGCTCGCCACCCGGCACGTCATTGCCCGGCACCGCCTTGAACAGACGCGCCATCGCATCGACGGGAAGAGTGTTGGCCATACGTCCGCACATGGCACAAAGCTATGCCCCTACGCGCGCAGCACAAGCCCCACGCTTGACCGGACGGCGCGTTTTCGGGCAAGGGAAAGCCATGTTGATTTACAAAATCCTCCGCCGCCCTGAATGGGATGCATTTCGCGAAGCCGGGCACACGCTCGGCGCGCCGGTCGACCTCGCGGACGGCTACATCCATTTCTCCACCGCCGATCAGGTCGTCGAAACGGCTGCGAAACATTTCGCGGGCGAATCCGATCTGGTGCTGGTCGCCTTCGATTCCACCGCGATGGGCGCAGATCTGAAATGGGAGCCCTCGCGCCGCGATCAGCTCTTCCCGCATCTCTACCGCCCGCTCCATCTCAGCGAAGTCGTCTGGGACCACGCCCTGCCCCTGGGCGCTGCGGGCCATATCTTCCCGAAGGAAATGTCGTGACCACCCTGATCGAGCGCGTGGGCCTTGCGGCCTTCCAGAAGATCGACCCGGAAAAGGCGCATGGCCTGTCGCTGCGCGCATTGCGGATGGGGCTCGCGCCCCTGCCCGGCCCGATCAGCTCGCCGCGGCTGAAGACCGATCTGGCGGGGATGTCGCTTCTGAACCCAGTTGGCCTTGCGGCGGGCTTCGACAAGAATGCCGAAGCCGTGCCGCAGCTGATGCGCGCGGGCTTCGGCTTCATCGAAGTCGGTGCCGCGACGCCCCGCGCACAGGAAGGCAACCTGCCGCCCCGCCTCTGGCGCCTGCCCGCCGACCGCGCCGCGATCAACCGTTTCGGCTTCAACAATCAGGGCATGGGACCGATCACCGAGCGGCTGGCAAAGCGTCCGCAAGGCATTCCGGTGGGGCTCAATCTGGGCGCCAACAAGGATGCCGCCGACCGCGCGAAAGATTTCGCGACCGTGCTGGCCCATGCCGGGCCGCATCTCGATTTCGCGACGGTCAACGTCTCCTCGCCCAACACCGAGAAGCTGCGCGACCTGCAGGGCAAAGCCGCGCTCTCGGCGCTGCTGGCGGGCGTGATCGAGACCCGCGACACTCTCGCACGGCGCATCCCGGTCTTCCTGAAAATCGCCCCCGATCTGAGCGCCGAGGAACTGGCCGAGATCGCCGAGGTCGCGCTGGAAAGCGGCATCGACGGGATCATCGCCACCAATACGACGCTTTCGCGCGAAGGTCTGACCTCGCCCAACCCCTCCGATCAGGGCGGCCTCTCCGGCGCGCCTTTGTTCGAGAAATCGACCCGCGTTCTGGCGCAGCTCTCGCAGCATACCGCGGGCGCGCTGCCGCTGATCGGCGTGGGCGGCGTGGGTTCTGCCGAGCAGGCCTACGAGAAAATCCGCGCAGGCGCCTCGGCGGTGCAGCTCTATACCGCGATGGTCTTCGCGGGCCTCTCGCTCGCGGCAGATATCGCGCGCGGCCTCGATCGGCTTCTGGAACGCGACGGCTTCGCCAGCGTTTCCGAGGCAACCGGCACCGGGAGGGACAAATGGCTGTAACGATCTGGCACAATCCGCGCTGCTCGAAATCGCGCGAGACCTTGAGGCTGCTCGAAACCCGCGGGATCGCCCCTGAGGTGCGCGACTACCAGAAAGAGCCGCCGACCATGGCCGAGCTGCAGGACGCGCTGATGAAACTCGGCCAGCCCGCCGCCGCGATGATCCGCTGGAAGGACACGGATCTGCCCAAAGACGCCGATGAGAATGAGATCCTCTCGGCCCTTACAGCCAATCCGAAGCTGATCGAACGCCCGCTCGTGCTGACGGACACTGCCGCCCGCATCGGGCGCCCACCCGAGACGGTTCTCGAAATCCTTTAAGATTGAGGGGCGCTGCCCCTCTGCGGCTCCGCCGAATTCACCCCGGGATATTTCAATCAAGGAGAAGCAAAACAGCTTCTTCGCCTTGGCCAAAATATCCCGGGGGAATCTCCGGAGGAGATGGGGGCAGAGCCCCCTCTTCCTTAAGTCTTGTCGCCCTACGGCGACGGGGGGGGCAGCGCCCCCTACCCGTTCAGATCCTTGATCAGTCGCCCGTGCTTGCGTAGCTCGGCCACCAATTCGCCGAAGGTCCGCAAGCCCCGCGCCTGCAGCGCCGGAAGCATCTTCAGGAAGGCATCCGCCGTCGCGACCGTGTCGCCGATCGCGGTGTGACGCGCCTCCTCGGGGATGGTGATGCCGAGGCGATGGGTCAGCGCGTCGAGCGTGTGGCTCTCGGATTGCCCGAACACCACCGCCGACAGCAGCACCGTGTCGAGGATCGGATGGTCGAACCGTTCGCCGATCGCCACCTCCTTGCGATGCAGGAATTCCATGTCGAAGGGCGCGTTATGCGCGATCAGCACCGCGCCCTCGGCGAAGCGGTGGAAATCGCGACCCACCTTGGCAATGTCGGGCGCGCCTTCGACCATCGCGTTCGAGATGCCATGCACCTCGGTCGAGCCGGGCGGGATCGGGCGTTTGGGATCGACGAGCGTGTCGAAGACCTCGGTATCGACCCGCCGGCCGTTGACGATGCGCACGGCGGCGATCTGCACGATCTCGTCGCCCTCGGTGGGCAGTAGGCCCGTGGTCTCGGTGTCGAAGACGACATAGGTCAGATCGGTCAGCGGCGTGTCGGCGATTTCGGCCACGCGCTCGCGCGAGAGCAGGTCGAAATCATAGACCACCGCGCGCGGCACCGGCTTGGGGCGCTTGGTGACATGGCGCGCCTCACGCAGCGGGATGCAGAGCCGCGCACGCGTGTCGCCCAGCTTCTCGGGCCAGATTTCGGCGGCATGGGTGGTCAGCACGCGATGCCCGGTGACATCCTCCAGCCCGACATCGAGCGGCTGATCGAGCCAGCGCTCCAGCTCGGAGATCGGGACCGGCGCGCCCTCCCATTCCAGCGCGATCAGCGCGCCGGGGCCGTCCTCGGTGATCTCCAGCCGGAAGTCGCGCCGGTCGGTCAGGCGGCGCACCAGCCCCGCCAGCAGGGCCACCATCTCGAAGCCCTCGCAGCGTAGCATCAGCCCCGCCGTGACCGGCAGGATCGCCCCGCCCTCGGCGGTCACCCGCGCGGCCACCGCCTGCCCCAGATCGGAGGCGCGGATCATCGCGAGCGGCCACCAGTCGGCGCGGTTCGCCTCGTGGCGCTCGAAGAATTCGTGGATCGCGGCGGAGAGGTGATGGGCCTCGGAATTGGCGGCCTCACGGACGCGGTCGCGCTCGGGGCCCGGCGCGGGGCCGTCATCGGCGGTCAGCACCCCAATCAGCGATTGCAGGGCGGCGGCAGGGCGGCGGATGCGGTCGAACAGCTCGTCCATCAACTGCTCGCGCTGCGCATGGGAGGCCATGTCGCCCGAGACATCGCGCAGCGTCAGCACATAGCCCGGGCGCGCGCTCAGATGGTGATCCTCGCCCTCTGACAGGAGCCGCATCCGGGCGGCGAGCACCCGGCCCTCCGCCTTCGTCGAACAGAGCAGGTCGGAGGCGGCGTCGGGATCTTCCGTCGCCAGAAGCCGGTCATAGGCATGGGCGATGGGTGGCTGGTTGAGATAGTCGAAGACGCGCCGATCCAGCCCCGGCGCATGGGCCGAACCCAAGAGCTCCACCGCCTGCCCATTATAGAAGGCCAGCTGATGATCGGCGGTGCAGAGCAGCACGCCCACCGGCACATCCGACAAGAGCGCCTCGAGCCGTTCCTTTTCCTGCGCCAGCCGCGTCGTCTCGCGCTGCACGGCTTCGGTCAGGGCGTTGCGGGTCTCCGACAGGTGGCGTGTGACGGAGGCCGCGGCGGGGGCCAGATCGCCCAGATAACGCGCGATATCGGCGTCCATATCGCCCTCGATCTCGGCCGTGGTGCGGGCGCGCAGCATCCCCGAGAGCCGCTCGATCGGCTTGGCCACGTTCTCGTCGAACAGAAACCAGATCCAGGCGATCAGCCCGAGGATCACGAAGCCCGCAACCGCGCCGCCGATCACCATCGCATTCAGAAGCTCAGGATCGCCAAGCCGGGTGAAGCCGAACCACAATCCCGCCACCAGCGCCACCAGATTGCCGAGCGCCAAGGCGGCGAAGAACAGAAACACCCGGGTGCGCAGGGAAAGCCGGGTGAGGTCCATCAGGCCGTCTCCCCGTCGAGGATGCGGTGGACCTCCTCGCGCAACTCGCGCAGCTCGAAGGGTTTGGCGATGAACCCGTCAGCGCCGAGCGCGAGGCCCTTGCGGCGCTCCATCGCGGAGCCGCGCGCAGTCATCATCAGGATCTTCACATCGCCGAGGCCCTTGTCGGCGCGCACGCCTTCGCAGATCTCGTAGCCCGAGACCTCGGGCAGCATCACGTCGAGGAGCACCAGATCGGGGCGGGTCTCGCGGATTTTCTCCAGCGCGCCGCGCCCGGTATCGATCCGGTCATGGTCGAACCCCTCGCGGCTCATCAGATAGTCGAGCGCGATGGCGATATTGTCCTCATCCTCCACGATCAGGACGCGATGTTTCCTCCCCCCCGGCATGGTCTCATCCTCCTGCGCATACCGCTTTCAGCCCCGGGTCGTCGGGCGTGAGTTTCAGCCAGCCGCCGCCCGACAGCTCTCCGTCTTTCGTCAGCGTGGCCCCGTTCACCAGATCGGCGCGGCTGTCGGTCTTGCAGTCATAGACCGTCGGCACCGTCTGCAAATTCTGCCAGCGCCCGATCAGCAGCAGATCCGTCTCGGCCAGCTCCGGCTTGCCCGCCACCGGATGCTCCACCTTGCCCGCATCGACCGCCATGAAACGCGTGACCATCGGCACCAGATAGGTCCAAGGCCGCCACGGCACGCTTTCGTCGATCGGCTGCAGCACGACGACCGTATCGGGCATCTCGGAGCGCATATTGGGAAACCACGAATACTCGCTCCAGACCGTATAGCCGATGAGCGCGGCCCCGATGGCTGCGGGCATCGCCCATTTCGGCAGCTTCTCGCCGCGGAACCTCTTGCTCAGATGCGAGAGCAGGAAGACCACGAGGGCGGCCAGCAGGCCCGCAGCAAGGGTCGAGATGAAGTCGTTCGTCATAAGCTCTCCTCAGCTCATCGCGCCTTTGCCGTGACCGGCGGCCGATTGCATGGTGCGCACCACCACGAAGGCGTCGCGCAGATGCGAGCGTTCGAAATCGGACAGGTCCGAGGGTGCAAGATAATTGTCGGGCTTGCGCCCCGAGCGCGCGAGATGCGCCTGGTTCTCCAGCCGCATCGACGCGATCAGGTCATAGGCCTCGACCAGATCGCGCGCGCCGGAATGGCTCAGCACGCCGGCATGTTCGGCCTCGATCAGACGGGCGCGGGTGTTCACTTCGGGCAGGCGCCCTTGCAGCGCGTAGACGCGGGCCAGATCGGTCACCGGGACCACGCCGTTATGCTTCATGTCGATATGGTTGCGATGCTCGCCCGAGCGGATCGTGGCGAAGCCCCGGATCAGGCCCAGCGGCGGATGATGCTTGAGGCTGTTGGCGATCATATGGGCCACGAAGATCGAGTTCTTCGACGCCTTCGCCAGGGTCTCTTCCTGCAACTGCTGGAACAGCCCCGCCCCGTTGCCGCCGATCGCGCGCAGATCGAACATCACCGAGGCGAGCATCTGCGCCTCGGGGTTGGGCTTGGCGATCCAGCCGCGGAAATAGTCGCGCCAGACGCGGACCGGCTGACACCAACGCGGGTTCGTCGCCATCATGTCGCCGGGGCAATAGACGTAACCGCAAGCATCCAGCCCGTCCGAGACGATCTTCGCGAGCTGGCGGAAATACTCCATATCCGCCTCGGTCACGGCGTCGTCGAGGATCAGGCAATTGTCCTGATCGGAGACCCCGGTCTGCTCCTGGCGCCCCTGCGAGCCGCAGGCCAGCCACAGATAGGGCACGGGCGGCGGCCCCAGCGCCTCCTCGGCCATCTTCAGCAGGCGGCGCGTGACCGCATCGGCGATATCGGTGATCAGCCGGGTAATGACCTCATGCGCGTGATGCCCGCCCACGAGCTGCACCAGAAGCTGCGGAATGCGCGCGGTGACGGCGGCCATCTCCGGCACGGTCTCGGCGCCTGCCACATCGCGGATCAGCACGGCCGAGCTGACCGCCTGAAAGCGGGTCAGATCGGTCTGGGTGATCATGCCCACGAAGCGCCCGCGATCGGTGATCGGCAGGTGGCCGACGCGCTTTTCCAGCATGACATGCAGAAGGTCGGTGCCCAGCCCCTCGGGGGTCAGCGTCACCGGATCGGGGGTCATCACCTCGCCCACGGGCGTATCGGGCGCGCGGCCTTCGGCCAGAACCTTGTTCGACAGGTCGCGCACCGTGACGATGCCCACCAGCCCGCCCTCGGGATCGGTCACGCCGAGCGAGGAAATATGCGCATCGCGCATCTGCCGCGCGGCTTCGGTGACGGTGGTCTCGGGCGCGCAGCCCATCGGTTCCTGCGCCAGAAGATCGGCGATCTTCATCGTCGCGATGGAATTGGTGCGGGTCTCGCCACCGCGCACGCGGTTGAAGAAGCGCGCGAAGGCGGGGGCGTTTTGCGACAGCTCGCGGAACTCTTCGACCGGCAGCTCCAGCAAAACGGTCTCGGCGGTCGTGCGCGCGGTGGTCGCGGCCAGCCCGTCGCGCATCAGCCCGCGCTCGCCAAAGGTGTTGCGTGCACCGAGGATCGAGACCAGCGCCCCGTTCTGATCGGTCACTTCGACCGCTCCGCGCTTGATCAGGTAGATGCCCTTGAGCGGCTCGCGGTAGGAATAGACGGTCTCGCCCGCGGGCAATTCTCTGCGGCGGAAGGAACTGGCGACGTGCTCCAGCTCGTTGCGCGACAGATTGTCGTAAGGGTGGACGCCTTCGAGAAATGCGAGGATCGGGGTCAGATCGGCGGCCATGATCTTTTCCTTTGGGTGGTGGCGGCGCCCCGAGGGGCGCCTGCCGAAGCTTCAGAGGTCGGGACGAGGCGAACCCCGTCCCGCGCCGCTGTCTTAGTGGTCGACTGCCGCACCGGCGCCTTTCGGCACGCGGATCGACTCGACGAGCTCCTGGATATCTTCCGGGGTCTCCTTGGTCGCGTTCGACACGACATAGGCCACGATGAAGTTCAGGACCGCGCCGATCACCCCGAAGGAGGTCGACTTGATCGAGAGGATCATCGGGTTCGCATCCGTGAACGTGTTGGTGTCCGGGATGAAGAACCAGCCCTTGTGCAGGAAGATGTAGATCAGCGTGGTCGCGAGACCCGTGAGCATACCTGCAACAGCGCCGGTGTTGTTGATGCGCTTCGTGAAGATGCCCATCATCAGTGCCGGGAAGATCGACGACGCTGCCAGACCGAAGGCCAGAGCCACCGTCTGTGCCGCGAAGCCGGGCGGGTTCAGACCCAGATAGGTCGCGATGACGATCGCCACGGCCATCGAGATACGGGCAGCCAGAAGCTCGCCTTTTTCCGAGATGCCCGGGTTGATCTGCGACTTGATCAGGTCATGCGAGACCGCCGACGAGATTGCCATCAGAAGACCGGCAGCCGTCGACAGAGCCGCAGCCAGACCACCAGCTGCCACCAGCGCGATCACCCAACCCGGCAGGTTGGCGATCTCGGGGTTGGCAAGCGTGATGATGTCGCGGTTCACGCTCAGTTCGTTTGTGTCGCCCGCATTGTACTCGATGCGGCCGTCGCCGTTCTTGTCGTCGAAGGTCAGAAGACCGGTCTGGGCCCAGTTGCGCACCCAGGAGAGGTTCTGATCGTTCTCGATCGCGGTCATCTCCACGGCCGGCTGACCGACGCCGTTCGGGTAGAAGGTCGAGATCAGGTTCAGACGCGCCATCGCACCCACAGCCGGAGCGGTGAGGTAGAGGAGCGCGATGAACACCAGCGCCCAACCCGCCGAGGAGCGCGCATCGGCGACCTTCGGAACGGTGAAGAAGCGCACGATGACGTGGGGCAGACCGGCGGTGCCGACCATCAGCGTCATGGTGAACAGGAACATGTTCAGCGTGGTGTCATGCTGGCCGGTGTAGGACGCGAAGCCCAGATCGGAGACCAGACCGTTCAGCGTGGTCAGGATCGGCGCACCGGTGTTGACGTCGTTCGAGAACAGACCCAGACCCGGGATCGGGTTGCCGGTCAGCTGCAGCGAGATGAAGATCGCCGGGATGGTGTAGGCGATGATCAGCACGACGTATTGCGCAACCTGCGTGTAGGTGATGCCCTTCATGCCGCCCAGAACCGCGTAGAGGAACACGATTGCCGCGCCGATGAAGAGGCCGGTGGTGTTGTCCACTTCGAGGAAGCGCGAGAACGCAACGCCCACGCCGGTCATCTGACCGATAACGTAGGTGATCGACGCAACGATGAGGCAGACCACGGCCACGGTGCGCGCGGTTTGCGAGTAGAAACGGTCGCCGATGAATTCCGGCACGGTGAACTTGCCGAACTTGCGCAGATAGGGCGCAAGCAGCATGGCCAGCAGCACGTAGCCACCGGTCCAGCCCATGAGGTAGGCCGAAGTGTCGTAACCGCCGAAGGCGATGATGCCCGCCATCGAGATGAACGACGCGGCCGACATCCAGTCAGCGCCCGTAGCCATACCGTTGACGACCGGGTGAACGCCGCGACCGGCGGCGTAGAATTCCGACGTGGAACCCGCACGGGCCCAGATCGCGATGCCGATGTAGAGCACGAAAGTCGCGCCGACCACCAGCAGGTTGAGGGTAAACTGATCCATGTCCCTCTCTCCTCCCTGAGATTATTCTTCGACGCCGTGCTCGCGGTCCAGTTTGTTCATCCGCCACGCATAGGTGAAGATGAGCACCAGGAACACGAGGATCGAGCCTTGCTGGGCGAACCAGAAGCCGAGATCAGTGCCACCAATTTTGATGCCTGCCAGCATCGGGCGCAGCACGATACCGAAGCCGAAGGACACGATGAACCAGATCACCAGAGAGATCTGGATGGTCCGGATATTCGCCTTCCAATAGGCGTTGGACGAGGATTTGTCCGCCATGAGACTAACTCCCTTTTAGTTTCTCTCCAGACGGGCCCCTCATGGGCCCGCCCCTCCCCAAAAATCAGGCCGAGACGCGCTTTACGATCGACCCAAGGCCCGAGGCGATCTCGTCGATGGAGCCCATCGCGTTGATCTCCTCGAGAACACCGAGCGCCTTGTAATGGGCGATCAGCGGTGCCGTTTGCGCGTGGTAGGCCTCCAGCCTCGCGCGCGCCGTCTCGGCATTGTCGTCGGCCCGGCGTTTGAATTCCGTGCCGCCGCATTTGTCGCAAACACCCGCAACTTCGGGCTGCTTGAACTCGTCGTGATAGCCTTCGCCGCATTTGGCGCAGGTGTATCGGCCGGCGACGCGGGCGATCATCGCCTCGTCGTCGACCTCCAGGCTGATCGCTGCGGTCACCGACTGGCCATTCTCCTCCAGAAGACCGTCGAGCGCCGCAGCCTGACCGGCGGTGCGCGGGAACCCGTCGAGGATCACCCCTTTCGCAACATCCGGTTCAGCCATGCGATCTTGCAGGATCGCCAGAACGATCTCGTCCGAGACGAGACCGCCCTCCTCCATCACCGCTTTCGCGGCGAGACCGGCCTCGGTGCCCTGAGACACCGCGGCCCGCAGAAGATCGCCCGTCGAGAGCTGCACGAGGCCGAAGGTCTCTTCGAGCATCCGCGCCTGCGTGCCCTTGCCCGCGCCCGGAGGGCCGAGAAGGATCAGAACGGCAGGCTTGGTCTGCGTCATGGTCGTGCTGTCCGACATCATTTGTTCCCGCGATTTTCGATCAGATCATCGACGACCGACGGATCGGCCAGCGTCGAGGTGTCTCCGAGCGACCCGAAATCGTTCTCGGCGATCTTGCGCAGGATGCGGCGCATGATCTTGCCCGAACGGGTCTTCGGCAGGCCCGGCGCCCATTGGATGATATCGGGCTTGGCGATCGGACCGATCTCGGTGCGGACCCACTTCTCGAGCTCCTTGCGCAGCTCGTCGGACGGTTCGACATCGTTCATCAGCGTGACATAGGCATAGATGCCCTGACCCTTCAGCTCGTGCGGGTAGCCGACCACGGCAGCCTCGGCCACGGCCTGATGCGCGACCAGCGCGGATTCGACTTCCGCCGTGCCCATGCGGTGACCCGAGACGTTGATCACGTCATCGACCCGGCCGGTAATCCAGTAGTACCCGTCGCTGTCGCGGCGGCAGCCGTCACCGGTGAAGTAATAGCCCTTGTACTGGCTGAAATAGGTCTCCTGGAAACGCTCGTGGTCGCCCCAGATGGTGCGCATCTGGCCCGGCCAGCTGTCCGAGATGCACAGCACGCCTTCGGTCTCGGTCTCGTCCTGCTTCACCGCGGTCTGCGGATCGAGCACGACCGGTTTCACGCCGAAGAACGGACGAGTCGCCGAGCCGGGCTTGGTGGGCGTCGCCCCCGGAAGCGGGGTCAGCATGTGGCCGCCGGTCTCGGTCTGCCAGAACGTGTCGACGATCGGGCATTTGCCCTTTCCGACGTACTTGTCGTACCAGGCCCAGGCTTCGGGGTTGATCGGCTCACCGACCGAACCCAGCACCTTGAGATCGGACAGATCGTATTTCTCGACCCATTCCGGCCCTTGGCCCATCAGCGAGCGGATAGCGGTGGGCGCGGTATAGAACTGGTTGACCTTGTGCTTTTCGCACACGGCCCAGAAGCGGCCCGCATCCGGATAGGTCGGCACGCCTTCGAACATGATCGTGGTCGCGCCATTCGCGAGCGGCCCGTAGACGATGTAGCTGTGGCCGGTGACCCAGCCCACATCCGCGGTGCACCAGAACACGTCGCCATCATGGTAGTCGAACGTGTATTGCATCGTCATCGCGGCGTAGACGAGATAGCCGCCGGTGGTATGCACCACGCCCTTCGGCTTGCCGGTCGAGCCCGAGGTGTAAAGGATGAACAGCGGATCTTCCGCATTCATCGGACGCGGCGGACATTCGGGCGAGACGTTCTCCATCATCGCCTTCACGTCGACATCGCGACCGTCGATCCACGAGGTCTGGTCGCCGGTATGCTTCACGACGAGGCAGCGCACCTTGTCCGAGCAGTGCAGCAGCGCGGCATCGGCATTGGCCTTGAGCGGCGTGCGGCGGCCACCGCGCGGAGCGGTGTCGGCGGTGATGACGACCTTGGCGCCCGAGTCGTTGACGCGGTTGGCGAGTGCGTCGGGCGAGAAGCCCGCGAAGACGATCGAGTGGATCGCGCCGATACGCGCACAGGCGAGCATCGCGTAAGCCGCTTCCGGGATCATCGGCAGATAGATCACGACGCGGTCGCCGCGCATCACGCCCTGGCTCGACAGCACGTTGGCGAAGCGGTTCACCTTCTCGGACAGCTCCTTATAGGTGATGTGCTGCGCCGGGGTTTCCGGATCGTCGGGCTCGAAGATGATCGCTGTCTGGTCGCCGCGCGTGGCGAGGTGACGGTCGATACAGTTCACGCTGGCGTTCAGCACGCCGTCCTCGAACCATTTGATATCGACATGGCCGAAGGTGAAATCGGTGTTCTTCACCTTGGTATACGGCGTGATCCAGTCGAGGCGCTTGCCCTCGCGGCCCCAGAACTTCTCCGGATCGGTGATCGATTCCTGATACATCTCGCGATATTTCGCGGCGTCGGCATGGGCGTTCTCGAAGCCCGGCGGGACCTCTTTGACCTCTGGAACCTGAGTCACCTTGTCTTGCGCAGTCATGAGCTTCCTCCCAGCAATTTCGCATTGCGGCACGGCGTGTCCGCATGTCGCCCGCGTGATAGTGCAGGCCCTCTACCCCGCGCCACTGTAACTCAAAGGTTAAGATTCATGTAACCCCCTTTATACGCTACATATTTCTGTAAATTTTTTGACACCGATTGCGCTAACGCTGTAAATGCACGGAAATGAGGCAGAAAATAGGCGAGCTAATTCAAGTGCTTGCCTGTAGCGTTTCCGCTCGGACCCGACTGAATTTGAAAATCGACCGCACGGTTAAAATCATGCCGCGGCTGCGACGAGACGAATCGGACGCTCAGAATGATTCGGCGCGCGACCTTCCGTTACGGCATCCTGTGGATAACTTCGACGATTGTCGCCCGCAGGCCCGCGCCCTACCATCGCGCCGCCTTGAAGGAGCCTCCCATGCCACAGCCGACCCCGCCGACCAACCCGATCCGTCCCACGGATGCCGAGGCCCGCGCCTTGGCGCAAACCCTGATCCGCGAAGCCCGGTTCGGCGCGCTTGGCACGCTCGACCCGGATACGGGCGCGCCGGCCGTAACCCGCGTCGCCCTCGGCCCCGGCCCTAAGGGAGAGCTGTTAACCTTCGTTTCCAGCCTCGCGGCGCATACGACAGCCCTGCTCCGGGACCGCCGGGCCGGGTTGCTGCTTGGCGAGCCCGGCGCGAAAGGCGATCCGCTCACCCATCCCCGCCTCTCGTTGCAGGTCGAGGCGCATGCCTTCCACCGCGACGACCCCGCCTTCCCGGCGATGCGAGACCGCTGGCTCTCGGATCATCCGAAATCGAAGCTCTATATCGACCTGCCCGATTTCTTCTTCTTCGATCTCCGCGCGACCTCGGCGGCTCTCAATGGCGGCTTCGGTCGCGCCTTTCGCCTGACATCTGCCGACCTGACATAAAAACAGCGCGCAGGGCTTTCGCCCCACGCGCCGTCCCGCCAATCCGTCCGCCCCGGCCCGGACCGGCTCCGCTCACATCGTTCAGATCGGGTTATCCATCCGCAGCGTGACCTGCAGCCGACCCTTCGCCGCCTCCGGCCAGTTCACCGTGATCTGGTTCTTGGCCGCGCCCTGCTCCACCGCGACATAGGGCATCGCGTCGATCCGCGCCCCCGAGCCGTCGCGAACCATGCCCTCGGCGATCAGGCTCTGCACGTTGCGCGCCCAGCCCCCGAAGGGCAGATACTCGCTCGCATCCACCGTCCAGACCGATTGCGCCGTGGACTGGTTCACCTCGACCATCACCGGGTTCTGCGAGATGTCGTTGATCGCGTTGAACATATTCGCCTCGAACACCACGTTGCGCACCCGCGAGCGGTCGATATCCGCGAAGCTCGTGTCGATCTTCTCGATCCGGTCGACACTGCCGTTGAGCGACTTGAACACGTTGTTCGTCACGCTCAGCCCCTGGATGAAATGCCCCGGCCCGTAGGGTTTGATCGACAGCCAGGTGAACCACGGCGCGACATTGATGCACACGCAGGTATTGCCCGTCACCGTCAGCCCGCCAAAGCTATATTCGCTCGCGAAATCCGGCTCGGCGTCATGCTCGTTGGTCCACTCGATCACCGAGTTGTCGATGTAATTGCCGGTCACCGCCGACTGCACATTGGTCTGGGTAAAGACCAGCCCCGCCACGCGCACGCCGTTGCTTTCCTCATCGCCCTGAAACCAGTGATTGCCGACGATCAGATGCCCGGAGCCATTCAGCACGAAACTCGTCCCGAAGCGTACGAAGCGCGAGTCGCGGATCTTGCTGTCATTGGCATTGACGTTGAGCACCATCGACTTGCGATCCTGCGCGGGCACCAGCATCTCGTCCGACAGGAACTGACAGCCATCGATCAGCAGATCCTGACACCCCCGCCCGATCGAAGTGATCGCGCGATCCTTGGGCCGCACCACATAGCTGTCGCGGATCTGGAACATCTGCCCGTCAGGCGCCAGCATCACGCAGCTCGCCGCACCGTTGCAGAGGAATTCCACATTGGCGATGTTGAACCGGTCGAGCTTCTCCATCCCCGAGAAATCCAGCACATATTGGTGGCGCGTGAACGTGTAGGTGCGCGCACCCGATCCACCGTAAAGCGGCTGCGACAGGTAAAGCGTCTGCGCCCCGACATTCTTCGACTTCACATAGACCTCGCGCCCGACCCCGGTGCCGGTGATCCGCGCGCCAACGGGGATGTTGGCGATATTGGCGACCGAGGTCAGCTGCATCGACTGGCCCACCGAATAGGTCGCCTGCGACGTCACCACCTCATCGTCCCAGGCAGAGCCCGCGATCACGTTGATCTGCCCGTTCTGCAGAACCCGGCGGTTGGAAAAGCTCGTAAGGTCCGGCGCAATCTCCTCGATGCGGATCGGTTCGGTAACCTCGACGCGGCGCCCTTTCAGGTCGAGCACGTTGTGATCGGTATAGCCGAACAGCGCCTGCAGCGCCTTCTTGAAGCCCGCCAGCTCATCGCCGAAAGCCGCCGCATAGGTCGGAAAGTCGAAGGACGACATCAGCGCCAGTTTCGCTGCGACCGGCATCACCAGCGCGCCCACGAACTCGACCGGCGACGAGATCGAAATCGTGCTGCCCAGGTAATAAACGCCCTCCGAGACGAAAACCTTGCGCCCGTTCGCCGCCTGATCGGCCGCGTTGAACGCCGCGACATTGTCGGTCGTCCCGTCGCCCACCGCGCCGTAGTCGCGCACATCGACCCAGCCCATCAGGTCGCGCAGGAAAGCCTCGGTCACATCTTCGATCTCGATATCGTCGATGCGCACCACGCCGCCATTCGCGCCGGTCAGGTCCAGCCCGAAATGCCCGTAGACCGCATCCAGCCCCCACGGCATATCGACACCGTCGCGCGAGCCGGTCCCGACGATTGCCGACACTTCGACCACCGCGCCATAGCTTTGCAGCGCGACCGTCGGACCGACTTCGACCACGCCGCTCACATGGGCACCCGACCCCATCGCCGCATAGCCCGCGACGCGCACCTCCGGCAGGTTGCCGCTGACCGCCTTCAACCGCGCCCGGATGCGCAGATAGGTGCCCGGCAGGATCGGCGTGTCGCCCATGTAGCGCAGTTTCTGCACTGTCTGGGTCTTGAGCATCTCCAGACAACCGCCGAAATCCGCATCCGCTGGAACCAGCACGGCATTGCCCGTGCTCTCATAGGTCGTGGAGCCCGGCGTGCCATCCTCGCTCGACCATTGATCCAGCCCTTCGGCGAATGCGGGCGGGGTCAGCACCAGCCCTTCGGTAATCGCGACGTTCATCTGCAATCCTCTTGTCCATGTTCCCACCCGCGCGCCCCTTGCCATGCCAATTGCGCGCCGGGACCGACCGAAAGCGCCCGCGCTTCGGCCCGAACAGAGCTAGAAGGAAAGGTTAAAGAAGACCTGAGAGGGCCGTTCGCAGCCTCCGGTCACGGCCTGCGCTCGCGGCGCGCCTCCCGCTTCGCAGGTGACAGCGTCATGCGCCTGACATATCCTCGCGCCACATCGGGTGTGCAGCCAAGAGGAGCCGCAGATGGTTTACGCCATATCCCCCGACGACAAGACCCCGACGAAAGCCCTGCGCCGCATCGCGCGCAGCGAGCTTGGGACAGCCGTTAAACTGGCCGGCAAGCCCGACCCGTCGGTTCACTCCCTTCGCAAAGCGATCAAGAAGACCCGCGGCCTGATCCGCCTCTTCGCGCCGCATTTCTCCGATTTCCACAAGGAGAACGACGCCTTGGCCGAAGCCGCCCGCGGCATTTCCAGCCTGCGCGACGACGAGGTGATGCGCGCCTCGCTTATCCGGCTCGGGCGCGAAGGGCCTGATCTCGACGGTGCGTCTGCCGCCCGCGCCATGCTCGACGCGCTGCCCGCGACCCCGCCCCCAAAGGAAGGCGACATCTCGACATTCGCGAAACGCGTCACGGAAATCCGCAAACGCGCGAAGGATTGGGACGTCACCGAAAAGGGCTGGCCCGCCTATGAGGCCGGATTGTACGAGACGCTGAAAGATTGCCGCAAGCGTCTGAAAACCGCGCAGAAATCTAGGGCTGGCTTAGACCTGCACCATTGGCGGACGCGGGTGAAGCAGCACTGGTATCACACCCGCCTGCTCGCCCCGATCTGGCCAGAAATGCTGCATCCGCGCGAAGACGCACTCGACACTTTGGGGGAGTTGATCGGCGACCATCACGACCTGCATGTGCTCGAGATGAAAGTGCCAGAGCATCTCGACCCCGAAAGGGCCGAGGCTTTGCTTGCACTGATCCGCACCGAATCCGCCCGACTGGAGGCCGAAGCCTTCACCCTCGGCGCCAGGATATTCGCCGAGCCCCCCGAGCCGCTTTGCGACCGCTGGGGGGCTTGGTTCGATCTCTGGAAAGCTTAGTCGACCAGTTCGCCCGCCAGCGCCCGCTCGATCAGCGCGACGGTCTCATCGACACCGTAAAGCGCGATGAACCCGCCGAAACGCGGCCCTTGGCTCTGGCCCAGCAGCACCTCGTAGAGCGCCTTGAACCAATCGCGCAGGTTCGCGAATTCGTGGTTCTTGCCGACCGCGAAAACGACCGTCTGAAGGAACTCGTCGCTATGGAAATCGGCCTCCGGCAGCGGCTCTTCGTTGCCGGCCGCCGCGTTCTTGCGCGCGATCTGGTCGAGCGCCGCCTCTTCCGATTTCAGCGCCTTGGCCAGATCTTCCAGCGCGGCACGTTCGGAGGCGTCGGGCGCGCGGAAGACCAGCGTGGGTTTCACGAAATCCTCGAAATACTTCAGCGCGAAGCCTGCCGCCTGATCGAGATCGGGATTGCCTTCCGGGCTCGCCTCGGGCGCGTAGCGCTTGATGAAGCCCCACAGCCCTTCCTTCTCGGTCGCGCCCGCGACGCTCGCAAGATTGAGCAGCATCGCGAAAGGCACCACCATCCGGCTCTCGGGAGGATTGCCGCCGTGGATGTGCCAGACCGGGTTGTTCACCTGCTGCTCGATCGGCTGATCGGGATAGGCGCGCAGCTGCTGGTGATATTCGTCCACCGCCTTCGGGATCACGTCGAAATGCATCCGCTTCGCGGTCTTCGGCTTGAGATACATGAAGTAGCTCAAGGATTCCGTCGCCGCATAGGTCAGCCACTCGTCGATCGACAGCCCGTTGCCCTTCGACTTCGAGATCTTCTCGCCATTCGCATCAAGGAACAGCTCGTAGGTGAAGTGCTCCGGCGCACGCCCACCAAGCACGCGGCAGATGCCGTCATAGATCGGCGTATTGGTCGAGTGGTCCTTGCCATACATCTCGAAATCGACGCCGAGCGCGGCCCAACGCATCCCGAAATCGGGTTTCCACTGCAGCTTCACATTGCCGCCGGTGACCGGCAGCGTCCATTCGCGCCCGTCCTCGTCGTCGAAGGTCACGGTGCCGTCGCGCGCATTGACCTCCTTCATCGGGACATAGAGCACGCGGCCCGTCTCGGGATGGATCGGCAGGAAGCACGAATAGGTCTGCTGACGCTCTTCGCGCAGCGACTTCAGCATGATTTCCATGATCTGATCGTATTCGTAAGCCGATTTGATCAGCATCTCGTCGAACCGACCCGACTTGTAGTAATCGGTCGCGCTCGCGAATTCATACTCGAACCCGAACGTATCGAGGAAACGGCGCAGCATCGCGTTGTTGTGGTTGCCGAAGCTGTCGAACTCGCCGAACGGATCGGGCACCGAGGTCAGCGGCTTCTGCTCATGCTGACGCAGCATGTCCTGATTGGGCACGTTGCTCGGCACTTTCCGCATCCCGTCCATATCGTCCGAGAAGCACAAAAGCTTCGTCGGGATATCCGAGATCAGCTCGAAAGCGCGACGGATCATCGTCGTGCGCGCAACTTCGCCAAACGTGCCGATATGCGGCAGACCCGAGGGACCGTAGCCCGTCTCGAACAGGACGTAACCCTTTTCCGGGTCCCGTTTCTCGTAACGCTTGAGCACCCGGCGGGCTTCCTCGAAGGGCCAGGCCTTGGATTTCATCGCAGCGTCACGCAAGCTCGTCATTGCATACCTCATGAAGGCGCCCCGTGCGCCCAGTCGCGCCTGACCTATTGAAGCGGACGGGGACAGTCAATAATTAGCACTCGAACACTATCAAGGAGCTCCCACGTGCCCGACGTTCTCGCCTCGCTTTCGCCCCAAGACGCGCTCGTCGCCGTGATGGTCGCGATTTCCGCCGCCGATGAGGACGTGCCGACCTCCGAACTCGTCGCAATCGAGCGGATAGTGAACCACATGCCGATCTTCGCGGGCTACGATTTCGACCGCGTCTCGCGGGTCTCCCGCTCGGTCTTCACGCTGTTCGAAGAGGAAGACGGACTCGAGGCGCTGTTCGGCCTGATCCGCGACGCGCTGCCCGAACATATTTTCGAAACCGCGTATGCGCTGGCCTGCGATGTGGCCGCCGCAGATGGCACGATCCGTCAAACCGAACTACGGCTTCTCGAAGAAATTCGCGGTGAGTTGGCGATCGACCGGCTGCACGCCGTCGCCATCGAATGGGGCGCAAAAGTGCGCCACGTCACGCTCTGATCGGACGATAGAGCCCCAGCGAGAAAACCTGACGACCGCCCCGCCGTCCGGGCGGAGCGACCCCTCAGCCGTAAATCCCGGCCCAACGCTCCAACAGCTGGCTCTGCAGGATTTTCGACGCCCGCACCCATTGGACCTGCCCCGGCGGGCGCGGCGCCGAGCCCGCACGACGACGTCGGTTTAGATCGGCTGTGAAGATCGCGAAGACCAGTTCGGTGCCATCCGGCGCGGTCATATAGCCCGCCAAAGTCGAGACGAAATTCAGCGTCCCTGTCTTGGCATCGACGCGGAATGGCTGGGCTGGCATGTTCTTGCCCGTCGCATCGCGCAGCTTGAATGGCTTCATCAAACTGCGCAGCCCCATCGGCGCACCAAGATTGCGCAGCGCTGCCACCATGTCCTGCGGCGAAAGCTCGGCATCGGCCCGCAGCCCGGAATGGTCGGTAAACCGGGCCGAGCGCGCGCCCGTGCGTTGCTGCAGCCACTGGGTCATCGTCTGCCCCGACTGCTTCAGCGAGTTCCCCGCGCCCAGCCGCTTGCTGACCGTCATGCCCACCGCCTCGGCGGTGATATTGGTCGAATATTTCATCATCGCGCGCAGCACCGGCACCAGCGGATCGCTGCCATGGCTCACCAGAACCGTACCGCCGGGCAGGTTGCGGACCTCTTCCGGCGCGGGCAGCGGTGTGCCCTGCGCGCGGGCCAATGTCTGAAACACGTCGCCCGCATAGGCCGCCGGATGGCGCACCGGCAACCACCGGCTCCCACCACGTCCCAAGGCCGCCGAGGCGACCGTCCAATGCTCGACCCCGCCGCGGTCGGAATAGGTAAAAGTGGGCGAGGAGCGTTTCGCAATCGACGCCTTCGCGGTATAGGCCTGCGGCTGCACGTCGCGCCCGCGCGCATCCATGCTCAGCGCCCAGCCCCCACCGGAGCGGCGCCACTGGAAATGCACGCGATTGAAGTTCAGCATCAGTCCCGAGATCGACGGGTTATAGCCCGCGAAAATCGGCTGATCGTTTGCAATCTCGTTCTTGTAGGGCAGCGCCCCGGCCCAAGTCAGAAAACGCCCCGTGACGCCCTGCACGCCCTTCGCCGCCAGCTGCTTCGCCATCGCGTTCAGATCGTCGGTCGTCAGCGTCGGATCGCCCCCGCCCGCGAGGATCAGATCACCCTGAATGCGCCCGCCAGAGATCGGGCCGGTCGCGATCAACTGCGTGCCAAAACGGAAATCGCCGCCCAGTTGCTCCATCGCATAGAGCGAGGTGATCGACTTGAGTGCGGAGGCAGGCGGCATCGCTTGGCCTGCATTGCGCTGTTCGAGGATCTGGCCGCTCTTCAGGTCCGCGACGACATAGCCCACATCGCCGCTGAGCCCGGCCATCCGGACCAATTCTGCTGCCGCGACCGTCTGGCCGAAGCCCGTTTTCGGAGTGGCGAAAAGCGCGGCGCCACCCAGCAATGCGAAGCGGCGCGATATCGATAGCGGCATGGCGATTCCTCCCTCGGCGTCAATCCGAGCGTAGCGCGCCCCGCACCGTCTTCAAGCGGGTGTCGACGCCCGCCAGCCGCCTTTCTCGCGAATTTCCGTGGAGGAAAGAGACGACATCGGAATGTTGACGAAGCACCAGCGCGGCGCCGGTCCGTCTAGGAGGCGCTGCGAGGCGACCGCGGGCAATTCGGCCCCCGCATAAATGCGCGCCGCGCGCGCCCAGCGCCCCGGCATCCGCCAGCCCGGACGCGCCAGCACACCGACCGGCACGCTCTCCATGATCGTGCGCCAATGATCCCAGCGGTCGAATTGCACGAGGTTATCGGCCCCCATCAGCCACGCGAAATCCACGCCGAGGTAGAGCGCACGCAGCCGCGTTATCGTGTCGGCCGTGTAACGCGTGCCGAGCCGCGCTTCGAGGTCGGTCACCACGACGCGCGGATCGCCCCCAAGGCTCGCCCGCGCACTCGCGATCCGCTGATCGAGCGGCGCGGGCCCATGCGCCTTGAGCGGGTTGCCGGGGCTCACGATCCACCAAACCCGATCAAGATTGAAGCGGCGCAGCGCCTCGCGCGTGATCAGGACGTGACCTTCATGCGCCGGATCGAACGACCCGCCCAGAAGACCGATGCGCTGTCCGGCGCGGGCATAGGGGAAACCTTGTCTCATGCGCTGCCCTTACCCGAAGGCGACCGGTCAGGAAAAGAGCGTTTGTGCGGCTAAGGCGGAGCGCCGGGTGACGTCGCCGGCCCATCCTCGACGTTTTCGACAGGCCCGGACCCGAAACGAAGGCATCCGCGCCCTGCAGTCTTCGCGGCATAGGTCGCCCTGTCGACATCGTTGTGCAGCGCCTCGATCTCGAGGCTCTTGTAGTCGCGCGACGACACAGCGCCGAGCGATCCGGAGACCAGACATTCCTGCCCCCGATACCATTTCGGCGCTTCGAGCTGTTCGATGATGCGTGCCGCGAGCGCACCAATCTCCGCGCGGCTCGGATTACCGCGCAAGAGAACGAGGAACTCGTCGCCACCCATGCGCGCGACCAGATCACCTCCGCGCACGCTTTCGCACAGGTTGCGGGCCACCAGTTGCAGCACGAAATCCCCCGCCGCATGGCCTTGCGTGTCATTGATCGTCTTGAAGTGATCGAGGTCGACCTGCAGCAATGCGAAATTCGCCAGCCCGTTCGTCGCGTGGTCGACGGCCCGCGCAAGCGCCTGCGCCATGGCCCGGCGGTTGGCGAGTTTCGTCAACGGGTCGCTCAGAGCCTGATCCTCCGCCGCTTTGCGCGCCTGTTCGAGCCGCCCGGTCAGGGCCCGCAACTCTTCCAGCACGAGCGATTTCGCTTCCTGCAGATACAGCATTTCCATCGCGAGATCGGCGGCGGAGAAATCATGTTCGGTCAGGTCGAATTCCGCCACGAGTTCACGCAGGTGAATACCGAAGCTGAAATTAAGGAGCATATCGCCCCCCGCCCGCGTCGGCGCGCGCCCCGGAACTGGCGGACCCGTATGGCTCACCAGTGCGCCGCGCAGGCTTACCTGTGGGCGCATGCGAAGGATGACATGCAGCATCTCCTCCGCCGTCATGGCCCCGAGGGAGCGCCCGCAGCGCCCGATCTGGCGATCGCAATCAACAGCCCCGCAACTTGAGCGCAGTTCTTTCGGGCACATCCGTACCGCCCCGCCGCGCCGCGCGACCGAGAAAAACCGCGAGAACGGCGCGCCGACGATCTGGGCTTCCGGCACCCCCAGAACCTTGCGCAACGTGCGCCCGACCCCGAGGATGCAGGCCTGATCGTCGAGCCAGAGAAACATCGGCAAAAGCCCGGTCAACAGCGCCAGCCAATAGGCGTGCGCGCCCCGATCGGCGGGTGGCTGCGCGGCCAGTCTCGTGACAGCGTTCTCGCCCGGCACGCTCATCAGACCTCACCAATCATGCGCGCGAGGGCGAACTGGCGCGCCTCGGCATGGGTGGCGTCGAGCAGCTGAATCGTCACGGTTTCCCCCATCGGGTCGGGGTCGCGCAGATCGCGCCCGGCGACACGCGGCGGCACCTCGATCAGCGCGAGGCTGCCATAGTCATCCGCCATCGCGCGCAGGATCCCGGCCAGCACCGCCCCCCAGCCCGGCAGATCCGCGGCGACACGCAGACGGAACTGCCCCGGCTGGGTTGCGACCAGATGCAGATCTGGCAGTTTGAGATCGGGCAGCGCCATGCGCGCGCGATCGTTCAACTCGTTGAGCGAGTTCAGAAAACCGCGATAGTCGCAGCCGCCGTAACGCAACAGGCGGCGCACCGCTTCGCGGCTGCACAGATGCGCCCCAAGGTCTTCCAAAAACTCGGATCGCGCCCGCCCCAACTCGTCGCAGGCGGCATCGATCAGCCGCAAGGTCTGCGCATCGTCATATTGCAGCAGGGGCTCATAGCTCTCGCCCGGCAAATCCGCGCGCCGCCGCACGCACGCGCAGAGCGCCGCCCCGTGGGTGTCGGTCAGAAACGTCTCGATAGAGCGGTTGATCAAGCCGAGCATGTGCCCTCCTGACCGCCACGCTAGCGGTCAGAAGTTAACAAAGCTCCAAATTCGCCCGGCTCAGCGCGACAGCGGCAAAAGACGCAGCCCACCGGCCTCAAGCGCCATGATCCCGCTCGGGGCCAGCTGCATCTCACCACGTTTGATCGCGGCGATGACAGGGGCCAGATCGACGCGGAAGCGCGGCTCGCCCTGCGCATCGACGACGCTCCCCCAACCGATCGAATCCCACGCGCCTTTCGACTGCCGCAGCACATAGATCGCATCGCGGTCGGGCAGATGCAGCAGCACCATCGCCTCGTCACCGGGCACATCCGACAGGAAATCGGCCTCGATCAAGGCGCAATTCGCCGCTGCCCCCTCGGCCGAGGCGCAAAGCCCCGCCGCAACCTCGGGCGCGCGCGCGCGGATCGCATCGAGCAGCGCATCCTCGGGCGCTTTCGCACCGGGCGGCAGCACGAGATCCCGGCGCAGTTGGGCGCGCGCGGCGCTGGCACCTTCCGCCCCATCCGCAGACGGACTCAAACGGGCCAAGGCCGTTGCGAGCGCGCGATCATCACCGGCTTGCGCCTCCAGCTCCGCGAACGCCGCCTGCCCGGCAAGCCCCCAGTGGTTCTTCAAAGCGTAGAGCGGCAAAGCGCCCGCCGTGATGCGCCCCTCGCGATACAGCGCCAGTTGCGAGCGCGCAGCCACCCCGTTCGCATCCAGCACCGGCGTCAGCCATGCCAGCGCGGCAAGCAGTAGGACTCCCGCCATGGCGATATTGATCCGCCGCAGCCGCGCCATCCAGCCGCGCCCCAGCAGCACCGACCCGGCATATCCCAGCGCATAGCCCACCAGAAGCACGATCAGCACCGCCTGCGCCACGCGTCCCGGGGTCCAGCCTTGCGCGGTGACGCTTTGCCATCCGGTCCAGGCCGCCGCCCCGACCAGCACGGGCAGCACCAGCGCCAAGCCTTGAGCCGACAGGCGCAAGACCCGCGCACGGACGGCACTTTCATCGTCGCGCTCAATACTGATCGAGATCAGCGTCACCGCCGCCGCAGCCATCGCAAGCAGTGTCTCGATCTGCGAGAACCCGATCAGCGAGACCTCCCCGCGGCGCGCAATGAACCCAGCCACAAAGATCACCGCCACCAGCAGAACGGGCGGCAGCAACAGCCTCAGAAGCCGCAGGATCAGGGTCGGAGAGATCATCTCCTCCAACTCGGTCACCACTGCCAGTCCGAGCCCGAGAATGCCGCCCGAGACCGTAAAGGCGAACAGCTTCTCCCGCAGAAGCTGGCGCAGGAAATCGAGGTCCACACTCTCGAGCAGGCGTGCCGAGAGGTACAGCACGAGCCAGACCATCCCGAGGAAAATACACGCGGCGGCATAGCGCACCACGATATTCCAGGCATGCAGGAACAGCGCCGGATAGTCGTTCCAGGCGCGCCCGCCGCCCTGCGCCACGGCCATCGCGAAGGGCATCGGCAGCATCGCCAGAACCGAGAGCGCGAGCAGCTCGTAAGGCATATATCCCGCCAGCGACTCGCTCGCAGCATAGCCAAGCGACGCCCACCATCCGAGCAGCGCAACCGGAACCGCAATCAGCGCCGCCGCGCCGAATGCCTTGCGCCAGCCGATCTCACCCAGCATCGCAAGCGCGGTCGCGAAGAACACCGTGCCCAGAACCGACACGCCGAACTGTCCGTGCGCGTCAATCGGAAGCCGTTGCTGCAACTGGTTATCGAGCGCCCAGAAGAACATGCCCGCCAGCAGCCCGAGCAGAATATGTTGCAAACGTAGTTGCATGCGTCCCTCTCCTGTCTTGCGCGAGGCTCCCGCGCGTCTGACGCGCCTTGCTAGCCCGCGCGCTGTGCGAGCCAGTCGGGAAGCCCCCCGATATGATCGAGCACCGCATCGGCGAGCGGGGCCAGATCGGCCCGCTCCGCCGGTCCGCTCAGCACGCCGATCGCAATCATCCCCGCCGCGCGCGCCGCGTGCAGGTCATGCTGGCTGTCGCCGACCATCACGACCTCGGCCGGGTCCAGCCCCAGCGAATCCGCGAAGGCCAGAAGCGGGCGCGCCGTGGGTTTCGCCCCATGCCCGCTGTCATAGCCGATAATCCGGTCGAAAAGATCGGTGATGCCCGCCTGCGCGGCATGCGCCCGCGCAGAGGACTCGGCATCGTTCGTGCAAATGCCCAGCTGCAATCCGCGTCCGCGCAGATCGGACAGAAGCGCTGCAAGCGGCACCGGCTCCACCAGTGGCACGTCATGCGCCGCCTGCTCGAGTTCGAGCACCAGATCGTCGAGCGACCGTCCCGGAAGATGCGGCAACAGCAGTTCCGCCGCCTCCCGAACCGTGCCCGCGATCACCGGCGAGTGCGGTTCGAATTCTATCCGATCGAGGTCGAATCCGATCGCCGCGGCAAGCCTACCGGCCTGCTCGGCATCCTTCGCCAACGCCTCGATCTGCAGCTTCGCCCACGCGCCCCATGTCGCGTCGAAGTCGAAAAGCGTACCGTCCTTGTCGAACAGCACCGCCCGTATCTTGCCGCCTGCCATCTGCGATCTGCCTCCCTTTGCGGGCAGATTGCCTAAAGCTGCGCGTCAGGTCCAGTGGCGCAGATCGCCGCGCCCGAGAACCGCGCGCGCCTGCATCAGCGCCTCGGGCTGCACACCAAGGTCCTGCGCGCAATCCAGCACCACCTGATCGTCCTGCAGAACATGGTCGAGAACCCCTGCGAGGAAGTCCGGATCGCTCGCCTGCGCCCGCAAATCGTCCACGCTCGCCCCGGAATTGGCGAGGAACGCGCCGATCAGATCTTCGCGACCGGCAAGCCAGCCGAGGGTCTGCAACGCGAGCGTATGAGCGTTTTCTTGCCGCATGACGGGTCCTTCTCTGCCGAGGGGAAACGCTTTGTTAACCTATCGACCGCTAAGGTCAAGAAAAGGCGCGATGAGAAGCTGGCGCAGTCGGGAACCGCCCGATGCAAGCCGCACCGCGCCGGAGGTTGAAGGAGTAGCGTTATATGCCGGGATCGATCCTCATCGTGGATGATGTGGCGACCAATCGCATTGTGCTTAAGGCGAAGCTGACCGGCGCGCGCTACAACACGCTGCAAGCTGCAAGCGCGGCGGAGGCGCTCGCCCTCGCCGCGGCGCAACGGCCCGGCCTGATCCTGCTCGACGTCACCTTGCCCGACATGACCGGAGAGGGCCTCATTGCCCGGTTGCGGGCGAACCCGCGGACCCGGCGCATCCCGATCATCGCGATGACGGGGCGCGATACGCCCGCGCAGCGCGTGACGCTGCTGCAGGCCGGGGCGAATGAGGTGCTGGCCAAACCCTTCGACGAACTCGTGCTGCTCGCCCGTTTGCGCAGCCTGATACGCGCCCATGCCGGCGACGAGGATTCGGCGCTGCGCGAGCAGACCTGCCGGGAACTCGGCTTCGCAGAGGCGGCGAGCGACTTCGTCCCTCTCGCGCGGATCGCTCTGATCGCGCCCACCCCGTCCGAGGGGCTGCGCTGGAAATCCGCGCTCGCGCCCCTGCTGACGACCAATCGGATCCTGCTGACCAGTTACGATCAGCCCTGCGGCGACGACGCCACGCGTCGCGCCCCCGATCTGTTCGTGATCGGCGCAGACCTCGCGCAGCGCGGCGATGGGCTACGGCTGATGTCGGAATTGCGCTCGCATCCCGAAACGCGCCATGCGGCGATCCTGATCGCTAGCCAGCCTGATGCACGCGAAACGCAAGCCAGCGCGCTCGATCTGGGTGCGGATGACCTGCTGCCCGCCGAGATGTCGACACCGCTCGCAGCAAAGGAAGCCGCACTCCGGATCGGCGCGCAGCTCCGCCGCAAGCGCCTGTCCGATCAACTGCGTCTCTCGGTCGATGAAGGTCTGCGTCTTGCGCTGGTCGATCCGCTGACCGGGCTGCACAATCGTCGCTACGTGAACGCGCATCTGTCGCGCATGTCCGACCGCGCGCGCCGCACGGGCCACGGCTATGCGGTGATGCTGCTCGACCTCGATCGGTTCAAATCAGTGAACGACACCTATGGCCACGGCGCGGGTGACGAAGTGCTGGCGAGTATCGCCCGCCATCTGCGCCAAAGCCTGCGCGACGTCGATCTCATCGGCCGCATCGGCGGCGAGGAGTTTCTCGTGGCGCTGCCCGACAGTTCTCTGGTCGAGGGTTGCCGGATCTCGGAACGGCTCCGGCACGAAATCGCGCAGAGCAAGATCACGCTGCCCGACGGACAAATGACGCAGGTCACCATTTCGATTGGCCTCGCCTTCGGCGGCACGCGCCATGACGATCCTCAGCATCTTATCGACGAGGCGGATGCGGCGCTTCTCTGCGCCAAGGGAAGCGGTCGAAACCAAGTGTCCCTCGCCCAACACACAAACGCGGCCTGACCCGAAATAGAAGGGTCACGCCGCGCGTGGGCAGGTGATGAGACTGAGGGTTGGCGATTTTCCAAACGGCGAATGGTGATGCCCCCTTAGGGGCGCCCGTCCGCCTGACCTCAGGGCTTGGGCTTTGGCGCGTCCTCGCGGTCCTTCTTGCGCTTGTCGAACCGCGCCGCGCCCTCGCGCAGACGCTCGGCAAAGCTATGCCGCGCCTCGGCGCTCATCGCGTCGAGCCGGTCGAGGATCAGTTGCTCGCCGATATCGACCCGCTGCACCGTCCGCGCCTTATGTCGCTCTAGCAGCTCGGCCACCTGCGCACGATCCCAGGGCTCCGCGTCGATCGCAGCGATCAGCGCCGTCATGTCGCTACGCGCCTGCCGCCGCATATCGCGGAACTCCGAGCCGCGCGCCTGCGCCGCCTTGCGCAGCGCATCACGATCTTCCGGGCTCAGCGCCCCGGTAAAAGCGCCGAGGCTGACATCGCCCACGACCGGGCGCGGCGGATGCCGCTCATGCGCCAGCCAGCCGCCGATGAAGAACCCCAGCAAAAGCAGGTTCAGCACCGCCGACCCTATCAGCGCCCAGCGCAATCCCCGGCCATTTCGCGTCTCGGCAGCCGCCATCAGAACCCTCCTTCATCGGCGAAGGCGAAGGTGTCGCCCTCGGGTAGCAGGTTAACCGTGCCGAGGCTTTCGGTCGTGCTGCTGGCGTAAAACGGGCTGAGCGCGCCGATCTCGTCGGCCCCCACGAAGCCGATCCAGACCCCGGCCAGAGCGGCCGTGACCAGACCGCCCATCGGAGCCCAGCCGCCGAACGCGCCGCGAAGCGCGTCCCAGATACCGGCCAAGACGTCAGGCTTGTCGGACGCTCCAGCGGGGCCGGGACGCGCGAAGCCAGCTTGCTCCGCTTCCGCATCGGCCAGAACCCGGGCGAGGAACCCCGCCTCGGCCTCGGGCCCGCCCGCCGCGCGCGCCTCGCTGAACAGCTGCTCCAGCGCCGCGTCGTCGAACGCGTCCGTCTCGCGATCCATGCGTTTGTCAGTCATCGCCAAACCCCAATTTCTCTCGCTGCCCCCGAAGCAGCTTGCTCAAAGCGCGTTTTCCACGCGCTGTCAGACTTTCTACGGCCTCGACGCCAGTTTCCATCGCGGCAGCGATCTCGGGATTGGACAAACCGTCGATATGTCGCAGTGTCACCGCGATCCGCTGCCGTTCCGGCAATTGCTCCAGCGCCGCTTCCAGCGCTGCCAAACGGTCGCGCGCGATCAACTCGTCCAGCGCGCTCGCGCGGTCATCGGCCACCTCTGGCGCCTCGTCCAACCCCACGCCGCGGCGCTTGCGCAGCCGGTCCGTCGCGAGGTTGGCCACCACCCGGTAAAGCCAAGTCGAGACCTTCGCCTCGCCGGCGCGCCACTCCGGCGCGATCTTCCAGAGCCGCAAGAGCCCTTCTTGCGCGACGTCCTCGGCCTCGGCCGCATCGCGCAGATAGCGATAGGCGAGCCGGTAGGCCAAGGGCCCGAAGCGCAGCGTCAACGCCCGCGCCGCCGCCGGGTCGCCCTGCGCGTAAAGCTCCAGCAGAGCCTCGTCCGAAGCCTCGTTCATCGCATCCAGTGCCATCGTCATTCCGTCAAAGGCCTAGCCTGCTTTCCCTGCGCATGCAATTTGACATGCAGCCGGGGCGCTTTTCCGCGCCCCGGCTTTTTTCACTGCTCGAAACTCAGTTCGTGGAGCGGCCCGAGCCATCCGCGGGTCCATTGCCCGGACCTTGACCTTGGCCAGCCCCGGCGCCCGGCTGCATCGGCGGCGTGCCCTGCGGGCCTTGGCCGTTCGGGCCTTGCCCCATCGGACCCTGACCCATCGGGCCGTCGCCTTGCATCATCCGCCCGTAGCCGTCGCGGTCGCCGTTCCACCCCATACGGTCATGGCCATGGCGATCCCCTTTGCCCATGCGGTCATGGCCGTGGTAATCGCCCCTGCCCATCCGGCCATGGTCGCGGCGGTCGCTCATCCGCTGCATGAACCGTTTGGCCATCTGCATCTCGTCGGCACTGATCGCCCCGTCATTGTTGCGGTCCATCCGGTCGAACATGCGCGTCGGCATCGGATGCGCCATCAGTTCGGCGGCCGACAGCTCGCCATCGCCATTGCTGTCCTGCGCGGCGAAGCGCGCTTTCACGCGGGCTTCGATGCGGGCTTTCACCTTGGCCATCTCGGAATTGACGAGCTCCTCCTGAGAAATCATCCCATCGCCATTGGCGTCGAGCGCCTCAGCGTCAGCAGCTCGCTTGGCCTGGATTTCCTCCATCGTCACCTGACCGTCGCCATTGGTGTCGAAGCGACTGATGTCGAAGCCGAAGCCGCGCCCGTCTTGATCGCGCATCGCGCCGGGCTTCATGTTCTGCCCCATACCATTGGCGGGGCCATTGCCAGCACCGTTGCCCGGTCCGTTGCCCGGCCCATTCCCGGGCATGACTTGCTGTCCCTGCGCCTGGTTGCCGGTCTGGTTCTGCGCCACCACCGGCATTGCGAGGGTGATCGCGCTGCCCGCGAGGATTGCCGCGACGAGGGTCTGCCTGTTCATGACTTTCATTCGAAACTCCTGTTCTCGCTCCCACGGCACATCTCGCGCCGTCGATGTCTAACCAAACGAGGCGCCCGCAGCATTCCGTCGCCAAACTCACGCATCCGTGATAGACCCGCCGGACTTTCCATCCGCCCCGGCTGCCGCCATACTGCCCTGCGAACGGGCGGAGAGAGACCGCCACAAGGGAGAGCGCAATGCAGTCGCATGACGAGTATCACGATGACCGCCCGCTGGGCCGCTCGATCGGGCGGGGCCTGCGCTGCCGCTGCCCGGCCTGCGGCAAGGGGCGGATTTTGCACAGTTATCTCAAGGTGCGTGATACCTGCCCGGCCTGCGGCGAGGACCTCTCGCATCAGCGCGCCGATGACGGCCCCGCCTATCTGACGATCCTGATCGTCGGCCATCTCGCGATTCCGATGATGGCGGCCTATTTCATCGCCTTCCGCCCCGGACCGTGGGAGATGATCTGGATTTTCGGCATCGGCTCGATGGTGCTCTCGGCGGTGCTTTTGCCGCTGATGAAGGGGATGCTGGTGGGCATCCAATGGTCGCGCCGGATGCATGGTTTCGGCGAAGGCGAAATCGTCCATGACTGACACGCGCCCCCCGGTCGACAAAACCGCGCTACGCGACGCGGCCAGCGTGATCGTCCTGCGCCGTGACGCGAATGCGACGCCGAGCGTGTTGATGGGCCAGCGTGGCGCTGGAGCCGCCTTCATGCCGTCGAAATACGTCTTTCCGGGCGGCGCGCTCGACGCCACGGATTGGGAGGTGCCCTTCGCCTCTCCCCTGCCCGCGCCCGATCACGCGCGGCTCGAGGCCGATGCGCCCGCAGGGATCGGCGGGGCGCTGGCCGCCGCCGCTCTGCGTGAGCTGTGGGAAGAGACCGGGCTGTTGCTGGGCGAGAAAACCAGCTGGCCCGGCGCGGTGCCCGCCGACTGGCAGGGCTTTGCCGATCTGGGCTTTCTGCCCTCGGCGGCCAATCTGCATTTCGTGTTCCGCGCGATCACGCCCCCAGGCCGCCCGCGCCGCTTCGATGCGCGGTTCTTCCTGATCGATGCGGGTGCGATCCAGGGCGATCTCGACGATTTCTCGCGCGCCTGCGACGAGCTTTCGCATCTGCATTGGGTGCCTCTGCCCGAAGCGCGTGCGCTGAACCTGCCCTTTATCACCGAAGTGGTTTTGGCCGAAATCGCCGCCCTCATCACCACCAAACACGCGCTTGGCACGCCGCATTCGGTGCCGTTCTTCGACAATCGCGGGCCGCGTTCGGAGTTCCGGCGGATCGGGCTTTAACGTCCCGCCAGCACGATCACGATCAGCGACACCACGACGAGCGCGATGCCCACCCCTTCGCGCTTGTGCAGCCGCTCGTGGAAGACCAGCGCCGAGGCGAGCAGCGTGAAGACGATCTCCACTTGGCCCAGCGCGCGCACGAAGGCCGCGTTTTGCAGCGAAAACGCGGTGAACCAGCCCGCCGAGCCCAGAACGCCGGTGATCCCCACCAGAACCGTGCGTCGCCACGCGCCGAACACGCGGGTCAATTCGCCCGGCTCGCGCAGCCGCAGATACAGCCCCATGCCGAGCGATTGCGCGAAGGTCGCGCAGGCCAGTGCGACGATGGCGCGGGCGAAGAAGTCGAGCGGCTCCAGCTCCAGCGTCGCGCCGCGATAGAAGATCGAGGACAGGCCGAACAGCGCCCCTGCCCCGACGCCGTAAAGCGCCGCACGCGGGTTGAAGCCGCCTTCGGGCGGTTTGGTCAGGAACAGCACCCCCGCCAGTCCGATCGCGATCCCGATCCAGCCGATAGGGCCCACGAATTCGCCAAGGATGATCGCGGAGAACAGCGCGACCTGCACCGTCTCGGTCTTGGTGAAGGCCACGCCCACCGCGAAATTGCGCAGGCCGAACAGCGCTACCGTCAGGAAGGTCGCCGCCACCTGCGCCGCGCCGCCCGCAATGACGAAACCCCAGAAGGGGCCGCTCAGATGCGGCCATGGCGTGCCGGTCGCAGCCAGAAAGCCCAGCGCCGTCGCAGCCGCGAGCGGGAAACCAAACAGGAAGCGTGAAAACGTCGCGCCGCCCACCGAGAGCTGCGCCCCCGCCAGCAGCTTTTGCAGCATGAAGCGAATGGTCTGGACGGCCGCGGCGAACAGCGTCACCCAGACCCAGAGATGCACCGGCGCGTCGGTCACTTACCGACCTGCGTCATGTCATAGCCGTTGAAATCCATGACATCGCGCGCCGCCTTGATCAGATCGGGCCGTGGCGGGGTCTGCCGCGACAGGATCATCCCCCAACGGCCCGAAGGTGTGCCAAGCACCGCAACCCGGTAATCGAAATCGACCCAGAGCACCCAGATCGGCTCGCCGCCGAACGCGTCCTTCGCCAGAAGCCGCCCGCCCGGCCCGGTCAGCGTCACGGTCTCGTCGACAGCGGCAGGCTTGATCGCACAGTTGGTGCCGCGCAGCCGGTAGGCGCTCTTGCCGTCCCACGCCCAGTTCTGCGTGCCCGAGCAGCCCGGAATGCCGCTCTCGACGACATGCCATTCGCCTTCGAAGCGCTGCGGATCGAAGAGCGACGCCGAAGAAATCAGCGCGCCCGGTTTGCGCAGCGACGCGGTCTCCGGCTGGGGCGCACAGCCCGCGAGGGTCAGCGCGAGCATCCCACCCAGCGCAGCGATCTTCGCCCAGCTCATTGCACGCATAGCTGCATCGGGTAGCCCGCCTCGCTCATCACCTCATTGCACCCCAGAAGCGGGGTCACCGGCGCGCAGGTCTTCGAGCGCGCGAGGCATTCACCCTCGCACTCGCTGCCCGCCTGACAGCTCTTGCCGCTATCGGAGGTCATCTTAACGCAGATGAACGCCCCGTCGCGCGCGAGCCATTTGCCGCCGCGCGCGACGCATTCGAATTTCCCGGCATCGATCTTCTCCTGCCCGACCAGCGGCAGTTGCTCTGCCGTGTCGGTCCCGTCAGCAGGGCCGAAGGGATTGCAGCCCGCCAAGGCGAGCGCCGCACACAGAAAGATCGACGCCCCGCGCATCAGTAGGGCATCGGGTGATGCTTGTGGAGCTCGGCGATCTTGTCGAGCAGCTCCTTCGGCAGTTCCACCCCTTCGGCGTCGAGGTTCGGCTTGAGCTGGTCGACCGAGGTCGCGCCGACGATCGGGATCACCGGGAAGGGACGGCTCATCACCCACGCAATCGCCATCGTCACCGGGTGAAGATCGAACTCCTTGGCCAGCGCGACATACCGGTCAGCGATCTCGAAGGCGCGCGGATTGGCCCGCCCGCCGAGATTATTGACCAGCGACCGCCGGGTGTTGTCGGGGATCACGTCGCCCGAATATTTGCCCGTCAGGATACCGGCGGCGAGCGGCGAATAGGCCAGCAGCGTCACTTTCTCCTGTTGCCCCAACTCCCCCAGATCGAGGTCGTAGTAGCGGCACATCAGCGAATATTCGTTCTGGATCGACTCGACGCGCGGCCCTTTGCCCGCCTCGGCCAGCGCCAGCCATTGCGCGGTGCCCCAAGCGGTCTCGTTCGACAGGCCGAATTCGCGAATCTTGCCCTCTTTACGCAGATCTTCGAGAGTCTCGAGACAGGCGCTCATATCGTCGAGCACCTCCTGCTTCGAAGGCTGCTTCGATGGATCGAAGCGCCACGTCTTGCGGAAGTGATAGGAGCCGCGATTGGGCCAGTGGAACTGGTAGAGGTCGATGTAATCCGTCTGCAGCCGGGTCAGCGAATCCGTCACTGCCTGGCGGATGCGGGTCGGGCTGATCTCGGGGCCGCCCTCGATCGCGTTCGAGCCCTCGCCGGTGATCTTGGTGGCCACCACCAGATCGTCGCGCTTGCCGCGCTTGGCCAGATAAGTGCCCACGATCTGCTCCGTCCGGCCCATCGTCTCGGCCTTCACCGGGTTCACCGGATACATCTCGGCCGTATCGAGGAAGTTGATCCCCCGGTCGAGCGCGAAATCGATCTGGTCATGGCCCTCGGCCTCGGTGTTCTGGCTGCCCCAGGTCATCGTCCCGAGACAAATCTCGGACACCATGATCCCGCTTTGACCAAGTTCCAGCTTGCGCATGCCCGCGCCCCCTTTGTCATATGATATTGCGCGGACCCTGCCACCGGGCCGCGGGAAGGTAAAGGCCTCTGACCCGGTCGGGTTTACTCGACCCGGTCCATGTAGTCGCCGTAGCCCTCGGCCTCCATCTCCTCGTAAGGCACAAAGCGCAGCGAGGCGGAATTGATGCAATAGCGCAGACCGCCCTGATCGCGCGGCCCGTCGGGGAAGACATGGCCCAGATGGCTGTCGCCGTTTTTCGAGCGCACTTCGACGCGGGTCATGCCGTGGCTGGTGTCGGTAAGTTCCACGACATGATCGTCGATCAGCGGCTTGGTGAAGGACGGCCAGCCGCAGCCCGCATTGTATTTGGTCGAGGAGGCGAAAAGCGGCTCGCCCGAGACCACGTCGACATAGATGCCCTTGGCGGAGTGGTTGTCATATTCGCCGGTGAAGGGCCGCTCGGTGCCGTTTTGCTGGGTGACGCGATATTGCTCGGGGGTGAGCTTTGCGACCGCGTCGTCGGATTTTTGCCAGTTGCTCATGATGGGTCTCCCTTTCGCGCCTGATCTAGGCGGCGGCGGCCGCGAGAAAAGCCCTGCCGCCGCGTTTCACTCGCATGTTCTACGGCGCAAGCCTACCATCCGGATCAGGAGGAGCCGACCATGACCACACCCGATCCCCGCGCCGATCTGCCCACCCACCGCGTCGAGAACCAGCCGCCCGCGCGCGGCGACGTCGATCTGTTCGGGACGGATGCGCCCCTGCGCGAGGCCGTGGCGCGGGCGGGCGGTCAGGCGGAGGGGCTGTCAGATTATGGCCAGACGCTCGGCACCACAGAGATGCGCGAGGCGGGCCGCGACGCGAACCGATACCTGCCGGAGCTGCGGCTCTTCGATATGGGCGGGCGGCGGCTCGACGAGGTGCGCTTTCATCCTGCCTATCATCGTTTCATGGAGGCCGGGATCGGCGCGGGCTATGCCGCGCTGCCGTGGGAGGGCGCGAAGGGCGCTCATGCCACCCATGCCGCGATGGTCTATCTCGCAAGCCAGATCGAACCCGGCAGTTGCTGCCCGATGACGATGACCTATGCCGCCGTGCCCGCGCTCGAAGCCACGCCCGAGATCGCCGCACTCTGGCGTCCGAAACTCACCGCGCGCAGCTACGATCCGCGCGTGCTGCCGGTGGGCGAGAAGACCGGCGCGACGCTGGGGATGGCGATGACCGAGAAGCAGGGCGGCTCGGACGTGCGCGCGAACACCACGCGGGCCGAGCGCGCAGACGGGCATTGGCGGCTGACCGGGCATAAGTGGTTCTGCTCTGCGCCGATGTCGGACGGCTTCCTGACGCTGGCGCAGACCGAAAAGGGGCTCAGTTGCTTCCTCGTACCGCGCTGGCTGGAAGGCGAGCGCAACGCGATCCGCATCCAGCGGCTGAAGGACAAGCTGGGCAATCGCTCCAACGCGTCTTCCGAGATCGAATATGAGGGCGCGGTGGCCCATCTTCTGGGCGAGGAAGGCCGGGGCGTCGCGACGATCATCGAGATGGTGCACCACACCCGGCTCGACACCGCGCTCGCGCCTGCGGGGCTGATGCGCGCCGCGATTTCCGAGGCACATCACTGGGCGACGCATCGCGCTGCCTTCCAACGCCGCCTGATCGACCAGCCGCTGATGCGCGCGGTGCTGGCCGATCTGACGCTGGATTGGGAAGGCGCGCTGACCTTGGGGATGCGAGTGGCGCAGGCCTTCGACAGCACGCGCCCCGAGGATCGCGCCTTCGCCCGGATCGGCGTGGCGCTGGCGAAATATTACGGCAACAAGCGCTGCCCCGTCGTGACCTATGAGGCGATGGAGGTGCTGGGCGGCATCGGTTACGTCGAGGACACGCCGATGCCGATGCTCTATCGCGAAGCGCCATTGAACGGCATCTGGGAGGGCTCGGGCAATGTGATCTGTCTCGACATACTGCGCACGCTGGCGAAAGAACCACTGGCGGCGGAGATGCTGCGCGCGGAGCTGGACGCGGCGCGCGGCACCGATCCGCGCTACGACGCGGCGCTGGCCGATCACCTCGCCCGCTGGCCAGCGCTCCCACCCGAGGCCGAAGCGCGCTGGTTCGCGGAACGGCTGGCACTGCTCCTGACCGCGTCGCTGCTGATCCGAAATGCACCTGCGGCGGTGAGCGACGCCTTCGTCGCGACGCGGCTTGCGGGCGAGGCGGGCCGGACCACCGGGGCGATGGCGGGCAGCGATGTCTCTGCTATCCTGGGCCGGATCGCTGGCTGAGACTGCGGAAGCCTCCGGCGGGGATATTTGGATCAATGAGAAGGAGAGGCGCGATGAGCGAAGACCGGTATCTGATCCGGGCCGATGAGATCGCGGCAATGGAAGGGCTGGCGAAGAAGCATTTCCTCAACCCGAATGCGCGGCGGATCAACAAGAGCCTTGGCGACGCGACGGGGCTGACGGGGATCGGGGTGCATATCATCGAGGTGGAGCCCGGCTGCGAGACCACCGAGTTTCACCGCCACCACCATGAGGACGAGGCGATCTTTGTGCTGAGTGGCGAGGCGACCGCGCGGATCGGCGAAGAGCGTCACGCGATCGGGCCGGGCGATTTCATCGGCTACCGCGCGGGCGGCGCGGCCCATACGATCGAGAATACCGGATCGGAGCTGTTGCGGCTGCTCGTCATGGGCCAGCGCTTGGGCCATGACGTGGGCGACTACCCCGACCTCGGCAAACGGCTCTATCGCAATGCGGGAATGGCGTGGCAGATGGTGGAGGCCGACGCGATCACGGAGGTCACGGCGGGGGCGAAGAAGTAACGCCCCCAGCCGAGGTTCACGCGTTGAACAGGAAGTGGAGGACGTCGCCGTCTTTCACTTCGTAGGTCTTGCCCTCGACGCGGAACTTGCCCGCCTCTTTTGCGCCCGCTTCGCCCTTATTGGCGACGTAGTCGTCGTAGGAGACCGTCTCGGCGCGGATGAAGCCGCGTTCGAAATCGCCGTGGATGACGCCCGCTGCCGCCGGGGCCAGCGTGCCCTTGCGGATCGTCCAGGCGCGGGCCTCTTTCGGGCCGACGGTGAAATAGGTCTGCAGGCCGAGCAGGTCGTAACCCGCGCGGATCAGGCGGTCGAGACCGGCCTCTTCCAGACCCATCTCTTCAAGGAACATCTCGGCTTCCTCGGCGTCGAGCTGCGAGATTTCCTCTTCGATCTTGGCCGAGATTACCACGGTGCCCGCGCCCTGCTCGGCGGCCATCTTCGCCACGGCCTCGGATTTCGAGTTGCCGGTCGCGGCGGACCCTTCCTCGACATTGCAGACATAGAGAACCGGCTTGGCGGTCAGCAGCTGCAGCATGTTCCACGCTTTGCGGTCGTCCTCGGAGACTTCGACGGTGCGCGCGGGACGGCCAGCTTCCAGCGCCTCTTTCGCCTGTTCCAGAAGGCGCATTGCCTCTTTCGCTTCCTTGTCGCCGGATTTCACCTTGCGCGCGAGGTTCGCGATACGCTTCTCGAGGCTTTCGAGATCGGCGATCATCAGCTCGGTCTCGATGGTCTCGGCATCGGCCACCGGATCGACGCGCCCCTCCACATGGGTCACATCGCCGTCTTCAAAGCAGCGCAGCACATGGGCGATCGCATCGACTTCGCGGATATTGGCGAGGAACTGGTTGCCAAGGCCCTCCCCTTTCGAGGCGCCTTTCACGAGGCCTGCGATATCGACGAAGGTCATGCGGGTCGGGATGACCTCTTTCGAGCCGGCGATCTGGGCCAGCGTGTCGATCCGCTCATCGGGAACGGCAACTTCGCCGACATTCGGCTCGATCGTGCAGAAGGGGAAATTCGCCGCCTGCGCGGCCGCCGTTTTGGTCAGCGCGTTGAAGAGGGTGGATTTGCCCACATTCGGCAGACCCACGATACCCATCTTGAAACCCATTTCGCCCTCCTGTTTGTGGCTGCGCGCTTCTTATTCATTGGCCGCCCCCGGTGCAAGCGCGCGCGAGGGCCGGAATCGTGATAGGCTGGCCTTCTCGTTCAGGGAGGTGACCGCGATGAGTTTCGAACCCTACATCCACTTTCAAGGAAACTGCGAAGAGGCGATGCGCTTCTATGCCGAGCTCTTCGGCACCGAGCCGCCCTTCATCATGCGCTATGGCGATATGCCCGAGGCCAGCGAAGGCATGAGAGAGGCAGGCAAGGCGCGGATCATGCATGCGCTGATCAAGCTCGGCGATGGCGCGCTGATGGCCTCGGATTGGCCCGAGGGGCGCGACCGCCCGCAAAGTTCGGTTTCGATCTCGCATGTCTCGGACAGCCGGGAGGACGCGAAGGCGATCTTCGAACGGCTGATGGACGGGGCCGAGGAGGTGATGATGCCCTTCGACGACACGTTCTGGGCCGACGGGTTCGGGATGCTACGCGACCGTTTCGGCACGGCGTGGATGATCAACGGCCCGTCGAAGATGTAGGCGCGGGCCGTCTGGGACGTCGCCGCCGCGCGCGAGACCGCGCGCGAGGCATTGATTTTCCCGCCCTCTTCGCGCAAACCGCTTCGGGACCAGCCGGAGGGACGCCATGACTCGCATCGACGCCAAATTCGCCAGCCTCAAGGAAGAGGGCAAGAAAGCCTTCGTCTCCTACATCATGGCGGGCGACCCGGA
The DNA here is from genome assembly GCF_002020145.1 of Thioclava sp. DLFJ4-1. Taxonomy (NCBI): domain Bacteria; kingdom Pseudomonadati; phylum Pseudomonadota; class Alphaproteobacteria; order Rhodobacterales; family Paracoccaceae; genus Thioclava; species Thioclava sp. DLFJ4-1. The sequence continues at coordinate 405,214 of NZ_MPZT01000002.1, forward strand.
TCTGGAGACCTCGCTCGAGGTGATGAAAGGGCTGCCGGCGGCAGGCGTCGACATCATCGAGCTGGGCGTGCCCTTCACCGATCCGATGGCCGACGGTCCGACGATCCAGCTGGCGGGCCAGCGCGCGCTCGACGGTGGGCAGACGCTGCAGAAGACCCTCGATATGGCGGCGGAGTTCCGCAAGACCGACGACACCACGCCGATCGTGCTGATGGGCTATTACAACCCGATCTATTCGCGCGGCGTGGATCGCTTCCTCGAAGACGCGAAGGCGGCCGGGATCGACGGGCTGATCGTGGTCGATCTGCCGCCCGAGGAAGATGTCGAACTTTGCATCCCCGCGCAGGCCGCCGGGATCAACTTCATCCGCCTCGCGACTCCGACGACCGACGACAAGCGTCTGCCGAAGGTGCTGCAGAACACCTCGGGCTTCGTCTATTACGTCTCTGTGACGGGGATTACCGGCTCTCAGGCCGCGCAGGCGACCGAGGTCGGCCCGGAAGTCGCCCGGATCAAGGCGAAGACCGATCTGCCGGTGATCGTGGGCTTCGGCATCACGACGCCCGAAGCCGCGAAGACCATCGCGGGTGTGGCCGATGGCTGCGTCGTGGGCTCGGCCATCGTGAAAGAGATCGCCGAGGGCAAGCCGGTGGCGGAAGTGCTGGACTTCGTGAAGGGCCTCGCAGGCGGCGCGCATTCGGCCTGAACGGCCACGCGCCGCTTAAGCGCGGCTCACGGCTTCATGCGATAGCCGATGCGCAGCCAGTACCAGCCAAGCCCCAAAACCAAGACCAGCGCGGCGCAGATCACGGCCAACCCGTGCCACGGCGAGGCGTCGGACACGCCCAGGAAACCGAAGCGGGCCATGTCGATCAGGTAGAAAACCGGGTTGTAGTGGGTCAGAATCTGGAAGGCCGGCGGCAGCGCCTTGGCCGAGTAGAACGTCCCCGACAGGAACGACAGCGGCGTGATGATGAAGTTGGTGATCGCCGCCATCTGATCGAACTTGTCGGCAAACACCGCCGCCAGAATGCCCAGACCGCCAAGGAAGGCCGCGCCGAACACGACCGCCGCAATCGCCCAGAGCGGATGCGCGATCCCCTGCCCCAGCACGGCGAACAGCCCGAGCCAGATCACCACGGCCACGATCAGCGCCCGCGCCACCGCGCCGGTCAGATAACCCACGAGGATTTCCCACGGCGCAAGCGGCGGCATCAGCGTGTCGACGATATTGCCCTGCACCTTCGCGATCACGATCGAGCTAGATGTGTTGGCAAAGGCGTTCTGGATCACCGTCATCATCAGGATGCCCGGCGCGATGAAATGCAGGAAATCGACACCCAGAACGTCGGCGCGGTTGCGCCCGAAGGCCAGCGCGAAGACGGTCAGGAACAGACCGGCGGTGATCAGCGGCGCCAGCACCGTCTGCTGCCAGACCGCGAGAAAGCGGCGAATCTCGCGCCACCCCAGCATCCGCAGGCCCATCCAGTTCACCGCGCCAAAACGGCGCACACCGATCTCGTACATCCTGATACTCCCGTTGTTGCCCGCTCCCTACACGCTCGCGGCCCGCATCTCAACGTAGCCCGCGCACAGCTGGTTTCCCGCTTGCGCACTGCTCCGGACGTCCTCGCGGGCCTTGAAAAGCGGGCCTCGCGATTGTATCTCTGCGCTCTCCCGCTAAAATAGGGATTGAAACTGGAATGGCCTGCAAGACGGACTTGCAGGAAACCAAGGAAGGATGCCCATGTCCTGGACCGATGAACGCGTCGAATTGCTCAAGAAGATGTGGACCGAAGGCCAGTCGGCCAGCCAGATCGCGAAAGAGCTGGGCGGTGTGACGCGCAACGCGGTGATCGGCAAGGTGCATCGCCTCGGCCTGTCGAACCGCACCGGCGGCGCAGCAGAGCCCGCGAAACCCGAGCCGAAAGCCAAGCCCGAGAAGGTCGAGGCGAAGGCCGAGAAGCCCGCCGCGCAGCCCGCAGCCGAGGCGCCCGAGCCCAAGCCCGCCGCGAAACCGGCAAGCCCCGCGCCCGCACAGGCTGCAACGCCTGCGGTCTCGCCTGCGCGCAAGGCGATCATCCCCGCCGGTCAGCCGCTTCCGCCGCAGCCCTCCGCCAACGAGATCGACCCGGCCGCGCTGGCCAAGGTCGGTGAGGTCGAGAAACACGCCAAGAAGCTTGGCCTGATGGAACTGACCGAGCGCACCTGCAAATGGCCGATCGGCGACCCCGCGACCGAGGAATTCTGGTTCTGCGGCCTGCCGAGCCAATCCGGAAAACCCTATTGCGAGGCCCATGTCGGCGTCGCTTTCCAGCCGATGAGCTCGCGCCGCGACCGTCGCCGCTGAGGCAATCGCGATACGAATGACGAAGGGCGCCCCGCGAGGCGCCCTTTTTCTTTGGTCGGTTGGTCGGAGGGTCAGAACCGCCGGGTCCAGCCCACCGAGGCCGAGAACTGATGCATGTCCAATTCGACATCGCCGCCGAACATGCCCGGCCCTTTGACCTTATGCGGCGCAACGTAGTTGATTGCGAAGTCGAACGTGTCGCGCTCGTTGAGCTTCTTCGCCCCGCCGAAGCTGAAATGATGCTCGACCACACCGGGGGCGAGCACGCCCAGCATCACGTCCTCCTTGCCGATCGGGTTCGTCGCGTAGGCATAGCCCGCGCGCCACGTCATGTCCGGCGTCTGCTGCCATTCCGCGCCGATCCGAACGACATCCACATCGTCCCAACCGAAGCCCGCGCCGCCCTTGGCTCCGAAAAGTCCGTTGGTATTGGAATTCCCGACCGCAGCGATATTGCTGTAGAATATCCGCTGGTAATCGAGCATCAGCGCCAGATCGCTGCGCGGCTTGAATGTGACGCCCGCGCTGATCGAGGCGGGAATGTCGAAACTGCCGCCATCCTCGAAAAGCCCGGCATATTTGTCGAATTTCGTCATCTTGAAGCGGGTCTGCCCCGCGACGCCTACCGTGACCTGCGGCGAAATCTCGTATTTCAGACCGGCGCGCAGGCCGAACCCGGTGGAGATATCGTAGCCTCTGCCACTGAAATTGCTGGCATCCGTCGTCATCGGCCCGAACAACGCAGGGTTCAGGCCGCGCGCCGCGAACCGTTGTGCGGCGAAGGTCGGCGCGATGCCCCAGCTGAAGTTCCCGTCCTTGCGCCCGTAGCCGACCGAGACGAACATCTGCATCAGATCGACGCCCGCCTTCCCGTCGCAGAAAATCCCGGAATCGCCCGGCGCGGCCGCGCAGTTCGGGTTCGCGACATCGGGATAGCTCGTATTCATGCCGCCATTGCCATAGACCATGACGTTCAACGCGCCGCCGCCTTCCAGCGGGCGGTTATAGCCGAAATTCGGGATCGCGAACCATTCATGCCCCGAATCCGCCCCGCCATCGGGCAAGGGGAAGGCCCCGTTTGCGTCAAATCCCCGCCGCGGCGAGAACGCCTCGAGCCCGAAGGTCATCGCGTGGCCGATATCGGCGATATTCGCGGGGTTGATCGCCGCTGACATCGGGTCGACCGAATAGGCCACCCCTGCCCCGCCGACACCGCGCTGCGCGGGTCCGTAAGCAAGGGCGAAGTAGCCCTCGGTCGCGCTTGCGACACCTGGAACGCCCAACGCCAGGCACAGCGAAACCGCCCCCGCAAAACGGGGTAATTCAAACTTCTTCATTAGTTTCCTCCCTCTGAGCCGGTTTGTCGCGCAGGCAGGCTCTCCCTTCCCCCCTGCGCCTCGGCTGTGCCGTTCGAAAAACAGCTTCAAATATTCAACTTTAAATATACCTGATCTGGCAAGTGTTTTCTCGTTTGGCGCGAGTGGGGCCGAAATCCGCCTCTCATGCCACGGGAATACCCCCCGTCACGCGGGGGGCTTTTCGGAACGCTCTGCAAGGGCTATATCGCGCGCCATGAGCACAAACCCTCCGAACCTGCGTCCAGATCTCGCGCCCCGCGCGCGCATCACGGATGCCCCCCGCCCCGGTCAACCGCTGATCGGGATGGTCTCGCTTGGCTGCCCCAAGGCACTGGTCGACAGCGAACGCATCCTGACGCGGCTTCGCGCCGAGGGCTACGCGATCTCGCCCGATTACGCGGGCGCGGATGCGGTGATCGTGAATACCTGCGGGTTTCTCGACAGCGCCAAGGCGGAAAGCCTCGAGGCGATCGGCGAGGCGCTCAATGAAAACGGCCGGGTCATCGTGACCGGCTGTCTGGGCGCAGAGCCCGAATACATCACCGGCACGCACCCTTCCGTGCTCGCCGTGACCGGCCCGCATCAATACGAGCAGGTGCTGGACGCGGTCCATGCCGCCGTGCCGCCCGATCCCGATCCCTTCGTCGATCTTCTGCCCGCCGCCGGCGTGAAGCTGACGCCGCGCCATTACAGCTACCTGAAGATTTCCGAAGGCTGTAACCACAAGTGCAAGTTCTGCATCATCCCCGACATGCGCGGCCGCCTCGTCAGCCGCCCGGCCCATGCGATCGTGCGCGAGGCCGAGAAGCTCGTCAGCGCGGGCGTGCGTGAACTGCTGGTGATCAGCCAAGACACGTCCGCTTACGGCGTCGATATCAAACATGCCGAGGAGCGGGGCCACCGCGCGCACATCACCGATCTCGCCCGTGATCTGGGCTCGCTCGGCGCGTGGGTGCGGCTGCATTACGTCTACCCCTACCCGCATGTGCGCAACCTGATCCCGCTGATGGCGGAGGCTCAGGAAAACGGCGGCGGCGTGCTGCCCTATCTCGACATTCCGTTCCAGCACGCGCACCCCGATGTGCTCAAACGGATGGCGCGGCCCGCGGCCTCGGCCAAGACGCTCGACGAGATCGCGGCATGGCGCGCGGCTTGCCCGGATATCACGCTGCGCTCGACCTTCATCGTGGGCTATCCCGGCGAGACCGAGGACGAGTTCCAATATCTGCTCGACTGGATGGACGAGGCGCAGCTCGACCGCGTCGGCTGCTTCCAATATGAAAACGTCGAGGGCGCGCGCTCCAACACCCTGCCCGATCACGTGCCTGACGAGGTGAAACAGGATCGTTGGAACCGCTTCATGGAGAAGGCGCAGGCGATTTCCGAGGCGAAGCTGCAAGCCAAGGTCGGCTCGGTGCAACAGGTCATCGTCGATGCGGTCGATGCGGAAGGTGCCACCTGCCGCACCAAGGCAGACGCGCCCGAGATCGACGGCAACCTTTTCATCGATGAAGATTTCGAGAATCTCAGCCCCGGTGATATCGTGACGGTCGAGGTCGATGAGGCCTCGGAATACGATCTCTGGGGAAGGCTCGTTTGATCCGCACTCTCGCTCTGCTCGCATTGCTTCTCGGCCTGCAGCCCGTCGCGGCGCAGGCTGGCGAATGCGCCATCGATGCCGCTCAGGGTCGCGAAATTGCGCAGGCGACTTCGCAACAGCGGCAAGCTCAGGGGCTGAACGCGCTCGCGATGGATCCGCAATTGACGCAGGCCGCAGCAACGCAAGGCTGCGACATGGCCCGGCGCGGCTTCTTCGATCACAAGGGCTCGGACGGATCGACCCCGCTCAGGCGGGCGGCGAAGGCTGGCTTCCGCGCCTGCCTGATCGCCGAGAATGTCGCGATGGGCCAGCGCGATCCGGGCGAGGTGTTCGACGCCTGGATGCATTCGCCCGGCCATCGCCGCAACATCCTGCTGCGCGGCGTGACCCGGATCGGCGTGGCGGTCGTGCCCCAGCGCGACGGCAAGGGCCCGTGGTATGTGATGGTGCTCGCGAAGCCCTGCTGAAGTTCAGGTCAGCCCTTCGGTGTCGATGTGGATCACCTCGCCGCAATGTTTGCAGTGGATCGCATCGGCATCGTGCAGGCTCAGCCCGCAGGTCGGGCACTCATGGCGTACCTTCGTAGGCCGGAACAACACCTGCGCGAGCCGCAAGAACAGCGTGACGCCAAAGATCATGATGGCGACCGAGATCATCCGCCCCCATTCGCCCTTGGGCGTGATATCCCCGAACCCCGTCGTCGTCAGCGTGGTCACGGTGAAATAGAGCGCATCGGCATAGTTCGAAATCTGCGGATTGATCCGCACCTGCGTGGCATAGATCAGCCCCGTCATCACGAAGAGGAAGACGCCCAGATTGATGGCGGCGATGATGATTTCCTGATGATCGCGAAAGAATTTGAAGTCGTGACGCAGCCGCGCCATGAGTTGATAGGTATGCAGCAATCGCAACGTCCGCAGGATCCGCAGGAAGCCCAACCCCTCCCCTGCGATCGGCGCGAGGAACGACCCGATCGCGATGATGTCCGCCCATGTCGCCGCGCGGGTCCAGAAGCGGACCTTCTCGCCTGAGATCGCGTAGCGGGCGAGAAAATCCGCCACGATCACGACGCCGATCACCGCATCGATGACTTCGATCGTGACCGTGTGGGGGAAGAAGGAGGTGACGATGACGAAGAGGATCGTGGCAAGGTCGAAGGCCAGAAGCGCGTAGCGAAACGCATGGGCGCGGCGGGAATCCTCCTCGTAGTAATGGTGCAGCGTCTTGAGCATCGTCTCTCCCATCGTCTTCGCTCAGGGATACAGGCTTTGAACGCCCTGTCAAAGCGCATGAAAAAGGCGGCCCCGAAGGACCGCCCTTTTCGTTGAGGCAGCTCATATCAGCTCATTGCGCACTGGGCGCGAACAGCATCATCGCGGGTTGCGACGAGGCGCCTTGGGTCACGATGTAATTGGCGTCGCCGTAACGTCCACGCTGAACGTCATGCTGGATGCGCTGGAGCTGGGCCACGGTGTAGTCATCGGGGTTGAGCCCGAGCTGCTCGGCCATCTGGGTCTTGCCCGGTGTGGTCTCACCAAGGCCGGGACCGCCCAGCTGCCGGTCCGCATGGCTGCGGTAATAGGCGAGCTTGGCGACATCGCCATTGCGGGCCGCGTGCAACATCTTCTGCAACTCACCCACCGAATATTGCGTGGGATCGACATTGTTCAGACCGGCGAAGGTTTGCAGCTGCGCCGCAAGCTGGGTCTTGCCCTGATTGGTGGCGTTGACGACCATCGACGACGCTTGGGGTTGCGGCGTCATCGAAGGGGCGATGACACCCAGATCCGTACCATTGTCGGCCCCGACTTGGGTCGTGGCGGCCGAGGCGATCCCGGCGAAGCCAGCGGTCAGTGTGAGGGCAGCGATAGCAGTGGTCAGAAGATTGCGGGTCATGATGAAATCCTTTCATCAGCAGGTTGATTTCCAGCGGCACCCTGTGGCGCCGATGACCCCGACATATGAGCCCAATCATCGCACAAAAGGCCGTTTTGGCCCCGCCCCGTGTTCACTCAAACACATATACACAGGGAACTCTCATCCAGTCCGGATTCCGTGAAGTGACTGGAATACAAAAGGAAACCGTATTCCTCGAAAGAATCCGGCACGATGGCCGGATATAGAAACGGCCCCCTGAGGGGGCCGTTTTCGGTCAGAAGACTGTGTCGATCTTACGCGTCACGGCCCATCACGGGCTGCGGCGCCACGTCAACCGGCTGACGGTTGGTGTGGTTGATGACGTATTTCGCCTCTTCGCGGTTACCGTTGCGCAGCGCGTTCTGGATGCGGAACAGTTCAGCGGTGGTGTATTCAGCCGGGTTCAGGCCGAGTTGGGCTGCGATCTGCGCTTTGCCGGGGGTCACTTCACCAACAGCCGAGCCTTTGCTGGCCGAGGAGCTTTGCGACATCGACGGTGCGATGGAGCCGTAGCCGTCACCGCCGGCAGCGGCCAGCGAGGTGCTCAGGGCGAGGGCGAGGACCGAAGTCGTGATCAGCGTTTTCATTGTTACTCTCCTATACGAATACGCGTGTTGTGCTTCTCACCGAGAGCGAAGCGACAGGGGGAAGCGTCTGTGCTCTCGGCGATGAGAGGGATTTAGGACCGTTCGCATTCGCAGAAAACAATCCTTTTCACACACAGTTCTGCGCATTTGCGCACCTTGAAAAATGACAGTTAAACGACAGAAGCGGCAGGCTCGCCCGTAGGCCCCCGCCACGCCCCCTTTCCCTATGCCGGCTTTCCGCATAGAAGGCGCCCAAACCCCTTATTCCAAACGAGGTCGACCATGGCGTCCTATCAATATGTCTATCACATGGATGGTGTCTCGAAGACCTATCCGGGTGGCAAGAAATGCTTCGAAAACATCCGCCTGAATTTCCTTCCCGGCGTGAAGATCGGCGTCGTGGGCGTCAACGGCGCGGGTAAATCCACGCTGCTGCGCATCATGGCGGGAATCGACAAGGATTTCTCGGGCGAGGCCTGGGCCGCGAAAGGCGCGAAAGTCGGCTACCTCCCGCAGGAACCCGATCTCGACCCGGCGCTGAACGTGCGCGGCAACGTCATGGAAGGCGTGGCCGCCAAGAAGGCCAAGCTGGAGCGTTTCAACGAGCTGGCGATGAACTACTCGGACGAGACCGCCGAGGAGATGGCCCAGCTGCAGGACGAGATCGACTCGGAAAACCTCTGGGATCTGGACAGCCAGGTCGACGTCGCGATGGAAGCCCTGCGCTGCCCGCCCGACGAGGCCGATGTCGAAACCCTCTCGGGCGGTGAGCGCCGCCGGGTCGCGCTGTGCAAGCTGCTCTTGGAAGCGCCCGACATGCTGCTGCTCGACGAACCGACCAACCACCTCGACGCGGAAACCATCGCCTGGCTGCAAAAGCACCTGATCGAGTACAAGGGCACGATCCTCTGCGTCACGCACGACCGTTACTTCCTCGACGACATCACTTCGTGGATCCTCGAACTCGAGCGCGGCCGCGGCATCCCCTATGAGGGCAACTACTCCGCATGGCTGGAGCAGAAAGCCAAGCGCCTCGAGCAGGAAGCCCGCGAGGACAAGGCCAAGCAGAAGGTCCTCGAGAAGGAACTTCAGTGGATCCGGGCCGGAGCCAAGGCGCGTCAGGCGAAATCCAAAGCGCGTATCTCGGCCTATGAGAAGATGGCGGACCAGTCCGAGCGCGAGCGCGTCGGCAAGGCCCAGATCATCATCCCGAACGGCCCGCGTCTGGGCGGCAAGGTGATCGAGGTCGAGGGCATCTCGAAACATTACGGCGACAAGCAACTGATCGAGAACCTGTCCTTCTCGATCCCGCCGGGCGCCATCGTCGGCGTGATCGGTCCGAACGGTGCCGGTAAATCCACGCTGTTCCGCATGATCACCGGTCAGGACAAGCCGGACACCGGCGAGATCACCGTGGGCGACACGGTCAAGCTGGCCTATGTCGACCAGTCGCGCGACGCGCTGGATGCGAACAAGACCGTCTGGGAGGAAATCTCCGGCGGGGCCGAGTTGATCGAGCTGGGCGACGCGCAGGTCAACAGCCGTGCCTATTGCGGCGCGTTCAACTTCAAGGGCGGCGACCAGCAGAAGAAGGTGGGTCTCCTCTCGGGCGGTGAGCGCAACCGCGTCCACATGGCCAAGCTGCTGAAAGAAGGCGGCAACGTGCTGCTGCTCGACGAACCGACCAACGATCTGGACGTCGAAACCTTGCAGGCGCTGGAAGCCGCGATCGAAGACTTCGCCGGCAACGCGATCATCATCTCGCACGACCGCTTCTTCCTCGACCGCCTCTGCACCCACATCCTCGCCTTCGAGGGCGACGCCCATGTGGAATTCTTCGAGGGCAACTTCGAGGATTACGAGGAAGACAAGATCCGTCGTCTGGGGCCGGATGCGGTCGAGCCGAAGCGGGTGAAGTATAAGAAGTTCAGCCGGTAAGTTCCGACATACACTTCGAACGAAACGAAAGAGCGCAGAGCATATCCATGCTCTGCGCTCTTTCTCTGTTGCTTAAACGCAGTGTTTCTACGCCACGGCACCTCGCACCTTGCGCGCCACCTTCCCCAGTTCCCCATTGCCATCTATAGTGTCTGGTAAGGGACAAGACACAAGACAAAGCGGGGATGGGACTTGGCGCATATCATCGTGATGGGCAACGAAAAGGGTGGGTCGGGGAAGTCCACCACCTCGATGCATGTGGCGACCGCCTTGGCGCGGATGGGATGGAAAGTGGGGGCGCTCGATCTCGATCTGCGGCAGCGCAGTTTCGGGCGCTATGTCGAGAACCGGCTGGCCTATATGGACCGCGAGGGGCTCGACCTGCCCTGCCCCGATTATCGCGAACTGCCCGAGGTGGACGCCTCGACGCTGGGTCCGGGGGAGAACCCCTATGACCATCGTCTGTCGACCGCCGTGGCCGAGATGGAGCCGTCTTGCGACTTCATCCTGATCGACTGCCCCGGCTCGCATACGCGGCTGTCTCAGGTCGCACATTCGCTGGCCGATACGCTGGTCACGCCGCTCAATGACAGCTTCATCGATTTCGACCTGCTGGCACGGATCGACCCGGTGACGTCGAAGGTGATCGGCCCGTCGATCTATTCCGAGATGGTCTGGTCGGCGCGGCAGCTGCGCGCGAAGGCGGGGTTGAAGCCGATCGACTGGATCGTGCTGCGCAACCGCGTGGGCGCTCAGCAGATGCATAACAAGCGCAAGGTCGGCGCGGCGCTGGAGCAGCTCTCGAAGCGCATCGGTTTCCGCGTTTCGCCCGGCTTCTCCGAGCGGGTGATCTTCCGCGAGCTGTTCCCGCGTGGGCTGACGCTTCTGGACCTCAAGGACCTCGGCGTCGAGAGCCTCAACATCTCAAACGTGGCGGCCCGTCAGGAAGTGCGCGACCTGATGAAGGAGCTGGACCTGCCCGGCGTCGCGGTCGACTTCTGAGGCCTATCACACGGCGCGACAGGCCCCTTGAGACAAACAAACGCCCGCTGGGAATGACCCTCGGGCGTTTCGTACTGGTACGGGTGGTTGACTAAGGCGCGCGCTTTTACTGAGGCTTCGGCATCTCGGCGAAAGGCGATACGCGTCTGCGGCACGGTGCGGGCATCGAGCCGAGTTCTTTCATCCGCAGGTCAATCCGATCCTCGCGGCGCTTGAAGAGGCGAAAAAGGGCAGCCAGACAGCGCATTTCGTGTCTCCTTTGTATCGACGCCGTTTTGGCGTCACCCTTCGAGATTTCCGGCCAATTGAGGCGCTTACGTGGCGGGCTGAGGATATGTCAGTGGCGTTGTCGGGACGCTTTCACGGCCTCTTACGCCGCGACAGGACCGTCGCAGTTTGCGATATCCGCGCCATTACGGACCTTGCGCGACCAGCCAAGCGCCGCGAAAAGCCCCAGCCCCGCCAGCATCATCCAGACAGAAGCGGGAAGCGGCACCGTTGCGGGCGTCTCCACCATCATCGCAATGTCGTCGAGCGAGGCGTTCATATAGTAATAGCTCGTCTCGACATCGAACTGGATGCCCAGCGTCGACCCCACACCCGCCTGTAGATAGCTGGTCAGATCGTAGCTCAGCGGCGTCGCGCCCTGCACCGACGCGTCGCCCGGCTGGGTCGAGAAAATCTGCGAGATCACCGCGCCCGCGTCGTCGATCAGGCTCACGCGGAACTGCTGATTGGGATCGTCGAAGCCCAGCACGTAATGGTTCACGAGCTGATAGGTGAAGTTGAAACTGGCGCTGATCACCTGATCGGGCACCGTGAAGAACTGCGTCAGGGTCGAAATCCCATAGCCGGTCTGTTCGTTCATCACGTCGTAATTGCCAGAGATCGGATCCACGCGGCGTGTCGGCCCACGCGGATTGAACCGCCCATTATTGATCTGGAAGTCATCGGCAAGCGCGGTGCTGGTCGAATTCCAGCCCGTAAGGTCGCCGGTCTCGAAATCACCGTTGGTGATCAGATCAACTGTCACCGCCTGCGCGGCAGAGGCATAGAGGACGCTCACCACCACAAGGGCGAGACAGCGTTTCGCAAAACTGGCAATCGGTAACAACATGACACGCTCGATCTCGATGGCGTCGCCCCGTTCTTGATGCGGAGACGACTTCGTTACCTTTCATTAACCATCGGAATCGGGACGCACTGGGGCTCCACCGGGGCAATTTCACGATGGGCCGCCATGATGTTTCCACAATCGAAACGCCGCCCCGGAGGGCGGCGCGATTGTTGCTAGCGATGCGAGAGGGAGGTTACCGGGCCCAATCCCACGGCACGGTGAACTCGCCCAGCTTATGGGCCAGCGCGTCCTGATCGCAGTCTCCCGTGGTCGCCAGATGCGCCACCAGACCGCGCTTCTTGTCCTCGGTGACCGAGATGACATGCGCCTTGATGCCCGCCGCCTCCAGCTCGGCATTGAGCACCCGGATGATCGCCTTCTTGCGCAGGTCGGGCTTGAAGATCTTGCCCACCGCCGTCTTCGGCAACTCGTCCATCACCTCGAGATATTTCGGGACCGCGGCGCGCTCGTGGATATTGGCGCGCGCATGCTCCATCAGCTCTTCGTTGGTCACCTCGGCATCGGCCACCAGCTCGACATAGGCGCAGGGCAGCTCGCCCGCGAAGCTGTCGGGCTGACCGATCGCCCCCGCGAAGGCCACCGCCGGGTGGCTCAGCAGCGCGTCCTCGATCTCCGCCGGGTCGAGATTGTGCCCGCCCCGGATGATCAGGTCCTTCGCGCGTCCCGTGATCCAGAGATAGCCGTCCTCGTCGATACGGCCCAGATCGCCGGTGCGCAGGAAGCGCTCCTCGGCGAACAGGTCGTGGTTCTTGTCCGGCTCGGTATAGGTCGAGCCCTCGAAGACGCCCGGATTGGCGACGCAGATTTCGCCGACCTCGTCGCGCGCGCATTCGTCGAACGTGCCGTTGCGCTTCTTGAGAATGCGCACGTGGGTATAGGGCATCGGGATCCCAACCGACCCAACCTTTTTCATCCCGTCCACCGGATTGACCGACACGAGACAGGTCGCTTCGGTCAGGCCGTAGCCTTCCGCGATCTCGACCCCGGTCGCCGCCTTGAAGCGGTTGTAAAGCTCGATCGGCAGCGGCGCCGAGCCCGAGAGCGCGGTCCGCAGCGAAGAGATATCGGCATCGACCTTGCGCTGCACCATCGCCGAGACGGCGGTCGGCACGGTGATCAGGAAAGTCACCTGCCAGCGCTCGATCAGCTTCCAGAAATTGTCGAACACGCCCTCCCCGCGGTAGCCCGCAGGGGTCGGGAAGATGACATGCGCGCCGCTCGCGATGGCCGACATCAGGATCGGATAGGCCGCGAAGACGTGGAACAGCGGCAGCGGGCACATCATCACGTCGTCTTGCTTGAACAAGAGCCGCCCGCCGAGCCAGCCATTGTAGATCATGCCGGAATATTTGTGCTGCGCCACTTTCGGCATGCCGGTGGTGCCGCCGGTGTGGAAGTAGGCCGCGACGCGATCCTCGTTGGGATCGTCGAACATCAGCCGGTCGCCGGGCATCTTGCTCGCTTCGCCGTTGAAGCTCATCACCTTCGCGTTGTGCTTCACCTCGGTCTTGGGGCGAATGAAGGGCACGATCCAGCTTTTCGGCGGCGAGAGGTAGCGATTGAGGTCGACCTCCAGCACGGCCTCGACATTGGGCGCAAGGCGCACGGCTTCAGCCGCCTTCTGCGCCACGTCGGTCTTCGGGAACGCCTTCAGCGTCACCAGAACCTTCGCCTTGGTCTCACGCAGAATGGCGCCGATCTGCTCGGCATCCAGAAGCGGGTTGATCGGATTCACGATCCCGGCCGTCGCGCCCGCCAGAAGCACCGTCGCGGTCTCGAGCGAGTTCGGCAGCAGATAGGCCACCGTGTCGGTCGGCCCCACGCCCAGATGGCGCAGCAGGTTCGCGGCCTGCGTGACCTTGCCGTGCAGTTGCGACCAGTTCAGCGTCTCCGCCTTGTCGGTCGGGCCGGACATGATTTGGAATGACAGGGCCGGACGATCGCCATGGGCCTTGGCGGTCTCGCTCAGAAAGCCGTAAAGCGTTTCGGGGCGGTTGCGCGCCTCCCAAGGTTTCTCGGCCTCGACCGCATCACGGTCGGCAACTGTCGCGAATTTCTGCATTAGTCTCCTCCAGCGGCCGCCGCGTTCCTCCACTGACGGGCCATGCGCAGGATGCGGCAAAAGCGCCCGCCACGGCAAGAGTTACGCCGCCGCCAAAACGTCACGTCACGCAAATTCTGACGTGGGGAAACAAGCGTCCGGGTTCAAGGTGCAAAGGCGCGAACGCCCCGTTACGCCCCTTCGGTGAACTGCAGCCTCGCGAGTTCGGCATAAAGACCGCCCTCGGAGACGAGGCTGTCATGCGTGCCTTGCGCGACGATCTTGCCGTCCTCGAAGACGACGATCCGGTCGGCCTTCTTCACGGTGGCCAGACGGTGCGCCACGATCACCGTGGTGCGGGTCTTGGCCAGCTGATCGACAGCCGCCTGCACTTCGCGTTCCGAGGCTGCATCGAGCGCCGAGGTCGCCTCGTCCAGCAGCAGGATCGGCGCGTCGCGCAGGATCGCCCGCGCAATCGCGATCCGCTGTTTCTGACCGCCCGAGAGCATCACGCCGCGCTCGCCGACATAGGTGTCGAACCCTTCGGGCAACGCTTCGAGGAAGTCGTAGGCATGGGCCGCGCGGGCCGCTTCTTCGACTTCGCGATCGCTCGCATCGGGACGACCGAAGCGGATGTTTTCGCGCGCCGAAGCGGCGAAGACGACCGGGTCCTGCGGCACCAGCGCGATCGCCTGACGGAAATCGCGCCGCGCCATGTCGCGCAGGTCGTATCCGTCGATCGTGACTTTGCCGGTCTCGGGATCCCAGAACCGCTGGATCAGCTGCACGACGGTCGTCTTGCCCGCACCCGACGGGCCGACCAGCGCCACCGTCTCGCCCGGCGCGATGTCGAGATCGACATGGTCGAGCGCCGAGGCCTGCGGCCGCGAGGGGTAATGGAAGCTCACATCCTCGAACCGGATCGCGCCGGTAGCGGGCAGCGGAAGCGGCACCGGATGCTCGGGGTCCTTCACCGAATCCTCGCTTTGCAGCAGCTCCACCAGACGTTCTGTCGCGCCTGCCGCCCGCTGCAATTCGGACCAGATTTCCGACAGCGCGCCGACAGAGCCCGCCACCATCACCGCGTAGATCACGAACTGCACCAGCTCGCCCACGCTCATCTCGCCACCGCGCACATCGCGCGCACCGATCCACAGCACGCCGACGACGCCTGCGAAGACGAGGAAGATCACGATCACGGTCATCACCGCGCGCGTGCCGATCCGCTTCTTGGCGGAGAGATAGGCTTTCTCGGTGACGTCGGAGAATTTCTCGCGGGTGATCGCCTCGTGGGTGAAGGCCTGCACGGTCTGCGCGGCCAGAAGCGACTCCGAGGCCGAGCCCGACGAATTCGCGATCCAGTCCTGGTTCTCGCGACCCAGCACCCGCAGCCGACGGCCCAGAACCACGATCGGGACTACGACCACCGGCACGACCAGCAGCACCAGCCCGGTCAGCTTGGCCGAGGTGAACATCAACATGATCAACCCGCCGATCAGGATCAGCACATTACGCAGCGCCACCGAGACGGAGGACCCGATCACCGAGAGGATCAGCGTCGTGTCGGTGGTGATGCGGCTGATGATCTCGCCGGTCAGGATGCGCTCGAAAAAGGCGGGGCTCATCGAGATCACCCGGTCGAACACCGCCTTGCGGATATCGGCTACGACCCGTTCGCCAAAGCGCGTCACGAGGTAGTAGCGAAGGCCCGTCCCAATCGCGAGCAGCCCCGCGATGACCAGAGCGGCGAAGAAATACTGATCGAGCAGCGCCGCGCCCTTCTGGAACCCGTCCACCACGCGGCGCACCGCGAGCGGCAGGATCAGCGAGATCGAGGCGGTGGCGATCAGCGCCAGCAACGCTCCGAAGGCAAGTCCCTTGTAAGGTGCGATAAAGGGGCCGAGCCCCTTGAGCGCGCCGATCTTCTTCGTCTTCGGCCGGTCATCGGCCGGTCCCGTCGGTCTGCGAGCCATGAATTCCCCCTTGCTTGACGACGGGTTTAGGCGGCGGGGGCATTGCGGGCAAGCCTCGATTGGTCAAGCCTGCGGCACGCCCATGCCCGGACGGCCTCACGATAGCTCACATTTTCGCCGAAAAGGCTACGGGCGGCCGGACTCGAACCGGCACGGGCAATGCCCAAGGGATTTTAAGTCCCGTGCGTCTACCATTTCGCCACGCCCGCAGCGCGCTCTGGCTAGCGCGGGCGCGGCGACTTGGCAAGGCCGCGAGGCGCTCAGCGCCCCTCGAATTTCGGCGCGCGCTTCTCGAGGAACGCGGTCACGCCTTCGCGGAAATCATGGCTCTGGCCGAGGCCGCCCTGAAGCTCCGCTTCCAGTTCCAACTGGGTCGACAGATCGTTGCTGTAGCCCTCGCGCAGCGAGCGCTTCACGGCGCGATAGGCCGCCGTCGGGCCATTGGCCAAATGCGCCGCGCGGGCGCGCCAGTGATGGTCGAAATCGACCTCCGCGATCGCTTCCCAGATCATGCCCCAATCGGCCGCCTGCCGCGCCGAGATCTTGTCGGCGAACAGCGCCATGCCCATCGCGCGGGCAAAACCCACCTGACGCGGCAGCCAATAGGTGCCGCCCGCATCCGGCATGAGCCCGATCCGCGTGAAGGCCTGAATGAAGCTCGCCGCTTCCGAGGCGATGACCACGTCGGCGGCCAGCGCGATATTCGCCCCCGCCCCTGCCGCAGGCCCGTTCACTGCGGAGACTACCGGCAGCGGACTCTCGTAGATCGCCTTGAGCATCGGCTCGTATTCGTCGCGCAGCACCCGCTCCAGGTCGAGCCCGGCCGCCGAGACGCCATCGCCCAGATCCTGCCCCGAACAGAAGGCCCGGCCCGCACCGGTCAGCACGATCACCCGGGCCTCATCCTCGGCGCGTTTCACCGCCTCGAGGATTTCCGCGCGCATCTGCGCGTTGAGCGCGTTCATCACATCGGGCCGGTTGAGCGTGATCACCGCGACCTGCTCTTCGACCTCGTACCGGATAACCTTGAACACCATCTGGAAAACGCGCCTCCCTCTTTGTCGCGCGCCCACGATAACGCGGGTCACGCGAAGGGAAAGCGGAACGGGGCGTCACGAAGGACGCCCGCCTCGTTTTCTTCAGAAGATCTCGAACAGGCCCGCAGCCCCCTGCCCGCCGCCGATGCACATCGACACGACGCCATAGCGCGCGCCGCGACGCTTGCCTTCCAGCAGGATATGGCCCGCCATGCGCGCGCCCGACATGCCATAGGGGTGGCCGATCGAGATCGCGCCGCCATTGACGTTGAGCTTGTCGTCGGGAATGCCCAGCCGGTCGCGGCAATAGAGAAGCTGCGAGGCGAAGGCCTCGTTGATCTCCCACAGATCGATATCTTCGATGGAGAGCCCCGCGCGCTCCAGCAGGCGCGGGATCGCGAAGACCGGACCGATGCCCATCTCGTCGGGCGCACAGCCCGCAACCGCCATGCCCCGGAACGCGCCCAACGGTTCCAGCCCACGCCGCGCGGCTTCCTCTACGGACATCACCACGCAGGCGGACGCACCGTCGGAGAGCTGGCTCGCATTGCCTGCGGTGACGCATTTGTCGGGGCCCAGCACCGGCTTGAGCCCTTGAAGCCCCTCCAGCGTGGTCTGCGGGCGGTTGCACTCGTCGCGCTCGAGCCGCACCGACTGCTCCGAGACGTCGCCCGTGGCCTTGTCCTTCACCAGCTTCACCGCCTCGACCGTGACGATCTCGGCGTCAAAACGCCCCGCCTCCTGCGCGGCGGCGGTGCGCATCTGGCTTTGCAACGCGTAGATGTCCTGCGCTTCGCGGGTCACGCCATAGCGTTCCGCCACGACCTCCGCCGTCTCGATCATCGCCATGTAATAGGCGTCGGGCACACCGGGGCTGCGATAGCGATAGCCGTTCCAATGTTCGTTCTGCACCAGCGAGATCGAGTCGAGCCCGCCCGCAAGCGCCACGTCCATCTCGCCCGTCATCACGCCATGGGCAGCCGCCGCGATCGCGTTGAGCCCCGAGGCGCATTGACGGTCCAGCGTGACGCCCGCCACGGAGTCGGGCAGGCCCGAAGCCTGCGCGATATGGCGCGCCACGTTGACGCCTGTGGAGCCCTGCGTGAGGGCGGAGCCGAAGATCGCATCGGCGATCTCGCCGCCTTCGAGCCCGGCTCGGGAAACGGCCGCGCGCACGGCATGGGCGGCCAGCGCCGGACCTTCGAGATTGTTGAACGCCCCGCGATAGGCCTTGCCGATCGGCGTGCGGGCGGTGGAGACGATGACAGCGTCGCGCATGGGAACCCTCAGATGGTTTCGAGTCCGCACCAGTCCGCGATGAACAGGGCGGTGCTCTGGGTGATGCGACGGATGCTTTCCAGCTCGACGCGCTCGTTGAAGCCGTGGATCGCCTCGGCGCGCGGCCCGTAGACCAGCGCGGGCGTGTCGGCATAGAGCCCGAAGAAGCGGGCATCGGTGGTCGCGGTGATCGCCACGCGGTCGAGATCGCTCTCGTTGACGCTGCGATGCGCGCCTTCGAGGGCACCGATCGCCGCCTTCGCGGTGGCGGAGTGGTCGTCGGAAAGCGCGTAGCCCTCGGCCATGAAGCCGTGCCAGACGATCTCGGGCAGCGAGTTCTTCAGGAAGGCGTTGGAGCGCGCGGCATCCATGATGGTCTCGGTGATCTCGGCGCGCGCGGCGGCAATATCCTGACCCGGATAGATCGCGATGCGCATGTCGAAGATGCACCAGGCCGGGACGGAGGAGGCCCAGTCGCCACCCTGAATCTTGCCGATATTGAGGTTGATCGGGTGATGCACATGACCGAAATCACCGTGCCGGCAGCCCGGTTCGTTCCAGCGCTCCTCCAGCCCGTGCAGCGCCTCGATCAGCGGGATCGCGGCCTCGATCGCATTGGCGCCGGTGCCAGCATAGGCCACATGCGTGGGCAGACCTTTCAGGTGCACCTGTGCCCAGACCACGCCGAGCTGTGCGCCGACCAGCTTTTCCTCGAACGGTTCGGGGATCAGCGCGGCGTCGGCGCGGTAGCCCCGCTCAAGGCAGGCCAGCGCGCCGTTGCCGGTGCATTCCTCTTCCACGACGGATTGAAAGAACACATCCGCGCTGGGGGCGAAGCCCGCCTTGCGCAGCGCATCGAGCGCGAAGAGGTTCGACACCAGCCCCGCCTTCATGTCGCCTGCGCCGCGGCCATAGAGCCAGCCATCGGCAACATGCGGCTCGAACGGCGGCGCGTCCCACATGTCCAGAGGGCCCGCAGGCACCACGTCGATATGACCGTTGAGGATCAGCGAGCGGCCCTTTTGCGATTGGCTGCGATGGGTGCCCACCACGTTCACCGCGTCCTCGTAATCGCCCATCACCGGCGAAAAGCCCGGCATGTCGCGGATCTTGTCGACATCGATCTGCCAGCGGTCCACCTCGTAGCCGCGCTCGTCGAGGGCGGCGGCCATGAAGTCCTGCGCGCTCTGCTCCTGCCCACGGGTGGACGGGTGCGAGGTCAGCTCGGAGAGAAACGCGGTCTCGTCGTCGAATGCGGCGTCGACCGCCGAGAGGATGCGGGTTTTCAGCTCGGTATCCATGTGGTGCCTCAGAATCTGGGAATGTCGCCTTGCGGCAGTGCAAGGGGCGCGCCGGTCGCTTCGCGGATCTCCGACTCGGAGATGCCCTCGGCCAGTTCGACCAGCGCGAAGCCCTGCGCGGTCACGTCCACGACCGCCATGTCGGTATAGATCCGCGCCACCCGCGCCTTCGCGGTCAGCGGCAGCGAGCAGGTCTCGAGCAGCTTCGGGTTGCCCTTGCGGTCGCAATGGGTGGTCATCACGACGACGCGGCGCGCCTTCTGCGCCAGTTCGATTGCGCCGCCCGCGCCGGGGGAGAACTTGCCCGGGATTTTCCAGTTCGCCAGATCGCCGTTCTGCGCGACCTCGAAAGCGCCCAGCAGCGTCAGGTCGAGCCGCCCCGAGCGCACCAGCGCGAAGCTCACCGCGCTGTCGAAAAAGGCCGAGCCGGGGATCGTCGAGACATAGGCCCCGCCCGCGTCGATCAGGTTGCGGTCGGCGCGCTCGGGCGGCAGCGTCGGCCCGATCCCGGTCAGCCCGTTTTCCGAATGCAGGCAGACGGGGAAGTCGGCGGGCAGATGGTTGACCACCTTGGTGGGCAAGCCGATACCCAGGTTCACGACCATGCCGGGCGCGATTTCGCGCGCGGCACGGGCCACCATGCGGGATCTAGCGTCTGACAATGCCATACTCCTCGGAAATCTCGTCGAGCTTCACGACGTGGTCGATGAAGGCACCGGGGCTCTCGGCCGCGTCCGGGTCGATCCCGCCCAACGGCAGCAGCTCTTCGGTCTCGGCGATCACGCGGGTCGCGGCCATCGCCATAAGCGGGTTGAAATTGCGTGCGGTGGCGGCATAGGCGAGGTTGCCGAAGCAATCGGCGCGCGCGGCATGGACCAGCGCCACATCGCCACGCAGAGCCGGTTCGACCAGCATCGGGCGGCCATTCATCTCGACCACCTGCTTGCCCTGCGCCAATTCGGTGTCGATGCCGATATCGGTGAGGATCGCGCCCAGCCCCGCGCCGCCTGCACGGATACGCTCGGCGAGGATGCCCTGCGCGCAGAACTCGACCTCCATCCGGCCCTCGTTCATCGCCGCGATGGCGTTGGCGTTGAGCCCGAGATGGGTCACGATCAGCTTGCGCACCTGACCGCCCGCGATCAGGTGGTCGATACCCATGCCCGCCTCGTTGGCGTCGTTCTTGACCAGCACGAGATCGCGCTGCCCCTGACGGGCCAGCTCGCGCAGCAGCGCGAAGGGGGTACCGGGCACGCCGAAGCCGCCCACCAGCACCGTGGCGCCGTCGGGGATCTGCGCGACTACCTCTTCCATCGCGATGGATTTGTCGGGCAGCTTCATGCGCTGACCTCCTCGACCACCGGCAGGTCGTGATTGGCGGCGAAGGCGTCGAGCGCGTCGGTGAGGATCGCCATGATCTCGTCGATCTGCGCCTCGGTCACGATCAGCGGCGGGCAGACGAGGAAATGGTCACCCTCGTAGCCGCCCCGCGTGCGGCGCGAATAGATGATGAGACCGCGCTCATAGGCCAGTTCGACCAGCTCGGTATGCGCGTTCCACTCTTTCGGCAGGACCTCCATCGTGTCGCGATCCGAAACCAGCTCGAACGCCAGCAGCAAGCCCTTGCCGCGCACATCGCCGATGAAGGGATAGCGGTCCATCAGCCCGGTCAGCCGGGCCTTGAGAACATCGCCCATCCGCGCGGCATTGCCGATCAGGTCCCGCTCTTCCATCTCGTCGAGCACCGCGAGACCGGCCGCGCAGGCCAGCGGGTTGCCCGCATAGGTGAAGCCGTGCAGGAAGCCACCCGCGTCGAGCAGCGCCTCGACCATGTCGTTGCGCGCGACCACCGCGCCCAGCGGCGCGTAGCCCGCCCCGAACCCTTTCGAGAGCGCGACGATGTCGGGGGTGATCCCCCAATGCTCCGCGGCGAGGAACTTGCCGGTGCGCCCGGCCCCGGTCATCACCTCGTCATAGATCAGCAGGATGCCGTATTCGCGGCAGATCTCGGCCACGCGGGTGTAATAGCTGTCGGGCGCCACGAGCGCGCCGGTCGAGGCCCCGCCCACCGGCTCCATCAGGAAGGCGAGCACCGTCTCGGGGCCCTCGGCCTCGATCTTCTCACGCAGCATCTCGGCATATTTGATGCCGCGTTCTTCCTCGGTGAGATTGTCGCGGTCGAGATAGCAGGTCGGCGCCGGGATCTTCGGCATCTCCGTGAACATCGGCGCGAATTTTCCGGTAAATATCGGGCTGCCGGTCACGCTCAGCGAACCCATCGTCGCACCGTGATAGGAGGGCAGCCGCGAGATCACCTTGTAACGGCTCTCCTCGCCCTGTGTGACGGCGTATTGCCGCGCGAGCTTGATCGCGGTCTCGACGGCCTCGGAACCGCCGGAGACGAAGAACACCTTGTCGAGCCCTTCGGGCATCCGCGCGGCGACCCGTGCGGCGAGATCCTCGGACGGGTGCGTGCGGAAATGCAGCCGGTAGCCGAAGGTCGAACGGTCCATCTGCGCCTTCATCTTCTCCAGCACGCGCGGATTGGAATGGCCGATATTCGAGACCATCGCCCCCGAGGAACCGTCGATGTAGCGTTTCCCGTTCTCGTCGTAGTGGTAGATTCCCTCGGAGCGTTCGAGGAAAGGCCGCGGCTGGCGCGACTGGTAGAACAGGTGAGACTTCTCAGTCGTCATTTTGCACCTTCGAGATGTTTGCGCAGGAAATTCCGGGTCCGTTCCTGGGTCGGGTTCTTGAAGACCTGCTCGGGCGGGCCCTCCTCGACCACGACGC
Source organism: Thioclava sp. DLFJ4-1 (assembly GCF_002020145.1). NCBI lineage: Bacteria > Pseudomonadati > Pseudomonadota > Alphaproteobacteria > Rhodobacterales > Paracoccaceae > Thioclava > Thioclava sp. DLFJ4-1. The sequence goes on from NZ_MPZT01000002.1 coordinate 427,527, forward strand.
CCTTGTCCATGAACAGCACGCGATCGCAGACCGAGGCGGCGAAATCCATCTCGTGGGTGACGATGATCATGGTCATGTGCTCTTGCGCGAGCTTCTTCATGACCAGGTTCACCTCTTCGACCAGCTCGGGATCGAGCGCCGAGGTGGCTTCGTCGAACAGCATCAGCTTCGGCTTCATCGCCAGCGCGCGGGCGATCGCCACACGCTGCTTCTGACCGCCCGAAAGCTGCGCCGGGTAATAGTCGATCCGCTCCAGCATGCCGACGTGATCGAGCTGCTCTTCGGCGAGCTTGTTGGCCTCCTTGTCGGAGATCTTCTTCAGCAGCTTCGGCGCCATCGTGACGTTGTCCCGAACGCTGAGATGCGGGAATAGGTTAAAGTGCTGGAACACCATGCCGATGTCCTGACGCATCTGGTTGATGTGCTTCTCATACTGATTGTGCGGCAGGTTCTTGTTGACCTGCACCCCGTCGAGCCAGACCTCGCCGCCGGTCAGCGGATCGAGATCGTTGATGGCGCGCAGCAGCGTGGATTTCCCCGAGCCCGAGGGCCCGATGATCGCGACGATCTGGCCACGCTCCACGTTGAGCGAGATGTCCTTGAGCACTTCCAGCGTGCCGTAGGATTTCTGGGCGTGACGGATTTCGACGAAGGATTTTGTCTCTGTCATGTCGATATCTCCCGGATCAGCGATAGAGGCGGTTGCGGTTCTCGAACCAGCGGATCACCGCCTCCATGCCGAGATTGATGATGTAGTAGAGGACGGCAGCGGCCGCGTAGAACTCGAAGGCGCGGTAGGTCTGGCCGATGGCGCGTTGCGCCGAGAGCGTCAGTTCCGACACCCCGATCACCGAGACCAGCGCCGAGTCCTTGAGAAGCGCAATCATGTTGTTGCCGATGGGCGGCAGCACGTCGCGCACCGCTTGCGGCACGACCACCTTGATGAGCGCCTGCTTGCGCGACAGGCCCAGCGTCCGTGCGGCCTCCATCTGACCTTTGTCCACCGCGAGCATCGCGGTCTGGATCAGCTCGGAGTTATAGACGGCGAAGTGGAAGCCCAGACCGATCACACCCGCCACGAAGGCCGGAAGGTCGATGCCGATCTGCACCAGCCCGAAATAGATCAGGAAGAGTTGCAGCAGCAGCGGCGTGCCCATGAAGAGCCAGGCGATGAAACGCACCGGCAGACGGATGATCGCAGGCGCATAAAGCGCGACCACCGCAAGCAGGATACCCCCGAAGAAGCTCAGCAGGGCCGAGGCGGCGGTGATGGCGATGGTCCACAGGACACCCAGCATGAGCGTGCCGTAGAAAGGCGGGATGACGGAGAAATCGAGACCCATGGCTCACTCCTTCTCTTGCGGGCGGGAATGGGGGGCGGATGCGCGGCTCATTGGATGCGCACCTTGCGGTCGAGGAACGACACGCCCTTACCCACCGCAGTGATGATGATGAGGTAGAGAACCCCCGCGAGGAAAAACATCTCGAACGGCTTGTAGGTCGAACCGATGTAGCGTTGCGCGGTATAGGTCAGCTCCACCACCGAGATCGCGGAGACGAGCGCCGTGCCCTTGATCTGCGCGTTGATGTTCACGCCGAGCGGGCGGATCATCAGCCGCAGCGCCTGCGGCAGCGTCACCTTTCGGAACGCCTGCGCCTTCGACAGGCCCAGCGTGCGCGCGGCCTCGGTCTGCCCCCGGTCGACCGCGACAATCGCACCGCGCATCGTCTCGGTCATGTAGGCCCCGATATTGACGCCCAGCCCGATCACACCGGCCTGAAAGGCATCGAGCTGGATGCCGATCTGCGGGCCACCGAAATAGAGCAGGAACAGCTGGATCAGCGCGGGCGTGCCACGAAAGAAGCTGACATAGGCCGCCCCGATGAAGCGCAGGATGGCGAAGCGCGAAAGCCGGGATGCTGCGCCAAGTGCGCCGCAGATGAGCCCCAGCACGATGGTCAGAACCGAAAGTTCGACCGTGATCACGGCGGCTTTCAGGAAGTACGGATAGACCTTGAGGATTAGTTCGATATCCACGGCATTCCCCTTAATGATGATCGCGGCGGGACAGGATGGGCAGCGCGCGTATCTCGCGCACGAGCGCTGTCGTCTCTTCGATCGCCGCTTCCAGGAACGCCTTGCCGGTCTCGGCATCGGCGACGGTTGGATCCCCCATCGTGCCGTCGGGTGACACAGAGGACCACCAGCGCATCAGCATCGCCTTGCCACCACCGGCCGCCAAATCGAGATTGAAGAATTTGGTGTCTGGATCGTGCAGGTTCTGACACTCGGCCTTGTCGAGATCGACAAGCTCGGGGTGCAGATGCTTGTACATCGCAGCTTCGAATTCTCCGGCATGGGCAATGCCGCCCACCTCGGATTTGCGCAGGCCCTGAATTCGATCGCTGCACAAGTTCCAATAGGACGCCGAAACACAGATGATGCCGGTGCGGATGACCGTCTTGCGCGCCGCGAGATCGAGGATCGGGTGGTTCGACCCGTGCGAGTTCAGCAGCAGGATCCGGCGGAAGCCGTGATGCGCGAGGGACTCGGTCACGTCGCAGACGAAATTGATCAGCGTCTCCGGCTGAATCCAGATGACCCCCGGAAAGTCCTTGTGATGCTCGTTGAAGCCATAGGGGATCGCGGGCATGACGAAAACTTCGTCGGGCGCGGCTTCGGCAACGCCGTTGGCCACCGCCATTCCCAGAACCGTATCGGTATCGAGCGGCATATGCGGCCCGTGATCTTCCGTTGCAGAAACATTCAGGATCACCACACGATCCTTATCCGCGTCACGGACCTGCTCCCAAGTCAGCTTTCCATAGTCGGCGGTCATCCGTTCGGTGTCCTTTCGGGAATCCATCGAAGTTTGGGGTGTGGCGGGGCAGCCGTCAGACGACGGACTGCCCACCATTCCTTGGATCGCGCCGATCAGCGGATGTCAGCGCCGATCCACTTCATCGCGATTTTCTCGTAGGTGCCGTCTTCCATCATGGAATCGAGCGCCTTCTGCATCGCGTCTTTCAGCTCGGGATTGCCCTTGCGGATGGCGATGCCCGCACCGATCGCGTCGGTCTTCAGATCGTCGAGAATGCGGTATTTGTAATCGTTCTTCTTCATCGCGAGGATCGCCGCGATCGAGTCGTTGATGATCGCGTCGACACGACCGTTCTGAAGCTCGAGGATCAACTCGGGCAGACCTTTGTAGGTCTTCACGTCATAGCCTTGCTCACGCGCCCAGGCTTCGTGCGTTTCGCCCAGCGTCACGCCGACGGTGACGTCCTTCAGATCGGCGACGGACTTGATCGGACTGTCGGGCAGCACGAAGATCGCGCGCTTTGTCGTGTAATACGGACCGACGAAATCGACGACCTTCTCGCGCTCGGGCGTAATCGACATCGAGCCGACGATGGCGTCGTATTTGTTGGCCAGCAGACCGCCGATGATCCCGTCCCACGCGGTCGTCACGATCTCGGTCTTCAGCCCCATGCGCTTGGCGATCTCCTCGCCGATAGCCGGGTCGAAGCCCACGACCTCGTTCGAATCGTTGATGAAGTTGAAGGGCGGGTAGGCGCCCGACATGGCGATCCGGATCACGCCCTTGTCCTTGAGGCTCTCCAGCTCGTCAGCCGCGGCGAGGCTGGGCAGCGAGATGCCGGTCGCGGCGAGCGAGCCAGCCCCGAGGATGGTTTTGAGAACGGTTCTGCGGTTGGTCATGGATTTCTCCTGTTGGTCATGACTGCGGGCGGCCTTGTTTCCGGCGCGTCCCGCCACGGCGAGCGCCCCTTCCAGAGCCTCGTTGACGGAAACGCTTGCATGGCGACCGCCATTGCGCAAATAAATAATAGAAATCTTCAATATAGATCTAGGCTATGGTCAAGCCCTACGAACAACGTTTCCCCTGGCATCTCGACTGGAACCTTCTGCGCACTTTCATGGTGGTGGTGGAGCAGCGGGGCATCTCGCGCGCGGCCTATCTTCTGGGGCTCAAACAGCCCACGATTTCGGCGGCGCTCAAGCGGCTGGAGGAACGCACCGGCCACGAGCTGATCATTCGAAAACCCAATGAATTCAAAGTCACTAGGGCGGGCAACCTGCTCTATCAGGAATGCGCCCAGATCTTCGGCGCGGTGTCGCAGATCCCTTCCCTGCTGGAGACCGGCGCGGAGGAGCTGCGCGGCCATATCGCGATCACGACGACCTCGCATGTGATCTCGGATCACTACGACGCGGTGCTACATGATTTCGCCACCGAACATTCGAAGGTGACCTTCTCGATGACGGTGGCCGAGAGCGAGGAAGTGGTGAACCGGGTGCAACAGAATCGGGCGAGCCTGGGGATTTGCCTGCTTCACAAGACGCCCGAGAACCTCCGCGCTCAGGTGCTCTACCGCGAGTATTTCGGATTGTTCTGCGGCACGCGCCATCCCCTTTTCGACCGCGAGGACATCACACTCGCCGAGATCGAAGGCGAGACTTCGGTCTCGTTCCAGACCGAGACCGAGGACGGCCCGCTTCACCCGGTTTCGCTGCTGCGTGCGCGGGCCAAGCTCGCCCCGAGCTGGCGCGGGGTGTCGTCGAACCTGCACGAGCTGCGCCGGATGATCGTGGCCGGCATCGGGATCGGGGCGCTGCCGCTGCACGTCGCGCATCGCGATGTCGAGTCGGGTCGGCTACGCCAGTTGCCGCCCTATGACGGGTTGCCGATGGTGAATATCTACCTGCTCACCAATCGGCAGCGAAAGCAGTCGAGCGCGGAAGCCGCCTTCCTCGCAGCCTGCGAAAAAATGATGGCCGAGAGCGACCTGAAAGAGCGGACTTATTACTGAGCGCACCGCTCAGAAAGTCGGCGGGGTCGCGGCCGAGACCACCACGCAACGCGCCTTGGCCACGTTGCGGAACCGATGCGGCAGGCGGCTGTCGAACAGGTAGGCATCGCCCGCGCGCAACAGCTCGGTGGTCTCGCCCACCGTCAGCAGCAACTCGCCCTCGATGACGAAACCGCCCTCCTCGCCCTCATGGGCATAGGCCTCCGCCCCGGTATCAGCGCCGGGCTCATAGGTTTCGTAGAGCAGCAGAATGTTGGTCTGCCCCGACTTGCCTGCCCGCTTGAGCGAGAGCGCATCGAGCGCCGCGCCACCCGAGCGGTAGATCCGGCCCGGGTTGATCTCGGTGAGCTCAGAATGCCGGAAGACGAACTTGCCGGGCTCGGAGGGCGTATCGCTGTCGAAGAACTCCGCCAGCGTCGTCTCGAGAATTTCGAGGATCTTGCGCAGCGAGGTGATCGAGGGCGAGGTCTTGTTGCGCTCGATCAGCGAAACCAGCCCGTTGGTCACGCCCGACCGCTGCGCCAGCTCGCGCTGCGACAATCCCTTGTCCTCGCGGATCGCCCGAAGCCGTCCGCCCACGTCGAATTCGCTCACCGCAAGCCTCCTGTCCTGTGCCTGTTCTAGAGTGCGGCCGGGCGGAATTCCAGCGCACGCACCGCAGCCATGCGTTTAACAAACTAAACATTGCACAGTTATCCGTTAAACACTAGCGTCACATCATTCCGTGATTCTCCAGCCCCTGAGGAGTGCCCATGTCCAGCAATGCCGACCTCGAAACCCGCCGCGCCGCCGCCCTTGCCCGGGGCGTGGGTGTGCAGACCCAAAACTTCGCCGTCTCCGCCGAGAACGCCACCGTCACCGATGCCGATGGCCGCGAGCTGATCGATTTCGCCGCCGGGATCGCGGTTGTGAACACCGGCCACCGCCACCCGAAAGTCATCGAGGCGGTGAAAGCCCAGCTCGACGCCTTCACCCATACCTGCCATCAGGTGATGCCCTACGAGCCCTATGTGCGCCTCGCCGAGCGGCTCAACGAAAAGGTGCCGGGCGATTTCGACAAAAAGTCGATCTTCGTCACCACCGGCGCGGAGTCGGTCGAGAACGCGATCAAGATTGCCCGCGCCTACACGGGCCGCAACGCGGTCATCGCGTTCAGCGGCGGCTTCCACGGCCGGACCTTCATGACCATGACGCTCACCGGCAAGGTCGCGCCCTACAAGGCGGGCTTCGGTGCGATGATGCCCGACGTGTTCCACGTCCCCTTCCCGAACGCGCTGCATGGCGTGTCGACCGAGGACAGCTTCGCCGCGATGGAGAGCCTGTTCAAAACCGATCTCGACCCCACGCGCCTCGCCGCGGTGATCTTCGAGCCGGTGCAGGGCGAAGGCGGCTTCAACCCGGCGCCGCATGATTTCGTCAAGCGCCTGCGCGCCTTCTGCGACGAGCATGGCATCGTGATGATCGCGGACGAGGTGCAGACCGGCTTCGCGCGTACCGGCACGATGTTTGCGATGGACGCCTACGACGTGGCCGCAGACATCACCACGATGGCGAAGGGTCTGGGCGGCGGTCTTCCGATCGCGGCAGTGACCGGTCGCGCCGAAATCATGGACGCGGCGAACCCGGGCGGTCTGGGCGGCACCTATGGCGGCAACCCGCTGGGAATCGCTGCCGGGAACGCGGTGCTCGACGTGATCGAGGAAGAAGACCTCTGCGCCCGCGCCAACGAGCTCGGCTCGCGTCTCAAGCAGCGTCTCGAAGCGATCCGCGCCAACATGCCGGAAATCGCCGAGATCCGCGGCCCCGGCTTCATGGTCGCGGTCGAACTGATGTCGGATGGCAAACCCGATGCGGCCCTCACCCAGCGCATCCGTGTCGAAGCGCTCAACCGCGGCCTGCTGCTGCTGACCTGCGGCGTCTATGGCAACGTGATCCGCTTCCTCGCGCCGATCACCATCCCCGACGAGCAGATGGCCAAGGCGCTCGACATCCTCGAAGAGGCGATGACCGCCGCGAAGGAGGGCTGATATGCTCAAGCTGAACGACCCGAGCCTGCTGGAGACCCGCGCACATGTGAACGGCGAGTGGATCGAGGGCGCGAAGCGTTTCGCCGTGCAGGATCCTGCGACCGGCGAAACCGTCGCCGAGGTGGCCGATCTCGACGTGGACGCCACGCGCGCCGCGATCGAGGCCGCCCATGCCGCGAAACCGGACTGGGCTGCACTCACCGGCAAGGAGCGCGCGGGCTACCTGCGCCGCTTCCACGACCTGATGATGGAAAATCAGGACGACCTCGCCGCGATCCTGACCGCCGAGATGGGCAAGCCGCTCGCCGAGGCCAAGGGCGAGATCGCCTATGGCGCAAGCTTCCTCGAATGGTTCGCCGAAGAGGCCAAGCGCGTCTATGGCGACGTGATCCCCGGCCACCAGCGCGACAAGCGCATCCTCGTGATCCGCCAGCCCGTGGGCGTGGTGGGCTCGATCACGCCGTGGAACTTCCCCAACGCGATGATCGCGCGCAAGCTGGCCCCGGCGCTGGCCGCGGGCTGCACCTTCGTCGGGCGCCCCTCCGAACTGACGCCGCTCTCGGCTCTCGCGATGGCCGTTCTGGCCGAGCGCGCGGGCATCCCGGCGGGTGTCTTCAACATCATCCCCGGCGTCGATGCGGCGGGCATGGGCGAAGAGCTCTGCGCCAACCCCAAGGTCGCCAAGATCACCTTCACGGGCTCGACCCGTGTCGGCAAAATCCTGATGCGCCAAGGGGCGGAGACGGTGAAGAAGATCAGTCTTGAACTGGGCGGCAACGCGCCCTTCCTCGTCTTCGACGATGCCGATCTCGATGCGGCGGTCGATGGCGCGATGATCGCCAAGTTCCGCAATAACGGGCAGACCTGCGTCTGCGCGAACCGGATCTACGTGCAGGCCGGGGTCTATGACGCCTTCGCCGAGAAGCTGACCGCGCGGCTTGCGACCCTACGCCCCGGCAACGGGTTCGAGCCGGGCGTGACCACCGGGCCGCTCATCAACGCGGATGCGCTGGCCAAGGTCGAGGCGCATATCTCGGACGCGACCGAAAAGGGCGCGCAGGTCGCCGCGGGCGGGCATCGCTCGAACCTCGGGCGCACCTTCTTCGAGCCGACGCTGCTGACCGGCGTGACGCAGCAGATGCGGGTCGCGCGCGAGGAGACCTTCGGGCCGCTCGCTCCGCTGATCCGCTTCGAGACCGAGGCCGAAGCGATCGAGATGGCCAACGCGACCGAGTTCGGGCTGGCAGGCTATTTCTACGCGAACGACCTCGCCCGCGTCTGGCGTGTGGCCGAAGCGATGGAGACCGGGATCGTCGGCGTGAACACCGGCCTGATCTCAACCGAGGTCGCCCCGTTCGGCGGCATCAAGCAATCCGGTCTGGGTCGCGAGGGTTCGAAATACGGGATCGAGGATTTCACCGAGCTGAAATACATGTGCCTCGGCGGGATCGAGTAAGCGCTGAACCTGAGACATCAGGGCGAGAATAGAGAAGCGGCGGGCTTTCCCGCCGCTTCTTTTATTTTCAGAGGCCTGAAGAGCGCCTGCGCCCGGAGCGCGCCCTGCTTTTCCGTCTGGAGGGAAGGCTCGAGCTAGGCTCGGAGCCGGAAAGCCCCCTACTCCCCCATCAACTCATTGAGCCGCTTGCGTTCGTCGTCGGAGAGATCGGGCTGAGCCGGACCCTCGGACGCGGCGCGGCGCGAACGAACATAGAAGAACCCGCCGATCAGCGCGACGATCAGAGCTCCCGGGCCGAGATACCATAGCAGCAGGTTCGCCCCGCGCTTCTCCGGCTCGAACAGGACATATTCGCCGTAGCGCGCGGTAATGTAGTCGATCACCTGGCTATTGGTGTCGCCCGCCTGCAAGCGCTCGCGCACAAGCAGCCGCAGATCCCGCGACACTTCGGCATTGGAGTCGTCGATATTCTCGCCCTGACAGACCGGGCAGCGCAGCACCTTGGAGATTTCGCGCGCCCGCGCCTCGAGCGCCGGGTCCTTCAGGATCTCGTCGGGCTGCACCGCAAGCGCAGGCCCGATCGAGAGGAGCGCCGACAGCATCAACGCCAAAGCAAAGAAGGTTTTCCTGAGCATCGTTTACTCCGCCGGAGACGCTTGCGACGGGGCGGCACGCGATTTGCGCGCCCCCGCTGCCACACGGTAGCGGCGATCCGACAGGCTCAGCAGCCCGCCCAACGCCATGATGATCGCGCCCGCCCAGATCCAGTCCGCGAAGGGCTTGATATAGGTACGCACCGCGTAGCCGCCCTGATCCTGCGGATCGCCGAGCACGAGGTAGATGTCGCCCAGCGGCGTGGTGTGGATCGCGGCCTCGGTCGTCGGCATCCGCTGCACCGGATAGACGCGCTTCTCGGGATGCATGGTGCCGATCAGCTTGCCGTCCTTCTCGACCGTCATCGTGCCGGTGGAGGAGGTGTAGTTCGGACCTTTGACCTGTTCGACCTTCTGAAGCGTGATCTGGTAGCCGTCCACGGTGAAGGGCTCGCCGATCTTGGCGACGCGGATATCCTCGATCTGGCCCGCGGTCAGAAGACCGATGCCGATGAAGGTGACACCCAGACCCGCATGGGCCGTAGCCTTGCCCCAATCGGCGCGCGGCAGACGGGTCAGGCGCCCGAAATTGCGCGCCGAACGCTGCCACAGCTCGGTCATGGCCCCGAAGACAAGCCAGCTGCCCAGGAACACCGCGACGAGCGCGAGCAGCGAATTGCCGCTCTCGACGGCCCAGGCGAGGCCGCCCACGGCCAGCGCCAGCACGAAGGCCGGGATCAGCGGCTTCACCACGCGGCCGAGACGCGCGCGTTTCCACGGCATCATCGCGCCGATCGGCAGGATCAGGGCGAGGATCACCATGAACGGGGTGAAGGCCTGATCGAAGAACGGCGCGCCGACCGACAGCTTGCGGCCGAAGAACATCTCCGCGACCAGTGGCCAGACCGTGCCCACGAAGACCACCAGCGCCGCGACGGCCAGCAGGATGTTGTTGATCACCAGCGCGGTTTCCCGCGACAGCATCGAGAACACGCCCTTGGCCTGCATCGAGGTCGCTCGGAACGCATAGAGCGTCAGCGCCCCGCCCACGAAGAGCGCGAGAATGCCGAGGATGAAGATGCCGCGCTGCGGGTCGGAGGCGAAGCTATGCACCGAGGTGATCACGCCCGAACGCACGATGAAGGTGCCGATCAGCGAGAAACCGAACGCCATGATCGACAGAAGGATGGTCCACGACTTAAGCGCCTCGCGCTTCTCGACCACGATGGCCGAGTGCAGCAGCGCGGCGGCCAGAAGCCACGGCATGAAGGAGGCGTTCTCCACCGGGTCCCAGAACCAGAAACCGCCCCAGCCAAGCTCGTAATAGGCCCACCACGAGCCCAGCGCGATGCCGATGGTCAGGAAGATCCAGGCCGCCAGCGTCCACGGCCGCACCCAGCGCGCCCAGGTCGCGTCGACCCGGCCCTCGATCAGTGCTGCCACCGCGAAGGAGAACGACATCGAGAGGCCGACATAGCCGAGATAGAGGAAGGGCGGGTGGAAAGCCAAGCCCGGGTCCTGCAGCAGCGGGTTCATCCCCTCGCCGTTGAACGGCGGCTCTGCGAGACGCAGGAACGGGTTGGAGGTGAAGATGATAAAGCCGAGGAACGCCACGCCGATCCAGGCCTGAACGCTCAGCACGCGGGCGCGCAGTCGCGGCGGCAGAGCGCCACCGAACACGGCCGCCGCCGCCCCGAAGAGCGACAGGATCAACACCCACAGAAGCATCGAGCCTTCGTGATTCCCCCAGACACCGGTGATCTTGTAGAGCATCGGCTTGTCGGTATGGGAATTCGCCCAGACCAGCTTCAGCGAGAAGTCCGACACGACGAAGGCGTGGGTCAGCGCCGCAAAGCTCACCGCGATGAGCAAAAACTGCGCGGTCGCTGCGGGTTCGCCGACCGCCATCCAGCCGCGCCAGCCTTTTTGCGCGCCGACGATGGGCACGATGGCCTGCACGATGGCCACCGCAAAGGCGAGAATCAGGGCAAAATGCCCGAGTTCGTTGATCATGGGACTCCTCCTGTCGCGGGGCGAGAGCATAGCGATATACCGCCTTCGGGCCAAGGAGGGTGCGCGCCGATGTCGCAACTTTCCGACAGCCGCTCACGGGGGCGTGAATGGCACAGCCCATTCTCAAGGTCTAAGCAAGGCGCGTGAGACCAGGAGGGATGCGAAAATGCGTGCGATCGTGATCGGGCCGCTGCTGGCCTTGGGGCTTGTGGCAGGATGCCAGTCGGAGCCGGGCGACCCTCTCGAGGCGATCGCGCCGAACGCGATCTGGGAAGTTGTCGCGATCGACGGCAAGCCCCTGCCCGACGGCGTCGAAGTCACCCTGACCCATCCCGAAAAGGGCCTGATCGCGGGCAAGGCGGGCTGCAATCACTATAACGGCCGGATCTCGGAAAAGGACGGCCGGGTGCGCGTCGGCGAACTGGCCGGAACGCGCATGATGTGCCCCGAGCCCGCAATGGGCGTCGAGAAGGCCTTCCACTCGGCCATGGCCCGCGTCGATACGGTGAAACTGTCGCAGGACCGGCTGGAGCTGATCTCGCAGGGCGACACGGTGATCGAAGCCACGCAATAAGCGCCTTGACCGACGGTGCGGGGCGTGGCCCTCTCGGGCAATGTTCCCGATCCGCGATCACAACCCCTCTTACAGCACCCCGTGGGTCACATGGACCCTGATCGCGATCAATATCGTGGTCTATGTCTTCACCGCGCCTTGGGGCGGCGATATGCGGGACCTCTGGCTCAATAACGCGCTCTGGCCTGCCGCGGTGACCCATGGCGTCGCGTGGCACGGGCTTTTCACCCACATGTTCCTGCATGCAGGCATCCTGCATCTGGCAGGCAACATGCTGTTTCTGTGGGTCTTCGGCGACAATCTCGAAGACCGGATGGGGCGCGTTCTCTTCCTGATCTTCTATCTCGCCTGCGGGCTGGCCGCCGCCTTCGCGCAGATCGCGGCCAACCCCGATGCGACCGTGCCGATGGTGGGCGCCTCAGGGGCGATTGCAGGCGTGATGGGGGGCTATCTGCTGCTCTATCCGAAAGCCCGGATCGACGTGCTGTTCTACTTCCTCGTCTTCTTCAAGATCTGGGCCACGCCTGCCTGGCTGGTTCTCGGTCTCTGGTTCGTGATTCAGCTGTTCAATGAAGTCACTAGCGGCACGGCAGGCGGAGTGGCACATATGGCCCATATCGGCGGTTTCGTGGCGGGCGCACTTCTGACGCTGCCGCTGTGGTATCGCCTTGGCGGGCCGCTCTTCTGGCGGCTCACCCATGGCCACCCGCCCTTCCCCGAGGCGCGCGAGCGCCAGACCAATATCCCCACAGTCACACGGAGACGCTGATGCTGCCCGAAATCCAGTCGCCCCACCGCCTGACCTGCCATTGCGGCGCGGTGGAGATGGAGGTGACGCTCTCCGACGGGCTCAACACGAAGCGGCGCTGCGACTGCTCTTTTTGCCGTCGGCGCGGGGCGGTGGCGGTCTCGGCCCCGCTCTCGGGCATCCGCATTGTGAAGGGCGAGGATAACCTGACGCTCTACCAATTCGGCACGATGACCGCGAAGCATTACTTCTGCAAAACCTGCGGCATCTACACCCATCACCAGCGCCGCTCGAACCCGAACCAATACGGCGTGAACGCCGCCTGTCTGGAAGGGGTGAACCCGCGCGATCTCGATCCGGTGCCATGGAATGACGGCGTCAATCACCCCACCGATCGCGTCGACTGATCCTCTCGAATGAACGTGGCGGCGCGCTCGGCGATCATGATCGTCGGCGCGTTGGTATTGCCCGAAATCAGCCGCGGCATCACCGAGGCATCGACGACGCGCAGCCCGTCGATCCCACGCACCCGCAGCTGAGGATCGACCACCGACATGTCGCCCTGCCCCATCGCGCAGGTGCCGACCGGATGGTAGATCGTATCCGCCCGCGCCCGGATATCGGCCATCAGCCCCTCATCCGTCCCGTCATGCGGATAGAACCTGCGCCCCCGCCACGGGCGAAGCGGCTCTGCCTCGGCGATCCGGTCCAGAAGCCGCGCGCCTTTCAGCAGCAGCTCTGCATCGCGCGGATCGGAGAGGTATTCCGGGTCGATCAAGGGTGCCGCGCGCGGATCGCTCGACGCCAGCCGCAGCGTGCCGCGTGACTGAGGCCGCAGCGGGCAGATATGAGCGGACCAGCCATCGGCCAGATGCGGCTTGCGCATATGCTGATCGACGATACCCACGACGAAATGGATTTGCAGATCGGGTCGGGTGAGGCTCGGATCGCTTCGCAGGAAGGCCCCGCCCTCGGCCATGGGCGAAGCGAACAGCCCCTCGCCATGCTTGCGCCACGCGCCCGCCGCCCGCGCCAGCCGCATCAGCCCGCGCGGGTTCAACCCCACAACGTCGGGCCGGGGCGAAGTGTAGCTGATGACGTAATCCAGATGATCCTGCAGGTTCGCGCCCACGCCCGGCAGATCGAGACGCGGTTCGATCCCGACCTCGCGCAGATGATCCGCAGGCCCGATCCCGGACAGCATCAGCAGCTGCGGCGAGCCGAACGCCCCCGCCGAGACGATCACCTCGCGCGCCGCCTCGATCTTCATCCGCTTGCGGCCTTGCTTGACGATTGCCCCCGTCGCGCGCCCGTCCGCGATCTCGATCTTCTCGGCCCGCGCGCGGGTCAGCACGGTCAGATTGGGCCGCGCCATCACGGGATGCAGATAGGCCGCCGCCGCCGAACAGCGCTCGCCCTTGCGTGGACCGTCCCAGAACTGCGTGACCTGATAGAGCCCCGCCCCTTCCTGCCGCGGCCCGTTGAAATCCTCGTTCGGCGGGCATTGCATGGCCGCGCAGGCCTCGATGAAAGCGCGGCTGATCGCCCGTGGTCGCCTTTGATCGCCGACCTGCAAGGGCCCCGCCGCGCCATGCCAGTCCGATGCCCCGCGGGCATTGCGCTCGGAGGCGAGGAACCACGGCTTCACGGTTTCCCAGTCCCAGCCCTCGGCGCCCGCCTCGGCCCAACCGTCGTAATCCTCTGGCTGGCCGCGCGCATAGAGCATCGCGTTGATCGCCGACGACCCGCCCAGCCCCCGGCCCCGAGGCTGAAACCCGCGCCGCCCGTTCAACCCCGGCTGCGGCACGGTGCGCAGCGCCCAGTTATGGATCGGCGGCCGCCCCGCCACCATCGTGGCGACCAACGCAGGCGCACGCACGAAGATGTCGCGCGCCTCGCGGCCTGCCTCGACAAGACAGACAGTCACGAGCGGGTCCTCCGACAGCCGCGCCGCCAGCACCGACCCCGCCGAGCCGCCGCCCAGAATGAGATAATCGAAACGCAAGGGCTCCTCCTTCCCTCGTTCGCGAAAAGCCTAACGGGTTTCGGAAGATAGGGAAGGATTACGCTGGGTCGGACGCGTCAGGGACGCGCCCGAGCCTCGGGTGAGAACGACTGGAATTGAATGCCCGGATCAGCCGCGTCAACTGCCCGGGCAGCGCCCGACCGCCCTCTGCTGCACGCAAAAGAAAACGCCCGGCATCTCCGACCGGGCGCTCCAAACTCTCTCGAGGACAACCTTAGCTGCGCAGCGTGCCGCCGGTGGCCTTGCTCACCTTCTCGACGATCTTCTTGCTCACCGCTTCGATCTCGGCATCGGTCAGCGTCTTGTCGGCGGGCTGCATCCGCACCGTCAGCGCGATCGACTTCTTGCCCGCGCCCATCTGCTCCTCGGCCTTGGCGCCGGTGAACTGGTCGAAGACGTTGACGCTCTCGATCAGCTTCTTGTCGGCGCCCATCGCCGCGTTCACCGCCGTCAGCGCCTCGACATTCGCATCCACGACGAAGGCGAAATCGCGCTCGACCGCCTGCAGGTCGGAGATCTGCAGCGCGGGCCGCGTCGCGCCCTTCTTCTTCGGGAAGGGGATGTTTGCCAGACGGATGGTGAAGGCGACCGCCGGGCCCTTCACGCCCAGTTCGCGCAGCACCTTGGGATGCACTTCCCCAAACGTCGCCAGCAGGTTCGGACCAAGCGCCACATTGCCCGCGCGGCCCGGATGCCACCACGCATCCAGCTTGCGGTTGATCTGCGCACGCGCCGGAGCGCCGATCGCGGCCAGCACAGCCTCTGCATCGGCCTTCGCATCGTAAAGGTCCACCGGACGGCGCGACCCGAAGGGATCGCGCGGCGCGGAGTGACCGACCAGAAGCCCGGTCGCCTGCAACACCTGCTCGCCCGGCTCGCCGCCGTTGAACGCAGGGCCCACTTCGAACAGCGCCAGGTCGTTCAGGCCGCGCGCCTGATTGCGGGCAGCCGCCTGCAACAGACCCGGCAGCAGATCGGGGCGCATATGCGTCATCTCCGAGCTGATCGGGTTCTCCAGCTTGGTCGCATCCGCGCCACCGCCGAACAGCTTGGCGGACGCCTCGTCGATGAAGCTGTAGGTCACGCATTCATTGTAGCCCAAAGCCGCCGTCGTGCGCCGTGCCATCCGCTCGCGCTGCTGCATCGGCGTGAGGATCGCGTCCGGCACGCCGGTCGTCTCGCGCCCCATCGGCTTGCCGATCAGCTTCGTCAGCGAGGCGATCCGCGCCACTTCCTCGACCAGATCGGCCGCGCCCAGCACATCGGGGCGCCAGGTCGGGGGCGTCGCCATGTCGCCGTCGAGCGTGAAGCCAAGCGCCTCCAGCGTCTCGCGCTGCGTGGCCTCGGGAATGTCCATGCCGACGAGCGAGATCACCCGCGCCGGGTCCAGTTTGTAAGCGCGGCTGACATCCGGAACCGCGCCGTCCATCACCAGCTCCGAGACTTCGCCGCCGCACAGATCGACGACCATCTTCGCCGCCAGATCGAGCCCCGGCAGCGTGAAGGCCGGATCGACACCGCGCTCGAACCGATAGCGCGCATCCGAGTTGATCTTCAGCGCACGACCCGTCGCCGCGATGGTGATCGGGTCCCAATAGGCGCTCTCGAGGAACACATCGACCGTGTCCTCATCCGCGCCGGACTCCTCGCCGCCCATGATCCCGGCAAGGCTTTCGACGCCCTTGTCGTCGCAGATCACCATGTCGCCTGCGCGCACGGTATAGGTCTTCTCGTCGAGCGCGAGGAACTCCTCGCCGCCCTCAGCCGGCTTGATCACCAGATTGCCCGCCACCTTCTTCATGTCGAAGACGTGGAGCGGCCGGTTCAGGTCATAGGTGAAGTAGTTGGTGATATCGACCAGCGTCGAGATCGGGCGCAGACCGATCGCCTTGAGCCGCTTTTGCAGCCACTCAGGCGACGGCCCGTTCTTCACGCCCCGGATCACGCGACCAGCAAATAGCGGGCAGCCCTTGTCCTTCAGCGCCGGGTCGATCGTCACCGAAATCGGAGCCTCGAACGCAGCCTTGACCTCCGGCACGTCGAGCGGCTTGAGCTTGCCCAGCCCCCGCGCCGCCAGATCGCGCGCAATCCCGCGCACGCCAAGCGCGTCAGGACGGTTCGGCGTGATCGCGATCTCGATCACCGGATCGACTGCCTCGGGACGGTTCTCGGCCAGCCAGTCGGTGAACTTCTGCCCGACCTCGCCCGACGGCAATTCGATGATCCCGTTATGCTCGTCCGACAGCTCCAGCTCGCGCTCGGAGGCCATCATCCCGTGGCTTTCCACCCCGCGGATATTGCCCACCGACAGCGTCACGTCGATGCCGGGCACGTAATCGCCGGGCTTGGCCAGCACGACCGTGATCCCGGCCCGCGCATTCGGCGCACCGCAGACGATCTGCGTCACACCCTCATCCGTCTCGACCATGCAGACCCGCAGACGATCGGCGTCGGGGTGCTGCTCGGCGGACTGCACACGCGCCAGCGTAAACGTCTCCAGCTTCGCCGCCGGATCGACGACCTCCTCGACTTCCAGACCCAAATCGGTGAGCGCCTCGGCGATCTGATCGACGGTGGCCTCGGTCTCGAGATGATCCTTGAGCCAGGACAGGGTGAATTTCATCGGACTTCCCTCAGGATTGCTTGCGCTGCGCGAGGTCCTTGTAATCCCCCATCTCAAGGAGTTTCAACTCCCGCCAAAGCCGGATCGAGGGTTTTGCGGCGAAAAGGAGCGACCCGATCAGGAACAACCACGTGCCGGGGATCATCAGGCTCTCGTAGAAGAAGAAGATCGAGCCGATGACGAAACAGAAGGCCGCGCCGAAATCGACCACCGTATAGGCGATCTCCGTGAGGGCGACGAAGCGGCGCTGCTCGGGGCTTTGTTCATGCTTCGGGGTGTCGAAGAGGCGTTTCTTCTGGGCCATCGGGTTCTCCTTGATAGTCCTTTACCAAGCGAAACCGCTCGCAAACGAGTTCCATCTCGGGGGTAAAACCTCCGTTACGCTCGAAATAGGCCTGATGGCCATGCCGCCAGCCTTCCAGCGTCTCGTCCTCCCCCTCGGCCAGCGCGAAATCCTCATCGACATCGCAAAACCGCCGGATCGTGACCTCGATGGTTTCGATCATCACGGCTGGCTTGCCGTCCCAGTCGAGCGCGATATCGCGCCGACCCACCACCGGCATATCCTCGCCCCCTTCGGTGAAGTAAGTGAGCGCACCGCAGGTGGCGGCCTTCTTGCCTTCGCGGATCAGGGTGAGGAGCTGGTCGCAGAGTTCGCGGCTATCGCCGAAGGTGAAGGTGATGGGGTTGGGCATTGGGGCTTCCTTTTGGGGTTCAGACCAGCCCGTCCGAACGTAAGACGATGACTTAACCGAGAAGCCTTATTGGTACGCAACGCAACTCAACTCAACTTAACTCAGACTCAAATGGCTTTCGGCAATATTTCTGAGGCGGGAGAAATTTCTCTGGGAATTTCCATTTTGCGAGGGCGCCAACTTTCGCGCGGCGGCAAGCAACTCATCAGAAGCTTTTTCAATTCTTTCTTTCTGTGCTTCTGACCCCTTCAAGGCGTTGTACACACCCGCAGAAAACATGAATGAGGTTATCGAGTTCTCATATTCAAGGACACTGTACCGCAAGTATTTCGTAACATCGATATAACCCTCTTCCCCCATCAGGGCTTCTAGCTTTCTAATGAGGGTCTCGACTTCATCGAGCGTCGCGTGAATTTCGGCAATTAATGCGCGCTGCTTTAGAACACTTCGAATGAAGCTCTGAGGCGTCCACGTCGCGAAGAAAGACCCGGCATCTTCGTGACGATCGGGTAGCATTGCGACAGCATCAAATTTGCGCTCCAAAACGTGGCAAAAGGTCAGTAGCTCACTCGAGAACTCTTGACCTTTGATTGCAAGTTGCTGGGTTCGCCAAGCTCTAACTTGGTAAACTGCGAACGCTACTGCAACTATCGTCGCGATATCGGCTGCAAATGCTATAGTCGCGGGCAACCACGAAAAATCACGGCACACATTCTCACATGCCGTGATCGTCTCCATTAGCGGCTCAACCCACCAGCCACCGTAGGCAGATCCAGCGCGCTGAACCCATAATGCTTCAGCCAGCGCAGGTCGCTCTCGAAGAACGCCCGCAGGTCCGGGATGCCGTATTTCAGCATCGCGAGGCGGTCGATCCCGATGCCGAAGGCGAAGCCCTGCCATTCACTCGGGTCGATCCCGGCGGATTCGAGCACTTTCGGATGCACCATCCCCGAGCCGAGGATTTCCATCCAGTCGTCGCCCTCGCCGATCTTCAGGCTGCCGCCCTCCCACGAGCAGCGGATATCGACCTCGGCCGACGGCTCCGTGAAGGGGAAATGCGAGGCGCGGAAGCGCAGCTCGACGCCGTCCACCTCGAAGAAGGCCTTGCAGAACTCCTCCAGCACCCATTTCAGGTTCGCCATCGAGATGTCTTTGCCGATCGCCAGACCCTCGACCTGATGGAACATCGGCGTGTGGGTCTGGTCCATATCCATGCGGTAGACGCGGCCCGGCGCGATCACGCGGATCGGCGCGCCCTGCTCCAGCATCGCGCGGATCTGCACCGGCGAGGTATGGGTGCGCAGCACATGCGGCGGACGATTGTCGCCCTCGTCGCGATGCATGAAGAACGTGTCATGCTCCTGCCGCGCGGGGTGTTCGGGCGCGATGTTGAGCGCGTCGAAATTGTGCCAGTCATCTTCGATCTGCGGGCCTTCGGCGACCGCAAAGCCCATATCGGCGAAGATCGCGGTGACCTCGTCCATCACCTGAGAGACCGGGTGGATGGTGCCCTGCCGCCGCGGGCGGCCCGGCAGCGTCACGTCAAGCCATTCCTCGCGCAGCCGCGCATCGAGCGCCGCATCCGCCAGCGCCGCCTTCTTCGCGCGCAGCGCCGCGTCGATCTCGTCCTTCAGCACGTTGAGCGCCTTGCCCGTGGTCTGGCGCTCCTCCGGGGTCATCTTGCCCAGCTCACGCATCTTAAGGCTGATCTCGCCCTTCTTGCCCAAGGCGGCCAGACGGATCTCTTCCAGCGCGGCCTCGTCGGTCACATCGGCCACGGCGCTCAGGTATTTATCGCGAAGCTCTTGCATATCATTCCCCGGGAATTTGCTTGGCCCACGGGTTAGCCGCGCCGGCGCGCCTTTGCAACCTCGCGCTTGCAGGCAAAGGGCGGATGGGGGCCTAGTTTGACCGTTGTTTTGCAGACGACTTCATAAGGGCGTTTTCATAGGGGGTGATGTTGCGCAAATCAGCGTTCGGCTGAAGATGCCCTTTCCCGTGGCCGTTGAGGCGATGGCCTCGATCCAAGCCATGCCGAGGGCCGAGAAACGGTTCATGACGGCGATGCGGATCTGGATTTCAGCGGTCTATCGATCTGGTTCTCGTGACAGGATCCGTTCACCGAAAAGCTTCAGGCAATTCATTTGAGCTTCGACCCGACTTCGGAGGTGATAGTCGAACCGTCGCTTCCAGAGTACCCTGCCAATGCGTCGGATCGCGCGCAGCATTTCGTTCCGGGCCGAAGCTGAAGAGCAGTCCTCTTTCGATGCGCGCCCGTTGCGGCGGATCGGTATGACTGCATGGGCACCTCGGTCGATGATCGCGACGTGGTATCGTCATGTGTCATAGGCGCCATCCGCGGCAACGGTAGCGATCTATTTGTCATCGGGAATTTTCTCCAGCAGTTTGCGCAGCAGAGGGGTGCTCCCTTGGCGGCTGGCGGTGAACTCTACCGCGCGCGTGTCGCCGGTCTCGGTGTCAATGGCGATGTGGACCTTGCGCCATTGCCCGCGCCATTTTCGTGGACTGGGTGGCCCACTACAACGCCGAGCGCCAACGCACGACCCTCGGCTACCAGACACCCGCCGCATTCGCGGCCCAACTCACCCCAATGGACGACCGCCTCCACGAAACGGAAACGTTCCACCGCTCGCCCATTGCTCCCTCGGCGCAACAGCGCCGAACTCAACCGCGGATTCCGGCATCAGCTGGATGAATGTCGGGGGTCACAGCACTGCATTTCAGCACAACTCCAAGTCAACCCGCGCGATCACCGATCACCGCAAGGCCGCCGCCAGAACGACTACTTTCGAGACTGACCGTTGAGGAACGGATTCTTGGAACACACAGATGTTCATGTTTTATTTCGCCACTCTTGTTATTCCATCTAGATCCAAAGCTAGATATGGTGCCATGAAAGAGGGTCAGCACATGCAGAAATCGCCGAATAGTTTTAGCTTTATCGACCTGTTTGCCGGCATCGGAGGTTTGCGCGTTGGTTTCGAAGCTGCCGGCGGCACCTGCGTATTCACTAGCGAGTGGAACCGCTTCTCGCAAGAAACCTACTCCGCGAATTTCAACGACGAGCACCCGCTTACTGGTGACATCACGGTGATACGCGAAGCGGAAATTCCTGCTCACGATGTCTTGCTTGCTGGCTTCCCATGTCAGCCTTTCAGTATCGCCGGGGTAAGCAAAAAGAACTCACTGGGCCGCGCTCATGGCTTTCTGGATGAGACCCAAGGAACGCTGTTTTTTGATGTAGTGAGAATAATCGCCCACCATCGCCCGCGTGCTTTCCTCCTTGAAAACGTCAAGAACCTCCTGTCCCACGACAAGGGCAACACCATGAGGGTCATCCTACATGCGCTTGACGAACTCGGTTACGATGTCGATCACAAAGTGATCGACGCACGCTCTTGGGTGCCACAACACCGTGAGCGAATTTTTATCTCAGGCTTCCGGCGGGATGTCCCTACGCGTTTCTGCCTCGACGATGTGGTGATCCCTCCAAGACCTAACCCGCGGCTTTCGGACATCCTTCATCCCGAGGATGGTTCCGAGACCGCCGAACCTCCCTACACCGAAGGTCGGCTCGGACGGGTTGCGGACAAGTACACGCTGTCTGACAAGCTTTGGACCTACCTCCAGAACTACGCCGCAAAACATAAAGCAGCCGGCAACGGCTTCGGCTTTGGCCTTTGCACTCCTGAAAGCGTCGCCCGGACCCTCAGCGCTAGATACTACAAGGACGGATCCGAAATTCTGATCGCGCAGCCAGGAAAGAACCCTCGGCGACTGACGCCACGCGAATGCGCCCGCCTCATGGGCTTCGATCGTCCCGGCTCCAATCGTCCATGGATCATCCCGGTTTCCGACGCACAGGCTTACCGTCAATTCGGTAATGCGGTTGCAGCGCCGGTCGCGATAGCCATCGCTGAAGCTATGGCTCCGTGGATCGAGAATACTGTCGCATTGAGGCCGCGGAGAAACCAGAGTGCCTGAGAAACGATCCCCGATGTCCCGATCGGAAATGATGGCTGGGATTGGACCAAAAGATACAAAACCCGAGATGATTGTCCGCAAGGGATTGCATCGTCTTGGGTTCAGGTTCCGTCTCCACAGCGGCCATCTTGTAGGAAAGCCCGATCTCGTGTTGCCGAAATACCGGGCAGCAATTTTCGTTAACGGTTGCTTCTGGCACGCCCACAAAGGTTGTTCCTATTTCAGATTGCCGAAAACCCGGACTGAATTCTGGCGGGAGAAGTTGGCAAAAAACGTCGAACGCGATCAGAAGATTGCACAGGCGCTCATCGCATCAGGGTGGCGAGTACTGACAGTTTGGGAATGTGCGACAAAGCGCTTTTCCTTGGAAGATCTTTTTGGCGAGATCGCCGCATGGTTGCGCGGACAAGAAATTTCTGGCGAGATACCAAGCAGGCGAGAAATTGTTTAATTGATAAACCCGGGTTGCCGGAACGACGCTAGAGAGAGGAAGAGCGGGATGGATGATCTGATAAATGAACCGGATGCCCCGCGCCTGATATTTGGGCTGCGCGACACTGGTTACAATGTAAAGACCGCCGCTGCCGACATCATTGACAATTCGATTGCTGCCAAAGCTGACCACATCAATGTCGAGATTGTTCTTCACGAAGACGGTAGGAAACTGGTCTATTTTGGCGACAACGGTACCGGGATGGATAAAGAAACCATCCATCGCGCCATGCGCTATGGCGCGCCTGTACGCGAAAACCCTGAAAGCTTGGGGAAATTCGGGCTCGGACTCAAGACGGCTTCGAGTTCGGTCTGCCTAAAATTCACGATCGTTTCGCGGGCTGCCGCAGAGCAGCCCTTGGCAAAACTTGCATGGGATTTAGACCATGTGAAAGAGCGCGGCAGGTGGGAAATGCTGCGCGAGCCGGTGTCGACCGATGAAGAAGAAATGTTCGAAGAGCTCTGCGGAGAAACGGGGACCCTCGTAATTTGGGAAAAGTGCGACCGGATCCTGTCCAAGGAATACGAAGCTGGGGGGACCAAGGAACAAGCTGCAATCAAGCGGCTGGCTGACACCCTCAGCAAACACCTCTCACTAGTCTACCACCGCTTTACCGACAAATCCGATAAGCGCGAGCGGGATATAGAAATATTCATTAACAGCAGTCCGGTCGTGCCGTGGAATCCTTTCTACCCGAAAAGGTCCGAACAGGTTCTTCCGGAAAAAAAGCAGACGCTTTTAGTCGAGATGCCGGATGGATCGGAAGAACGTGCCACGATCCGCGCTTGGATCCTTCCACACCGTCGCGATATGACGAAGGATGAGGAACGTGAATACGCGCGCATCTCGAACCGGGCTCAGGGCTTCTACGTTTTCCGCGAGGGGCGGTTAATCCAAGATGGCGGCTGGATGGATGTCTTCGGTGCACCCGAACCTCACACTTCCCTTTTGAGAATCGAGTTCGATTTTGGGCATGAGCTGGACGACGCTTTCAGAATAGATGTGAAGAAGTCCCGCATTCTTTTCCACCCTGATCTCGAAGACGGGCTGCGAACGCTTCTCCAGCCGATATACCGCGAGGCAGGGAACCGCTATCGACGGCAGAGCCGCGCGCAGGCCAATGCGAAGAACAATGTGGATCACGGTAGTTCCAATAAGAACATCGCTGCGACGACGAATGCCGCGAAGGCACAGGTAACTTCGGTGGATCCAGAAGGCCAGTCTGCCGAGATATCAAACAACATGGGACCGAAGATCCGGATCAAGTCACCGATCCAGAACAATGTCAGCCCCGATTATGTGCACGTTGAAGCGGTTGAATCGATCAATAGCGGGGAACTCTGGCAGCCAGCTTTCCGGAGCACCGGAAACGACGGGCATGTACCCTCCGTTCTTTTGAATAAACACCACGACTTTTACCAGAAAATTTATCAGCGAGCCGCGGCAAACGGATATGCGGTAGAAGGAATGGACCTTTTGCTTTGGGCATTCGCAGCGGCCGAACAGAACAATACAAATGACGAACTAGAACCCATTTTCGAAGACATCCGCACCGAGATATCAAACAACCTCCGTAAACTTCTGCGGAACTTGCCGGATCCTGAACCCGGCGAACTGGCAGAAGATGATGACGACTGATGTTGGCATCGAAGCAGGAACTCATCGTTCGTGAACTGGAGGAAGGCACGGGTGCTGTCATTGCGGTCGCCATAGACAATGGCGGGCTGCGGTCTGGCATGAAAATTTGGTTCGATGACCTTGACCAGCAGCACGGTCCCGTTGCGGAAATTAGACCCCACGGACTCAAAGCACATCGCGTCAATCTGGCATTCGGAAATTTCTCCGGCGCCGTTATTCGCCAGATTCGTCAGGCATCGGCCGAGGATCGGCAGCTGGCCATGGCACTTGTCGCATCCATTGACCAAGCCGCGGGTCTTTCCATCGCGACCCAGGCGCTCGATGATTGGACCGTCAACGATGGTTCCTTCCGCATGGCTGCAACGATACGGCACGACGTTCGCCCCGACTCGGATGAAGCAGTTTCCCATACCTGCCGCGAAGTGATCGTGCCCATGATGGCGGCGATGGCCGAACTCATCGGGTACGACGTAGTCGAAGATGAAACGATCTGCGATGAGCCGGCGATCGAAGGCGCGATAAAGCCTTCTCTCGTCAATCGCCGTGAGCGCAACCCTCGCAACCGGCTCCTTTGCATCCGCTTGCACGGTGAGACTTGCGCAGCTTGTGGTCTCGAACCACGTCGACGCTACGGCGACAATGCTGGCGGTATCATTGAAGTTCACCATCTGGAGCCATTGGCCAGTATCGCCAATCCCAGACCCTACGACCCGGCAACCGATCTCCTGCCTCTTTGTCCATCTTGTCATCGGGCGGCCCATACCCGCCGACCTGTACCTTGGGAAGTCGAAGACATCAGGCGCATGTTGGAGGAACACGGTGGTTGACTACACGAAACTTCCCGAGTCGTTCGCTAAGCTGAAAGAAGCTCCGCCTGCCGGCCATTCTATCTCAGATAGACTTCTCGAACCAATCGTCCGCCTCGAGCGTGAGGAGAACCGCATCGTCGCGCGTCTGGGTGGCGTCAGGATGGTACGAGGAGAGCGGCATGAATACTTGGCTCCAACCAACCGTCATTGCTGGGTGGTTGACGGCACGATATTTCGGCCGCTTCCGCGTGATGCAGTGCAGGTGCTCCTGCAAAAAATTGGCGATGCTGACCCAACCGATATTCCATTCAGCACAGCAATCCGTCTCATGAGATCCGATGGTGATGGCATCGCTGCCACGCCATCGGAAACGATCATGAAGCCGGGCAAAGAAGCTGCGGAACTGAAAAGCGATACGATCCGTATCGCTGGCTTGGAAGCGGAGCTTTTTCCCTACCAAGCGAGAGGCGTCCAATGGATGTGGGACACGGTCTCCCGAACCGGCGGACTAATACTCGCCGACGAGATGGGCCTCGGCAAGACGCTCCAAATCATCGCGCTGCTCATGATCAATCCGCCCATCTCTCGGGCACCGGCACTGATTGTCTGCCCTACCAGCCTCATTGCTAACTGGGTCCGCGAGATCGCTCGGTTCGCACCGACCTTGGGGGTAGTGGTTCATAGAGGCCCGCACAGGACTGGGGTGGCTTCAGGGCTGCAAACGTCCCAAGTGCTGATCACAACTTATGATACCATGGTAAATGATATCGCCATTTTTTCGAGCCTCGAATGGTCTTGGGTGATTTGTGATGAGGCACAGGCCATCAAGAACCCGCACTCGAACCGTCGCCAAGCACTCGTAACCATCCCGCGAAAGCGGGCCATTCCAATGACCGGGACACCGGTCGAAAATAGCTTGGTCGACCTATGGTCTCTGACAGACTTCGCCATTCCAGGGCTTTTGGGCAGCCTATCGGAGTTCGAGAGCAATTTTCCTGATAGTCTCGAGTCAGGTCAACAGTTGAAGCTCTTCACCGACCCAATCATCCTGAAACGCCGGGTGGCGGATGTGGCGAGCGATCTGCCGGAGAGGATTGACGTGGATGTTCCGCTCGAACTCGACGATCGACTGATCGACCACTATCGCGATGTGCGTGAGGTCACTATGGCGAAGTATCCCGTCGCGGGCGCTCTTGTTGCTACTCTCCAGTTGCAGCTCGTATGCGCTCATCCGTGGTTGCGCAACTCGGAGGAAAACGAGGAGGATGCGGCCATTGTCCCAACTTCAGGCATGCCGCTTGTTACACCCAAGATGGAGCGAGCAGTCGACCTTCTTCGTGAGGCGTTTGCTAATGGTCGAAAGGTCATTGTTTTCTCTCTTTTCAATCGGATCGGCGACCTCATTAAGCAAGCGTGTTCCCATATGCCCGATACCCATTGGGGGGCTATAAACGGCTCAACCCCTCAGGAGGATAGGCAAACCATTATCGATGTATTCGCAGCTCACGAAGGACCGGCCTGCTTGGTCCTCAACCCGAAAGCGGCGGGGGCGGGTTTGAATATTACTGCGGCAACCGTTGTTATCCATTTCACTCCGGTGTGGAATCCCGCGCTTGAAGCCCAAGCGAGTGCACGGGCACACCGAAGAGGGCAGACCGAACCAGTTACTGTCTATCGGCTATTCTATGTAGATACCGTAGAGGAAGTGATGATCGATCGGTCCACATGGAAAAACGACCTTGCTAACGAGACCGTGCCAGTGTCGACCCGTGACGCCGATGATCTCAAGCGTGCCCTCGAAATAATGCCAGTGAAGTCATGAGCAGCGAAAAATTCCGAAAACGACTGAGTGCCAATGATGTCGGAACAACTGGCGGACACCAAAGCGGCGTCTTGATCCCCAAAGGTGAGAGGGAACTTCTCGCAATGCTGCCGACGCTTGACCCGGATGTGAAGAATCCTGACGCATGGATCGAGTGCGTCGATGACACTGGACACAGGTTGAAATTCCGTTTCGTCTACTACAACAACCGCCTTCACGATCCGGGCGGCACAAGGAATGAATACCGGATTACTCACATGACAAGCTGGTTTCGCGACGTCGGCGCTCGGGAAGGTGACGAGTTCGAAATCTCACTTGCTGGCGTCGGCAACCAATATGCGATCGGGATCAGACCGAAAGACGCTGACGAGGTTGACGATGATCAAGGCATCCGCATCCGTTTGACGGGCTGGCGGCGGGTCCATTAAGGTTGATTGGCCGCCCCTAATGCTGTCGTGACAAGGAGGATATCCGGATCCTCGGAGATTCATACTCATCCACGTAGCCTTCCTCTCGAGCCCGCTCCAAAAGGTCGAGTGCGATGACCGATTGTTTTTCCGACGGCAGCTTGGACGGGAACAGGCCACAAGCCTTCAGAATGCCATCCTCTTTTGGACTGAATATCCTCTTTCCCCCGCCCCATTCCCTAAGCCGATTCCAGAATTCACCTCCGGCCTCAATCACCGAAGTCTGGGCCTCGATGCCAGAAATTACAGCTTCTTCGCGACGACCATCTCTCTGAACGGCGCGCGCCTGCTCTGGCTCAACGAGGCAATTCATAAACTCAGGCCCATAGTCGATTTCAGCCCGCTGCAAGGTCGCCCAACACGCCTGTTTCTTTCCCCATTCCGTTATATTGTTCACGCCCGCTTCGGGGTGGGTGATTACTTCCACTGCCGCTTCGGCCGCGATCAATAATGCGTCACCTAGATCCCGAGATACCGATTGGCGCCGCCATACGGCATCAAGATCAATAACATGATCCCTTTCATCTGCGTCCGAGACCAATTTGGAGATAGAATAAGTAACAATGTTTGCGCGATATCCACCGGGATACCACGGCTGTTTCGGAATTGTCTTTTCGAGATACCGGAAGATTATCAGCTTTGAGACCAGGCGCCGATACCATGTCTCATCGAACTTCTTGTCACTCCGGTTCCATTCCGCCCCGATCATCTGGGCAAACTCGCCGAAGTTTTTCTGCGCGCCCTTGCTGACCGTATCAGGCCGCATGCGGAAACTCATCTCGACCTTCGCAAGGTCGGTTTTGACGAAGTATTGCGGTTTCGGGTTTTCGAGATCAAAACGCCGACGTTCAGCTTGGGATTTCTTGGCGCGTTCGACAAGGTACTGGCCCCTTGCGCGCTCGTAGAACCATTTTGTCTCGCGGTTTGTACCTTCGGCGGCCGGAGCCAAAACTCGTCTCGAGTATTCTTCCATCCTCATATGGAAAGGGTGGTTCGAGAAGAAATCCGCCGCGCTGACCTTGTTCTGACTGTTGGCGTATTTTGAGATGAACGGAACGATCTCTTCAGAAGCATCCGACGGAACAACTGTCAACTTCATCTGTACGTGGACTTGTTCGAGCGTTTGTGGCGAGGTTTTCCGAGCCGCGTGGAGAGAAGCTGTGGTTTGGCCACCATTTACTACCTGCAGGTTCGTCGCGGACACGATCCTTAGACCGTCCGATGTCTTCTCTACCTCGACACTGTCGGCCGTTGCCGACAGCCCGTTATTATAGCTGAAGAACATTGCCGGTTCATCCTTGATGGTGTCTCGAATACCCCGGTTCACAGCACCGCGCGCCTGAAGGAAGCTTCGAACGTTCGACTCCAAAAGCCGCGCCCCCCATTTGTCATAAATTTCAGCCAATTGATGGCCGCTAATTACAACAAGATAACTGTCAAGGTGTTCCCCGCTGCTCGAAGCAGCCAGTGCCGGGATGCTTGCGCCGAAATCGTCCCTGAAATTGACAATAATCTTTTCCCGAGCGTGCCCCGACGTCTCGTAACGATGGAAGCGTGTAAGATCCCAGACGTTGTAGGTGACTGGAATGCCATCAATCTTGCCTGCCAGGACCGCGTCTGTCCTGGCACTATAGGTCGCGTTCGTCATGAGAATGAGTTTGATCTTCGTGATAGATGACCATGCCGATGTAATAACTGAGGCGGCACCTGCTTCTGCGCTCCCTTCGATCAGGTCCTCCCGGAAGGCTGCTCGACGCGCGGCAGCGACAAAGTTGATAAGGTGGCCGAAGGCCTTCTTGGCATCGCTTGCATTGATCTTGTGCGCCGCGTCTCCATCGTAAAAATCGCTGACGATGACGCTAAGGATGCCCTCAGACTCACGGGGGTCTCCGCCAATCCCGTCGAGCCTTACGGTCTTACCCTGACTGCTGGCGAGAAACGTAACACGGTCAGCGGTCGCAATTTCACCTTCTGCTTCCAAGAGGTTCGCCATCCGCTCGAAAAAGGCGTCAGCCTGAGAAATGCCGCTTGCTGATGCTTCTGCGGCGACTTCCTCAATCAATGAATTATTGAATTCGACCAGTTCATCCAATTCGTTTCATCTCCCAATAACCGTCGAAGTTCGGCGCACCGGTTTCATTGCGCACCGGATACAAGTGTCCATACCCAAGTTCTTGCAGCCTCACTAAAATATCGTCGGCCTCAAATTTGAGAAGGTCAAGCGCCTGATCCAACATCAACCAAGAAGGCGACCACCTCCCCACATAGCCTTGGAAACACCGATCTGCGCAAATCGAGTTAGACGATTTTCCGGGGTCGGGTCTAACCACAAAAAGAATCCTTCGTGCTTTTCCGCCGAGGCCAATTTTTGCTTTCGCGTCGGGCCGGGAACGCTCGGTAACGGCGTTACCACTGTTACCTGTTACCAGGAGATGAAGCATGAAGACTGTCGCCCCCGCCGACCTGAAGCCCGATTTCGAGATCGACGTCGAACGCGCTGTTCGGCATTACATGTCCGCGCATGATGGGCATTTCCCAAGCCGCCGTAATTTGCTCGCAACTCTCGGTGGATCGCTTCGCGACCTCAACCCGGTCGCAAAGCGAGTGATCGAACGCATTCGAGAAGAACAGACCGCTTTTGCGGCGCTCCCCGAAATGCCGGATGCAGTTCGGGAAGTGAACGATCGCCTGGCACATGCTGTCTGGAAAGCCGCATGTGAAATCGCGAACAACGACATCGAGGCACTCCGCACACTGCAATGTAAACGCGAAGCGAGCCAACGCGCGGAACTCGCAGATCTTGAAGACGTAATCGACGACCTTGAGGAAGCCCGTGATATCGAGCACCATCGTGCAGACGCCGCCGAGAAGCAAATTCGCGTCCTCGAGTGTAAGCTCGAGAAGGCAGATCGCGAGATCTCCGCGCTCAACGGCCGCCTCGCCGAACGTGCCGGATTGCTCGAAAGCCTGCGTGCAGAGATCGCGCAGCCGGTCGCGGCGCGAGGCTCAAAGCGCGAGAACAATCCTGGTTCTGACCGCCACGACGCTCCCGAAGCTTGATGATCTCGACGGCCGGTGCGGCACTCACCGCTCATCGCCGCCCCGGCCCTTGTCGTCCCGCTTTCTTCGCTCGTTTCGTGTCTTTGCGCGCGCGACGGTCATGAGCAGTTTTCTGAGTTTGCCGTGTTCGTTTTCACGGCTCGCTGGCGGCACGAAACGCGCGATCAGTTGCGCCGCAAATTCGGTCACGCGGGCCACGGCGTCGAGGCCATCAGCGAGCTCACGGCGCTCGCACTCGACGGAGGCCTCGGCCTCGTCCCGGGCGGTCGTTCTCAGACTCGTCAGCGCTGCGCCGAACACCTCTGCCACGCGCACCGCCGCGTGCGGTGCGCGTCTCATACGCGCCAGTTTCGTACGAACGTTTTCGTTCGCCCGCACTGGCGTGGCCTTCAGTAATTCAGGCACCTGCTCTGGTGAAGTTTCGGCTTGCCCGAGTAGCTCCACCGTCGCGAGAACGGCATCCGCAGATCGATATTTTCGATTCGCCATCTTCTCTTTCTCCGCTATCTCTTTTTTCTGAGCGACGAAATCTTCGCGCGCTTCCCGCAGCCTCTCTTCCTGAGCATCGAGTTCGCGCGCGCGCGCCGCATTCGCTTCCGCCTGATACGCGTTTTCCCGGCGCAAAGTTTCGTCGCGCTCCTTCTCTTCGTTGACCGCGGCGCGCGCCTCTGCAATCTCCGCGAGATGTTCGTTGCCGAGCTCGAAAAGGTCATCAGCGGCACGCTTGAGGCCTTCCGCCGCTTTTCGTGTTTTCCGGGCTTCCACAGCCCGACTCTCATCCATTGCGTTCTGTTCACGGCTGGCCATACGAAGACGGTATTCCGCACGGGACAAACGCTCGCGCTGGGGACCGAACCTCAGCAATCCTGCATGACGCGAGACCGCCTCATAGAGATCGTCCTGCCACTCTCTCATCGCTTCTTTGTAGAGCTTGTCGCCCGCTTCTTTCGATAACGACCGCTCGCGCCCGCAGGCTCGCAGATGCCGTCTGCTGTCTTCAAAAGCCGCGCGTCCCGGATGCAAATCAATGACCGATCCTCGCTCGCGATCGAGCGCGAAGAGATGAATGTGCATCTGCGCTTCATCAGTGTGAATAACAGCGAGCGCAAACTCCCCACCCGCAGCTTCGATCCGATCCTTCTCGAATGCGACGAACGCGTCGAAGACGGCGCGGCACTCGCTCATCAAAGCCGGATCAGCGCGCGCTTCCGCGCTCGTGATCGGAAGCGAGAACACACTCGAATAAAGCGTGTGCGCATCTTTCCGGAGCTTGCGCTTGCGCGTCGTCTTCGAGCCGGTTTTCGGATCCGTATACGGAAAGCTTTGAATGACATTCGTGGCTTGCTCATGTGCAGCGCGAAGCTCGTCGAAAGACCCACACGATCCCGGAATGATCTGCGGTGTCCAGTCCGGGCGGAGCACATGATCACAACTACCCTCCGCACGCTCGGCTTCATCGAGAACCTGCTGCGCACGCCATGCGCGCTGACCATTTTTGCGCGCGCGGCCGACCTTACCACCCGACTTAGTCGCTCCCTGTTGCGACCACGTTTCGACATGCCCGAATTGATGGCCCCGCATCCAATTTGCCTCGCGTCCGGTTTGATGGATGCGGGAGAACTAAGGACAACTGAGAACGATCAAAAAATGCGCGCGCCGCCGCGTGCTTCAGGCGCTGTGACAACAGGCCATAGGGACCGACTATACGTATTCGCGGCTCCGCTTCGAAAACGTGTCGGCCAAAGTGGGGCGTAGCCCCCCTCTGGACACCCCCCGGCGCCGCTTCGCGGCGCATGGGGGAAGCTCCACATCCCCCGTACCCCCTGGCGCTTTCAGCGAGACGATGGAGAAGCCGCGCATCCCCCTTCGAACCCCCAGCCCAAGGGCCGCTCGCCGCTCTTCCTGGACCTTCCGGCGCCTCCGGCGGGTCGAGAGGAGGGCCTCTCGACGCTCTCCCTAATGCGCATCCGGATCGCTTGACTGGTTAGGCGATCGATCGCGGTCGCGAAGAAAGCATCGAAGCATGTCTTGCTTGCGTGCTGCGTCTTTGACGCACGCAATCAAGCCACGCTCCGACGCCGCGTATCGGTAAAGTGGCAAGGTGTTGTGCGTCGTTTTCTCTACTCAAAAAACGAGGCTCTCATGCTCCACGACCGATACCTCCGACTACTTCCGGGCGGCGAACTCAGACCGGGCGATATCTTCCTGATGCGCTTTCCTTACGGCTCCGACCGTAAACGTGATGGCGAGTTCGATATCCCGCCAGGCACGCGTCCGTGCTTGCTGCTCTCTCGCGGTCTCATCGGCGATACTCCCATGAACATTGTCGCTCCACGCGTGAGCCCCGAAGGCCGGCTCCTGCGGGAAGATGACATCGTCATCGCCGATGACGATCAAGCCGCCGCTTGCGGACTCTATCGTCCGACGATGTTTCGCGCATCGCATCGGCTCTTCATCGCAACCGGGTCCGACTTGTTCGAGCGCAATGCTCGCATCGGGCGCCTCGGCCCGGCGCAGCGCGAACAATTCGAGGCGGTCGAGAAGCTGCTCGCAACCGCACCGCGCGAGGTTCGCTCCCGGCTGAGGCCGCGGGTCGCGATCTACCGCCCGAAACCACTCATCCAACCGTAACGCGCGCCGCCGATCGGGGCTGCAGCGTCCGTCCGCCTGCCTGTCGAGGCGGACGGATCTTGCAGCCCTGCCTGTCCCCAATTTCTTCGAAAGGTAATACATGACTCACGATAAACACCCGTCTGAACTCACCCCCGAAGAGCTTCGCAAAGAACGCGTTGTGCTCGCAAACGTCGTTCACGGAGCGACCGCGAAGCCGTCGCCGAAAGATCTCGAGAATGCGCCGCTTCTCGACGACTGGTTGCTTTTCACCGGCTTCGAAGACATCTCGCTGATCGGACGATTGACGGAAGCAAACGGCCGCACCCGAACGCTGATCACACGGGCTCTCATCGCGCTCGATGAAGAGCTCGACTGGGCATTTCTCGAAGACGGATACATGCGGCTCGGACCGCGGTTTTCCGTCGAAGAGGCCCCGCCGCATCTCGCGATGCGCGCCGTCGCGACCGATCTGAGAGGGATCCGCACGCAACTCGATGGACAGGCATTCTGGGCGCAAAAAGCGCTCGATGCGCTTGGAGAGATGCACTGCGATGCCTGATTTCCTGATGGTTGGAAGTGATCCTGACGGGATCGGCTGAACCGCAATCGCTGCGGCCCCTCGATGAGGGCCGCAGCGCCCGCAGTTCAGCTTTGGAAGGATGTCCGATGTTTCAACAACCGAACCGGATCGACAATGAGAAAGCGATGGCACGCGTGGCAATCGACGCTCTCCATGCGCTGCCGGCTGACGCTCTTCGGGGCGCAGAGCGCGATTGCGATTTTTGCGAGCGACTTGTGATCAACGGCGAGGTGATCGGAGAGGATTTCCGGGCGGCAGGCGCGGCGATCCTGCGTCATCTCGCGCGGATCGAGTCCGAGGAAAGATTTGCGCGCGAACTCGACAACGCGATGCGTCAACTTCGGGACGTAATCAATAGCTCTTATCGCGTTTCTGTGGATCTCGGCGCCGCATGCGCGACCAGTATCGAGCGAGCAGCATAATCAAAGTATGACGCCGAGCGGCGTCTACTCAATGGCGGTGTGAACCCGCCCGGGCGCGCCACAGAAACCTTTCCGCACTTGCTCCACAAACCAAACGGAACCAGCGCGCCCGACTTTCCCTCAATACCAGCCAATCTGAAGCGGAGGCTGGAAGATGATTTCATATGAAATCTGAAAGCCTAATAAAAACAAGGGACTCACAATTTTCTTCGACTTTGATGGAGTCGCTCCAACTGGTCGAACGAATATTGAATCCAGAATAAATTTTCTGGAGCGAAAAATGTCCTTTCACCCCCGCGATTTCACCACCCGCTTCGCAGCAAACGACAACGGTGACACCCCCGCATCAGTTGATCTCTCGCAGATCATATCGGCGGAGCTATTCGTCCGCTTCCTCGCACGCGTCGAAGCGCATCGTCTGCACGCGGCAAATGAGAATACAGTTCCGGGTCCGGGCCAAATTCAGGAGTAAACGACGATGACTAAACGGGTCGCAGTCTATGCACGCTACAGCTCGAAACTTCAAAAACCGACCTCGATCGACGATCAGTTCGACATGGCAGAGCGGTTTGCGCAGGCACAGGGTTGGACCGTGACACAGCGCTTCTCCGACTCCGAAATTTCGGGGCGCCTCGGTCAGCGACCGGGCCTTCTTGAGCTGCACGAAGCAATCCGGCGTGGCGCAGTTGATGTTGTCCTCGTCGAAGCCATTGATCGACTGACGAGAAACGTGACGCACGCGCTCCAGGTCTTCGATTTGATGAGCTTCGCGAATGTCGAACTGCTCTCGCTTGCAGAAGGCCCCCAGAACTTCATGTCGGTCATGCTGACGGCTTGGGGGGCGCGCGAATATTCGAACAACGTAAGCATCCATACGAAACGCGGCATGCAAGCGGCGCTCAAGCGCGGGACGTTCCATATGCGCCCTTACGGCTATCGCAAATGCGAGGGGGCTGGTGGCCAAAATCGAGAGGTCGATCCGGAGCAGGCAGCTGTTGTGCGCCGGATATTCCACGCCTTCGCAGACGGACACTCGGCGCTTGCTATCGCGCGAAGACTGAATGCCGAGGGCGTTCCTGCGCCGCGTGGCGGCACCTGGGAGCCCCGGACGATCCGCGGCAATCTCTCGAGACAGGAGGGTATCCTCCACAATCCGATCTACACCGGACGTGTGCTAATGTTCCGCACGACGAAGCGTATACATCCCGAAACAGAAGCCCGCATCACCGAAGCAACGCCCGATCGGGTCGAAGAGATTGAGATTCCAACTCTCAGGATTATCCCCGATGATCTCTGGGAAACGGTTCAGGCGCGCGCCGCGAAGACTCGGCGTAAAGTCACCGCTCGCGACAACCCCGAGGACGCAAGAAGGAAGAAATACCTTCTGAGCGGGCTACTCAAATGCGGCTGCTGTGGCCGGAGTTTCGTCATGCGTTCCCGGGACCATTACGGCTGCGCCGAGAACATCAAAGGGGCGTGCCCGAACCGCTCTTACATCAAGCGCGAAGAGATCGAAGCGCGGGTCTTCGCGGCGCTCCGCGCGCCGCTCGCCTCGGAAAGCCTTTCAAAGACGTTCGATGCCGCACTGAGGCAAGAGATCAAGGAGCTTCGCAAGAACCCGCCAGATGCGCAGCTACCCGCTAAACGCGCGGCACTGGCGCGAACAGAGAGGAAGCTGCGCACGCTTGTGAAGTCCCTCGAAGACGGTGCGCCTTTTGCTCAGATTAAGGGGCGCATGAATGAACTGGAGGCACAGCAGCTGACGTTGACTGAAGAGATATCGCGTCTGAGTGCTGCAGCGCCAAGTGCGCCCCTCTTCGAGAGCGCACCTCGCGCCCTTGAGCAGGTTCTCTGTGGCCTCGAAGAGATACTTGGTGATCCAGACTGGGTGCATCTCGCAAACGAGCACCTATCAGCGCTCATAGCGAAGGTGATGCTGCTACCCGACCCGAATAGCGAAGGTCATTTGAACGCCGAGATCGAAATCGATCTCGGCGATTTGCTTTCCGCCGCGGCCCAGCCGAGAGTGCTCGCCGATGTATTCCGTGACAAACGACAAATAACGGTCAAACTGAGGGCGCTGCCCCCTCTGGCTTCGCCATTCACCCCCGGGATATTTCCCTCGAGAAGAAGCGCAACAGATCCTTAACCAGAATCGGATTGTCTCGGAGACGCGGTACAGGCGGGGACGCCGATGACCGCTCGAGGAGAAGCGCCCGGCCACCTGCCCGACGATGGGCCCGAGCCGGGCGTTTTTTCTTCCTCTTGGTGGAAATATCCCGGGGGGCTCCGAAGGAGTGGGGGCAGAGCCCCCTCCCCGGCCAGCCTCCCACGCGAAACGAAAAAGGCCGCCCCAAACGGAGCGGCCCTTCCCGAATTCTGTCGTAAGCCGATTACGCGGCGGCGGCGGCTTTCGCCTGCTCGACGATCGCGCCGAAGGCTTCGGGCTCGTGCACGGCGAGATCGGCGAGAACCTTGCGGTCCACTTCGATGCCAGCCTGGTTGAGGCCGAAGATGAACTTCGAGTAGCTCAGATCGGCATCGACGGCGCGCACGGCGGCGTTGATACGCTGGATCCAGAGTGCGCGGAAATTACGCTTACGGGCTTTACGGTCGCGGGTCGCGTATTGGTTCGCCTTGTCGACCGCCTGGGTCGCAGTGCGGAAGTTGCGCGAGCGCGAGGAATAATACCCTTTCGCCTTCTTGAGCACTTTCTTGTGCGCGGCGTGGGTGACCTTACCGGATTTGACGCGTGCCATTGTTCAAGTCTCCCGAGTTCAGCGGTTGTAGGGCATGTATTTCTTGACGATCTTCGTATCCGCCTCGCAGAGCACCATGGTGCCCGAGGTTTCGCGGATGAATTTCGTCGAGCGTTTGATCATGCCGTGACGCTTGCCGGCCGGACCGACCTTGACCTTGCCGGTCGCGGTGAACTTGAACCGCTTCTTGGCAGCGGATTTCGTCTTCATCTTGGGCATTTACAGCTCCTTTGCAGGGTGTGGAAGCGCGACTCGGCATGCCACTTAGGCCGGCCGCGCGGGTTCAGAGTGGGCCTGTTAGACGCCGCAGGTCCGTTTGGCAAGGGAAAAATCCGGAACTGCCCCACCCCCGGATGGCGACGCTAGTAATTGACCAAGCGAGCCAACACGCGCGCCACCGCGTCTGGCACCGTCTTGAGCGTGTAGCCCCCCGGCCGGGCATAGAAAGCCAGCAGGATCAACGCCCCCGCCACCAGGATCCCGACCGTCGCCGCCCGCGGCGGGCGGCTGTCGGAGAAGGCGGAGATCGCAGCCGGGATCGCGATGATCGCGATCGCCAGCCCGATCGTCAGCAGGAGATCGGCATCTATCGAAGAAAGATCCATCGCCTGCGCCCTTGTCACCAACCCTCTCGGGAAAGGTTACTCAGGGTCAGTGCGGTAAATCAATCGCTCATCACAGGGCGCGACGCGCAGGATGTTCGTGGTGCCCTGCACGTTGAACGGCACGCCTGCGGTGACGACGATCTGCTGCGTCTCGTCGGCAAAGCCGAAATCGCGCGCCGCGCGGGCGGCGTTGACGACGGCCTGCTTGAACCGCTCCAGCTCGCCGCACGGAACCGCATGCACGCCCCAGGTCAGCGAGACCCGGCGCAGCGTCGCCTCGATCGGCGAAAGCGCGATGATCGGCACCCGCGGACGCTCCCGCGCGATGAGCGCGATCGTCTTGCCCGATTGCGTATAGGCGCAGATCGCCGCGATATCGGTCGTCTCGGCGATCTCGCGCGCGGCGGCCACGATCCCGTCGGCGACGGTCTGACGGGCCGCATGGCGCGAGGCTTCGATCACCTCGCGATAGGTCGGATCCTTCTCGACCGAGATCGCGACGTTGTTCATCGTCTCGACCGCTTCGACCGGGTAGTTGCCAGCCGCGGATTCCGCGGAGAGCATGACCGCATCGGCGCCCTCGTAGATCGCGGTCGCGACGTCGGAGACCTCTGCACGGGTCGGCATCGGGCTTTCGATCATCGATTCCAGCATCTGCGTCGCCACGATCACGGGCTTCGCCCAGGTGCGGCATTTGCGGATCAGCTGCTTCTGGATCGGCGGGACGGCCTGAACAGGCAGCTCCACGCCCAGATCGCCACGGGCGACCATGATCCCGTCCGAAGCCTGAAGAATCTCGTCGAAGCTGCGCACCGCCGAGGGTTTCTCGATCTTCGACAGGATCGCCGCGCGGCCCTTGGCCAGATCGCGCGCCTCTTCCACGTCTTCGGGACGCTGCACGAAGCTCAGCGCGAGCCAGTCGACACCCATCTCGCAGGCGAATTCCAGATCCTTGCGGTCCTTCTCCGACAGCGCGGCCAGCGGCAGCACCACGTCCGGGACGTTCACGCCCTTGCGGTCCGAGATCGTGCCACCCACGGTGACGGTGCAATTCGCGAAATCGTCGCCGCAGTCATCGACCACCAGACGGATCTTGCCGTCATTGACCAGCAGCTCCGAGCCCGGCTCGAGCGCCTGGAAGATCTCGGGATGCGGCAGGCACACACGATGCGTGGCGCCGGGCGTCTCGTCGAGATCGAAGCGGAACTTGTCGCCATCTTCCAGCTCCGCCCCATGCGCGGCGAAAGTCCCGACGCGCAGTTTCGGGCCCTGAAGATCCGCGAGGATCGCGATCGGGCGACCGAATTCGGCTTCGAGTTGGCGAATGATGGCGTGCCGAGCGCGATGCTCTTCGTGGCTGCCATGGCTCATGTTCAGGCGGAACACGTCCGCGCCTGCGACGAACAGAGCTTTGATGCTGTCATAGTCCGAGGAAGAAGGGCCCAGCGTAGCCACGATCTTCACGTTGCGAAGGCGTCTCATGCGTCCTCGTTTTCCGTTCAAATTGATGTCATTTCGTGGGCCAAGTAAGCGTATGGCGCAATTTGTCGCGGGCCGCAACTGGCGTGGCGCAATCTTTCCCGTTATCTGAGCCATATCGAGCAAGCGTGAAGAGACTATGAACGAAAAACAGCCCCTTTCGATCACTGGAGAGGCACGGCCCGGACGCTGGCTGGTCACGTGCGATCATGCGCGCAACACCGTGCCCGATTGGGTGGGTGATGGCGATCTGGGCATCGACGCCGAGGATATGGCGCGCCACATCGCCTATGACGTGGGCGCGCTGGGGCTGTCCGAGGCACTGGCGGAGCGGCTCGACTCGCCGATGATCGCGAGCGATTTCTCGCGCCTCGTGATCGACCCGAACCGGGGCGAAGACGATCCGACGCTGGTGATGAAGCTTTATGATGGCACGATCATCCCCGCGAACCGCCATGCCGACGCGGCAGAGGTCGAGCGGCGGCTGGACCGGCTCTATCGCCCTTATCATGCGGAATATGCCCGGCTCGCGGCGCGGCGCGACGACACGGTGATCTGCGCGGTTCACTCCTTTACACCGCGCCTACGCGGGCGACCGCCCCGGCCGTGGGATGTCGGCATCCTGCACGCTCCCGCCGATCCGCGCCTCGCCTATGAGATGATCGCGGCGCTCGAGGCTGAGGGCGATCTCTGCGTCGGCGACAACCAACCCTATCTGGGCCATCTGGAAGGCGACTCGATCGACCGCCACGCGCTGGCGCATCGCCGCCCGAACGTGCTGATCGAACTGCGCAACGATCTGATCGCGACACCCGAGCAGCAAGCGGCATGGGCCGACCGCCTCGCACCGATTCTGACGCGGGTTCTGGAGCAGAGCGGCCTCTGATTGGCGACAGTAATCGCGCGGCGCGAGGGATTGTTTCCAAACGACGTTACTCCTGCCACATTTTGATCACATTCTATTGACGCTTTCGTGAGTGTCGCGGATATTTTCCTTGATTTCAGGGGGATACCACCGATGCTCGCGACTCTTCTTCTCGCCTTCCTGCCGATGGCGCTCCTTGTCGGGGCCAGCCTCGACGGTGGCAGTGACCATAAAGATGACCATGAGGACGAGGAGGCCGCTCGTCCTGATGAAGAAGGCACTGGTGCAGGCGAGGAGATCGACATCTCCGAGCCCGATCAGCTGACCGAAGGCACGTCGGGCGACGACACGATCCGTGGCACCGATGGGACCGACACGGTGATGGGGCTCGCAGGCAACGACGACATCTATCTCGGCGATGGCAATGACGGCGGCGACCTCTCCCCCGAGGACCAGCAGGCGATGGATCAGGCGACGAGCCTCGGCGAATTCCTCGATCTTTATGAGGCCTCAGGCGTCTTCGGCGCGGTCGGCGGCTCGGGCGACGACTATATAGACGCGGGCGCGGGCAACGACTCGATCACCGGAAGCCAGGGCGATGACACGCTGCGCGGCAATCTCGGCGCGGATTACCTGTTCGATGCCGAAGGGTCGAACGCCCTCTATGGCGGCTATGGCGACGACGAGCTCCATGCCAGCGATCTGGACGGCGCGCCCGACCTGCTCGATGGCGGCGCGAATAACGACGACCTCCACGGCGATGACGGCGACACGATGACCGGCGGCACCGGGTCGGACTGGTTCGGGGTCAACTGGAACGAGGGCGATGCGCCGGTAACCGTGACCGATTTCGGACAGCTCGGCCCGAACCCGGACCCGAACGCGTCCGGCGAATATCTCGGCATCGAGGTGGACGACCTCGACAACCTGTCCGATTTCACCGTCTCGCAAAGCGGCAGCGACTCCATCGTGTCGATCAATGGCCAGCAGGTCGCGACGCTCAAGGATGTCGAATATGCCGCGCTCAAGGCGGCGGGC
The DNA here is from genome assembly GCF_002020145.1 of Thioclava sp. DLFJ4-1. Classification (NCBI taxonomy): domain Bacteria; kingdom Pseudomonadati; phylum Pseudomonadota; class Alphaproteobacteria; order Rhodobacterales; family Paracoccaceae; genus Thioclava; species Thioclava sp. DLFJ4-1. The sequence goes on from NZ_MPZT01000002.1 coordinate 467,770, forward strand.
GGCGCGATCTATGCCACCGACGGACTCAACTATGGTCAGCCAGTCTACGCCTGACCCGTTCTCGAATCGTGCCGAGAGGCCGCCGATCGCGCGGCCTCCTTCCGTTTCGGTAAAGCCCCAAAAACGCGACCATATCCGATCGCGATACTAATCCTCGTCATTCTCTCTGATGGTTAACGACCCCTGAACAATGGGGCAGTTTCGGCCTCACAAAGCTTTTGCGCAGCCGACAAAATGTCGCGACGATCAAGGCAAGATCAGGAGAAACCATGCTCGCCTTGTTCATCGCCACCACCATCGCGTTATGCCTTCTCGGCTGGGCCGAGGGCTTGCCGCGCCAGCGCCAGGTTCGCGCCGCCGCCGACATCGGAGCGGCGGCCGCCACGATGACCGCTGCGCCCGCGCAGGTCTCTTCGCCGAAAGAGGCGCTCGGCGCTTCGGCCGAGGACGCGAACGACCTCGATGCCGCCGTGATGATGCGCATCGAAGCGCTGCTGGCGCATCCGAACCAACAGGCCGAGACCCGCGCACACACCCCGGCACCTGCACCCGCCGCAGGCCCCGAGCCGCTGCCCCGCATAAACGGGTTCGAACCGGGCGACGCCATCGCCCTCGATTTCACCGGCTCTGCGCCCCGCCGCGACGACATCACCTTCCGCACCTGCGCCGAAGGCACGCTCGTCGTGATTGAAGGTCAGGCCGAACTGGTCATCACAGGCATCGCGCCCGAGCAAATCGCGCCAGATGCCTTCCAATTCCGCGCTCATGCGGCGGCCTGAGAGACACCGCCCGCATGACAGGAAAAGACCCCGGTTGGGCTGGCCGGGGTCTTTTCTTTTTTAAATTTCGGATGTTGCGCCTCGGCGCGGATCAGATCGCGGCCTTGCGGCTCTCGTCGAGATAGATCTCGCGCAGACGCATAGCCACCGGGCCAACTGCGCCCTCGCCCACCGCCTCTCCGTCGATCTCCACCACCGGCATCACGAAAGCCGAGGCCGACGTGAAGAAGGCTTCATCCGCACCCTGCGCCTCTTCGATGGTGAAGGGACGCTCCTCGATCTCCATCTGGCTCTCGGCGGCATATTTCAGCAGCGAGGCGCGGGTGATCCCGTGCAGGATGTCGTGGCTCAGATGCCGCGTGATGATCTTGTTGCCCTTCACGATATAGACGTTGTTCGACGAGCCTTCCGTCACAAAGCCATCTTCCACGAACCACGCATCGTTCTTGCCCGCCTTCTCGGCCGCCATCTTGGCCATCGACGGATAGAGCAGCTGCACCGTCTTGATGTCGCGGCGATGCCAACGCAGGTCGGGCAGCGAGATCACCTTGATGCCTTGCTTCGCCTTCGGATCGTCGGCGAGGTTCGGCTTCGACTGGGTATACAGCACCACGGTCGGGGGCGTGCCCTCCGGCGGGTAGTGAAAATCTCGATCGCCCGCATTCCCGCGCGAGACCTGAAGGTAGATCATCCCTTCGTCGAGATCGTTACGCTTGACCAGTTCGCGGTGAATCTCGATCCATTCGTCTCGGGTCAGATCGCAGGTCATCTCCAGCTCCGCCAGCGAGCGACCGAGCCGGTTCATGTGCCCTTCGAATTCGAGGATCTTGCCGCCCAGAACGGAAGTCACCTCATAGACCGCATCGCCCATCACGAAACCACGGTCGAAGACGGAGACCTTGGCCTCTTCCTCGGGAATATACTCTCCGTTGAGATAGACGATCCGGCTCATATTCTTGCTCCTTGAAAACTCAGCCCCAGAGCTCCGGCTCCGGCGGCTCCACCACGCTGCCCTTGTAACGCAGCGGCACATCGCGGTCTTCGGCCAGAAGCAGCGGGCCGTCAAGATCGACGTAATCAGCCCCCTGCGCGACCAGCATCGCCGGCGCCATCGCAAGGCTCGATCCCACCATGCAGCCGACCATCACACCGAACCCCTCGGCGCGCGCGAGATCTCGCAGCCGCAGGGCCTCGGTCAGCCCGCCGGTCTTGTCCAGCTTGATGTTGATGACGTCGTATTTGCCGCGCAGATCGGTAAGCCCGTCGCGCGTATGGCAGCTCTCATCGGCGCAGATCGGCACCAGCCGCTGGATATCCGACAGCGCCTCGTCCCCTGCCGCAGGCAAGGGCTGCTCGACCAGCGCGACGCCCAGCTTCTTCAGCTCGGCCTGAATGTCGAGGAAGGTCTCGATCTCCCAGCCTTCATTCGCGTCGACGATGATCTTCGACTCCGGCGCGCCCTCGCGCACCGCGCGCAGACGCGGCATGTCTTCGGGCGTGCCGAGCTTGATCTTCAGAAGCGGCCGATGCGCATGCTCGGCGGCGGCCGCGCGCATCTTCTCCGGCTCGTCGAGCGACAGCGTATAGGCTGTGGTCTGACTCACCGGCTTGTCCAACCCGGCCAGTTCCCAGACCGGAACGCCCTTCTTCTTCGCTTCCCAATCCCACAAAGCACAATCGACCGCGTTGCGCGCAGCCCCGGCGGGCAGCGCCTCTTGCAGCTCCGCGCGGGAAATTCCTTGCGGCAGGCTTTCGATCTGCGCGGTAACGCTGTCGAGGCTTTCGCCGTACCGCGCATAGGGCACGCATTCGCCCCGCCCCGTCACGCCCTCGCGCTCCAGCGTCACGCTCAGCACATGCGCCTCGGTGCGCGAGCCGCGCGCGATGGTAAAGACCTGCGCCAGCTTGAACGTATCATGGCTCACCCGGATCATCCGCGCCCCCCTTCGACTTGGTGCAAATATCCCCGCCGGAGGCATCCGGCAGGGGTCACAAGCGAGACAATCAGATCGCGGCGAGCGCGTCCACCAGCTTGCCCGCACCAAAGCGGAACGGATCGGTCGTGGGCAGGCCCATTTCTTCCTCGACTTTCGCCAGATAGGCCTTCGCCTCGTCCTCACCCATCTTCTGGGTGTTCACCGAGATGCCGACCACCTGACAAGCGGGATTGGCGACCTTCGCCAGCGCCAGCGCCATATCGCTCAGCTCTTGCAGCGAGGGCAGCTTGTAGCCCGGCAGCCCGCGCATATGGGTGCGCGTCGGCTCATGCGCGAGGATCAGCGCATCGGGCTGACCGCCATGGATCAGCGCCATCGTCACGCCCGAATAGGAGACGTGGAACAGGCTGCCCTGCCCCTCGATCAGGTCCCAATGGTCGGGATCGTTATCGGGCGTGAGGTATTCGATCGAGCCGGCCATGAAATCCGCGATCACCGCATCGAGCGGCACGCCGTCGCCGGTGATCAGGATGCCGGTCTGGCCGGTCGCGCGGAACGTGGCCTTCATGTCGCGCTCGCGCATCTCACGCTCCATGCAAAGCGCGGTATACATCTTGCCCGCCGAGCAATCGGTGCCCACGGCAAGGCAGCGCTTGCCGGTGCGCTTCTCGCCATTCGCGATCGGATATTTCACCGACGGGATGCGCACGTCATGCAGCTGACGCCCGCAGGCCTTCGCCACCGCGACCAGATCGGGCTCGTCGCGCAGCAGGTTGTGCAGGCCCGACGCGAGGTCGAGACCTTCTTCCAGCGCTTCGATCAGCACTTTCTTCCAGCCCTGCGAGATCAGGCCGCCACGGTTTGCGACGCCGATCACCAGCGTCTTGCAGCCCTTCGCGATGGCTTCTTTGATATCGAGATCGGGGATGCCCATGTCGGCCTGGCATCCCTCCATCCGGTACTGGCCGACGGCATATTCGGGCCGCCAGTCCTTGATCCCCTGCGCGACTTTCGCGGACAAGGGATCGGGGGCATCGCCCAGAAACAGTAGATAAGGGGTGTCGATCAGCGACATGCGTGTCTCCCTGTGGTCTGTGTTTTGTCTTGTTTGTTGATGATATTAGGGCGCGGCGCAAAAATTTCTTGGGGATTTCCGTGCAACATTTCCGGCAAAACGGAAGATCCTTCGGCAAAAGCACCAAATCGCCGCAATTTCGTGCATCACCCGGACTTTCGGATGCCAGCAATGCTGCAGCGCGGCCCTGATTCTGCGCCTGCAAAATCGCCTTGCAAGAGGTCGCGCAACAATATACCCAATCCGCAACCCAAAACGTAACTTCCTTGCGAAAGGCCGCTTCATGAGCTTCCGCGTTCAACCCACGCCCCCTGCCCGTCCGAACCGCTGCCAGCTTTTCGGCCCCGGCTCGAACACCAAGCTCTTCCCGAAGATGGCTGCCTCCGCCGCCGATGTGATCAATCTCGACCTCGAAGATTCGGTCGCGCCCAACGATAAGGCGCAGGCGCGGCGCAACATCATTCAGGCCAGCCACGAGATCGACTGGGGCAATAAATACCTCTCGGTCCGCATCAACGGCCTCGACACGCCCTATTGGTATCGCGACGTGGTCGAACTGCTCGAAGAAGGCTCCGAGCGCATCGACCAGATCATGATCCCGAAAGTCGGTTGCGCGGCGGATGTCTATGCCGTCGACGCGCTGGTCACGGCGATCGAAACCGCGAAGGGCCGCACGAAGAAAATCTCGCTCGAAGTCATCATCGAAAGCGCCGCCGGTATCGCGCATGTCGAGGAAATCGCAGCATCTTCTCCGCGTCTGCAGGCGATGAGCCTCGGTGCCGCCGACTTCGCCGCCTCGATGGGCATGCAGACCACCGGCATCGGCGGGACGCAGGAAAACTACTACATGCTGCGCAACGGCGAGAAGCATTGGTCCGACCCGTGGCACTGGGCGCAGGCCGCGATCGTCGCCGCCTGCCGCACTCACGGCATTTTGCCGGTCGATGGCCCGTTCGGCGATTTCTCCGACGATGACGGCTTCCGCGCGCAGGCACTGCGCTCGGCGACGCTCGGCATGGTGGGCAAATGGGCCATCCACCCCAAGCAGATTTCCCTTGCAAATGAAGTCTTTACGCCCTCTGATGAGGCCGTGACCGAGGCCCGTGAAATCCTCGCGGCGATGGAAGAGGCCAAGGCACGCGGCGAAGGTGCGACCGTCTACAAAGGCCGTCTCGTCGACATTGCGTCAATCAAACAAGCCGAAGTGATTGTAAGACAAGCCGAAATGATTAAAGATTAAGCCGCGCGCGAACGAATCGCGATATAGTTATCGAATCCCGGAGCGGTTGGGAGGGGAGGCCCGGCCGCATGAGGGAAAAGGAGCGCCCTGGCTTACGGCCGGGGCGTTTCCGTTTTTCAGCGCCGGGCATCCCACGCAAACGCCATCTAGCCGCGCTGTGCGACGGCCCCATGACAGTTCCGCAAATTGCGGCGCCTCAGCCCTGCAGCGGCAAGCGGATCTCCGTCAGCAAATCTTCCGGCTTCGTGTTCATCGGATCGTTGAGATAGACCTCATAGGCCACCAGATCGCGGTGCTCCATGCCCGAGGCCGGGAACCAGTCCTCGTCCAGCCAGCGATACGCTTCGGGCAGTTGCTCATAGGGCCCCTTCACCGTCACCACCGCATATTTCCCGGCCGGATAGCGAATCTCCGCAAGCGGCGGGAAGATCACGAACCCCTCGCCCACCGCGAAACAGGCATGCGAGCGCAGCTCCTCCGCCGGCACTTTGCGCGGATTGTCATGGCCGATCATCGCCGCGTGCTCGACTTCCGCCCAGGACGGCTCCGGGATCAGCGAAACAAGTTTCTGAAAGACCGGGCCGACCGAGGGGTAAGGCCCTTTATGTGCCAGCCCGGCAAGCCGTACCGCTGGCATCTCTTTGATCTCGACTTCATACGCCAAATTAACCCTCATCCGGTTAAAGCGCGCGTTTCCTCGATCACCCTATCACCTCCCATTCGCCGCGCCTATGAGGCAACGCGCCGCCGCTCCCGCAATCGGGACGCGCCCGCCATGCGCCACCCAGTTGCAATTCCCGAGCGTTGAAGACATTAAGGGCGCGAGTTTCCGGATGCGGAGTGATCCATGACCTATCTCGAATTCGAAAAGCCGCTGGCAGAGATCGAAGGCAAAGCCGAAGAGCTGCGCGCGCTGGCCCGGCAAAACGAAGAGATGGATGTCGACAAGGAAGCGTCAGCCCTCGACAAGAAGGCCGAGGCGATGCTGCGCGACCTCTACAAAGACCTGTCGCCCTGGCGCAAATGTCAGGTCGCACGCCATCCCGACCGTCCGCATTGCAAGGACTATATCGACCAGCTCTTCACCGAGTACACACCGCTCGCAGGCGATCGCAACTTCGCCGACGATCACGCGGTGATGGGCGGCCTCGCGCGCCTTGGCGACAAACCGGTGATGGTGATCGGCCATGAGAAGGGCAACGACACCGCAAGCCGCATCGAGCGCAACTTCGGCATGGCCCGCCCCGAGGGCTACCGCAAGGCGATCCGCCTGATGGACATGGCCGCCCGCTTCGGCCTGCCGGTCGTCGCCCTGATCGACACCCCCGGCGCCTATCCCGGCAAGGGCGCGGAAGAGCGCGGCCAGTCCGAAGCCATCGCCCGCTCGACCGAGAAATGCCTGCAGATCGGTGTGCCGCTAATCTCGGTCATCATCGGCGAAGGCGGCTCGGGCGGTGCAGTGGCCTTCGCCACTGGCGACCGCGTCGCGATGCTGGAACATTCCGTCTATTCGGTGATCTCGCCCGAAGGCTGCGCCTCGATCCTGTGGAAGGATTCCGAGAAGATGCGCGAAGCCGCTGAGGCGCTGCGCCTGACCGCGCAGGACCTCAAGAAGCTCGGCGTGATCGACCGCATCATCTCCGAACCGATGGGCGGCGCACAGCGCGACGCCACGGCGACCATCGCCTCGGTCGGTTCGGAAATCTCGCTGATGCTGGCAGAACTGGAGGGCAAGAAGCCCGCCGATCTGATCAAAGCACGCCGCAAGAAGTTCCTCGACATGGGCACGAAGGGGCTTTCGGCCTAAACCGAAGCTCCTTCCCGAAACGCGATAACCGGTCCCGGCCTCACGCCGGCTCCGCCTGCCTGCGCATCAACCCCGCCCCCAGTGCAAGCGCAATGATAACCGTGCCGTAGATCTCGGTCGTCAGCCGCAGCCCCAGCTCCGGCACCGCCAGACCTGCCAGCACCGCGGGCACCCCGAAGGCCGAGTAAGCCAGAGTGAACAGCGCCGCGAACAGCCCGCCACGCTCATCCGGTGCGGCCAGCGGCGCGAGCGAGCGCAACACCCCCGCAAAGCAGGTGCCGAAGCCGATCCCCGCGATGAAGACGCTCGCAAGATAGAGCGCGAAACTCCCCGTCGTGAGCGCCGCGAGCGACAGCACCGTGCCCAGCACCAGCCCGTCCGTCCCCAGAAGCGCGATACGGCGCGGCGCCAGATTGCGCGTGGCGTAGCACGAGGCCGCTCCGGTCCCCGAAAGCAGCGCCACGATCGCGCCCTGCGCCAGCGCCGTGTGAACCTCGAAGACCTGCGCCACGATCGGCGCCCCCAGCGAAAGGAATAGCGAGCCGGTCCCCCACCCCGCCAGCACCGCGGGCGCACCGCGCCGGAAAGCCGCACGGATATGGGGCGGCACAGAGACCTGCGGGTACAGCGAGGCCAGCGTCCCGCCATGGCGCGGCGCGGTCTCCGGCGGCAGCCAGACCAGCACCGCCAGCACGCCATAGACCAGCGCGAGCCCGAGGAAGGTCACCAGACGCGGCGCAGGCGCATAGGCCAGCAACGCCCCGCCCGCCAGTGCCCCGGCCGCCAGCCCCGCCAAGGGCGCCACCGCGTTCCAGACCGCCGCGAGACCGGGCCGCGCAGACGGCTCATGATCAGTCGAACTCGCACTCAGCGTCGAAATCAGCAGACCGCTCGCCATCCCCTGCAACACCCGCGCCAGCAGCAGCGCCATCGCCGTATCCGCCCAGAGGAATTCGAGCATTCCAAGCGCAAGCAGCACGAAGCCCACCGACAGGATGGGCCGCCGCCCGAGATGATCGGAGAGCCGACCGAAGACCAGCAGGGTCACCAGAAGCGCCCCAGCATAGATCGCGAAGATCCCCGTCATCATCGCCGAGGAAAAGCCGATCTGCGCCTGCAGGACCGGGTAGAAGGGCGACGGTGCGCTCGCACCGGCCAACATCAGAACGAGCCCCGTGATTGCCAGCGCGAAGCCTGCGCGGCTCCGCGTCGGCAGACTTGGAGAGGCGCCGTTCGGGCCAGAATCCGTCTCGTCGGTCATCGCTGTCTCCTGATGCTATTGGTTCGAAAATTGTCGAACCTCCACATACTCGACAGGACGCATGGTTCAAGTATTATCGAACCATGAGCACGCCCCCCGAACTCCCGCATCCCCCCGCTGACTCGCTGTCACTGTCGCAGGTGCTCTTCGCGCTCAGCGACCCGGCGCGGCGCGAAATCGCCCGCAATCTGCGCGACGGCCCGCTCGAAGCGGCGGCCTGCAGCGCCGTGGCAGCGGATGTCCCGAAGTCGACGAAATCCCATATTCTCAAGGTCTTGCGGGAATCCGGCGTGATCCGGAACGAGCCGAACCCGAACGGGCGCGGCCGCCTGCTCACCCTGCGCCGGGACGACCTTGAGGCGCGCTTCCCCGGCCTGATCGACCCAATCCTCGACGCCGATCTTCGCCACAGCTGATCACGCCAACGTGTTCAGCGCATGCCACCCGCAGCGCCGCGGAACCTCTTCCTCTTGGCAGAAATATCCCCGCCGGAGGCTCCCTCCGCCGCCACCCGCTCAGGGCTTCGGCAGCGCGAACCCGGCCTCCAGCATCAGCGCATCCGAGCGCGGCTCGACCACCGCCTCGACCGCCGCCAGCGTCTGCGGCGCAGAGCCCGCCGCCTCGATCGCCGGCAGGAACTCGGTCACCGCCACGCCCGACCGGATCGGCCAGCCACGCTTGCTCCAGAACAGGCCCGCATTGGTCGCGGCGGGCACCACCGGCAGCTTCGTGGCCTCCGCCACCACGCCCACGCCCTGCTTGTAGCGGCGCCTCTCGCCCGGCGGCACGCGCGTGCCCTCGGGATAGATGATCAGCTGCCCCAGCCCATGCGTCGCGCGCGCCTCTTCGACCGCGCCCAGCATCACCTTCATCGCCTCCGACCCCTTCGAGCGGTCGATCGGAATGCAGCCCGCCTTATGCGCGAACCAGCCCATGACCGGCACGTTCAGCAGCGCCTTTTTCATCACGAAAGCCCGGCGCGGCAGGTGATTGGCGAGGATCAGAATGTCGAAAAAGCTCTGATGCTTGGCCGCGACGATACAGTCGCCCTCGGGCGGCGTGCCGCGCAGCTCATAGCGCAGCCCAAGATAGACCCGCGCCATATCCAGCAGATGCTGCGTCCAGATCCCTGCGGTGCGATGCACGCCGGCCCGCCCCTTGGGCAGCACCTGAAACACAAGTCCCCAGGCCCCGATCAGCACCGTCGCGAGCGCGATGTGAACGTAGTACAGCCCGGTCATCACATGGGTCAGCGGCGTGACTTTTCCGGGGCGGCGCGAAGGGTCGGACATCAGCGAAGTCTCCTGAGCATACGCAGCGCGGCGAAGCGGGTGGCGGCAAAGGCCACGATCGCGGCGATCGGCGGAATGATCAATGGCCAGAGCCATGCGGCACCGGAAAAGCCCAAGCCGGTGAGGAAGCCGCCCGCCGCCTCGGTCGAAGGCAGCAGCGCCACCGCCAGCATCCCCAAGACCGTGCCCGCCACCGCGCCAATCAGGCCGCGCGTGGTGAAGCGGCGCACGAAAGCCCGCGCGATGAAAGCGTCTTTCGCGCCCACCAAACGCAGCGTCGCGATCACCTGACCGTTCGCGGCCAACGCAGCCTGCGCGGCCAGCGTGATCATCCCCGCCATCGCGCCGAAGATCAGCAGCAGCGACAGCAAGCCCAGCGTGCGGATACGCTCCGCCGCCGCCACCAGCGGACGCCGCCAGCGGGTATGATCGTCAAAGATCGCGCCGGGCGCTTCGGCCTGCAGCCGCAGCCGCAGCCCCTCGGCATCGACGCCCGCGCCGGCCTCGGTCACCGCGATCAGCTTCGGCAGCGGCAACGCATCCACCGGAAGATCGGGACCGAACCACGGCTTCAGCAGCCCCTTCATCTCGTCATCGCCCATCACCCGCGACGAGGCGACCCCCGGCGTCGTCTTCAGCACGTCCTGCACGGCGGCGACCTGCGCATCCATCTGCTCGGGCGGGGCGGAGATGCGGATCGTGGCCGAGCGCGCGAGACTATCCGCCCAGCGATCCGCAAGCCGCCCCGTCGCCAGCGACAGCGCCAGCGCGAAAACCGCAAGAAACGCCATCGCAGCGGCGGTGAACAGCGTCAGCCGCGCGGTGAACCCGGTCGGCGGCACGACCCGATCCGGCCCGGTGGTTTCGGAGGCGAATGTCAGCAAGGTCAGCTTCACAGATCGGCCCCCGCCGTATGCAGATGGCGCTTCGCGATGCGCAGAACCCGCGCCGAGACCTGCGGCTTCGCCTGCCGGATCAGGTTCAGATCGTGGGTCGCGATCACCACCGTCTTGCCCATCTTGTTCAGCTCGACCAGCAGCGACAGAAGCCGCAGCGACATCTCCCAATCGAGGTTCCCGGTCGGCTCGTCGGCGAGGATCACATCGGGCGACATGATGACCGCGCGGGCCAGAGCGACGCGTTGCCGCTCCCCGCCCGACAGTTGCGGCGGCAGCGCATTCGCCTGCCGTTTCAGCCCGACCCAGGCCAGCAATTCGCGCAGCTGGGTCATGTCCGGCGTGCGGCGATTGACCGTCATCGGCAGCGCCACGTTCTCCTCCACCGAGAGGTGATCGAGGAACTGGCAGTCCTGATGCACGACGCCGATGCGCTGACGCAGCCCGGCGATTTCGTCCCGGTCCATCCCGCGCACATCCTTGCCGAACAAGGACAAATGCCCTGCCGTCGGCAGCAATTCCGCGTAGCATAATTTGAGAAATGTGGTCTTCCCGGCCCCCGACGGTCCGGTCAGAAAATGGAATGACCCAGGGGCAAGCGTCAGGGACATATCGCTTAACAGCTCCGCCCCGCTATAGCTCATCGCCACATTTTGCAGCTCGATCACTGCCAGCCCCTTTATTTGGTGCGCGTTTCGCGAATTAAGTGGCCCAAATCATTTGGACATTCCGCCCGCGCTTGCTACAACATAAGAAAGTGGTTGGCCAGAACGGCAAAACGCCAACACGGGCAGGGATGGGACAATATGCGGTTGGTTTGCCCCAATTGCGGTGCGCAATACGAAGTGGATGACGCTGTCATCCCAGATGGCGGACGGGATGTGCAATGCTCCAATTGCGGGCACGGCTGGTTCCAGCCGAGCAAGGATATGCTCTCCGTCGAACCCGACACCACAACCGCAGCGCCCCCGCCCGAAGGTTGGGATCTCGACGCCGAGACGGAGGCAGAGGTGACGGTGGAGACGCCCACCGAATCCGAGCCCGTTTCCGAACCCGAACAAGTTTTCGAGCCCGAGCCGCTTCCCGAACCCGAGCAACAACCCGAGCCCGAGGTCGCAACGCCCCTGCCCGAACCCGAGCCAGTCGTGACGACGCAAAGCACGGACGATACGGATGCCGCCATTGCGGCGATGGTCTCGACGCCGGAGCCCGAGGATCAGGAGGACGACGAGGAAGAGCCGGGCCTCGGCCCCGCCCCGCGTGTCGGCGCCACCCCGCGCAAACCGCTCGATGACGGGCTGCTGTCGATCCTGCGCGAAGAAGCCGAGCGCGAAGCCGCGCAGCGCCGCGCCGAAGGCTCGAGCGAGCTTGAGACGCAAGACGAATTGAACCTCGAAGAGCGCGAGACCAGCGAAGACGCGGAACGCGCCGCCGAGGCCGCCGCCGCAGATCTGGCGCGCCGCCGCAAAAGCGCGCAGGACTTCTCCGATCTCAACGAGTCCGAAGGGGATCGCGTGGCCGACCTGCTCGGCGAGGACGACGAAGACATGCGCGCGATCCGCGGACGCGAACGGCTGCCCGACATCGACGAGATCAATTCGACCCTCACCGCGACCTCGGATCGCGAGGGCGACAGCGTGGCCGAATTCTCGCCGGAGATGGCGCGCCGCCGCCGCTCGGGCTTCAGCCGCGGCTTCATCTTCGTGATGGCGCTCACCGCGATCTTGGCGTTGCTCTATGCCTTCGCGCCGGACATCGCCGCGAAGGTCCCGGCGCTGAAATCGCCGCTGACGCAATATGTCGTAGCGGTGGACGAGGGGCGCATCTGGCTCGACGACCAGTTGCAAAGCCTGACGCATCGCCTCTCGCCCGAGGCGACCTCGGACGGCTTCACCGAATAAGTTTTCCTAATAATCTGCCGCCGCGCATAAGTTGAACTTATGGGCGCGCGGCGTCAGCCCGCATTCGAGAACTGGTCGAGCAGCCGCTTGAGGTAGTCCAGCTCTTCCTCGGGGCGCAAACGATCGGCCGAGCGGCGGCGGATCTCGTCGAGCAGATCCTGCGCCCGGCGATAGACATCCTCGCCGTTGAGCATCTGACGATCCGTGCCAAGCTGGTTGCCCTCGCCCTGCGCGCGGCCGAGCGGATCGCGCGGCATCTCGCGCCCACCCTGCTGTCCGGGCTGACCCGCCTGCTGATTGTCCTGCTGGCCGGGCTGCTGGCCGTCGCGGCGCGCCTGTTCGTTGCGCATCGCCTCGCCAAGCGCGCGCATTCCTTCGCGCAGCGCCTCGATCGCGTCGGCCTGACGGTCGATCGCCGCCGAATTGTCGCCCTCGCGCAGGGCCTCCTCGGCCTGATCCATCGCGCGCCCGGCATCGTCGAAACGCTTCTCGGCCTGCTGGCCCGCCTCGTTGCCGAAGCCCGGCAGCAGCCCGCGCTGGCGGTCGAGTTCGCGGCGCAATGCGCGTTGGCGATCCGCGAGGCTTTGACCATCGACACCGCCCTGCCCGCCGTTCATGCCGGGCTGATCGCCCTGCCCCTGACCGTCGCGCTGCGCTTGCCCGTCCTGGCCTTGGCCCTGACCGGGCTGGTCGCCGGGCTGCTGGCCCTGACCTTGTTGGCCTTGCTCGCCCTGCTGGCCTTGTTGACCCTGCTGGCCTTGCTGCTGCCCTTGCTGGCCCTGCTGACCGTTCTCGGCCTGCTGCTGGCGCTCCTCCGGGGTCATGAACTGGTCCTGCAGGTCGCGGAATGCATCGTCCGAGAGCTCCTGCTGCTTGCGCAGCGTATCCTGCATGTCGCGCATCGCCTGACCGCCGGGCATGTCGCCCTGACCGTTCTGGCCCTGCTGGACCTTGAGGTTCTCCATCATCCGCGCGAGCTGGTCGAGCAGTTCCTGCGCCTCGGCCATCCGGCCCTCCTCCATCAGCTTCTGGATCTGGTCCATCATCTGCTGGATCTGGTCGCCGGTGATCTGTTGGCCCTGCTGTTGCTGCTGACCGAATTGCGGGCCTTGTTCCTGCTGCTGCGAGCGCTCGGCAAGCATGCGGATGTAATTGTCGGTCGCCTCTTTCAGCTCCTGCATGAGCTTGGCGATCTCGTCCTTGGAGGCGCCGTTGCGGATCGCCTCGGAGAGCTTTTCCTGCGCCTTCTGCATCGCAGCCAGCGCATCGGCGAGCCCGCCATCCTCGACCAGCTCCGCCATCTTCCACAGCGCCTCGGCGATCTCGTCGCGGGCCTCGGGGGACAGGTCTGGATCGTCGAGCCGCCCGACCACGAGGCGGATCATCAGATACACCTCCTCGCGCTTGATGAAGCCCTCGTGCCGGTTCGAGATCGCGCGCAGAAGCTGATCGGCATAGCCGCGGTTGTCGCGCGACCACAGCAGATCGCGGCGCACTTCGATCAAGGCGGAGGCGAGCGGGTCGAAGAAACGCTTGCCGGGCAGGATGATCTCCTGCGTGCCGGAGGTGCCGGTCTGGCCGCGCCCGTCCTCGACATCGAGCGTCAGTTTCACCGGCAGGTTCGCCCAAGGGTGCTTCGCGGCATCCTCGACGAGGCTCTCGGTGAAATCGGCCCGCGAGCCGGAAATCGGCAGCGGCAGATCATAGATCAGATCGTCGCGCGGCTCGGGCGGAATTTGCAGACCGTAGCGGCGATCGACCTTCGCCAGATCGAGCGAGATCACCGCATGGCCCTTGGTCACGGCGTAGTCGTCCTGCGCGGTGAAGGGCAGGCTCAGCTTGCCATCGGCGCGGCGATCCGGCGTGCCGGCCAGCGCGACCGAGGGTGCCTCGTCGGGGCGCACCACCACGTTGAAGCGGCGCGCGGCGGGGCCTTTGAACTCCAGAAGCCCGTCGCGGACCGCTTCGAATTCGTGAGTCTCGATGCCGCTCGCGGTTTGCGCCGCCCCCTGTTCGGGCAGCGCGGCCGGGTTCGAGACGCTCTCGGAAAAGCCAATCGCGCCGGACGCGCCATACAGCCGGATCGAGAAGCGGGTGCCTTCGGGCACGATCAGCTCGTCGCCCTCGACCTTGTTCAGATAGAGCCCCGGCTTGCCGGTATAGCGCGGCGGCGCGGCCCAGCCTTCCCAGCTTGGCCCCATCGCGGCCTCGGCAGAGCCCGCAGGCGTCGGCAGCCCCTCGGTCGGATGCAAAAGCCGCTGCGGCACGCCGAAGATCACCGCGACGACCAAGGCCGTCAGCGCGGTCAGACGCAGCGCATAGGGATCGCGGCAGGCAAGATCGGGTTTCGGGCGCGGCGCACGGGCGGCCTGCGCGGCCTTGGCCATGCGCCGCAGATGCGCCATCCAAAGCGCGCGGGCGGCGGGATCGTCCTGCCCAAGCGCCATCTCGTCGGTCAGCGCGGAAAGCGGGCGGCCCGGCAGCGTCGCATCGAGGCGCGCAATCGCATCTACCCGGCGCGGCCAGCGCATCCGCCACGCGCCCCATGCCAGCGCGGCGAGCGACGCGATCAGCGCGACCAGCCAGAACCAGCGCCCGCCCGGCCCCAGATAGGCGGGCAGCGCGAAGGCGATCGCGGTGGCGATCAACGCAAGAACCGAAAGAAGCGGCCAGAACGCGCGCAGCCCCCGCTCGACGATCATCCCGGCATGGGTGAGCGCAATAGGCCGGGCGAGCGGGGCCAGAGCGGCCTGCCCGTCCTCCTTCGTCGCGGTATCGCGCGAAGCTTTGCTGAACCAGTTCCTGACCGGCATACTCTCCCTATCCGTCGGCCCCGATTCCCTTCCTACGGATCAGAGCCACTCCGGGATCGTATCGCGGGAGAGCATTTCCTCAAAGCTCGGTCTTGCCCGAATGAGAGCGAATTCGCCGCCGCGGACCAGAACCTCGGGGATCAGCGGACGCGAATTGTATTCCGACGACATGACCGCGCCGTAAGCCCCCGCCGAGCGGAAGGCGACCAGATCGCCCGGGCCGAGCGGCGTCAGATTGCGCGCCTTGGCGAAAGTGTCGCCGGTCTCGCAAACCGGGCCCACGATGTCGAAAGGCGCGGATTCGGTGCCCGGATCGGCTTCGATCACCGGGACGATGTCGTGATAGGCGCCATACATCGAGGGCCGCACGAGGTCGTTCATCGCCGCGTCGAGAATGAGGAAATCGCGCCCCTCGCCCTCTTTCAGCCAGATCACCGAGGTGACCAGAAGCCCGGCATTGCCCGAAATCAGGCGGCCCGGTTCGATCTCGATCTCGCAGCCCAGATCGCCGACGGTGCGCTGGATCACCTGCCCGTATTCGATGGGCAGCGGCGGCGCGGAATTCGACCGCTCATAGGGAATGCCCAGACCACCGCCAAGGTCGAGACGGCGGATATCGTGGCCATCTGCGCGCAGCGCCTCGGTCAGTTCGCGAACCTTGAGGAAGGCGGCCTCGAAGGGCTCCAGATCGGTCAGCTGCGAGCCGATATGCACGTCGATGCCCACGACATCGATGCCGGGCAGCTTGGCCGCTTCGGCATAGACCGCGCGGGACTTGGCAATCGGGATGCCGAACTTGTTCTCGGATTTGCCGGTCGCGATTTTCTCATGGGTCTTCGCGTCGACATCCGGGTTCACCCGCAGAGCTATCGGCGCGGTGACGCCCATCGACGCGGCGATTTCAGAGATCGCCAGCAGTTCCGGCTCGGACTCGACATTGAACTGGCGAATGCCGTTCTCGAGGACGTAAGCGATCTCCTCGCGGGTCTTGCCGACGCCTGAGAAAACCACCCGGTCGCCCGGCACACCAGCCGCCCGCGCCCGGCGATATTCGCCGCCCGAGACTACGTCCATGCCCGCGCCCAGATCGCCCAGAACCTTCAGCACCGCGAGGTTCGAGTTCGATTTGATCGCGAAGCAGATCAGGTGATCCGTCCAGCCGAGCGCCTCTTCGAACAGCTTGAAATGGCGCTCCAGCGTGGCGGTCGAATAGACGTAGAAAGGCGTGCCGACAGCGGCCGCGATCTCGGGGATCGGCACATCCTCTGCATGAAGGACGCCGTCGCGATAGAGGAAATGATCCATGAGAGGTCTCGATTACTGGGCCGAAGCCTGCTGGGATTGCGTGCTGTCCGCCTCGGACGGCGGGACGGGCGGACCGTCGACACCGCAGGCGGCGAGCGAAAGAAGAAGCGTCAGGGCGAGGGTCAGGGTCTTGGTCATGGGGTCACCGAAAGGGTCATGATGCCAACGCGCGCCGTCGCGGCGGGATAAACTTTGATGCCGTCACGGTTGATGCCGACATGTGTGTGCAGCTCCGGATCGGCGGCACAGGCGCCAAGCAGACCGATCAGCACGAACGGAGCCGCGAATTTCATCCAAGCCGTTCCTTCCAGCGAGCGATCTGCGCGCGCACCTGATCGGGCGCGGTTCCGCCGTAAGACTGGCGCGAGGCGACCGAGTTGTGAACCCCGAGGACGTCGAAGACGCTCTCGGTGATCGCCGGGTTGATCGACTGCATCTGTTCGAGGCTCAGATCGGGTAGATCGCAGCCTTTTTCCTCAGCCATGGCCACCAGCGAGCCGGTGACGTGGTGGGCGTCGCGGAAGGGCAGCCCCGCCTCGCGCACCAGCCAGTCGGCCAGATCGGTCGCGGTGGAGAACCCACCCGAGGCCGCGGCCTCCAGCTTGTCCGCGTTCACCGTCATGTCGCCGATCATCCCCGCCATCGCGGCAAGCGCGAGCATCAGGTTGTCGGCGGCGTCGAAGACCTGTTCCTTGTCTTCCTGCATATCCTTGGAATAGGCGAGCGGCAGCCCCTTCATCACCGTGAACAGCGCGACCGAGGCCCCGAGGATGCGCCCGATCTTGGCGCGGATCAGCTCGGCCGCGTCCGGGTTGCGCTTCTGCGGCATGATCGAAGAGCCCGTCGACCACTTGTCCGACATCGCGACGAAGCGGAACTGCGCCGAGGACCAGATCACCAGCTCTTCGGCGAGGCGCGACATGTGAACCGCGCAGATCGACGAGGCCGACAGGAACTCCAGCGCGAAATCGCGATCCGACACCGCGTCGAGCGAGTTCGCCATCGGCCGGTCGAAGCCCAGCGCCTCGGCCGTCGCATGGCGGTCGATCGGGAAGCCGGTGCCGGCAAGCGCCGCCGCCCCCAGCGGGCATTCGTTCATCCGTTTGCGCGCATCAATGAATCGGGATTTGTCGCGCGCGAACATCTCGACATATGCCATCATGTGATGGCCGAAGGTCACCGGCTGCGCGGTCTGCAGATGGGTGAAGCCGGGCATCACCCAATCGGTGCCCTCCTCGGCCCGGGTCAGCGCAGCGCGGATCAGCGTGTCGAGCCCGGTGATCGCGGCGTCGCATTGCTCGCGCACCCAGAGGCGAAAATCGGTCGCGACCTGATCATTGCGCGACCGCGCCGTGTGCAGCCGCCCCGCCGGTTCGCCGATGACCTCCTTCAGCCGCGCCTCGACATTCATGTGGATGTCCTCGAGCGCGGTCGAGAAGGGGAAACCGCCCGCTTCGATTTCTGACAAAACCGTGAGCAAACCTTCTCCGATCGCCTCGGCGTCCTTATCACTAATGATGCCTTGCGCGGCGAGCATCGCGGCGTGGGCCCGGCTGCCGCGGATATCCTGCGCGTAGAGCCGCTGGTCATACCCGATCGAGGCGTTGATCGCCTCCATGATCGCGTCAGGTCCCGCGGCGAAACGCCCGCCCCACATCGCGTTGGAGGACTTGTTCTCGTCGGTCTGATCGGTCATGGTCTGAGGCCCTTGCTAGGAGGCTATATGTTACGGTTTCTCGTCCTTTATACGGCGCTGGCGCTGGGTGCAAATGTTGCGCAGGCCGCGGATCTAGATGCGGTGAAATCGGGACAGATGGAATCCCTCGTCACCTATGACGAACCGCTGCCGCTGCCGCCCTTCACGGTGACCGATGAAAGCGGCGACGAGCATTCGATGAAAGATTTCGAAGGCAAGGTGGTCCTGATCAACTTCTGGGCGACGTGGTGCCCGCCCTGCCGCGAGGAAATGCCCTCGCTGAATGCGCTGCAAAAAGCCTACGGCGAGAATGGGTTTCAGGTGATGACGATTGCCACGGGCGGTTCGAACTCGCCCGAGAAAGTCGCCGCCTTCTTCGACAAGGAGGGCATCGACGCCCTGCCCCGCTTCCACGACGACGCCAATTTCGCCGCCCGCGCGATGGGCGTTCTCGGACTGCCGGTCTCGGTGCTGGTCGACAAGAACGGCCATGAGGTCGGCCGGATGATCGGCGGCGCGGAATGGGATTCGCCCGAGGCGAAAAAGGTCATCGAGGCGCTGATCGACGAGAAGTAAGCGCAGGGTGATGTAGCGGCAGCAGGCACTTTGCCGCCGGACCGGTCTTCCGTTGCGGCCCGATCTTCGATCGCATCCCGCGCAACCCGGTCCGCGTGTCGCAACATTCTGCAGAGCCCGGCGTCTGGGCTGCATCTGAACTGCCCGCCACGCCTCTGCCCGCGCGAACCATTTTCTAGTTTCTACGCATTTCTACGCAGAATGTTTCCCTTGGCGCTTGCGCCTGCCGAGACTCACGCCGCGCTTCTCCCCGCGCGCAGATAGCGCCCTAGCCAATGTTCAATCTCTTCCGACAGGGCCAGGATGGCCTCCAGCCGCCCTTTGATATCGTCATGGAAACTGTCGAGCTGGTCGATCGTAGCCGCGAGCCCGCCATTCGCATCCCGCATGCGCCCGCACTCGACGCGCCCAAGGACGCGGATCGTGTCGAGCCCGAGCAACTGGCGACGAATGTCTCGGCTTTGGTTCATCATATCGTCGGCGAGTTCGGCCGCTTGACGCATCGCGGCATTTGCATCGGCGGTGCCTTTGGTGACGAGCGACTGAAGCAATGCACGTTCTTCCTCTCGGGGCTGATCATTCTGCGCCTCTTCGCCCATAAAATTGGTGCTCATTTCGTTGAGGACACGCGCGCAGCCCAGTTGGAACACGGCGCGCGCGACCTGAAAGGCCATCTGACCGCAGAGATTGCCGCGACCTGCAACGAATTTGCGCAGCCGCTCCGAGATGACAGCAGACGAAGCTTTGTAATTCTCCGAGATCGCAGACACCGGCCCCCCGGACGGCTCGAGCCGCGAGGCGACGATCCGCATGTTGTTCGGCACGGATTGCAGCGCTTCGAAACTGCGTAGAAGTCCGAATTGCTCCTTCGTGAGCCGTCCCATCGCGGTGTTCAATTCGGCCAGCATCCGCGTATTCTCGTCGGCATTTCGATTGAGGCGGCGATCCCGTTCGGTAAGCTCAAGCGCCAGCGCATAGGCCATGAAGGCGGTGTAGCTGGAATAGCCGCCACGCTCCGCGAAATCACGCAGAAGCGTCGCACTCTCCTCCGGGTCGAGCGACTCCGCCCGCTCGCGCGCAGAGAGATCACGGTAGAGCTGGTGGATTTCATCGGACAGTTCGCTCGTCGGCTTCAGCCGGACCGAGAGGTAGCCTCCCTCGATCGGCATGACGACCGCGAAGACCCAATACCACCCGCCGCCTTTCGCCTTGTTTTTCACATAGGCGCCCATGGGATAGCCTTTTTTCAGCGCATCCCAAAGCACCCTGAACACCGCCCGCGGCGTATCGGGATGACGCACGATCTTATGCGGCGCCCCGATCATCTCGGACCATTCAAAACCCGCGGTGCGCCGAAAAATCTCGTTGCCCGATTGGATCACCCCGCGCGTATCGGTGCGCGAGTAGAACAATTCTTCCAGCGCGAAAGGCACCTCGTTGGTGCTGCGCAGTGCCGGCTGCCCCATTTTCGTCATCGCCCATTCTGTTCCATTGAGGTCCACCCTAGGCACCTGCCGGTTACCATCGACTTAACGCCGGATGCGAATTTCCCGTTAACCACGAGTCCGGCGTATTTCCCGGTCTTTACCCCTTCTTAGGCGCTTGCGCGGATACTTGGCTCGAAGGCGAAGGAGGGGCAGATGAAGAATCGAGACGCGAGGGCCATGCCGGTGCATCGTGATGAAGATAGCCCGCTGAGCTTTGCGGCTGCCGAGCAAAGCCGACAGACCTTGACCATGGTGCGCGCGGCGATCGACCGCCATGATGTCATGCTGGCCTATCAGCCCGTGATCCAGACCTGTCGCCCCGACCGACCCGCGTTTTACGAGGGCCTGATCCGGGTTCTCGACGATAGCGGGCGCATCATCCCCGCGAAGGAGTTCATCAACGCGATCGAACGTACAGAGGTCGGGCGGAAACTCGATTGCCTCTCGCTCGAACTGGGTCTGAAAACGCTTCTTGGGCAGCCGGATCTGCGCCTGGCGATCAATATGTCGGCGCGCTCGATCGGCTACGCGCCCTGGACCAAGGTTCTCAATCGCGGCCTCGCGGTCGATGAAACCCTCGGCGAGCGTCTCATCCTGGAGATTACCGAAAGCTCGGCGATGGAAATTCCCGAGCTCGTCAGCGTCTTCATGGAGGATTTGCAGGCGCGCGGCGTCAGTTTCGCGCTCGACGATTTCGGGGCGGGCTACACGTCTTTCCGCTACCTGCGAGATTTCTACTTCGACATCATCAAGGTCGACGGGCAGTTCATCCGCGGCATCTCGCACGATCCGGACAATCAGGCGCTGACGAAATCGCTGCTCGACGTGGCGCGCCATTTCGAGATGTTCACAATCGCCGAAGCGGTCGAGTCGCTGGAGGATGCCGAATATGTGGCAAGCCTCGGCGTCGATTGCATGCAGGGCTATTACTTCGGCGCGCCGACGATCCACCCCCCGTGGAGCCAGTCTCACGAACCGCAACGGAGACGTGCATGACCCCAGCCAGAGCGCAATAAACTTGCGCTGACAATTTCCCGAGCGACGGGATTAAGCTTGACCTCTCGTTCCCTTCCGCCATGCTGCGCAGCAGCAGAACGGACGCGCTGTCGCGCCCGCTTAAGTGATGAGGAGGATCCCATGACCAATGTCGTCATCGTCTCGGCCGCGCGCACGCCCGTCGGCTCGTTTTTGGGCGCGTTTGCCAATACGCCCGCACATGACCTCGGCGCCGCCGTGATCGAGGCCGTCGTCGCCCGCGCCGGGATCGAGAAGTCCGATGTGTCCGAGACGATCCTCGGTCAGGTACTGACCGCGGGCCAAGGCCAGAACCCCGCCCGCCAAGCCCATATCAACGCGGGTCTGCCGATCGAAAGCGCCGCTTGGTCGATCAACCAGGTCTGCGGTTCGGGTCTGCGCACGGTCGCGCTCGGCGCCCAGCACATCATGTGCGGCGATGCCGAAATCGTCGTCGCGGGCGGTCAGGAAAGCATGTCGCTCAGCCCCCATGTCGCGCATCTGCGCGCGGGTCAGAAGATGGGCGACATGAAGATGATCGACTCGATGATCAAGGACGGCCTGTGGGACGCGTTCAACGGCTACCACATGGGCCAGACCGCTGAAAATGTCGCGACCCAGTGGCAGATTTCGCGCGAGATGCAGGACGAATTCGCGCTGGCTTCGCAGAACAAGGCCGAGGCTGCGCAGAAGGCCGGCAAGTTTGCCGACGAGATCGCGGCCTTCACAGTGAAGACGCGCAAGGGCGACACGGTCGTGGATCAGGACGAATATATCCGCCACGGCGCGACGATCGAGAACATGCAGAAGCTGCGCCCGGCCTTCGCCAAGGACGGCTCGGTGACCGCGGGCAACGCGAGCGGCATCAATGACGGTGCGGCCGCGGTGCTGCTGATGTCGGAGGAAGAGGCCGAGAAGCGCGGGCTCACGCCGCTGGCCCGCATTGCCTCCTATGCGACCGCCGGGCTCGACCCGTCGATCATGGGCTGCGGCCCGATCCCGTCCTCGCGCAAAGCGCTGGAGAAGGCGGGCTGGAAAGCTTCCGATCTCGACTTGATCGAAGCCAACGAGGCCTTCGCGGCGCAAGCCTGCGCGGTGAACAAGGACATGGGTTGGGATGTCAGCAAGGTGAACGTCAATGGCGGCGCCATCGCCATCGGCCACCCGATCGGCGCCAGCGGCGCGCGAATCCTCAACACCCTTCTGTTCGAGATGAAGCGTCAGGGCTCGAAAAAAGGCCTCGCCACGCTCTGCATCGGTGGCGGTATGGGCGTCGCAATGTGCATTGAAGGCCTCTAACGGCAAAAAAATGCTGCATCTGCAAAAAGAGCGCGCAACTTTGTTGCGCGCTCTTGTCATTTTCGGTAACAGCATTTCAAGGGCATTCCATTTGGAGGAGGAATCATGGCGAGAGTTGCATTGGTCACCGGCGGATCGCGCGGCATTGGCGCGGCGATCTCGAAGGCGCTGCAGGCGGCGGGCTACACGGTCGTCGCGAACTATGCCGGCAATGACGAGGCTGCGGCCAAGTTCACCGAGGAGACGGGGATCAAGACCTACAAATGGTCGGTCGCCGATTACGGCGCCTGCGCGGCGGGGATCGAGCAGATCGAATCCGAGGTCGGCCCGATCGACGTTCTGGTGAACAACGCGGGCATTACCCGCGACGCGCCCTTCCACAAGATGACCCGCGAGCAGTGGAACCAGGTGATCGACACCAATCTCAGCGGCATCTTCAACATGACCCACCCGCTCTGGACGAAGATGCGCGAGCGCAAGTTCGGCCGGGTCGTGAACATCTCCTCGATCAACGGCCAGAAGGGTCAGTTCGCTCAGGCGAATTACTCGGCGGCGAAGGCGGGCGATCTGGGCTTCACCAAGGCGCTGGCGCAGGAAGGCGCGCGCGCGGGCATCACGGTGAACGCGATCTGCCCCGGCTATATCGCGACCGAGATGGTCATGGCGGTGCCGGAGAAGGTGCGCGAGTCGATCATCGGCCAGATCCCGGTCGGTCGTCTGGGCGAGCCCGAAGAAATCGCGCGCTGCGTGGTGTTCCTCGCATCCGACGATGCGGGCTTCATCACCGGCTCGACCATCACCGCGAATGGCGGTCAGTACTTCATCTGATTTCGCCTCTTGGCATTCTCGACGGAGGCCCGCATTTTGCGGGCCTCTTTAGTTTTGGCGGGGACAGCATGACACGCGGCAAGGCCACTTCGATCGGGTTCACAGCGGTATTGCTGTGGGCGCTTCTGGCGCTGTTCACCGTGGGGTCGGCCCCGGTGCCGCCCCTGATGCTGAACGCGCTCTGTTTCGCTTTGGGCGGCGCGGTGGGCGTGATCTGGCTGGTGGCGACCGGTGCGCTGGGGCAGCTGCGGCATGTGTCGTGGAAGGTCTATCTCGCCGGGACCGCGGGGCTGTTTGGTTATCATTTCCTCTATTTCTCGGCGCTGCGCCTCGCGCCCCCGGCCGAGGCCGGGCTGATCGCTTATCTCTGGCCCCTGCTGATCGTGCTCTTTTCCGGGTTGCTGCCCGGCGAGCGGCTGACGCTTTGGCATGTCGCGGGGGCGGTGCTCGCCTTCGGGGGCGCGGCGCTGATCCTCGGGGGCGGGATTTCCGCCGATCCCGCGGCGCTTCCCGGCTATGGGCTGGCGCTGATCTGCGC
This sequence comes from Thioclava sp. DLFJ4-1, assembly GCF_002020145.1. NCBI lineage: Bacteria > Pseudomonadati > Pseudomonadota > Alphaproteobacteria > Rhodobacterales > Paracoccaceae > Thioclava > Thioclava sp. DLFJ4-1. The sequence goes on from NZ_MPZT01000002.1 coordinate 491,514, forward strand.
ACTGACATGGTCGAGCTATTCGCTGCTGTCGCGGCGCTTCGGCGCGGTGCCGACGGCGGCGGTCGCGGTCTATTGCCTCGCGAGCGCGGCCCTGTCGGCCGTCGCCCATCTTGCGCTGGAGCCGACGATCTGGCCTGCGGACGCGATCGGCTGGGCCTCGGTGATCGGCTTGGGGTTGGGGCCGGTCGGGCTCGCCTTCTACACGTGGGATCTTGGCGTGAAGCGGGGCGATATTCAGCTGCTGGGCACGGCCTCCTACGCGGCCCCGCTGGTCTCGACGCTGGTGCTGGTCGCAGTCGGGATTGCGGACGCGCGGCCTACCCTGCTGATCGCGGCGGCGATGATCGCCGGGGGCGCCGGGCTGGCGGCGCTTGGCGGTCGGCGTCGGCGCGCCGCGCCTCCGCCGCCAGATATGACCGGGCAGGAGATACCGCGGAAAGGTTCGGCCTGAGTCGGCATCCGCTCTAACGGCCCTTTTTCAAAAGAGACGGGCCGCCCCGAAGGACGGCCCGGTTAAACTCGTGGGAGGGCCCTCAGGCCGTTTCGAGGCGGCGGATTTCCTCTTTCAGCCTAAGTTTTTGCCTTTTCATCTGAGCGATTTCGAGATCGTCGATGCCGGGTCTGCGCGATGCGCGCTCGACCTCCATCGACAGAGCCTCATGTTTTTTGCGAAGTTCGGTGATATGCGAACCAAGCGACATGGCAGTCTCCTCTCCAGTTGTCAGCCCATCGATTGCAGCACAGGTTTTGAGTCGTGTCACGGAAATGTCGTATAGCGACGGGTTATCCCCAGCATTTTCGCGAAATCTTGCGAAAGCGTTAACGCGGAATCGGCAATTTTTGACCTTCGCGCAGGATTTCGCGCGCAATATCCGTCAAATCCTCTGCGTCGCGTGAATGCACCGGCGCCGAATGCAGGATCAGCGGCGCCAGAAGCTGCAGCGGCGTCCGCGCGCCTTTGCGGGCCGTGACGATCACCCGCCGCGCCGCGCGCCCTGTGCGAGGGGCGATCGGCAGAACGGTGATCGCGCCGGTCCGCCCGTGCAACCCCGCCAATAGGTCCGCCAGACGGTCGGCCTGCTGGATCAGCGTGATCCGCCCCTCGGGCTTGAGCCGCCGTAGCCCCGCGTCGAGCCATGCGCTGATCGGCGTCGCCTCGCGCTGTGCGCGCTCGCGTCCGGGATCGGCGGCGGGCGTGCCGTCCTCGGGCCCGAAATAGGGCGGATTGGCGATGACATGATCGAAGCTGCGCGCCCGGAGATCGGCCGGCATCTGCGCCAGATCGCCTTCGATCACCTCGAGCGCGATCCCGTTCTCCGCCGCGTTGCGCCGGGCCAGATCGGCATAGGCGGGCTGCAGTTCCACCCCGCTTTGCGCAAGCCCCGACACCCGCCAGCCAAGGCACAGGCTCGCCACCCCTGCCCCGCAGCCGAGCTCCAGAACCGACTGGCCCGCCTGCGCCGGACAGGCCGCCGCCAGCAGGACCGGGTCCATCGCCGCGCGGTAGCCCGCGCGCGGCTGGGCGATGCGCAACCGCCCGCCGAGAAAGCCATCGACTGTCAATTCATCGGGCCCGAACCGATCCATGGGCATCAATCCGATTTGATCTCGTTATCGCGCAGAACCGCCTGCGCCATGAACATGTCGCTGTCGCGCACCATCAGGCGGCGCGGAAGGATTCCGAGCGAGCCTTCCAGCACGCTCGTATGGACGTCGAGTTGAAACGTGCTTATACCCTCGCCCTCGAGAAGGGCGGTCGCCATGGCCAGTTTCACCGGGTCCGTGCTGCGCAGTAGCTCTTTCATATCCCTCACTTACGGCCCCTTGCGAGGGCTGTCGAGATGAGGCAGATCGAAGGGATGAACATGAGCCTCGACGACAAGCCCGACAACACGGCGAAACCGCATGACCGGCTCGCGGAAGCCTTGGCCAGCGACATGGCGGCGGTGGATGCGCTGATCGCCGAGCGCATGGCTTCGGAAAACGCGCCGCGTATCCCCGAAGTGACCGCCCATCTGGTCGGCGCGGGCGGCAAGCGGCTGCGGCCGATGCTGACCGTCGCGGCGGCGCGGCTGTGCGGCTACGAGGGCAGCCTGCATCACAACCTCGCGGCAGCGGTCGAGTTCATCCATACCGCGACGCTGCTGCATGACGACGTGGTCGACGAGAGCAAGCAGCGCCGGGGCCGCCCGACCGCGAACCTGCTCTGGGACAACAAGTCGAGCGTGCTCGTTGGTGATTACCTGTTTGCGCGGTCGTTCCAGTTGATGACCGACACCGACAACCTGCGGGTTCTGTCGATCCTGTCGAACGCCTCCGCCGTCATCACCGAGGGCGAGGTTCTGCAGCTCTCGGCCGCGGAAGACCTGAACACGACCGAGGACACCTATTACAAGGTGGTGCGCGGCAAGACGGCGGCGCTGTTCTCGGCGGCGACCGAGGCGGGCGCGGTTCTGGCCGGTGCGCCGGAGGACCAGATCGCGGCGCTGCACGATTACGGCGAGAGCCTCGGGATCGCGTTCCAGGTGGTTGACGATCTGCTGGACTATCTCAGCGATGCCGAGACGATGGGCAAGAACGTGGGCGACGATTTCCGCGAGCGCAAGCTGACCCTGCCGCTGATCAAGGCGCTGGCGAAAGCCGACGCGGACGCCCGCGCCTTCTGGACCCGCACCATCGACAAGGGTGACCAGCGCGAGGGCGATCTGGAGCATGCGATGGAGCTGCTGCACGCGACCGGCGCGCTGGAAGAGACCCGCGCGGCAGCCCTCGAATGGGCCGATCGCGGGCGCGAGCGGCTCAAGGTCCTGCCCGAGAGCGAGCTGCGGCAGATGCTGGACGATCTGGCGGATTACGTGGTGGCGCGGCTGCGCTGAGGGGGCTCTGCCCCCGCCCTGCGGGCTCCCCCCGGGATATTTGGGTCAAGAGGAAGAGGCGCGGCTTTGGGGCTGCGCCTTTTGCGTCTGATCGCCGAGCATGCCGGAGGCGCGCCACCAGTCGGGGCGACGTTGGGCCAGCATCGCCTCGGCGGCCTGCGCCCCGTCCAGCGTCTCGAACAGCGCGAAACAGGTGGCACCCGAGCCCGACATGCGCGCGAGGCGGCAGCCGGGCAGCATCATGAGACCGTCCAGAACCTCCCCGATCACCGGGGCGGAGGCGATGGCGGGGGCTTGCAGGTCATTACGCTGGGTCGCGAGCCAGTCGATGCAATCGTGCGCGCCGGCAAAGGTCGGAAGCGCCTCCGGCATCGGGGGATTGTCCTTCGAATCGAGCCCTTTGAAGATCGCAGGCGTCGGCACTTCCACGCGCGGATTGACCAGAAGCGCGGGTAGCGGCGGCAGGGCCACGGGGTCCAGCGTCTCGCCGATGCCCCGCACGCGCTGGGGCTGCGGCGTCAGGCACATCGGCACGTCTGCCCCAAGCTGTGCGGTCTCTGCCGGAAGCGGCTGGTCCCAAAGCGCAGCCAGCCCCCGCAGCGCAGCCGCCGCGTCTGACGATCCACCGCCGATGCCCGAGGCGGGCGGCAGATATTTGTCGAGATGGATCTCGGCCCCCTGCCCTGCCGGGCGCGACAGGAGGGCCGCGGCTTTCAGCACGAGGTTCGACGGGTCGGCGGGCACGCCCGCCGCCTCGGGCCCCGCGACGCTGAGCGACAGCACATCGCTCTCACGCAGCACCAGCCGGTCGCCCATCGGCCCGAAGGCCACGAGGCTGTCGAGCAGGTGGTAGCCATCGGCCCGCTGGCCGGTGACATGGAGCGTCAGGTTGATCTTCGCCGGCGCGAAGGCGTCAATTATTCGCATCGCTCGCGGGAGTTTCGGGGGCAGCCTGAGCGGTATCCTTGCTCGGGCCCTTGTCCTCGAGCGGCGGCAGACCCTGCTCCTTGCGCAGCTGGTCCAAACCCACCTCGATCTTGCGGCGGATCGCATCGGGATCGAGCTCCTCGGTGGTCTCCGCATCGTCGGTCGCGAAGGACAACGCGCGGCGCCACTGGAATTTCGCCTCGCGCTGGCGGCCCACGGCCCAGAGCACATCGCCGAGGTGGTCGTTGAGCAGCGGATCGCGCGGCTCGAGCTCCACGGCGCGCTCCATCTTCTCGGCCGCCTCCTGATAATGGCCAAGCTTGAACAGCGCCCAGCCGAGGCTGTCGATGATGAAGCCCGCATCGGGACGCTCGGCGGCGGCCTTGCGGATCATGTCGAGCGCCTCGTCGAGATTCTCGCCCTTGTCGACATAGGAATAGCCCAGATAGTTGAGCACCGAGGGCTGATCGGGCGAGAGACGCAGCGCCTCGCGGAAGCCCTTCTCGGCCTCGTCCCAATTGCCCGAGCGTTCCTGCGCGATGGCGCGCGAATACCAGACGAACCAGTCCTTCGGCTCGGGCTGGCCAAGCAGGTCGATCGCCTTGTCATAGGCCTTTGCAGCCTCGGCAAAGCGGCTCTCGCGGCGCAGCGTGTCGCCCAGAGCGGTCCAGACGCCCACGAGCTTGGGACGGCTGCGCGACAGGTTCTCGAGCACTTCGATCGCCGCATCGTTGCGGCCCGCGCGCACCATCGATTCCGCGCGTCCGATTTCGGCGGCGTGGTAGATCGGGCTGTCGGGCTTGATGTCGGCATAGGCTTCGATAGCAAGATCGTATTGGCCCTGCTGGTCGAGCATCGATGCGGTCAGCAGCGTCGCATCATCCATGTCGGGCCGGATCATGTTCGCCAGCCGCGAATGCACCAGCGTGAACGTGTCGGGCGCATCCCCGATCAGCGCCTGTGCGACCGAGTAATAGACCTCCGCCACGCCGTCGGACGCGTTGCGCACGACGTCGAAGGGCAGCGTGTCGCCCGCCTCCAGCTTGGTGCGAATGTCCTTCAGCTGCGGATCGAGATCCTTGCCGAAGCGATCCTCGATCAGCTTCAGCGCCTCTTTGTTCTTCTCGAGCTGCGAGAGCACTTCGACATGGGCCAGCACACCGCGCCGGGTCGAGGTGATTTTCTCGCCGTGTTCGCCGCTCAGGATCGCATCGGCGCCTTCGTAATCGCCGACCAGCGCCAACGCGAGCGCCTTGTGGAAGCCCGCGAAGGCCGCAAGGCCCTGCTGCTTGCCGACTTCGTCGAAGGCCGCGGAGGCGTCGGACATCTTGCCGTCGCCCGCCAGCGCCCAGGCCTTGGTCAGACCGCCCACGAGCGGCCCGGGATCGGCGCCGCTGTCGAGAAGCGCGAGCGCCCCGGTCCAGTTCTTGTCATGCGCATCGGCCGCCAACGCGGTGAGCGCCGCGATCTGGCTGCCGGTCCCGGCCTCCACCATCTGCTGCGCAAGCGGCGTGGCGCGGTCGAAATCGGCGATCGCAATCTCGGAGACGAGCGTCGCTTCCGCGGTCGCGCCGCTGGTATCGCCGCTGGTCATCAATTGGCGGTAGTAATGCGCGGCCTCGGCGAAATCGAATTGCTGCGACGCGATGCGCGCGGCGAGATAAGCCCCCGCCTCTGCGGGGCTCGGGTCATTCGCGGTGTCGCCGGCATCGCCTTTGGCCTCGGCGTCATCGGCAGCCTGCGCCGCATCTTCGGCGCTGCCAGCCTTCGGCGCATCCTGAGCCAGCAGCGGCATCGGCGCGGTGGAGCCCATCAAGAGGGCGAAGAGCGCAAGGCGCAGCGGGGTCTTCAAACTCGACACGAAACGGTCCTCTCATTCGGGTTGAAATCGAGCGTAACGGCGCGCTGCGGGCATTACAATGAGCCGAACCACCGCACGCGGGAAGCCGCCTGCGCAGACACGGCGTTGTGATGAGGGAATTGACGTAAAGTCGTCGCGCGCGGATACTCAATCACAGCTTCAGGCGAGACGACGAGAATTCGCCAGGCTCGAAGGCTACGCATAACGAGTATTTGCAGATTGCACATCTTTAAGGTTAGCAGTCTGCCTGTAAATTCTTCTTCGAGTTGAAAGACGATCACCTTGTGACTGATACCCAAGTCAAGTTCATCAACGCCAAATCTCCCGATATGACTCGAGTGACCACGCTGCTCGATCTCTGCAGTGGCGAAAACAGCTGGGCAAATCGCGGCCCTCTGTATCGAAAGCTCGTAGAATCATTCGCTGCGCATTTCAGCTTCGGACCGCAAACATCCGTCACGCCCTGCGCGAACGCCGGAATTGCATTGGAGGCGATGGCGAAGCTTCTGGCGCTGCGCGAGGGGCGCGCACTACAATGGGTCGGCTCCGCGTTCAGCTTTCAGAACCTGGGACGCGGCCACTTCGCCGCTATGCACTTCGTCGATTGCGACGATCAGGGGCTTCTCGACCTGGAGCAGTTGAAGGCGCTTCCCGAAGACAGTTTCGACGGGCTCGTCGTCGTGAATCCGTTCGGCCTTCATCGCGACTTCTCCGCCTATATCGAATACGCCAAGGCCACCGGGAAACTCCTGCTTCTGGATAACGCGGCGGGGATCAGTCGCGATTTGCCCGATTGGCCGTGGCAGGCGCTCAGCCTGCACCACACCAAGCCTTATGGCATGGGCGAAGGTGGTCTTGCGATTACGCCCGCGGAGCTATCCGAAGAGTTCTACAGCCTGATCAATTACGGGGCGGTTCCAGCGGAACCGTCTTGCTGGGTGAACAACGGCAAGATTTCCGATATTTCCTGCGCCTTCCTCATCGACCGCCTCGAGCGGGTCGACACTTGGGAGAAAGAGTATTTCGAGCAGGCCGAGCGCGTGCATGACATCGCGCGCGAGCTTGGCCTGCGCCCTTTGACGCCATTCAACATCGGCGCGCCCGCCATGAGCTGGGGTTATCTTGCCGAGACGGAAATCCCTTTGGAAACGATCTTGGACAGCAAACAGCTGACCTTCGGAAAATATTACAAACCGCTGGCTGACCTGCCGAAGACGACGGAGCTGTATCGCAATCTCGTCAACATCCCGACGCATCCCGATGTCGCCCTGCTGAGCGACCGGGATTTGCGGGAGGCGATCGAGCGCCTGCTCTGAACTCAGGCGGGATCACTCTTGGTCTGGATAACCTTCGCGGGGACTCCCACCGCGACACTGTTTTCGGGAATTTCCCGGACCACAGCAGCCCCCGCGCCGATCACCGAAGCCCGGCCGACGGGGATGCGTTGAATAATACTCGCCCCGGTGCCGATCTCGACTTCCTCCGCCAAGTGGACATTGCCCGAGATATTCGCCCCCGGGCTGATCGTCGAGAAGGATCCGATTTCCACATCATGCCCAACTGTCGCGCTGAGATTGATGTGAACATGATCGGACAGCTCGATATCGGTCGTCAGGCAGGCGCCTGCGCAAATGATGACACCATCGCTCAGCCGGACATTCTCACCGAGCCACGCCCTCGGATGCACCAGCACCGGAAAAGCGTGTCCGCGCGCGCCCAAACGGGTCGCAATGCCCTTGCGCCCCGCCGGAGAGCCAATCGCGATGACGACATCCGGCAGCGGATCGTCTCCGAAGGTGGACAGATCGGAGGTGACCGGCAGCCCGTGGACCGTCTCCGGGTGCTCAATGCCGGGATCGACCGCGAAACCGAGCACGTTCCAGGTCGGAGCCTCCGCATTGATCGCGTGGATCACCTGAAGCACTTCGCGCCCGAACCCGCCGCAGCCATAGATCACGATGTTTCGCATGGGCACAAATTCCTCCTCGAAGCCGGGTGCGATCAGCCGAAACGCTCTTTCAGAATAGCGAGAAAGCGCAAGACATTCTCGGTTTCCTGCTCTCTGGCCGCTGCCATGTCGGCAATCAACTGATCGCGCGTCGCGCGCGCCCAGTCGATTTCCTCCTCACCATAAGCGACCCCGTGCTTCAACTCGAAGCCGTCCCGCCAATCCTCCGCACTCAAGCCCGGACGTGGGACGACCACCGGCACACAGCCCGACAGCGCCGCGTAATAGGCGTACATCGTGTAGAGGTCGTGGCAGTAGAAAACTTCGGTCTTATTGAAGACCTCGGCGATTTCTTGGTGACTGAGACCGTCGAGCGGAATAGCGCGGTCGCCTTCCGGGATTTGCGAAATCGTATCCGTTCCCTTCCGGATCATCCGGCAACTGCCGGAGCGCGAACGGTTTTCATCCCGATAGACGTCCTCGCGCAGCCACCGCACCCGCAGCAGACGATCGGGTGAAACGGAGGCCACACCTTCGGCGAAGGCTTCCTGATAGAAGAAGACTTCCTCGCTCGGATCGAGGGTTTCATTGCCGCCCAACAGGCCGGGGCGGTTCAGCAGCCAGCGGACCACGCGCTCGGCTTCCAGCGGGTTACCCCTGACCGTCTCCGGATAGACAATGATCGCATCGTCAAGGACCGCATCGGAGGCCATGGGCACATCCATGCTCTCATGCGCGGAAAATTCCGGCAGCTTCCGGCGATAGTTCCAGCGCTTCAACGCGCCAAGCCATGCAGGGCGCAGGGATCGGTAGGTCTTGCAGGGCTGACTTGCATAGGCGTCGACGCGAAGGCTCCGCATGCGGTCAATCAACGCGTGAAGCACGATCTGCCCCCCGCTGTTTTCGTCGAAGGGGCGACAGACCACGACGATCGGCCGGGTCGGAAACGAGCCAGTCGGTGTTTGCGTCGGCATATTCGGCCTTCCCAGAGTCCGGTGCAAAAAGGGGCCCTCAGGCCCCCTTCGCGATCACATGTTCGGGTAGTTCGGCCCGTCGCCGCCCTGAGGGGTGGTCCAGTTGATGTTCTGGCTCGGGTCCTTGATGTCGCAGGTCTTGCAGTGGACGCAGTTCTGGAAGTTGATCTGGAACTTCGCGTCGTCGCCCTCGCCGACCACCTCGTAGACGCCCGCCGGGCAGTAGCGCTGCGCGGGCTCGTCATATTTCGGCAGGTTCACCGAGATCGGGATCGACGGATCCTTCAGCTTCAGGTGGCAGGGCTGGCTCTCTTCATGGTTGGTGTTCGAGAAGCTGACATTGGTCAGGCGGTCGAAGCTCAGCTTGCCATCGGGTTTGGGGTAGTCGATCGGCTTGAACTTGCTCGCCTCGCCGGTCGCTTTCGCATCCGACTTGCCATGCTTGAGCGTGCCGAACAGCGAGAAGCCGAAGACATCGTTGGTCCACATGTCGAGCCCACCGAAGATCAGCGAGGGGACCATCCCCCATTTCGACCACATCGGCTTCACGTTGCGGACCTTCTTGAGGTCGTTTGCGATCGGACCCGAGCGCAGATCGGCCTCGTATTCGGTCAGTTCATCGCCCGCGCGACCACCTTTGATCGCCTCTGCCGCAGCTTCCGCCGCCGCGATGCCCGACAGCATCGCGTTATGGTTGCCCTTGATGCGCGGCACGTTCACGAGCCCCGCCGAGCAGCCCAGTAGCACCGCGCCCGGCACGGTCAGTTTCGGGATCGACTGCCAGCCGCCTTCCGAGATCGCCCGCGCGCCGTAAGCCACGCGCTTGCCGCCTTCGAGCAGTTCCGCGACCATCGGGTGATGCTTGAAGCGCTGGAACTCCATGTAGGGATACAGATGCGGGTTCTCGTAGTTCAGGTGCACCACGAAGCCGACATAGACCTGATTGTTCTCGAGGTGATAGATGAAAGACCCGCCGCCCGCATTGCCGCCCAGCGGCCAGCCCATCGTGTGGGTCACGGTGCCTTCGCGGTGCTTCTCCGGGTCGATCTCCCAGATTTCCTTCATGCCGAGGCCGAATTTCTGCGGGCAGTGACCGTCGGAGAGGTTGTGCTTCTCCATCATCACCTTGGCGAGCGAGCCGCGCACGCCCTCGGCGATCATCACGTATTTGCCGCGCAGCTCCATGCCCGGCTCGTAGCCCGGGCCTTCCGTGCCATCGGGGTTCTTGCCGAACTCGCCCGCGACGACACCGGCCACCCGGTCGCCGTCCCAGACGATTTCCGACGCGGCCATGCCCGGGAAAATCTCGACGCCCAGACCTTCGGCCTGCTCGGCCATCCAGCGGCAGACATTGCCCATCGAGACGATGTATTTGCCGTGGTTCGACATCAAGGGCGGCATCGGCCAGTTCGGGATGCGCATCGCCCCGGCCTCGCCCAGCATGTAGAAATTGTCCTTCTTGACCGGCACGGTGATCGGTGCGCCCTTGTCCTTCCAGTCGGGGATCAGCTGATCCAACCCGCTGGTGTCGAGCACCGCGCCCGACAGGATATGCGCGCCCACTTCCGAGCCCTTCTCGAGCACGACGACCTCGAGCTCCGGGTCGATCTGCTTGAGACGGATCGCCGCCGAAAGCCCTGCAGGCCCCGCGCCCACGATCACCACATCATATTCCATCGACTCGCGCGTCACGTCGGTCATGTCTGTCGAACCCCTTGCTGGTCGTCCTAGCTGGCGTCCTGCCTAGCCTACCTAGCGTAACGAGGCAATTGTTACGCTGCGATGCCGCGCAACAATCTTGCGCCAAATTACAATCCCTTCCCAGACTGAGGAGATCGGCAATTCGCCGCGAAAATCGCGCTGTCCACTTGACTTCCGGGGGTCAGAGCAGATTTAGATGCCCTGAATTGGGGACAGTTCCGAATTCGGGAGCCTTCCATGGACAAACAACCGATGACGCGCGCGGGTTTCGACGCGCTCAATACAGAATTGAAAAAGCTCAAGTCCGAAGAGCGGCCTGCGATCATTGCTGCGATCGCGGAAGCGCGGGAATTGGGCGACCTCTCGGAGAATGCCGAATACCATTCGGCACGCGAGAAGCAGGGCTTTATCGAAGGCCGGATCAAGGAGCTCGAAGGGCTTCTGGGCCGGGCCGAGGTGATCGACCCGTCGAAGATGACGGGCGCCGTGAAATTCGGCGCGACTGTCACCATCGTCGACGAGGACACCGACGAAGAGAAGACCTACCAGATCGTCGGCGAGCCCGAGGCCGATCTGGAGAAGGGCAAGCTCAACATGAAATCGCCGCTGGCGCGTGCGCTGATCGGCAAGGACGAGGGCGACTCGGTCGAGGTTCGCACGCCGGGTGGCGACAAGGCTTACGAAATCCTCAAGATCGTTTTCGCCTGACGCGGTCGTCCCCTGCGCGGTTGCCCCTGAGCATTTGACCGCGCACCACTGACGGAGAGCCTGAATGGAAGGACCCGCAGAGCAGGACAAGGACCGGTTCGCCATGCCCGGCGGACCGCAATCGCCTGCCGGTCGTCCACGCCTCAAGACGCGATATCCCGGCGCGCCGGAATGGATCGCGCTGGGGCTGAGCCTCCTGTGGGTTTTCATGGTCGTGGCCTTCTGGTTCTTCGCCCCGGGGATCGCGCGCGCCGCATCGCTGTTCGCCACCGTCAGCCTCGTCGTCGGGATGGCAGTGCCGATCGTGATGATCTGGGTCGCCGCCGTCACCGCCCGCGCCACCCGCGAGATGCGCGCCGAGACCGCCGCTCTCAAGCAATCCATCGAGGCGATGCGCACAGCCTGGCTCAATCAGCAGGCGCTGCGCACCGATCAGAATGTCGAGAAGAAGCTCGACGAGATCGCCGCCGTGGCCCGGCAGGCGGAGACCACGATCGCGACCTTCGCCTCGCGCCGCGACGTGCAGGCGAGCCAGCCCTCGGCCGATCGCAAGGCGGCGCTGGTGGCTCCGCCCCCGCCGCGGCCCGATGACAGCGAACCGATGCTGGCGCTCGGCACCCCTGCCGAGGAGCTGCGCGCGCCGCTATCGGTCGCGGATTTCGTCCGCGCCATGAACTTCCCGGATTCGCCCGACGATACCGAAGGCTTCCGCGCGTTGCGCCGTGCCCTCGAAGACCGTTCGACGGCGAAGCTGCTGCGCTCGGCGCAAGACGTGCTGAACCTGCTCGCACAGGACGGCATTTACATGGACGACCTCAAACCCGACCGCGCCCGGCCCGAGCTGTGGCGTCGCTTCGCCCAAGGCGAGCGCGGTCGCGAGATCACCAGCCTGGGCGGCATCCGCGACCGCTCGTCTCTGGCGCTCAGCGCGGGCCGGATGCGCGGCGACACGATCTTCCGCGACGTGGCGCATCATTTCCTGCGCCAGTTCGACCGCACCTTCGCGGAATTCGAGAAGAACGCGTCGGATCAGGACATCGCCGAGATGGCCGAGACCCGCACCGCGCGCGCCTTCATGCTGCTGGGGCGCGTCACCGGAAGTTTCGACTGAGGGGGTCAACCCCCTCGGGCTTCGCCCTCACCCCCGGGATATTTTGGCCAATACGAAAGGGCGCGGCGGAGGCAGAGCCTTCACAGCGCGCGGCGCATCAATTGCACCGAGCGGAAATCGAAGACGAGCCGCGTCAGCCGTGACGTGCGCCGCCCCGTGACCTCGAAGCCCAGCCGCTGATACAGGGCGCGTGCGCGCAGGTTCTCGTCGATCACGTCGAGGCAGAGCGCTTGATAGCCGCGCCTGCGCGCCTCATGGGACAGAGCCTCGATCAGCGCGCGCCCGATGCCCGCCCCGCGCAACTCGGGCCGCACCGCGATGCCGTCGACCATCATCCCGCCCGCGGGCAGGTCATGCGCGAGAAGATGCAGGCAGGCCCCGCGCCAGAGCCCGCCGCTGCGCCCGTAATGGCTGCGCAGATCGGACCAGCTTCCGCCGACGAAAGAGCCGCGATGGGTGCGAAACCCGACCACCCCGACAAGAGTGCCGTTGCCATCGAGCGCCGAGAGCGCGTGGCTGGGATCGATCACGTCGGCGATGAAGCCCAGGGCGCGCGGCTCGGGGCCCATCACCCGCCCCAGCTTGCCGCCGAAAGCCTGCCAGTAGAGCCCTGCAGCCGCCGTGCGATGCTCGCGTGCGAGCCCGTGCCGGATCGACACCTGAGTCACCGTGTCGCCTCCGCCAGATGCGCGGCCGCCGCGGCGAGATCCTCGGGCGTGTTGAGATTGGTGAACGGGTCGGGGCTGCCTTTGAATTCCACCCGCGCCGCGTCCGGGAAGGCCGCGCGCAAGCGCCGCTCTCCGGAGGCGAACAGCTGTGCGATGCGCGCCCGGTCGTCGACCGGGCATAGCGCCACGCTCGGATGGTCGCGGCCATTCGAGGCGGCATAGGCCGCGCCGCCGGGGGCGCTTAGCCGGGCCACGAGATCGCGCGGCAGGAAGGGCGTATCGACAGGCACGTAGAGCAGCCTCTGCGCGCCCTGCTTTGCCGCCCAGTCGAGCGCGCTCAGGAGCCCCGCCAGAGGCCCCTCACCGCGCCGCTGGGGCGGATCGGGCAGCACGGGGATCGGGGCGAATCGTAGCGCCGCGCCATTGGCGGAGATCGCGAGCTTGGCCACCTGCGGGCCGATCCGGGCTGCGACATGGGCGAATAGCGGTCGCCCGGCGAGCGTCACCATCGCCTTGTCGACGCCGCCCATGCGCCGCCCCTGCCCGCCCGCAAGGATCACCGCGACCACGCGCGGCCCGACATCTTCGCCAGCGGTCAAGATGATTGCCTCCAATACAATCGCGCGCTTTGCCTTTGCCCGCATCCTTCCCTATCTGTCCCGCAACTGAGAACGGGAGACAAGCATCATGTCGGACATGACCGCGAACGGGACGACCCCGAAAGGCACGATCCGAGCCGCCTATTGGCGCGGATTTCGGCATGGCCTGCCGTTCCTTCTGGTAATCATGCCCTTCGGGCTGCTGTTCGGGGTGGCGGCAACCAGTGCGGGGCTCGATCTGGCGCAGGTCATGGGCTTCTCGGTGATGGTCATCGCGGGCGCTGCGCAATTCACAGCGCTGCAGCTGATGGGCGATCACGCGCCGGTCCTGCTGATCCTCGCGGCCTCGCTCGCGGTCAATCTTCGCATGGCCATGTATTCGGCAGCGCTGACGCCGCATTTCGGCAAGGCGAAGACATGGCAGAAGGCGCTGGTGGCCTATTTCATGGTCGATCAGTCCTATGCGATGGCGGCCAATGAATACGAGGCCGAGCCGGAGATGAGCCGCGCCGAGAAGCTGGCCTATTACGCAGGCGTCTGCAGCCCGATCTGCCCGAACTGGTATGTGGCGACGCTGCTCGGCGCGCTGGTGGGCGCGAAAATCCCGCCGGAATTCGCGCTCGATTTCGCGGTGCCGATCACCTTCCTCGCGATGATCGGGCCGGCGCTGCGCACGCTCGCCCATGTCGCGGCGGCGGCGGTCTCGGTCGTCGGCGCGCTGGCGCTGAGCTTCCTGCCCTCCGGCGTGGGACTGATGATCGCCGCGGTCGCCGCGATGGTGACGGGTGCGCAGGTCGAGCTTTGGGTCGCGCGCAGAAAGGCGGTGCGGGAATGAACGGGTATTCGGACGCCCTGATCTGGGGAATCATCATTGCGCTGGGGATCGGCACGTTCTTCCTGCGTTTCTCTTTCATGGGCTTCCTCGGCGACAGGCAATTGCCGGAATGGGCGCTGCGCTACCTGCGCTATACGCCGGTCGCGGTTCTCCCAGGGCTGGTGGCGCCGCTGGTGCTGTGGCCTGCGGCCACGGGCGGTGAGACCGACCCTGCACGGATGATCGCCGCCTTCGCGACGCTGGGCGTCGGCATCGCCACGCGCAACACGCTGTGGGCGATTCTCAGCGGCCTCGCCGCGCTTTACCTGTCTCTGTGGCTGGTGGGGTGAGCCGCGGTCTGCGCTGAAGGCGCGGATCGGGGGCTCCAGCGAAGCCACCGAAGCGGCGAACGCGGATTGCGCGAGCAATGCGCCGGGGACGCCCCACTAACTCCGCCTTAGGCCTCCAGAGGGCCGCGCCCGACCTCGGCTGGGCGCTTTGCAACGCTCGGTGGCTGGGTGCTTTATCTCGCAAGCCCGAAAGACGCACGTGCCTGCACTGACATCGCCAATGCGCCCTCCCCGGGGGAGGTCGGGCGCGGCCCGGGCCGCTTCGCGGCTGATCCGGGCAGCGAGTTTCCAATCCAAAAAGAAAAAGACCGTGCCCGGAGGCACGGCCTTCTAACCGTCAAGGTCAGGCGATCTTACTTGATCTTGCCTTCCTTGTATTCGACGTGCTTGCGCACGACCGGATCGTATTTGTTCACGGTCATTTTTTCGGTCATGGTGCGGGCGTTCTTCTTGGTCACATAGAAGTGCCCGGTGCCCGCCGTCGAGTTCAGACGGATCTTGATCGTCGTCGGCTTCGCCATTGTTTATCTCCTAGCTCCGGGCATCGAAAAAACTACGCACCCGCGGAATCCTTGAAGCCCGCCTTTTAGCGATGCGCGATGCGGAGTCAACCGGCAAACCGGGCCGCAGGCTGAAAATTCTTCGCCCACGGCTCATAAAGCGGTGACGCCCTTTTCCGCTCAGATCAGCGGCTTGCCCATCGTCTCGTGAATCTGGGCGACTTTCTCCGTCTCAAGGCCCAACGCCGCGGCGAGATTCGCCAGATATTGCTTCTCCGCCTCGGTATCGACGGTGATCGGCAGAAGCGCTGCGGAATAAACCTGCGACTTCATGTGGTCCGAGGTGGCATTGGCCAGAGCGGTGATGTCGATCGGGCGGTCGAGCTCGGATTTCACGAAGGCGATCTCCTCGTCGGACGCGTCGGACAGGTGATCGAGGATGGTCTGGCGCTCGGTCTCGTCGATCTCGCCATCGGCTTTCGCGGCCTGAATCATCGCGCGGATCATCAGCTTGGCCTGATCCTCCATCATCGCGTTGACCGGCGTGCCGGAGGTCACGGCGCCGAGCATCTCCGAGATATTGCCTGCGCCCGTTTTCGCAGCGCCGGTCATGGCCCCGATCAGCGCGCCAAGCCCTGCCTCGGTCGCCGCCGTCGCGGAGGCCGCCTGAGAGCCGAACTGGCCGAAGAGACCGCGCACGGTCTCCTTGCCGCCGGGCATGCCCATCTTCTCGGCCCACTCGCCCATCTGGTCGCCCATACCGCCGGGCTCGCCCGCTTTGCCGAGCGCGTCCTTCATGCCGTCGAGACCGCCCATCTTGTTGAAACGCTCCACGCCCTTGGCGGCGGCGAAGCCCACCGCGAGCGTGGCCAATGTCTTCACGAAGCTCATATCATTCCCCCGAAATGCGGTTTCCTGTTGAGACAGCTTCGCGCGCAGGGACGCGCTTGGCTAGAAAAAACTCACGCGATTTACAGCTTGGCAACCACGTCGGCGAGCATCTGGCGTACCTGGCTCGCGACTTCGATGAGGTCGTCATTCTCGACCGCGAGCATCGAGGCCACGGGGTCGACGGCGCTAACCTCGATCCCGTCCTCCACCTCGCGCAGCACTACGTTGCACGGCAGCATCGCCCCGATCCGCGGCGCAACGCCGATCGCCTCATAGGCAAGCTTGGGGTTGCAGGCGCCGAGGATCTTGTAGCGCGGCATGTCCTTGTCGAGCTTGGCCTTCATCGTGGCGGACACGTTGATCTCGGTCAGCACGCCGAAGCCCGCCTCGGCCAGCGCCTCACGCACTTTCGCCTCGACCTCGTCGAATGCCCCGGTCATCACCTTGTCGATCGTATAGCCCATGGCAATCTCTCTCCCCTAGTTGGTCTTGGCTGTTCGCGCCTTTGCGTCGAGCGTGGCCAATTCGATGCGAAACGCAAGTCACGATCATGGAGAGGCCTGTGCTTCAATGCGCGCTCACTGTGCCGCAGTGGCGGGAACCCGTGCGGGCGGGGGCTTGTTCCTTGCCCTCGATCTTGAAGCGAAAGAAGAATTTGCGCGGATGGCCTGTAAGCCGGATTTTGTCCCGGGGGCTTGCACCCCCATGGATGACCATTCCTCTCGCCCTGCGATTGCTCACAGGGTCTAGCTGCCAACCCGGATCGCTCGGGGCGAAGCTCCCCTGCCGTCACCGCAAGCGGCGCAGCACGCGATCCCTATTCGGCGTTGCTCCCGGTGGGGCTTGCCGTGCCGGTCCTGTTACCAGTCCCGCGGTGGGCTCTTACCCCACCGTTTCACCCTGACCCCGGCCGAAACCGAGGCGGTTTGTTTTCTGTGGCGCTTTCCGTCGGGTTTCCCCGCCCGGGCGTTACCCGGCACCGTTGCTTCATGGAGTCCGGACTTTCCTCGGGCCCCCGGCTACCCGCATTCACGGGGCTACGGGAACTCGCGGCCATCCAGCCATCCGCGCAAGGCAGCAGATAGACACTCGCCCCCGCGCGGTCAATTGCCCCTGCGCACGCATCACGGGCGTCTTTTCTTCAGCCAAGAAACGCCCCCCCCCGCATCACGAGGCCGTGAAATTTCGGGAGCAGTCCGTGCAACCACTTGCTTTTCAGGTGCGGCACGTTGACGCTGGCCGTCCATGAAGTGAAAGGGAGATCACGATGGTAAAGGGAGGACTCCGCCTCGGGCTTGCGCTCGCGGCGATGGTTTGGGCATTGCCCGCTATGGCGAATGAGAAAATCGCCATTCAGGTCAACAGCGCCGATCCGCAAGTGATGAACATGGCGCTGAACAACGCGCTCAACATGATCAAATATTACAAAGACAAAGGCGAAGAGGTCCAGATCGAAATGGTCACCTACGGGCCGGGGCTCAACATGCTGCGCGCCGACACCTCGCCGGTGAAAGCCCGCATCGAGGAAATGGCGATGCTGGGCGAGCCGATCCATTTCCGCGCCTGCGCCAACACGCTCGCCGGGATGACCAAGAAGCTCGGGAAGGAGCCTCCTATGGTCGAAGAGGCGGAAATCGTTCCCTCCGGCGCGGCCTATCTCGTCGATCTGCAACGCGATGGCTACGCCTATCTGCGGCCCTGACGGACGACCGCGCGGGCGGCCCTTCGCTTTCCGCGCGCTCCAATCTGAATTGCGACCCATCTCGCCCCGCTCGGCTTTCCGCGCGGGGCGGTTTACGTTACAGGCAGGGCTGTTTGATTGACCCCCCGGCAGGATCGGCTATCCTCTTGACAAACAAGAGCAGTAACGGGCCCGCATGACCGCCCTTTCCGAATATGAACGCCTCGAGGCGATCGGTATATGGCGTCCCGAAGCGGACGCGCAGCGCCGCGAGGTGATCCTCTCGCTGGGCGACGCGACGCTTGTGCTGTCGGAGGCGCGCTCCGGCACGGCGCTCGCGCATTGGTCGCTGCCTGCCATGCATCGCCGCAATCCCGGCAAACGCCCCGCGATCTTCGCCCCCTCCGAGGAGCCGGGCGAAGAGCTCGAGATCGAAGACGAGACGATGATCGCCGCGATCGAGAAGGTCCATGCGATGATCGCGGCAAAGCGCCCGCATCCGGGGCGGCTGCGCGGTGTGCTCATCGGAGCGGTGCTGCTGGCAGTCGGCGCCGTGGCGCTGTTCTGGCTGCCCTCAGCGCTGGTCGATCATGCCGCGCGCGTCGCCCCCCAGGCCAAACGCGTCGAGATCGGCCGCAAGCTGCTCTCCGAGATGGTGAAGATGACTGGCTCGGCCTGTCACAGCCCCGGCGGCGATCGTGCCCTCTCCGCACTGGCAGAACGGCTGCCCGGACAATCGGTGATCGCGGTCCTGCCGCAGGCGCTCGAAGGGGCGCGGCTGCTGCCGGGCGGGATGACCGTGGTCGGACGCGACACGATCGACGGGCCGGATACGCCCGAGGTCGTCGCGGGCTACATCATCGCCGCGCAGAACAGCACCGCCGGAGGGCGCCCGCTGCACCGGATGCTCGACCGCCTCGGCCCCGCGGCAGCGCTGCGGCTGCTGACGACGGGCGATCTTCCCGAGAGCGGGCTGGCTGAATATGCGCAGGACCTGCTGCAGCACCCCCCGGCGCGGGCCGATGGCGACACGCTGCTGCGCGCCTTCCGCGATGCCGGGGTCAGCGCGACGCCCTATGCCTACGCACTCGACCCGACCGGAG
This sequence comes from Thioclava sp. DLFJ4-1, assembly GCF_002020145.1. Lineage (NCBI taxonomy): Bacteria > Pseudomonadati > Pseudomonadota > Alphaproteobacteria > Rhodobacterales > Paracoccaceae > Thioclava > Thioclava sp. DLFJ4-1. The sequence goes on from NZ_MPZT01000002.1 coordinate 510,226, forward strand.
AGTCGGTGCTCGGCCTGATCGAGGCCGACCCGTTCAAGGGCCAGCCCGCGCCGAAGCCGGTTCTGGAAGATGCGCAATGGGTGGCGCTGCAGGACATCTGCTCGGCGCAATGAAAAACGGCCCCGAAGGACCGCTTGATCCGTCTTGCGCCTTCACGCCTCTTCAGCGCACGAGCGCATCCGGGAAGCCCGCCCGCCGGGCGCGGCTCAGCGCCGAGTTCAGCTTCGCACTGTCGTAGAACGGCCCGGCATAGACCACCGTCAGCTCCTGCGTCTTAGAGGTCGCGACCGGCAGTCCCAGCGCCTGCAGACGCTTCGTTGCAGCGGCCACATTCGCGACATTGCCGAAGCTGCCGACCTGCACATATTGCTTGCCGTTCGAACCGACCGGCGCGACCGATTTGCTCGACGCGGTGACGGTTGGAACCACCACGACCCGGGGCTTCGGCACCGGCGGATAAGAGCCCTCGACATAGACCTGATCCGGCGTCGCGGTGGGGCGAAGCTGCATCGGCGTCTCTTCGGTCCAGCGCGCGCGCATCTGTGTGTTGCCGTGGACGGTGCGCGGGCCGCGATAGGGGTTCAGCCGCCCATCGTCGAAGGCATTCGTCCAGCCATTCTGCGGCTTGGGCGCGTGGGTCATCACCGGGGCGAGCCCACCGACGCTCACGCTGTGAGACACGCGCGACGGATCGCGCAGCACAGGCGGAGAGGTCGGGGTCGGCGAATAGGGCGCGCGCATCGCGGCAGTGGCGCGGGCCGCAGGGTTCGCAGCCACGGTTACCGACGCAACCGGCACGGTGGGCGCCACGCTGGGCGTATGGCCGCAGACGATGCCGCGGTCGCTATTCATCTGCGGCACCCAGCGCACGGCGCCGCCATAATCCGCGCGCACGAACACGCAGCCCTGACTGTCGACATATTGCGGATCGGTATAGCTCGCCGGGGGCATTTCGGCGGGCGCATATTGCTGCGCCTTCGACTCCGATGCGAAGCCTCCCAGCCCCAGCGTGAGAATCGCGCACAGACCAGCCGCCGCCCCTGCTTTCAGTCGCATATCCACCCCCTGATGTTTTCAAGGGGAGGATAGCCGGGTTTGCCTTTGAGTAAAGGGTGTTGGCCTTACTTCGTCCCGAACATCCGGTCGCCCGCATCGCCCAGACCCGGCACGATATAGGCGTGATCGTCGAGCCTCTCATCAAGCGCGGCGGTCACGATCGGCACATCCGGATGCGCCTCTTTCATGCGCGCGACGCCCTCAGGGGCGGCCAGCAGGCACATGAAGCGAATGTTCTTCGCACCCTTTTCCTTGATCAGGTCGATCGCCGCGACCGAGGAGTTTCCGGTGGCCAGCATCGGATCGACCACGATGGTCAGACGATCTTCGAGCTCGCTCGGCAGCTTGCAATAGTATTCGACCGGCTTCAGCGTCTCGGGGTCGCGGTAGAGGCCGACAAAGCCCACGCGCGCCGCCGGGATCAGCTCCAGCACGCCATCCAGCAGACCGTTGCCCGCCCGCAGAATCGACACCAGCGCGAGTTTCTTGCCTGCGAGGATCGGCGCGTCCATCTCCTGAAGCGGCGTCTCGATATTCTTCGAGGTCAGTTCCAGCTCCGAGGTGATCTCATAGGCCAGCAGCAGGCTGATCTCGCGCAGCAGACGACGGAAGGACGCGGTCGACGTGTCCTTCTCGCGCATCAGGGTCAGTTTGTGCTGCACCAGCGGATGTTTGACGACGGTCAGATGGTCACTCATTGTGTTGTCCCTCACAGAAAGCTTTTTCCCGGCCCTTGCGCCGGAATGTTCAGATGCGTGGCGAGCGAAGCCGCGAGATCCACATAGCCCACATTGCCCACGCTGCGCGACCCGATACCGGGGCCCGCGCCCAGAACCGGCACGCGTTCGCGGGTGTGATCGGTGCCGCGCCAACTTGGATCGTTGCCGTGATCGGCGGTGAAGATCGCCAGATCGCCCGGTTGCAGGCGGTCGAGGAATTTGGCCGCCACCGTATCGAACCATTCCAGCGCGCGGGCATAGCCCGAGATGTCGCGGCGATGGCCGTAGAGGCTGTCGAACTCGACGAAATTGGCGAAGGTGAGCGAGCCGTCCTCGGCCTCATCCGCCAGCCGGATCAGGTGATCGGCCAGATCGGCATCGCCCTTGCCCTTGTGTAAATGCGTGATGCCGCGATGCGAGAAGATATCCCCGATCTTGCCGATCGCATGGGTCACGCGGCCCGCATCATAGGCCCAGTCCAGCAGCGTCGGCGACGGTGCCGGGATTGCATAGTCGCGGCGGTTCGGCGTGCGGGTGAACTGCCCGTTCTCGCCGATGAACGGCCGCGCGATCACGCGCCCCACCTTCATCGCGTGGAGCGTCGGCGCGAGCCCCTCGCAGAGCTTCAAAAGGCGGTCGAGGCCGAAATGCTCCTCATGGGCTGCGATCTGGAAGACGCTATCGGCGGAGGTGTAGCAGATCGGCCAGCCGGTGCGGATATGCTCGTCTCCGAGGCTTTCGATGATGTTCGTGCCCGAGGCGTGGCAATTACCCAAGATGCCGTCCGTGCCTGCGATCTCGCAGGCTTTGGCTACCAGATCGGGCGGGAAGCTGTTGGTCTGATCCGGGAAATAATGCCATTCCCACGGCACCGGCACGCCCGCCAGCTCCCAGTGCCCCGAGGGCGTGTCCTTGCCGGGAGAGATCTCGGTGGCCGCGCCCCAGAGCCCGACAGGTTCGACCATCAGCCCCGGCGCCTCCTCGCCCGAGGCGAGCTTCACGCCCGCGCCCAGACCAAGCCCTGCCAGCGTGGGCATATTCAGCGGACCCGAACGGCCTTCCTCAGCGCGCCCATCCGCACAGGCCTGCGCGATATGGCCCACGGTATTCGCGCCCGTATCCGGCGCGCCGTCGTTGAAGAAACGATCCGCATCGGGCGCGCCGCCGATCCCGACGCTGTCCATCACGATCAGAAAGGCACGGCTCATTGAACATCCTCCGGGCCGATCCGTTCATGGATCAGGGGCGGTTCTTCGGGGGCCTCGTCACTCAATTCGATCGCGGCCAGAAGGGCGGCTTCGGCGGCATCGGCATCGCGGTCATTCGCGGCATGGATCGTCACCAGCGGCTCGCCCGCGGCCATGTCCTCGCCCAGAGCCACGATCTCCCACAGACCGACCGACGGGTTAATCTTGTCGGTGCCGACCAGACGTCCACCGCCCAGATGCACCACCGCCTCGCCCACCGCGCGGGTGTCGATGCGGCTGACGAAGCCTGCGCGCGGGGCCTCGACGGCCCGGATCACCGGGGCCGAGGGCAGACGGTCGGGGAAGCGCTCGACGAAATCGCTCGGGCCACCCAATGCCGCGACCATCTTGCCGAAGACCTCGACCGCGCGCCCGTTGCTGAGCACTTCGTCGATCCGCACCGTGCCCTCGACCGCGTCCTTCGCCAACCCCGCGAGCACCAGCGCCTCGCCGCCCAGCGCCGCGGTCACGTCCCACAGCGCCTCGTTCACGCCGGTGCCGGTCAGCGTCTCCATCACCTCGATCACTTCCAGCGCATTGCCCGCCGAATGGCCCAGCGGCTGGTCCATGTCGGTGATCAGCGCCGAGGTCTTGCAGCCTGCGCCGTTCGCCGTGGCGACAAGGCTTTGCGCCAGCGCCTTCGCATCCTCGGGCCGCGCCATGAACGCGCCTGAGCCGACCTTCACGTCGAGGATCAGCCCTTCCAGCCCGGCGGCCAGCTTCTTCGACAGGATGGAGGCGGTGATCAGGTCGATGCTCTCGACCGTGCCGGAGATGTCGCGGATCCCGTAGAGCCGCTTGTCGGCGGGGGCGATTTCGCCCGTGGCGCCGACGATGGCGCAGCCGACTTCGCCCACGACCTTGCGCAAAGCGCCGATGCCGGGCGTCGCGTCATAGCCGGGGATCGCTTCCATCTTGTCGAGCGTGCCGCCGGTATGGCCCAAGCCCCGCCCCGAGATCATCGGAACGTAGCAGCCACAGGCCGCCAGCGCGGGCGCCAGCAGCAGCGAGACGGAATCCCCCACCCCGCCGGTCGAGTGCTTGTCGATCACCGGGCCGGGCATGTCCCAGCGCAAAACCTCGCCGGAATCGCGCATCGCTTGCGTCAGCGCGACGCGCCCCTCGGTGCCGATGCCTTTCAACAGAACGGCCATCGCGAAGGCCCCCGCCTGCGCATCCGAGACCGAGCCATCGGCAAGACCGCGCGCGAACCATTGGGCTTGATCTGCGCTCAGGCTTTTGCCGTCGCGCACCGATTGGATAATGCTGCGGGCGTCCATCAGGTGTTTTCCATATGGCTCATGTCGAAGCGACCGGGCAGCAGATCGCCCACCGTCGTGTCGAGCCGCTCACCTTCGGTGGTGGCCAGCGTCACCGGCGTGTCGTGGCGCGCGAATTCCGCCAACTTCTGACGGCAGCCGCCACAGGGCGGCACGGGCGTCGGGCTGTCGGCGATCACGGCGACCTCGGTGATCTCGGTCTCGCCGGCCGCCACCATCGCGGCGATCGCGCCAGCCTCGGCACAGGTGCCTTCGGGATAGGCCACGTTCTCGACATTCACGCCGCTATAGATGGTGCCGGACGCCCCGCGCACCGCCGCACCGACCTTGAATTTCGAATAGGGCGCATAGGCGTTTTCACGCACCTGACGGGCAGAATCGAGCAGCGACATCGGCGGTCTCCGGGCCATGGCCGGAGCGTAAAATTTGTCCAGCCGGTTGAGTTCTCCCGATCCTGCGCCGCACCTGCGCCGGATGCAAGCGCTCACCTCGCGCCATCCGCCGCCTCGCGCGGAGTTCATGCCGCAGCGTAATTTCATGGGGTTGCAATCACCCCCTTCGTGCTATCTAGAACGACGGGAGAGTCGCGCGCGAAAAATTAGTTTAGCGCTAAACCAGTTTCGGGAGGATCTCATGGAAGAGCTGCGTCAGGACAACCTGCGTCAGTCGGCACTGGACTATCACGCCAAGCCGAAACCCGGAAAACTGGAAATCCGCGCGACGAAGCCGCTCGCCAACGGGCGCGATCTGGCCCGCGCCTATTCGCCCGGCGTGGCGGAGGCCAGCCTTGCCATCAAGGAAGATCCCGACACCGCACGCGACTACACCGCGCGGGGCAATCTGGTCGCCGTCGTCACCAACGGCTCGGCCGTGCTGGGTCTGGGCAATATCGGCCCGCTTGCCGCGAAGCCGGTGATGGAAGGCAAGGCGGTTCTGTTCAAGAAATTCGCCGATATCGACTGTTTCGATATCGAAGTCGCCGAGAACGACCCCGAGAAGCTCGCTGAGATCGTCTGCGCGCTCGAGCCCTCTTTCGGCGCGATCAACCTCGAAGACATCAAGGCCCCCGACTGCTTCATCGTGGAGAAAATCTGCCGCGAGAAGATGAACATCCCGGTCTTTCACGACGACCAGCACGGCACCGCGATCGTGGTGGGCGCGGCTGCGACCAACGCGCTGCGCATCGCGAAGAAAAACTTCGAGGACATCAAGATCGTCTCGACCGGCGGCGGCGCGGCCGGCATCGCCTGTCTCAACATGCTGCTGAAGCTGGGCGTGAAGCGCGAGAATGTCTGGCTCTGCGACATCGAAGGGCTGGTATACAAGGGCCGTGAAGCTGACATGACGCCGCAAAAGGCGGATTATGCGCAGGACAGCGATCTGCGCACGCTCGACGAGGTGATCGAAGGCGCGGATATGTTCCTCGGCCTCTCCGGCCCCGGCGTGCTGAAGCCCGAGATGGTGCAGAAGATGGCCAAGCAGCCGATCATCTTCGCGCTGGCGAACCCGAACCCTGAAATCCTGCCCGACGTGGCCCGCGAGGTCGCGCCCGATGCGATCATCGCCACCGGGCGCAGCGATTTCCCGAACCAGGTCAACAACGTGCTGTGCTTCCCCTTCATCTTCCGGGGCGCACTGGACGTGGGTGCGACCACGATCAACGACGAGATGCAGATCGCCTGTGTCGAGGGGATCGCGAAGCTCGCACGGCAAACGACCTCCGCCGAGGCCGCTGCCGCCTATCGCGGCGAAAAGCTCACCTTCGGCGCGGATTACCTGATCCCGAAACCCTTCGATCCGCGGCTGATCGGCATCGTCGCCTCTGCCGTGGCGAAAGCCGCGATGGAGACTGGCGTGGCGGCCCGCCCGCTGGAAAATCTGGATGCCTACAAGGTTCAGCTCGACGGCTCAGTGTTCAAATCCGCGCTGCTGATGCGCCCGGTCTTCGATGCCGCCGCGACCGCACGACGTCGTATCGTCTTCGCCGAGGGCGAGGATGAGCGCGTGCTGCGCGCCGCCAACGCGATGATCGAAGAGACCACCGACACGCCGATCCTGATCGGTCGTCCCGACGTAATCGAGATGCGCTGCGAACGGGCGGGTCTGCCGCTCGATCTAGGCGCGGTCGAGATCGTGAACCCGGAGAACGACCCCCGCTATCGCGACTACTGGGGCACCTATCACGAGTTGATGGCCCGGCGCGGCGTCACCCCCGATCTGGCGCGTGCGATCATGCGCACCAACTCCACCGCGATTGCCGGAATCATGGTCCATCGCGAGGAAGCGGATTCGATGATCTGCGGCACGTTCGGGCAATATCTCTGGCACCTGAAATACGTGCGCGAAATCCTCGCCCGCGACGGGCTGCATGCCCAGGGCGCGCTGAGCCTGATGATCCTCGAGGATGGCCCGCTTTTCGTGGCCGACACCCATGTCCATCACGCACCCACCCCCGAGCAGATCATGGAAACGGTCTGCGGCGCCGCGCGCCACGTCTCGCGCTTCGGCCTGAAGCCGAAGATCGCGCTGTGCTCGCATAGCCAGTTCGGCAATCTCGACAGCGACTCGGGCGAGCGGATGCGCGCCGCAATGAACCTGCTGATCCGGCGTGAGGTGAATTTCGACTTCGAGGGCGAGATGCATGTCGATGCGGCCCTCGATCCCGAGACCCGCGCCCGGCTGATGCCGAATTCGCGCTTCGAAGGGGCGGCAAACGTGCTGGTCTTCGCCAATACCGACGCGGCCTCTGGCGTGCGCAACATCCTCAAGATGAAAGCAGGCGGCCTCGAAGTCGGGCCGATCCTGATGGGGATGGGCAACAAGGCGCATATCGTGACGCCGTCGATTACCTCGCGCGGGTTGCTGAACATGTCGGCCATCGCGGGCACGCCGGTCGCTCACTACAGCTGAGTCGCGCCCACCTGCGAAATTTGCAAACCCCTCGCGGGCTGCAAAGAAGCTGAATACTCGCCCGCAGTTTGCAAAAGTTTGCGGGCGATTTGTCGCGCTTTCTGCAAATTTTTTGGCGTCGCACCCTATTGTGCGCGGTAACATTCTTGCGTCAACGCGTTGCGCTCCGTAACACATCTCCAAATTCCTGAGGAGGAGATGTTCGCATGGGCTACAAAGAGGTCTATTCCGCCTGGCAGGCCGATCCCGAGAAATTCTGGATGGACGCCGCCGAGAAGATCGACTGGGACGAGAAGCCCTCGAAGGCCCTGTTTGATGGAAACGCGCCGCTCTACGAATGGTTCTCGGACGGGATGGTCAACACCTGCTGGAACGCGGTCGACCGCCATGTCGAGCAGGGGCGCGGCGATCAGATCGCGATCATGCATGAAAGCCCGATCACCCATTCGACCAAGGGCATCACCTACAAGGAATTGCAGACCCGTGTGGCCTCGCTCGCCGGTGCGCTGAAGATGCGCGGCGTCGAAAAGGGCGACCGCGTCATCATCTACATGCCGATGATCCCCGAGGCGCTGGAAGCGATGCTCGCCTGCGCCCGGATCGGCGCGGTCCATTCGGTCGTGTTCGGCGGCTTCGCGGCGCACGAGCTCGCGGTGCGGATCGACGACTGCACCCCCAAGGCGATCATCGCGGCCAGCTGCGGCCTCGAGCCCGGGCGCACCGTGCATTACAAACCGCTTCTGGACGAGGCGATCGAACAGGCCGAGCACAAGCCGGAATTCTGCGTCATCTTCCAGCGCGAACAGGAAGTGGCGAAGCTGATCGAAGGGCGCGACTTCTCGTGGCATGGCTTCCAATATGGCGTGAAGCCCGCGGACTGCGTTCCGGTCGAGGGCAACCACCCGGTCTACATCCTCTACACCTCCGGCACGACCGGCCAGCCCAAGGGCGTCGTGCGTCATACCGGCGGCCATCTCGTCGCGCTGCAATGGTCGATGAAGAACATCTACAATATCGAGGCGGGCGACCGCTTCTGGGCGGCCTCGGATGTCGGCTGGGTCGTGGGCCACTCCTACATCTGCTACGGCCCGCTGATCGCGGGTGCGACCACGGTGGTGTTCGAGGGCAAGCCGATCGGCACCCCGCATCCGGGCGTGTTCTGGCGGATCATCCAGAACAACCGCATCAAGAGCTTCTTCACCGCCCCCACGGCGCTGCGCGCGATCAAGCGCGAGGATCCGAACGGTGAATGGATCAAGCGCTACGCGCTGCACGATCTGCAGGCGCTGTTCCTCGCAGGCGAGCGGGCCGATCCCGCGACCGTCGAATGGGCGCAGAAACATCTCGGCGTGCCGGTGGTCGACCACTGGTGGCAGACCGAGACCGGCTGGGCCATCGCCGCGAACCCGATCGGGATCGAAGAGCTGCCGACCAAGGTAGGCAGCCCCTCGGTGCCGATGCCGGGCTACGACATTCAGGTGCTCGACGAGGGCGGCCACCCGGTCGAGACGGGCCAGCTTGGCGCCATCGCGATCAAACTGCCGCTGCCTCCGGGCACGCTGCCGACGCTGTGGAAAGCCGAGGCGCGCTTCAAGAAAAGCTACCTCGAGCAATTCCCCGGCTATTACGAGACGGGCGACGCGGGCTATGTCGACGAGGACGGCTATCTCTACATCATGGCGCGCACCGATGACGTCATCAACGTCGCGGGTCACCGCCTCTCGACCGGGGCGATGGAAGAGGTCCTTGCCGGGCATAGCGACGTCGCCGAATGCGCGGTGATCGGTGTGGCTGACGACCTGAAGGGGCAGACGCCGATGGGCTTCCTGTGCCTCAATTCGGGCTGCAACCGCCCGCATGGCGAGGTGGTCAAGGAATGCGTGAGCCGCGTGCGCGAACAGATCGGCCCGGTCGCGGCCTTCAAGCTCGCCACCGTGGTGGACCGTCTGCCGAAGACCCGCTCGGGCAAGATCCTGCGGGCCACGATGGTGAAGATCGCGGATGGGCAGGAGTGGAAAATGCCCGCGACGATCGACGACCCCGCGATCCTCGACGAAATCACCGAGGCGCTGAAGGGGCTTGGCTACCCGAAGAAATAAGCCGAGCTTATCATAAGCGCACTCATTTTGAGCGACGCAGATAGGCACCACATCAAAAGTTTACGCGAGAGTTAAGAAGCCGCATCCACAATGGGTGCGGCTTTATGCTATTGTTTATGTTATCGAAGGTTAATTTGAGAACCGTACCCCGGAACCATCCATCGAGGGGTTATTTTGACGAACCGAAAGTTGCCCGATCCCGCTGCGCAGGAGCCATTCGCATCGTTGCGATGCGATCTCGGCCCTTTATGGCAGCACGATCTGCGCGCCGCGCTTGCAGATGTGATGTGCGGTCTGGATGCGGCGCTCGCCGATCCGGGCGGTCAAAGCACGCATGGACAATTGGAGCGCGCGCGCGAAGCGGCGAGCGATCTGGCACAGCTTCTCGATCTGGACGGAGCGAAGAAAACTGCGCCCGCCGCGTCGAGCCATGAAGCGGCAAGCGAGCTTTCCGACGCGTCCGAGGCAAGCCCCGCTCCCCCGCATCTGGTCATTGCCGATGCGCTTGAACGGGTACGCCGCCGCTGGACAAGCGCGGCACATGTTCGGGGCATGTCGCTCGCGATCCACATGGCCCCTGATCTGCCGCCGGTGCTGGCGATCGATCGCGTGCCGCTCACCCGCATCTTCGCCAATCTGATGCGCAACGCGCTGTGCTATGCCCAGCGCGGCACGATCCACCTGTCGCTCGACTTCGACCCGGCCAAGGGGCTGCTGCTGACCGTGCGCGACGAGGGCGATGGCTTCCCAGAGGAACGTCTGCGCGCGCCAGCCTGCGCAGGGCAGCGCAGCGAGCCCGCCACGTTCCGCAACCCCGAGGGGCAAGGTCTGGGCCTCGCGATCTGTCACGCGCTGGTGGCAGAGGCCGGCGGCAAGATCGACCTCGCCAACGCGCCGCAAGGCGGGGCCGAAATCCGCGTGTCGCTCCCGGCCCGTCCCGTCGATATCAGTTCCACGATGCGCGATGCCCCCCTGCCCGATCTGAGCGGGTGGAACGTGCTCGTCGCCGATGACAGCGAGATGAGCCGCGCCGTGCTCGAACAATTCCTGAGCGCGATGGGCGCGCAGGTGACCGGGCTGCGTCGTGGCGACAGTGCGGCCGCGCAACTGCGGGCCGAACGCTTCGATCTCGCGGTGCTGGATGTCGAGATGCCCGGCTGCCGCGGCCCCGAGGTGATCGCCAGCATTCGCCGCTCCGGTCTGCCTTGGGCGGACCTGCCGATCATCCAGTGCAGCGGCTATCGCGACGTGGAGAAAGGCGCGGCCGATGCCTGCCTGATCAAGCCGGTGCTGGGCCTGCAGCCGATCCTGCGCGCCTTGGAAGAGGCTGGTTGCATGACGACCGTGCCACGCGTAACTACGCCGCCGCGCGGTTTGCTCGCCCATCTGCGTCTGGCCGAGAAGGCATTGCCAGCGGGGCTCGGGCAGGAACTGATCGCCGATCTCGAGACGGTACGTCACGGGCTGTCGCTCGCACTGCCCCCTTTCGACCTCTGCGCCCTGCAATTGCTGAGCCATAAGCTCAGTGCGGTAGCCGGAGTGGCGGGTGATCACCCCCTCTCGCGGCATGCACGCGCGCTTGACAGTGCAACCCGACATGGGACTTATGAAGATATTCAAGATCTTGGCCGGGTCGCCCTCATTTTCATCGACCGGCTGATAGCCACCACCCGAAATAATTTGAACGCGAAGACTGATTTACAGCATGAGAACTAGTGACTCCGATACGACCACCCCGGACAGCGATACAAGCTCCAAGACGGATAGTCCGCAACACGGCCTCAGTCGAAACGGGCGGAACAGCGTCGACACCGAGACCGAACATTTTCTATTGATCGAAGATGTGGGATCGCTCCGGGCGATCTATGACGCCTATCTGCGCAACGCCGGCTTCGTCACCCATCTCGCGGCAAGCGCCGAGGAAGGGATGCGAATCTTCCGCGACAACCCGATCCGTATGGTGCTGTTGGACCTGATGCTGCCCGATCGCGACGGCGACACGCTGATCGCCGAAATGCTGGCCCTGCGCCCCTATGCGGCGATCATCGCGGTCACTGCCGACCGCTCGATCGACCGCGCGGTGCGGGCGATGCAGGAGGGCGCAATCGACTTCCTCGTCAAACCGATCGACGAACCTCGCTTCAGAAGCGCCATTGAGAGCGCGCGCAGCCTGTCGCTGCGTTCGGATGTCGACGACGCGAGCGCCAGCGAGGAGACGGTCGGGGACTTCGTCGGCAACGCGCCGCAGATGCGGGCGCTCTACGCCCGGACCCGTGCTGCCGCCCGCTCGACCGCGCCGGTCTATATCTGGGGCGAAAGCGGTACCGGGAAGGAGCTTTGCGCCCAGGCGGTTCACGCCACGAGCCCCCGCGCCGATGGTCCCTTCATTGCGCTCGATTGCGGCGCCCTGGCCGCCGACCGCGTCGACAGCGAACTCTTCGGCCATAACCGCGGGGCCTTCCCGGGCGCTTTGGAGGACAAGGACGGTGCGCTCCTCGCCGCCGATGGCGGCACGCTTCTGCTCGACAATATCTGCGAACTTGCCCCCACCGCACAGATCAAGCTGCTGCGGTTCCTGCAGAGCGGCCAAGTCAAACCGCTCGGCGCCAGCCAACCGGTCGACGTCAATGTGCGGATCGTCTGCGCGGCCAAGAGCTCGCCTAGCGTCATGCTGCAAAACGCTGTGCTCCGTGAGGACCTCTATTACCGGCTGATGGTGCTCACGATCGAGATGCCGCCGCTGCGGATGCACCGCGAGGATATCGGCCCTCTGGCAAGGATGGCGCTGGAGCGGTTCGCCTCCGAGGAGCAGCGCGACTTCAGCGAGATCGAACCTGAGGCCATCACCCGCCTGGAGGACCGGCCGTGGCCCGGCAACGTCCGCCAACTGATGAACGTCATCCGCGCGGCGATCGTGATGCATGACGGTCCGGTGCTGCGCGCTCATATGCTGCCGGAATTCGATCCGACGACGAGCCGTGCCGCGCCCACCACCGCCCCGGCGGTCGATCCTTTCGTGGATCGCACCCTGGCCGAGATCGAGCGCGCCGCGATAGAGGCTGCGATCACCCGGCATGACGGATCGATCCCGCGCGCTGCGCTGGAACTGGGGGTCGCGCCCTCTACGATCTATCGCAAGCGCGACGCGTGGCTGTCAAAGGGCTGAGCCTCAGGCGAACTGTTCGCGCATCAACCGCTCTTCGAGCCCGTGACCGGGGTCGAAGAGGATGCAATGCTCGATCTCCGGCTCGGAGCGCACCTCGACCCATTTGACCGGCTTGACCGAGCGGCTGTCCGCATCGGCCATGACCGGGCGCTTGTCGGGTTCGAGAATGTCGAAGCGCACCAGCGCGGAGGATGGCAGGATCGCGCCCTGCCACCGCCGCGGCCGAAAGCTCGCGATCCCGGTCAGCGCCAGCACGTCCGAGCCGATCGGCAGGATCGGCCCGTGGGCGGAGAAGTTATAGGCGGTCGATCCGGCCGGGGTGGAGACGATCGCGCCGTCACAGACCAGCTCCTGCAGCCGCACTTTGTCGTTGATCGAGATTTTCAGCTTCGCCGCCTGCGGGCCTGCGCGCAGCAGCGAGACCTCGTTGATGGCGAGCGCCTCATGCAGCATCCCGTCCTGCGTCTCGGCCTTCATCGACAGCGGATTGATCACCGCCTGCTCCGCCGCCTCGAGTCGCGCGGGCAGATCGTCGGCGACATAGTCGTTCATCAGGAAGCCGACCGAGCCGCGGTTCATCCCGTAGACCGGCAGCCCCGTGCCCTCGTGCAGGCATTGCAGCATGAACCCGTCCCCGCCAAGCGCTACGATCACATCGGCCGCATAGCGCGGCACCTGCCCGTAGCGCGCGACCAGATCGGCCTGCGCCGCCTGCGCCGTCTCGGCGTGGGAGGCCGCGAAATGGATATGGGTATACTGGTTCGCCACCGCGCGGTCCTCCTGCTTGTCCAAGGTGTTGCAAGGGCTTGGGCGAAAGACAAGCGTCAATCCGGCGCGGAAATGACCGATTTGGTCGTTTGTCTGCTTTCAGCCCTGTGAAATCTGCGCTAAACGGTCGGCGACCGGATCTTTGCGAGGAATGGCCATGAAAGACCAACGCGATGCGGGCTTCTTCACCGAAAGCCTCTCCAGCCGTGACCCCGAACTCTTCAAGTCGATCACCGATGAACTCGGTCGCCAGCGCGACGAGATCGAACTGATCGCCTCGGAAAACATCGTCTCGAAGGCGGTGATGGAGGCGCAGGGTTCGGTGATGACGAACAAATACGCCGAAGGGTACCCGGGCAAGCGCTACTATGGCGGCTGCCAATATGTCGACGTCGCGGAGAACCTCGCGATCGACCGCGCCAAGGAGCTGTTCGGCTGCGAATTCGCCAACGTGCAGCCGAACTCGGGGAGCCAAGCGAACCAGGGCGTGTTCACCGCGCTGCTGAAGCCGGGCGACACGATCCTCGGCATGAGCCTCGATGCGGGCGGCCACCTGACCCACGGCGCCAAGCCGAACCAGTCGGGCAAGTGGTTCAACGCGATCCAATACGGCGTGCGCAAGCAAGACAGCCTGCTGGACTACGAGCAGGTCCGCGAACTGGCGCTCGAGCACAAGCCGAAGCTGATCATCGCCGGTGGCTCGGCCATCCCGCGCCAGATCGACTTCGCCAAGTTCCGCGAGATCGCGGATGAGGTCGGCGCTTGGCTGATGGTCGACATGGCGCACTTCGCCGGCCTCGTGGCCGGTGGTCAGCACCCGTCGCCCTTCCCCTATGCGGATGTCGCGACCACCACGACGCACAAGACCCTGCGCGGTCCGCGTGGCGGCATGATCCTCACCAACAACGAGGAGATTGCGAAGAAGGTGAACTCGGCGATCTTCCCGGGCATCCAGGGCGGTCCGCTGATGCATGTCATCGCAGGCAAGGCCGTGGCCTTCGGCGAGGCGCTGCGCCCCGGGTTCAAGGACTACGCCGCTCAGGTCGTGAAGAACGCTCAGGCGCTGGCTGACGAGCTGATGAAGGGTGGCCTCGACATCGTCACCGGCGGCACGGACACCCACGTGATGCTGGTCGACCTGCGTCCGAAAGGCGTGAAGGGCAACGCGACCGAGAAGGCTCTGGGCCGCGCGCATATCACCTGCAACAAGAACGGCATCCCGTTCGACCCGGAGAAACCGATGGTCACCTCGGGCATCCGTCTGGGCACCCCGGCGGGCACCACCCGTGGCTTCGGCGAGGAAGAGTTCCGCGAGATCGCGCGCCTGATCGTCGAAGTGGTCGACGGGCTCGCCGCGAATGGCGAAGAGGGCAATGGCGAGGTCGAAGAGGCCGTGAAAGCCAAGGTCGCGACGCTGCTCAGCGGCTTCCCGATCTACCCCGAGCTGTGATCCGGTTCCGAGATTGAGTTGAAGGCCCCCGCGATCCGGGGGCCTTTTTCATGTCTGGGGGCGTGGCCCGATCAGATCGCTCCGGTCCAGACCATCGCGGCCAGCAAGGCGCCGCCCACAATCACCACAATCACGGCGATCGAACTGGCAAGGCCAAGCGCCGCGGCGCGCAGCCGCTCCGCCGCGCCCAGCGGTTCGAGGTAATCGCGACAGGTCGCGAAGGCGCCCTCCACCCTGCGGGCATCCAATTGCCGGGCGATTTTGGGCGCATGCGCTTTGCGCTCGGCATCTACCAGCACCAGCGCCGCCTTGCGCACCTTGCGCGGCAGCGCCCGGGCCCGCGAGGCGACCCGCGCCTCGAGTGTCGGCCCCTTCGCCCCCAGCCGCTGCGCCAGAAGCCTCGAGACCTGCCCCACCATCTGATTGATCTTCTCCGGCCCCATCCGGCCCTCTCCCTTACGCAGCGTTCAGCAATTCCGCACCGGACGCTACCCGCCGCGCGAGATCAGCGCAACTGCGCGCATGGACGCAGATTTTTTCGCATCCGCTCTGGAAGCGCCCCGGGAGGCGATCTAGCTTAGGCGCCATGTTGAACACGACCCCCTACACCTCCGACAGCAATCCCGGCGCGCGACCGCTGATCATCGCGCCCGGTCTTTTCGGATCGGCCCGGAACTGGAACGCGATTGCCAAGCGGCTGAGCGCGGACCGCCCCGTCATCGCGCTCGATATGCGCAATCACGGCGACAGCTTCTGGGACGACGATCACAGCTATCAGGCGATGGCAGGCGATATCGCCGAGGTGATCGAGGCGAATGGCGGGGTCGCGGATGTGCTGGGCCATTCGATGGGCGGCAAGGCGGCGATGACCCTCGCCCTGACGCAGCCGCAACTCGTCGCGCATCTCATCGTCGCGGATATCGCGCCCGAGAACTACGATCACGGCGACAACCACAGTGCGCTGATCGAGGCGATGCAAGGTATGGATATCGCCGATCTCACCTCGCGCTCCGCCGCGGATGAGCGACTGGGCGAGCAGGTCTTCGATCCGGGCACCCGCGCCTTCCTGCTGCAATCGCTGGTGCTGCGCGACGGCCCGCCACGCTGGAAGTTCAACCTAGCCGCGCTGAAGGCGAATATGGACGACATCCTCGGCTGGCCCGAGGCGCTTAAGGGCAAGCAGTTCGACGGCCCGACGCTATTCCTGTCGGGCGCGGACTCGCATTACGTGCGGCCCGAAATGCACGACCGTATCCGCGGTTTCTTCCCGCAGGCGCGTTTCGAGGAAATCGACAATGCGGGGCACTGGCTGCATGCCGAGAAGCCCCGCGAGTTCGAAGCCGACGTGGCGCGTTTCCTCGACTCCACGAGCTGAGGAAACCGCGCCGCTGCGCTCACGCCCCCGGCTTCATCATCCGGCGGATCAGGTGATCGCGCTTGACGTATTGGTGATAGAGCGCGGCTGCCACATGCAGCCCGGCAAGCCACAGCAACACCGTGGTCAGGATCGAGTGAGTCTCGGCCGCCCATTCCAGCTGCCCGTAATAGGCCACTAGCCCCGCAATCGGGATCAGGAACAGCAGCGCGTAGAGCAGCCAGTGGACTGCGGCCGCGCCGCGCCGGAAAATGACGGGATCGTTCTCCGGCGGCTCGGGTGCGCCGTGGCTCGCGCGCAGTATCAGACGCCAGATCGCAAGCACGAGCACCGCGATACCGAGGACGATGTGACCATAGGTCAGCACCCCGGCGCTCGCCGATCCGCTCTCCATGAGGTCGTGGAAGGTGTGGCCCATCGCGTCATTGAACAGATATTGGACGATGAGCAGCAGAACGACGGCCCAGTGGAGCCAAATCTGGGTTTTCGAATAGCCGGGAGCGTAGGACATATTACCTCTTTGAATTCACGAAACGCCGCCGCGCCTCGCCGGACTAGCGCGGCGAAGGCGCAGAGGTTCCGCCCTTCACGAAGTTGGGATTTTCCCGACGCCTGTGCCGCGCCGCGCCGTCAGGCGTTTTCGCGGATCATTTTGGCGATATACCACGCAACTGGCACGGCGACGAGGAACCCGATTACCGCGGAGACGATCATCGCGTTGGTGGTGAACATATTCATCGTCAGCGCGGCAGTGATGAGGATACCCGCGAGGGTCGGTCCGACGAGGGCGTAGATGATACCGAAGAGGCGCATGTCTGATCTCCATTGAGCGGCGCATTTCGGTGGTCAGACTGACTCCGATCACGCGGATGTGACCTTGATCCGCATCAAGTCCGCGCGGTCGCCGCTGCGGCAGGGCGTCGCATCAGCAATCGAGCTGGAAGCGCGCCTCCCCCGTATCGCCGGGCAGCGAGGGCGATCGGTAGAGCCCGCCCGCCGGTCCCGCGACCTCGCAACCCGACACCTGCTCTGCCGCGCGGATCATCAGGGGCGGCACGCGCCCCCGCTCTGCCCGGCGCAGATAGCCCATGCGCACCACCTCCGCCCGGTCTCCCTTGAGGAAGACGACGAAGTCGATGCCGTCGAGCGTGAGGTCATGCCGCGACGCGCCGAGAAACTGCGGCGCTGGGGAGGCGCAGGCTGCGAGGAGGCAAAGGATAAGGAAAAACGGGGCTTTAGACATTGAAAGGCTCCGGGGAGGGACAACCCGGAGCCTTTCAGAGCTTAATTAACAAGAAGTTAACCAGCTCGGGCGGAGTGTGCGGCCCCCGCGAGGGACAAAGCAGGGGCCGCAAGACCGTTCTGACAGGGATCATGCCTGGCGGGGCGGCCAGAACGGGTCATTCCTTTTTATGCGCCGCTCGGTCCAAAGACCTGCGGGAATTCCTAAGACAATCCCGACGATCACGGCGAACGCGAATTCCTGCCATCCGACAAAGCCGAAAGTCAGAGCTGCGATCACCACGACCCCGGTCACGACGAGGGCCGAGAGGGCGGCGACGAATAAGCGCAGAGGCTTCTTCATTCGGGCTCTCCCTTATGTGTTCGAGGGCAAAACGCCGCTCCTTGCCTCCAGTTCCACGGAACCGTAAATTTTTTCGTACGTTGGCCGGTGATGGCTTAATAGGAGAGCGAAAGAGATGACGAAATCGGTTCAAATGGCGGCAATGACCGTGATCCTTCTGGGCCTCGCGGCCTGCAACACCGTGCAAGGCGCAGGTCAGGACCTGTCCGTTGCAGGCAACACGATCGCGGGCGAAGCGCGTCAGGCGCGCTAAATTCCAAGCCTGATAGCTAAGCGAAAAAGTCAAAGGCCCCGGAGATTTCCGGGGCCTTTTTCTTACCTCTGACGTCAGGGACGCGCCCGGCTCAGTAATTCACATGAGCGACACGGTCCTTCATCGACTCGCCCGGGTCCGACGAGAGAAGGATCTTCGCGCCCGCGACCAGCGCGTTGCCGCTGTCCCAGATCTCGGCCTGATCCGGATCGAAGCGCAGCAGCACCAGTTTGGGGTCGTCCTTGCCCTCATACCAGGCGCCGATGAAGGGGTTCCACAGCCGCTCCACGGTCTCGGGGTCGGTATGTTCGGTCAGACGCCCCGTGACGGTCGCGAAGACCTTGTGGCCCTTGTCCGAGAAGGTGAACATCGCCCCTGCCCCGGGGGCCAGCCCTTCCATCAATTCCGTGTCGCGCGCGGTGAAGAACCAGACGGGGCCGGGCTTCTCCTCGACGATCGCCGTCATCGGGCGCGGCGCTGCCGTCTCGACGCCCGCGCGCGCCAGCATCACGGTGCGATCCGATGCGAGCGCATCCCAGAAATCTTTCTCGATCTTGGCTTGGTCGGTCATATCGTTTCCTCCTGAAATAGGTCTGGGTGGAGAACGTGGGGGTGGCGCGCCATGTTCCTCAGAAAGGCCGTGACTGACCCGCCCGAAATGAAAAGGCCCGGCGCAATCGCCGGGCCTCTATTCGTCAAATTCGAAGAGGATCACTCATCCATCTTCAGCGCCGCGATAAACGCGCTTTGCGGGATTTCGACCTTCCCGAACTGGCGCATCTTTTTCTTACCGGCCTTCTGCTTTTCCAAAAGCTTCTTCTTCCGGCTCGCGTCGCCGCCGTAGCATTTCGCGGTCACGTCCTTGCGCATCGCCGACAGGGTCTCGCGCGCGATCACGCGGCCACCGATGGCGGCCTGGATCGGGATCTTGAACATGTGACGCGGGATCAGGTCCTTGAGCTTTTCGCACATCGCGCGGCCCCGGGCCTCGGCCCGGTCGCGGTGGACCATGATCGAGAGCGCGTCGACCGGCTCGTCATTCACCAGAATCGACATCTTCACGAGGTAATCCTCGCGATATTCGGTGATCTGGTAATCGAAGCTGGCATAGCCCTTGGTGACCGATTTCAGGCGGTCGTAGAAGTCGAACACGACCTCGGCGAGCGGCAGGTCATAGACCACCATCGCGCGGCCACCGACATAGGTCAGGTCCTGCTGGATGCCGCGGCGGTCCTGACAGAGCTTGAGCACATCGCCCAGATATTCGTCCGGCACGAGGATCGTCGCCTTGATGCGCGGTTCCTCGATATGGTCGACGTAGGTCAGGTCGGGCATGTCGGCGGGGTTGTGAAGCTCGATCACCTCCCCGTCCTTCATGTGGATCTTGAACACGACCGAGGGCGCGGTGGTGATCAGGTCCAGATCGTATTCCCGCTCCAGACGGTCGCGCACCACTTCGAGGTGCAACAGCCCGAGGAAGCCGCAGCGGAAGCCGAAGCCGAGCGCCGCCGAGGTTTCCATCTCCGCCGAGAAGCTCGCATCGTTCAGCTGCAGTTTCTCGATCGCGTCGCGCAGCGCCTCGAAATCGTTCGCATCGACCGGGAAGAGACCGCAGAACACCACCGGGATCGAGGGTTTGAAGCCCGGCAGCGCCTTGGCGCAGGGCTTCTTCTCGTGGGTGATCGTGTCGCCAACCTTCGTGTCGCGCACTTGCTTGATCGAAGCGGTGAAGACGCCGATTTCGCCGGGGCCCAGCTCGTCGATATTGACCATTGCGGGTTTCAAAACGGCAAGACGGTCGAGCTTGTAGGTCGCCCCCGTCTTCATCATCTTGATCTGGTCGCCCTTCTTGATCACGCCATCCATGACGCGGATCAGAACCACGACGCCCAGGTAGGGGTCATACCACGAATCGACCAGCATCGCTTTCAGCGGCGCGTCGCGGTCGCCCTGCGGGGCGGGCAGTCGTTGGACGATGGCTTCCAGAACGTCCGGGATGCCCAGACCGGTCTTCGCGGAAATCTCGACGGCGTCGGAGGCGTCGATCCCGATCACGTCCTCGATTTGCTCTTTCACGCGCTCGGGCTCTGCCGCGGGCAGGTCGATCTTGTTCAGGACCGGAACGATCTCGTGATCCGCATCGATCGCCTGATAGACGTTGGCCAGCGTCTGCGCCTCGACGCCTTGCGAGGCATCGACGACCAGCAGCGAGCCTTCGACCGCCTGCATCGAGCGCGAGACTTCATAGGCGAAGTCGACGTGGCCGGGGGTGTCGATCAGGTTCAGCACATAGGTTTTGCCGTCCTTGGCGGGATAGTCGATCCGCACCGAGTTGGCCTTGATCGTGATGCCGCGCTCTCGCTCGATATCCATCGCGTCGAGGAGCTGGTCCTTCATATCGCGTTCGGCCACGGTACCGGTCAGCTGGATCAGCCGGTCGGCGAGCGTGGATTTACCGTGGTCGATATGCGCCACGATGGAGAAATTGCGGATGCGATCAAGATCAGTCATGGGCGCGCGTATACAGGGGAAAAAGCGGGCCGGGAAGAGGGATTGAACGCCATCTGCCATTGACCTCGGCCCGGTCGCGTCCGACATATCCCTGAGACACGAAACACGGGAGACGCAAGATGATCTATTCCGTTCCGAACATGACCTGCGGCCACTGCAAAGCCTCGGTCGAGGCTGCGATCGAAGAGGTCGGCGGCAAGGCCGATGTCTATCTGGAAGATCGCGAGGTCGAAGTGGAAGGGCTGCCCGAATCCACCGTGATCAGCGCCCTGAAAGGCGCAGGCTACGAGGCCACCCCGGTCGAAGAGTGATCTGGAGGGCGAACGCCATCCAGATGTAGTGGGCCCGTGCGCGCGCAACGCGACGACTAGAAAACGGGTTCCCTCCCCTGCCCCGAACCGGCGGAATCCTGCCTGTTTTGTTGCCCGCTTTTTGAATTTGAGTTAGAATCGCGGACAAATGAGCAGGCAGGATCGGCAAACACATGCCGGCCGCAACGACAAAGGGGCAGTAGATGATTTTCAAGACCACACTCGGACTCTGTGCATTCTCGGGCGCCATGGCGCTTGCTTCGATGGCTTCGGCCGGGCCGATCGACAACGCGTGTCAGAAAGCGGGCCGCGCCAGCAATCCCGGCACCTGCGGCTGCATCCAGCAAGTCGCTGACATGACGTTGAGCCATCGCGACCAGCGCCGCGCCGCCAGCTTCTTCCACGATCCCGACCGCGCGCAGGAAGTGCGCATGTCCGACCGCCAGTCGGATTCGGACTTCTGGGACCGCTACAAGAATTTCGCCGCGACGGCGGAAGGCTTCTGCAAGTAAGCGCCTGATCGGCGGCGCGCGGTCTACTGCCCGCGCCGCTTTTCTTCTTCGTCGGCCAGCAGGTCGGCGATCAGTTGATCCGCGCCCGCCTCGATCAGATCGAGGGCTCCGTCGAAATTGCGGGTGAAATAGGGATCGGGCACATCGCGCGGCCCCTCCGGCCCGTCGATGAACATCTGCACCTGAGCGCGCATCTCGCGCGGCGCCCCGTCAAGCGCATCGCGCAGGTTATTCTCATCCATCGCGAGGATCACATCGAACCCGTCGTAGTCGGCGGGCTGGATCTGCCGTGCGCGCAGGCTGCGCATGTCGTAGCCGCGCGCTTCCGCCGCCGCGATCATAGGATCGTAGGGCGGCTCTCCGAGATGCCAGGTGCCGGTGCCCGCACTGTCGAACTCGATATCGAGCCCGGCTGCGGCGGCCTTGTGACGGGTCACCGCTTCGGCGGCGGGCGAGCGGCAGATGTTGCCAAGGCAGAGAAAGAGGATACGCATAGGGTGAAGTGATAACGGAGGGCGCAGCGATGGCCAAGGTCGTGATTCTGACGGGCGCGGGAATTTCTGCCGAAAGCGGCATCCGCACGTTTCGCGCAAGCGACGGCCTCTGGGAGGAACACCGCATCATGGACGTGGCGACGCCCGAGGGTTTCGCGCGCGACCCCGCGCTGGTGCACCGTTTCTACAATGCGCGCCGGGCGGCGGCGCGGGCGGCCCAGCCGAACCCGGCCCATATCGCGCTGGCCGAACTGGAGGCCGACCCGGGCCACGAGGTTCTGGTAGTGACGCAGAATGTCGATGATCTGCACGAGCGCGCCGGCTCTCAGAACGTGATCCACATGCACGGCTCGCTCTTCGGCGCGCTGTGTCACGCGTGCGACCATCGCTGGCCCGCGCCCGAGTCGATGCAGCCGCAAGACACCTGCCCCGAGTGCGGGCGCAAAGCCACGCGACCCGACATCGTGTGGTTCAACGAGATGCCCTATCAGATGGATCGGATCATCCGCGAGCTGGAGGCGGCGGATCTGTTCGTCTCGATCGGCACCAGCGGCAACGTCTACCCCGCGGCAGGCTTCGTGCAGGACGCCGCGATGTGCGGGGTAGAGACGCTGGAGCTGAACCTCGACCCCTCGGCGGGCAGCACGATGTTCGACACATCGCGCCAAGGCCCGGCGAGCGTGCTGGTCCCTCAATGGGTGCGCGAGCGGCTGGGGTCGCGGTGAGAGGAACGGCCGGGCGGCAGACCGCCCTGCCCTCTGCTCAGTAGCTGTATTCGGCGTAGATCTTGCTCAGATCGCCATTCCACTCGCCGTGATATTTCTCGAGAAGCTCGTCGGCAGGCACGCGGCCCGTCTCGACGCTCTCTTCCAGCGCGTTGAGGAAATGGGTCTCGTCGGGGATCATCCCGCCCGCGCCGGGCTTCGCCCGCGCCGCCAGACCGGATTTCGCGATCGCCACCGTCTCGCGTGCGAGGTCGTGCAGCTTCACGCCGTTGAACTCGCCCTGCAGCGCATCGACCGCCGCCGCGCGGCGCAGACCTTCGCGGGTCTCGTGATCGAAGCCCTTCACCAGATCCCATGCCGCATCCAGAGCGGTCTGGTCGTAAAGCAGACCGACCCAGAGCGCCGGGAGCGCACACAGACGCCGCCACGGTCCGCCATCGGCACCGCGCATCTCGATGAATTTCTTCGCGCGCGCTTCGGGGAAGACGGTCGTCAGGTGATCGGCCCAATCGCTCAGCGTCGGCTTCTCGCCGGGCAGCGCGGGCAGCTCGCCCTTCAGGAAGTCGCGGAAGGACTGCCCCAAAGCGTCGATATATTTGCCGTCGCGATAGACGAAATACATCGGCACATCGAGGACGTAGTTCACGTAAGCCTCGTAGCCCGCGCTCTCTTCGAACATGAAGGGCAGCATGCCGGTGCGCGCATCGTCGAGGTTCTGCCAGATATGGCTGCGCCAGGACTTCATGCCGTTGGGCTTACCATCGAGGAAGGGCGAATTGGCGAAGAGCGCGGTCGCGACCGGCTGCAACGCCAGCGCCACGCGCATCTTCTGCACCATGTCGGCTTCCGAACCGAAGTCGAGATTCACCTGCACGGTGCAGGTGCGATACATCATCTGCGTGCCCAGCTCGCCGACGCGCCCCATGTAATCGGTCATCAGCCGATAGCGCCCCTTGGGCATCATGTGCATCTGGTCTTGCGTCCAGATCGGGGCCGCGCCCAGACCGATGAACTTCACACCGATATCGTCGGCGACCGACTGCACTTCGCGCAGGTGTTCGTTCACCTCGTCGCAGGTCTGGTGGATCGTCTCGAGCGGCGCGCCCGACAGTTCCAGCTGACCGCCCGGCTCGAGGCTGACATTCGCGCCGTTCAGTTCCAGCCCGATGATCTTGCCCTGCTCTTCCACCGGCTTCCAGCCGAAGCGGTCGCGCAGACCTTCCAGCATCGCCTTGATCGACCGCGGGCCGTCATAGGGCAGCGGCAACTGCTTGTCCGCGCAATAGCCGAATTTTTCATGCTCGGTGCCGATGCGCCAGTCGTCGCGCGGCTTCTCACCTTCGGCCAGATATTCAGCCAGTTGCTCGAAGCGCTCGATCGGGCCACCGCCCTGCTGCGGAATGGACATGTCTTTTCTCGCGTCGCTTTATGGAGCGCCACAGGTGGCGCGGGGGTTGGCTCAAGTCAAGCGTGAAACCTGTTTGCGGGTCCAGAGGCTCTGTGCGGCAGTCGTTTGGTCAAGCGCGGCGGAGATCTTCCCCATATCGATCCCCGGCAGGCTCGCGAAAGCGTCGTAGAGCGCATCCGCCCCCGCCGCGTCGAGCGGGATCAGAAGCGCCTCGCCCGAGAGGCTGCGCAGCCGCCAATATTGCTGGCCCTGAAGCGTCAGCAGTCTGATTTCCGCCAGTTCGCGCAGCGGCAATTCGCCGCCCATCCCGAGGGCCGAGACATTGCTGCCCGGCCCCGCAATGGCGCGCGCCCGGCTGGCCGCGAAGTAGGAGATACGGCCCTCGTCGATCTCGACCAGACCCGGCGCATTTGTTTCACGCGCAAAGCGCAACCGACGCCAGCCGATCAGCGCCCAGCCGAGCCCGAGCGCCACGGCGACCAGTCCCAGCGGCATCAGGATCAATCCGCCGAGCCAGATCAGCCACGCACCGAACGCCACCACGACGCCCGCCGCGATCACCTCGCTCCAGCGTTTGAAACCTTCTGCGACCTCGGGACGGATCACCGCCAGTCTCCCAGCGCCGATTGCCACAATGTGATCGCCGCGCAGACCGCCGTATCGGCGCGCAGGATGCGCGGGCCGAGACTGACGGGGGTCACGAAATCGCGGGCACGGAGCATCTCGCGCTCGGCCTCCGAGAACCCGCCTTCGGGCCCGATCAGGATCGCCCAAGGGCCGGGCTGCAGCCCCGCGAGCGTCTCTGCGGGGCCAACCAGAGCCTCATCCGCCCAGAGGATGCGGCGGCTCGGATCCCAGCCATCCAGCAGCTTCTTGAGCCCCTGCAAATCCTCGACCGGGGGCACATAGGTGCCCAGACATTGCTCCGCCGCTTCCTTGGCATGGGCCTGCAAGCGGTCCTGACGGATGCGCGCGGAATTGGTGAACTCGGTCTGCACCGGCAAGACCTTGGCGCAGCCCAGCTCGGTCGCCTTCTCGACGATGAAATCGGTGCGCTCTTTCTTGATCGGCGCGAAGATCAGCCAGAGATCGGGCGGCGCGAGCTGCGGCGCGGCCTGTTCGACACAGGCCAGAATACCGCGCTTCTTGTGGGCCTCGACGACCTCCGCCGTCCACTCGCCATCGCGCCCGTTGAACAGTGCGACACGAGCGCCCACAGCCAGCCGCATCACCGCAAAGAGGTAATGCGCTTCGTCCTGAGTCAGAGGCACGGCTTGCCCCGCGCCCAGCGGGTGCTCTACACAGAGCCTGATCTTGGCACGTTCCATGAGGCGGACTGTATGAGCGGAAAAACCGAAACGCCAGAGGCGGCAAACGCGAGCACGGGCGAGCCCCCGAATGATGCAAACGGCACGGTCGCGGATGCCTATCGCGGCAACTGGGTCGACCGGCTGGCCCCGGCATGGACGCGGCCCTACCTGCGGCTGAGCCGTGCCGACCGTCCGATCGGGACGTGGCTGCTGCTGCTGCCCTGCTACTGGTCGATCGCGCTGGCGGCATCCTCGACGGGCGGCTTCATCTGGTGGGACCTGTGGCTTGCCATCGGCGCTTCCATCGGGGCTTTCCTGATGCGCGGCGCGGGCTGCACATGGAACGACATCACCGACCGCGACATCGACGCAGGCGTGGCGCGCACCCGCTCGCGGCCGATCCCCTCGGGGGAGGTCTCGACGAAACAGGCGCTGGCCTGGGCGGTGATCCAGTCGCTGATCTCCTTTGCGATCCTGCTGACCTTCAACACGCCCGCGATCATCCTCGGAATCGTCTCGCTCGGTCCGGTCGCGATCTATCCTTTCGCCAAGCGCTTCACCTGGTGGCCGCAGATCTTCCTCGGGATCGCGTTCAATTGGGGCGCGCTGCTTTTGTGGGTCGCGCATACCGGCAGCCTGAGCTGGCCGCCCGTCGTGCTTTACTTCGCGGGCATGGCCTGGACGCTGTTCTACGACACGATCTATGCGCATCAGGACAAGGAAGACGACGCGCTGATCGGCGTGAAATCCACCGCGCGGCTCTTTGGCGACGACAGCGCAAAATGGCTCGGCGGCTTCCTGATGACTTCTGTTGCGCTGATGACCATCGCTGTGATGGGCGCGCTCATGCCCGGCGCGCCGCCGCTGCGTCTCGCGCTCTCCCTGCTCGCGCCCTGGGCGATGGGGTGGCACATGCTCTGGCAGATGCGCCAGCTCGATATCGACGACCCGGACACCTGCCTGAAACTGTTCCGCGCGAACCGCGACACGGGCCTCATCGCTGCGCTGTTTCTCGCCGTTGGCGCAATCGTGTAACGGCGTTTCGATTGATCCCCGCGCCCCTGCGCCTTAAGGAAACGGGATAAAGATTCCCCGGGGGAGGGCCTGAGACCGATGCGCAGCCGCGCCACCTTGTTGACGATCGCCGCCTTTGTCCTCGCACTCGTCGTGTCCGCAGTCATTGCGGGCGGCGCTGCGACCGTTGTCGAGAAATCCACGAAACAAGAAGTACGCGTCGCGATGGAGGCGCAAGGCTACGGCTGGATGCGGATCCATACCGACGGGCTGCAAGTCCTCCTCTCCGGCACCGCCCCGACCGAGGCCGAGCGCTTCCGCGCCGTCTCGGAGGTCGACAAATACGTCGATAGCTCGCGGGTCGTCGACAATACCGACACGCAGATCACCAAGCCGATCACGCCCCCCGCCTTCTCGCTGGAAATGCTGCGCAACGAGAACGGCATCTCGCTGATCGGGCTGGTGCCCTCTTCGGTCGACCGCGATGCGATCGTCGAGAAACTCTCGAAAGTCGCGGGCGAGGATGGCGTTACCGACATGCTGGAGAGCGCCGATTACCCGGTGCCCGGCGGCTGGGACCAGGCGATGCAGTTCGCGATGACCACGATCGAGACGCTGCCGCGCTCGAAAGTGTCCGTCACCGCCGGCAAGGTCTCGGTTCAGGCGATCACCGACAGCCCCTCCGAGAAAGGCCGGGTGGAGACGTCGCTCGCACGCCGCCGCCCGACCGATCTCAAGCTCAGCTTCGACATCTCCGCGCCGCGCCCCGTGATCACCCCCTTCACCCTGCGCTTCCTCATCGACGAGGAGGAAGGCCCGCATTTCGACGCCTGCTCCGCCGATAACGAGCGCGCACGCGACCGCATCCTGACCGCCGCCCGCGCGACAGGCGCGAAAGGCACGCTGACCTGCACCATCGGCATGGGCACCCCGTCGCCTGATTGGTCCAAGGCCGCGCAGATGGCGATCAAGGCGGTCGGCGATCTCGGCGCGGGTTCGGTGACCTTCTCCGATGCCGATATCGCACTCGATGCCCCCTCGACCGTCGATCAGCAGAAGTTCGACGATGTCGTAGGCGAGTTGGAATCGAACCTGCCCGGAGTGTTCTCGCTCAAGGCCAAGCGCGAACCGGCCCCCGATGCGAAAGCCGCCGAGGCCAGCTTCACCGCGACCCGCGATGGCGACGGCCATGTCGAGCTCAAGGGCCGCGTGACCGATGCGCGCGAACGCCAGACCATCGAAAGCTACGCCCGCGCCAAGCTCGGCCATGACAATGTCCATGGCGCGACCCGCGTCGACAAGGAGCTTCCCGCCGGTTGGCCGGTGCGCACGCTGGCCGCGCTCGATGCGCTGTCGGTGCTCCATGACGGCAAGGTCACGGTCACCCGCGACGGCATCTCGGTCAACGGCATCTCGGGCGATCCGCAGGCTTCCGACACGATCTCGCGCATCCTGACGAGCCAGCTCGGCGAAGACGCGCAGATCGACCTGAGCGTGAAATACGACAAGCGCCTGGATGAGCAGCTGGCCCTGCCGACCGGCAAAGAATGCGTCGCGCGCCTCAACGAGACGCTGCAGAAGAAGAAGGTCGATTTCGATCCGGGTTCGGCGCAGGTCGCCTCGGAAAGCCTGGACGCGCTCGACGCTTTGGCGAAGTCGATGAAGAACTGCACCGATTTCAAGATGGAAGTGGCCGGTTACACCGACAATCAGGGCCGCGAGGAAATGAACCTGCAGCTCTCGCAGCAGCGGGCGCAGGCGGTGATCCGCGGGCTGCTGGATCGTGGCGTGCTGATCGGCAATCTCGAAGCGAAGGGCTATGGCGAAGCGCAGCCGATCGCCTCGAACGACACCGAGGCAGGCCGCGAGAAGAACCGTCGGATCGAATTCGTCCTGCTGGATGAGGCACCGGTGGGCGACGATGCACTGCCCGATGCTACCGCAGATGCGACAGGCGCCGCAGAAGACGGCGAGCCGCATTGGAACGGCGCAGTGACCGACGACGGCGCGCCCGCCACCGAGGACGGCGCGCAAACCGAAAACGGCGATGGGGACACCGCCGCAGAACCGGGGGAAAACACCCCGCAAGAAGAAGAAATTCCGGTCGAGACGCCCGGCGATCAAACGCCGCGCCCGCAATCCCGGCCGGAGGACCTGTCGAAGGGCTGAAGGGACGTCATATGAACAGAACCGAATTCATCATCGCCACAGCGATCATCCTTTTCGTGGCTTTCGCTCTCGGCTGGTTCGCGAGCTGGTTGATCCACCGCCTCACCCGCGTGAGCCAAGCCGATATGGGCGAGCTGGAGCAGATGGCGCAGGCGTTGCATGAAGCCGAAGAGACCCGCGATCAGGCGCTCGTCTATGTCGAGCAGCGCGAGGCGGAACTGGCCAATCAGCTCAGCCAGACCGAGGCGGAACTGCGCGCGGCGATGGATGGTCTGCGAGACGCCCGGCACGAGGCCGAGGAACTGCGCGCCTATATCGAGCGCTCGAAAGAGGCCTGAGCCATCGCCGCGCTCGCCGAGGGCGCGGCATCGTGGCCACGCCCGGCGAAACTCGGACATCTCGCGCTTTGGCCCGCCTGTCGAAAGTGGTATCGCCCTCTCTGTCCGCCCCGCGCGGCAGTCCCGCCAGCCAATAGGTGCGCCATGCTCCAGACCCTTCCCGTGATGCGCGTCCCCACAGGCACACCCGCATGAGCGCCGACCCGATGCCCCGCGCCGCGGGCCGCTCCCTACCCGATGCGATCTGGCCCCTGAGCATCGTCGCCTATTTCGCCTTCCAGACCCTCTACCGCACCGCCTTGGGCGGCGCGCTCGGGCTCGACGATGCGCAGATGATATTCGATGCGCGCAGCTTCGCGTGGGGCTACGGCCCGCAACTGCCGCTTTTCGCGTGGCTGCAGCATCTGGTCTTCATGGTGACCGGGCCGACGATGTTCGGCCTCGCGGTTCTGAAAAACACCCTGCTCTGCGGTACCGTCCTGACCTGCTACGGGCTGATGCGTACGCGGCTCGATCCGCGCCGGGCATGGGTCGCGACGCTGGGCCTCGTGCTGCTGCCGCAAATCGCTTGGGAAAGCCAGCGCGCTCTGACCCATTCGGTGCTTGCGACCTTTTCGGCGGCGCTGTGCTTTGCCACGATCTGGTGGATCGCGCGCCGCCCCAGCCTTGCGGGCTTCGTGACGCTCGGGCTGGTGCTGGGCATGGGGCTGCTGTCGAAATACAACTTCGTGCTGCTACCGATCTCGACGACCTTTGCGCTGATCGGTTTTCCCGAGTTCCGCGCGTCCTTCCGTGATCGCCGCCTGTTTCTGTCGCTGCTGATCGCCGCCGCAATCGCGCTGCCGCCCTATGTCTGGATCCTGAACCATCCCGAGATCGCCTTCGCCTCGGCAAAGAAATTCGACGCCGCCGAAGACGTCTCACTGGGCGCGCGACTTGTCGGTCCGGTTCTTGCAACCGGTCAGGGTGTTCTGAATTTCCTCGCTTTGCCGCTGCTGGTCGGCAGGCTGCTCTACTGGCGCTACCGGGAGAGAAAACCCGAAGCGCCGCAACCGCTGCTGCGGCTGATGCTGCGCGTGATGGTGATCGGGCTCTTGCTGCTGCTGATCGGTGCGCTTGCGGTCGGTGCGGGGCAGATTAAGGATCGCTGGCTCCAACCGCTGCTGTTCCTCGCGGGCCCCGCGCTTGGCCTGTGGCTTTTGCCCCGGCTCAGCGCGACCGGGCTGCGGCGGCTGCAGCAGGTCTACGCGGTGCTGCTCGTACTGGTGACGATCGCGCTGCCAGTGCATTTCTTCCAAGGCAAGAGCCGCAATGCCGCCCCCTTTGAGACGCTGGTGCCGCAGCTGGTGGCCGCCGTTGGCGCGGATGCGACCCTGATCGCGCCGCAATGGGAAGGCGCGAATATCCTCTATCGCGCGCCCCGGATGACGGTTCTGAATGCCAGTTCGGACTTTACGAAACCCCTGCCCGACGGCCCGGCCTTCGTGATCTGGGACGGCACGAATGCGGCAACCGGCACGGGCCTTCTGCGCGCGACTTATCCGGATCATCCCGACTGGACGACCGGCGAGGTGCAACAGCTCGCGGCGCCCTACCCCTTCGCAGACGGGAAAAACTTCACCCTCTCCTTCGCGCCGGTCGTGAGGCCCGGAGATCAGCCCCGCTGAGGGGGACGAATCTGCGGCAAGGCCGCTTTCACCAGCGGATGCAGGTCCAGCTTGTCGGCCGCCGCGAGGAACGTGTCGCGCATTGTGGGCGCCCAGTTGGCATTGATGTGATCGGCGACGGCATGCGCCTGATCGCCGGGCTGGCTCTCGAAGAACTGTGCGATCTGATTGGCCATCCCGGCGAGTTTCTCAGGCTTCATGCGGTGGCCTCCTGCGGCGCGGTATAAAGCGCGAGGCCCCGGCCTGCGCGCGCGATAACGGTAAGGCCCGCGTCCCGTGCCTCGCTCACCGCAAGCGCGGTCGGGGCGGAGGGGCCGACGATCACCGGGATACGTAGCGTCGCCACTTTCTGGATCAGATCGACCGAGAGCCGCGAGGTCATTACAAGCGCGCCGCTCGCCGGGTCTATCCCACCCCGGATCAGCGCCCCGATCAGCTTGTCGAGCGCGTTGTGTCGCCCGACATCCTCGCGCGTCAGCACGATCCCCTTGCCCGGCTGCCAGAAGCTCGACGCATGGGCGGCGCGGGTCTCGTCCTGCAGCGGCTGGTGGTCGCGCAGGGTCTCGAGCGCCTCCGAAGCCTGCTCCGGCGACATGGTGAATCGCGGCGGTGCGACCGGCGGAAGCTTACGGCGTGCTTCTTCCAGCTGTTCGATGCCACACAGCCCGCAACCCACCGGGCCCATCGTGGCGCGGCGGCGTTCGGCAAAGCGTGCGCCAGCAGGTGCGGCCAGCCAGTTGCGCGCCTCGATCCCGGCCTCGGTCACTTCCAGCTCCTGCCGGGTGATCTCGGACGCGTCCTCGATCAGCCCTTCGGAGAGCGCGAAGCCCAGTGCGAAATCCTCCAGATCGGCGGGGCTTGCCATCATCACCGCCTGCGTCACCCCGTCGAAAGACAGCGCGACCGGCACTTCCTCGGCGAGCCGCTGCACCGCGCCGCTGGGCATGTCCCAATCGGTTGCCGTCATTCAGCCGCCTCGACGCGCCGGGTCAGCTTGGTCTGCGCCGTGTAAAGCTCCTGCCAGTCCGAGGGCCCGTTCGACAGCCCCACCTGCACCGCCGTCACCTTGTATTCCGGGCAGTTCGTCGCCCAGTCGGAATTGTCGGTGGTGACCACATTGGCCTGCGTGTCAGGGTGGTGGAAGGTCGTGTAGACGACGCCGGGCGAGACTCGATCCGTGATCGTCGCACGCAAGGACGTCTCGCCCGCCCGGCTCGCCAGACGCACCCAATCGCCGTCGCGAATACCGCGCGTCTCCGCGTCATGCGGGTGGATTTCCAACCGGTCCTCGGCATGCCAGACAGAGTTCTCGGTCCGCCGCGTCTGCGCTCCCACGTTATATTGCGACAGGATGCGCCCGGTCGTCAGCAGCAGCGGGAAGCGCGGCCCGGTCCGTTCCTCGGTCGCGACATAGGCCGTGCGGATGAACCGCCCGGAGCCGCGAACGAAGCCTTCCTCATGCATCACCGGCGAGCCTTGCGGATGCGCATCGTTGCAGGGCCACTGCACCGAGCCCATCTGGTCGATCAGATCGTAGGTGACTCCCGCGAAGGCGGGTGTCGTGCGCGCGATCTCGTCCATGATCTCGGAGGGGTGGGTATAGCTCCACCCTGCGCCCAGTGCATTGGCCAGCGCCTGCGTCGCCTCCCAATCGGCCAGCCCCGCCTTCGGCGCCATGACCTTGCGCACCGGATTGATGCGGCGCTCGGCATTGGTGAAGGTCCCGTCCTTCTCGAGGAAGGTCGAGCCCGGCAGGAACACATGGGCGTAGCGCGCGGTCTCGTTCAGGAAGAGGTCATGCACGATCACGCAGTCCATCGCCGCGAGGCCCGCGGCCACGTGATGGGTATCGGGATCGGATTGCAGGATGTCTTCGCCCTGAATGTAGATCGCCTTGAAATCCCCGGCGACGGCCGCGTCGAGCATGTTCGGGATGCGCAGCCCCGGCTCGGGGTCGAGCGTGACGCCCCATTCCACCTCGAACCCATGGCGCGCGGTATCGTCTGAGACATGGCGATAGCCCGGGAGTTCGTGCGGGAACGAGCCCATGTCGCACGAGCCCTGCACGTTGTTCTGGCCGCGCAGCGGATTCACGCCCACACCGGGACGGCCGATATTGCCGGTCATCATCGCGAGGTTGGCGATCGCGATCACGGTGGTCGAGCCCTGGCTATGCTCGGTCACGCCCAGCCCGTAATAGATCGCCCCGTTGGGCGCGGCGGCATAGGTGCGCGCGGCTTGGCGCAGCGCCTCGGCCGGCACGCCGGTCAGCTCTTCGACGGCTTCCGGCGAATGGGCCGGATCGGCGGCGAATTCGGCATAATCCGACCATTCGTCCCAATCGCAGCGCTCGCGGATGAAGGCCTCGTCGAACAGCCCTTCCGTCACGATCACATGGGCCATCGCGGTCAGTACCGCGACATTGGTGCCCGGACGCAGCGGCAGGTGATGCCCTTCGCCCATATGCGGGGTCTCCAGCAGGTCGATCCGGCGCGGGTCGACCACGATCAGCTTCGCCCCCTGCCGCAGCCGCTTGCGCAGCCGCGAGCCGAAGACCGGGTGGCCGTCGGTCGGGTTCGCCCCGATCACCACGGCGCAATCCACCTGCTCGACGCTGTCGAAATCCTGCGTGCCCGCAGAGGTCCCGAAGGTCTGCTTCAGCCCGTAGCCCGTGGGCGAATGGCAGACGCGGGCGCAAGTGTCGGTGTTGTTCGTGCCCATCACCGCGCGGGCAAGTTTCTGCACGAGGAAGGTTTCCTCATTGGTGCAGCGCGAGGAGGTGATGACACCGACGGAATCCTTGCCGTGTTTGGCCTGCGCACGCTTGATGCCGTTCGCGGCAAACTCCAGCGCCTCTTCCCACGACACTTCGCGCCACGCATCGGTGATGCTGTCGCGGATCATCGGGTTCAGGATGCGGTCGCCGTGGTTCGCATAGCCCCAGGCGAAACGGCCCTTCACGCAGCTATGGCCGCGGTTCGCCTTGCCCTCTTTCCACGGCACCATGCGCACCAGTTGGTCGCCACGCATCTGCGCCTCGAAAGAGCAGCCCACGCCGCAATAGGCGCAGGTCGTGACCACCGAACGCTCCGGCACGCCGATCTCGTCGACGGTCTTCTCCTGCAGGGTCGCGGTCGGGCAGGCCTGCACGCAGGCGCCGCAGCTCACGCAATCCGAGTTCAGGAAATCTTCCGTTCCGGTCGAGATGCGGGCGTCGAAGCCGCGCCCGTCCACGGTCAGCGCGAAAGTGCCCTGCACCTCTTCGCAGGCGCGCACGCAGCGCATGCAGACGATGCATTTCGACGGATCGTAGAAGAAATACGGATTGGAATCGTCGCGCGGGATATAGAGCGGATTGGCCCCCTCCGCCGCGCGCGTCTCGACATGGTTCTCGCCCGGCGCATAGCGCACGTCACGCAGACCAACGGCCCCCGCCATGTCCTGCAATTCGCAATCGCCATTCGCCGCGCAGGTCAGACAATCCAGCGGGTGATCGGAGATATAGAGCTCCATCACCCCGCGCCGCAGCCGCGCGAGCTGATCGGTCTGGGTTTTCACGACCATACCCTCGCGCACGGGCGTGGTGCAGGAGGCAGGCGTGCCGCGCATCCCTTCGATCTCGACCACGCACAGGCGACACGAGCCGTAAGCATCCAGCATATCGGTCGCACACAGCTTCGGCACAGTGATCCCGGCCTCGGCGGCGGCGCGCATCACGGAAGTGCCCTCGGGAACGCTCACATCCATGCCGTCGATCACCAGCGTCACAGGCGGGCCCGATTTTTCAGGTGTGCCCATATCGGAGAGTTTCGGCCCGTGCACTCCGTCGGGGATGATGAAATCCTTCATTCCGCAGCCTCCTGTGAGAGCGAGAATTCTTGCGGGAAGAGCCGGATCGCCGAGCGCACCGGGTAAGGCGTGAAGCCCCCCATCGCGCAGAGCGAGCCCTTCTCCATCACTTCGCATAGCTCGTGCAGCAGCTCGATCGCCGCCGGGTCGCCCGCCGCCACGCGGTCGAGCGTCTCGATGCCGCGCACCGCGCCGATCCGGCAGGGCGTGCATTTCCCGCAGCTCTCGATGGCGCAGAACTCCATCGCGTAGCGGGCGAGCGCGAGCATGTCGGCGCTGTCGTCATGCACTACGAAGCCGGCATGGCCCACCAGCCCGCCCTGATCGGCAAAGGCCTCGTAGCAGACCGGCAGATCGAAATCGTCGGGGCCGTGATAGGCGCCCAGCGGTCCGCCGACCTGCACCGCCTTGAACGGACGCCCCGAAGCCGTGCCGCCGCCGATCTCGTTGACCAGCGTACCGAGCGACATCCCGAAACCGGTCTCGAACAGCCC
This sequence comes from Thioclava sp. DLFJ4-1, assembly GCF_002020145.1. Lineage (NCBI taxonomy): Bacteria > Pseudomonadati > Pseudomonadota > Alphaproteobacteria > Rhodobacterales > Paracoccaceae > Thioclava > Thioclava sp. DLFJ4-1. The sequence goes on from NZ_MPZT01000002.1 coordinate 544,936, forward strand.
GCCATGTCTCACGTTGCCCGCGATCTGGATCGGAATCGTCCCGCGCGAGCGGCCCAGCCCGAACTCCGCATAGGCAGCACCACCATGGACCAGAATCCACGGCACAGCCGCGAGCGAGAGCACGTTGTTCACGACCGTAGGCCTGCCGAACGCGCCTTCCAGCGCAGGCAACGGCGGCTTGGCGCGAACCATCCCGCGCTTGCCTTCGAGCGAATTCAGGAGCGACGTTTCCTCGCCGCAGATATAGGCGCCCGCGCCGACGCGGACTTCGAGATCGAAGGCCGGTCCCTGCCCCATCAGGCTGTCGCCGATGATCCCGGCAGCGCATGCCGCCTTGATCGCCGCGTTCAGCGTGCGGATCGCGTGCGGATATTCCGAGCGGATATAGATGAAGCCCTTGGTCGCGCCAACCGCGAGACCGGCAATCGCCATGCCCTCGATCAGGCAAAAGGGATCGCCCTCCATCAGCATCCGGTCGGCGAAGGAGCCGCTATCGCCCTCATCCGCGTTGCAGACGATGTATTTCTGCGGGGCGTCTGCCCCGGCGACGGTCTTCCACTTGATACCCGTCGGGAAGCCCGCACCGCCTCGACCGCGCAGACCCGAGGTCGTGACCTCTTCGATGGTCTGCGCACCGCCCAGTTCCAGCGCGCGTTTGAGACCCTGCCAGCCCTCGTCCGCCTCGTAATCGGCAAGCGAGAGCGGATCGGTCCGCCCGCAGCGCGCGAAGGTCAGACGGGTCTGTTTTGCGTAAAAGGGGATCTCCTCGACCGGGCCGAGCGCCTTCGGGTGATCGCCGTCTTCGAACAGCGCCGGCACGTCCTCGGGCGCCATCGGGCCGAAGCCGTGGCGCACGCCGTCGCGCTCGATCTCGACCAGAGGCTCCAGCCAGATCATCCCGCGCGTGCCATTGCGGATGATCTCAATCGTCTCGCCGCGCAGCCCGGCCGCCGACGCGATCGCGGCAGCGACCTCATCGGCCCCACAGGCTACGGCGGCGGCATCGCAGGGAACCCAGATCTTCATGCCGAGACCTCCGCGACCAGAGCCTCGATCCGCTCGGGCGTCGCCCGCCCGACCAGTTGATCGCCCACCATCGCGGCGGGCGCGCAGGCACACAGCCCGAGGCAATAGACCGCCTCGAGGGTCACATCGCCCTTCGTTTCCCCGACTTTCATTCCCAGCGCCCGCTCCAGCCGCGCGATCATCTCGGTCCCGCCCATCGACTGGCAGGCCTCGGCTCGGCACAGCTTGATCACATGCTTGCCCGCGGGCGCATCGCGGAAGTCGTGATAGAAGGAGACGACGCCCGCCACCTCGGCCCGGCTCAGCCGCAAAGCATCGGCGATCGGCTGGTAGCAATCGGCGGGCACGCAGTCGTAAGCGGCCTGCACATCGTGAAGAATGGGCAGCAGCGCACCTTCGCGCCCCGCATGATCCGCCAGAATCACGGCGAGCCTGTCGTCTTCGGTCATATCCATCCTCCCGGCCCCGATGATGGGGCGAGCATGCCCCGGCCAGCAAGTCACGACTGGTTCAATCGCGAACAGGCGCGGACAGGAACCGTCATCGCTGCGCTTGCGCGGGCAGGGGTGAGCCTCTACATCCCTCACATGAGCCTGATCCAACGCCTCCCTTTCGTCAAGAAATCGCCCTTCGTCGCGGTTATCCGTTTGCACGGCGCCATCGGCGTCTCGCGCCCCGGTGCGCCCGGCCTGTCGGATGCCGCCATGGCCCCGATCATCGAGCGCGCCTTCGCGCGCGGCAAACCGGCCGCGGTCGCTCTGCTGATCAATTCGCCCGGCGGATCGCCCGTGCAATCGGCGCTGATCGCGGGACGCATCCGCAGGCTTGCGGATGAAAAAGGCATTCCCGTCCATGCCTTCGTCGAAGACGTCGCGGCTTCGGGCGGCTACTGGCTCGCCTGCGCCGCAGACCAGATCTGGGCCGATCCGACCTCGGTCGTGGGCTCGATCGGGGTGATCTCGGCAGGGTTCGGCCTCGACGAGTTCATCAACCGCCACGGCATCCAGCGCCGCGTTCATACCGCAGGCGGCTCGAAAAGTTTCATGGACCCCTTCCGCCCCGAGAAGGACGAAGACGTCGCGCGGCTCAACAAGCTGCTCGACGACATGCATGTCTCGTTCAAGGAGCACGTGCAGTCCCGGCGCGGCGCGAAACTGCCCGAGGATCGCGACCTCTTCACCGGCGATATCTGGACCGGGCGGCAGGCGCTGGCCGAAAACACCGGGCTGATCGACGGGCTCGGCCATGCGGTGCCGAAGCTGAAAGAGATCTACGGCGAGAAGACCCGCATCGTGCCTTACGCGCCCAAACGCTCGATCTTCCGGCGCTTCGGCGCGCAGATCGGCGGCGAGATGGCAGCGGCCACGGCAGGCGCTTTGATCGATACCGCCGAGGAACGCGCGCTCTGGGCGCGCTACGGGCTGTAACCCGATGCTCATCAAGGGCATGACACTCTTCCTCGTCGTCATGGCGGTGCTCGCCATGTTCGGCAAACTGCGGATGCCGAAACTCAAGGGCCCGCGCGGACCCGGCAGGCTATCGGCGCGTTGTCCCGACTGCGGACGTCCGAAAATCGGCCGGGGCCCCTGCCCCTGCAAGACGACCTCCAATAGCAAAACTGCGAAGAAGACGGAGCGCCGTAAATGATCTGGGATTTCGGCGAGATCATTGCCGGGCTGGTACTGCTGGTCGTGGCGGGCGATCTGCTGGTGAAAGGCGCGGTGGCGATGTCGCTGCGCCTTGGCATTCCTGCGCTGATCGTCGGCCTGACCGTGGTGGCCTTCGGCACCTCCGCGCCCGAGCTGATGGTCTCGGTCGCCGCCGTCCTCGACAAGGCGCCCAGCATGGCGCTCGGCAATGTCGTGGGCTCGAATATCGCCAATATCCTGCTGGTGCTGGGCCTGCCTGCGATGATCTCCGCGATCCGCACCGATCTGCACGACACGCGCGAGAGCTTTGTGCTGATGATGGGGGCGACGATCCTCTTCATCCTCGTCTGTTTCATGGGGCCGATCGGCTGGGCGCAGGCGCTGCTCCTGCTCTTCGCGCTCGGCATCATCCTGTTTCGGCAAATCCGCGAGGCGCGCGCCCATCGTGCCAATCGCGGCGCGGGCTCCGGTCCCGAGACCGAAGCCGATGAAGAGGTCGAGAGCGTCGATCCGAAAATGCCGCTCTGGCGCATCGGGCTCTACGTTCTCGCAGGCCTCGTGGGGCTGCCTCTGGGGGCGAGCTGGCTGGTCAGCGGCGCGTCGGAAATCGCGAGCGCGATGGGCGTCTCGGATGCGGTGATCGGCCTGACGCTGGTCGCGCTCGGCACCTCGCTGCCCGAACTGGCGACCTCGATCACCGCGGCGATGAAGGGCCGTTCGGACCTCGCGCTCGGCAATGTCGTGGGCTCGAACATCTTCAACTTGCTCTGCATCATCGGCGTCGCGGGCCTGTTCGGCGACATTCCGGTGCCGAGCCAGATGCTGCATGTCGACCTTTGGGTGATGGCGGCGGCCTCGATCGCGCTGGCCCCGTTCATCTTCGGCAACCGCGTGATCACCCGAGGCATCGGCATCGCTTTCACCGCCGCGTACCTGGCCTATATGGTGGCCCTCTTCATTGGAGGCAGCGCATGAAACGAGCATTGGTGACAGGTGGCGCGAAACGGCTGGGGCGCGCGATGGCGCTTTATCTGGCCGAGCGCGGCGTAGACGTCGCAATCCATTATCACGGATCCGCAGAGGACGCGGAGGCAACGGCGGCAGAGGTCCGTGCGAAAGGCGTGCGCGCCGAGATCATGCAGGCCGATCTGCTGGACGAGGCCGCGACGGCGGAACTGGTGCCGCGCGCGGCGCAACTGCTCGATGGGCCGCTCGATCTGCTGATCAACAACGCCTCGATTTTCGAATACGACACGATCCGCTCCGCCACGCGCGAAAGCTGGGACCGGCATATCGGGTCGAACCTGCGCGCACCCTTCGTGCTGATCCAGCATTTCGCGGCGCAGGCCCCGGAAGCCGACCGCTCGGGCGCGGAGCCCAAGGCCCGCGCGCTGGTGATCAACATGGTCGACCAGCGGATGCGCAAGCTGACGCCGGAGTTCATGACCTACACGCTCGCGAAGATGGGTCTGTGGACACTCACGCAGACGAGTGCGCAGGCGCTGGCTCCCGCTATACGTGTGAACGCGATCGGCCCCGGCCCGACCCTGCAAGGCGCCCGCCAGTCTGAAGAGCACTTCAACCGGCAGCGCGCGGCGACGATCCTGGAACGCGGCGCAGACCCCGCAGATATCGTCGCGGCGCTGGGATATTTCATGGACGCACCGGCCGTCACAGGGCAGTTGCTCTGCGTCGATGGAGGCCAACATTTGGGCTGGCGGACCCCCGATGTATTAGGTCCGGAATGAGCCTGAAAACGAATCGCAGGCCAAAGTTGTGCACTGCGCGGCGGCTTGTAACAGTACCGTCACAAAAGTAGTAATCCTTTCAATAGCTTGGCGAGTGTGCGAAAAATTTCTCAATGAAATCAACGCACTCGTAACTTGCTCAAAAAATGAGCAAACACTCTATCAACCCTTATATTAAGGTCGGAACCCACGGTCCCACATGTTTGCCAACAGAGTTATCCCCAAATTTCGTGGACATGTTTTTCCTTGAAAACGTCTTCGCGAGGTTGCAGCCACAGGGGAGAATCGAAGCCTGCTCATGAATGACGACGTAAACAGCAACGACGCCCTCGATCCCCCGGCGGCCACGCGCCCGCAACACGGGATGACGGGCCATGCGCTGATCGCGGATTATCTCAAGCGCCTCGACGGCTCGCCGGGCGTCTATCGGATGCTGAACGCGAAGGGCGAGGTTCTCTATGTCGGCAAGGCGCGCAACCTGAAGGCGCGCGTTTCGAACTATGCACGCCCCTCGGGACACTCGGCGCGGATCGCCCGGATGATCCATGAGACCGCCTCGATGATGTTTCTCACGACGCGGACCGAGACCGAGGCGCTGCTGCTTGAACAGAACCTGATCAAGCAGCTCAAGCCGCGCTACAACGTGCTCGCGCGGGACGACAAAAGCTTCCCCAATATCCTGATCGCGACGGACCACCCCTATCCGATGATCAAGAAGCATCGCGGCGCGCGCAAAGAGAAGGGCCATTACTTCGGCCCCTTCGCGAGCGCGAGCGCGGTGAACCGCACGCTGAACCAGCTGGAGCGGGTCTTCCTGCTGCGCAACTGCTCGGACTCGATGTTCGAGACCCGCACGCGCCCCTGCCTGCAATATCAGATCAAGCGGTGCTCCGGGCCCTGCGTGGGCAAAATCTCCGAGGAGGATTACGCAGCGCTTGTCGACGACGCGAAGCGGTTCCTGCAAGGCAAGTCCACCACGATCCAGCGCGAACTGGCCGAACAGATGCAGCAAGCCTCCGACGATATGGAATTCGAGCGCGCCGCTGCGCTCCGTGACCGGATCAAGGCGCTGACCAATGTGCAGCAGAGCCAGGGGATCAACCCGCGCAGCACCGCCGAGGCCGATGTGATCGCGCTCCATCAGGAGGGCGGGCAGGCCTGTGTGCAGGTCTTCTTCATCCGCGCGAACCAGAGCTGGGGCAATCACGACTTCTACCCCAAGACCGGCTCCGGCGCCGAAGCGCCCGAAATCCTGCAGGCCTTCATCGCGCAGTTCTACACCAACCGCCCGCCGCCGAAGCTGATCCTGCTGTCGCACCCGGTCGAGGATGAGGAACTGGTAAGCGAATTCCTCTCGGAACGCGCCGAGCGCCGCGTCGAGATCACGGTCCCGCAGCGGGGCGAAAAGGCCGAGCTGGTCGAGAATGCCGCGCGCAACGCCCGCGAGAGCCTCGGTCGAAAGATGTCCGAAAGTGCTGCGCAGGCGAAACTGCTGGCGGGCGTGGCAGAAGCCTTCGGGCTGGAGAAGCCGCCACAGCGGATCGAGGTCTACGACAACTCGCACATTCAGGGCGCACATGCCGTGGGCGGGATGATCGTCGCAGGGCCTGAGGGCTTCATCAAGAGCCAGTATCGCAAGTTCAACATCAAGAACGCAGACCTGACGCCGGGCGACGACTTCGGGATGATGAAAGAGGTGCTGACGCGCCGCTTCACCCGTTTGCTGAAGGAAGACCCGGAGCGGAAATCCGAGGCCTGGCCCGATCTTCTGCTGATCGACGGTGGCGCCGGGCAGGTCTCGGCGGTGCGCGAGATCATGGACGAGATGGGCGTGAGCGATGTCGCGATGGTCGGCGTCGCGAAAGGCGTGGACCGCGACCACGGCAAGGAAGAATTCCACCGCACCGGCCAGCGCCCCATCGCCCTGCCCCGGCAATCGCCGGTCCTCTACTACATCCAGCGCCTGCGCGACGAGGCGCACCGCTGGGCCATCGGCACCCACCGCGCGAAACGCGCCAAGGCGCAGATGGCGAACCCGCTGGATGAAGTGCCGGGCATCGGCGCGGCCCGCAAGCGCGCGCTGCTCGCGCATTTCGGGTCCGCCAAGGCGGTCAGCCGTGCGGCGCCGATCGATCTTATGGAGGTCGACGGCATCTCCGAGGCGATGGCCGAGACGATCCACAATTTCTTCAACGAGAAGGGCTGAGATGACCGATCACAGCCGCCATCCCCGCGCGCTGACCCGCGTGGCCGATCTCGAACGCGACGGGCTGACCGCCTCGGACACCCGCGCCGATCTGGAGCGCGTGGCCGATGAGTTCCGCATCCGCGTGACACCCGAGATGCGCGGGGCGATTGCCGATCCGACCGACCCGGTGGCCGCGCAATTCGTGCCCTCCGCGGCCGAGCTGGTCACGCGCCCCGAAGAACTGGAAGACCCGATAGGTGACAACGCCCATTCCCCCGCTCCGGGGCTGACGCATCGCTATCCCGACCGGGTGATCCTGCACATCACCAAGACCTGCGACGTCTATTGCCGCTTCTGCTTCCGCCGCGAGACGGTGGGCGAAACCGGGCCGCTGCCGGAAGACCAGTTGACGCAGGCGCTCGATTATATCGCGGCGACCCCGGCCATTCGCGAAGTGATCCTGACCGGAGGCGATCCCCTGACGCTCTCGACGCGGAGGCTTAGCGCGGTGCTGGACCGCCTCTCCGCAATCGCGCATCTCGACCAGATCCGGCTGCATACGCGCGTGCCGGTCGTCGCCCCCGAGCGGATCACCGAACAGCTTTGCACCATCCTGCGCGCCGCGCCGACCGCATGGATCGTGCTGCACACCAATCACGCGCAGGAACTCACGCCCGCTGCCCGCGATGCCATCGCGCGGCTGGTGGATCGCGGCATCCCGATGCTATCGCAAACGGTGCTACTGCGCGGCGTCAACGCGAGTGCCGACGCGCTGGAGGCACTGTTCCGCGCCCTCACCAAGCTGCGCGTCAAACCCTATTACCTGCACCATTGCGACCTCGCCCGCGGCACCTCGCATTTCCGCACCACAATCGCGGAAGGGCGCGCGCTGATGGCCGAGCTGCGCCGCCGTTGCTCGGGCACGATGCTGCCCAGCTACGTGCTCGATATCCCTGGCGGCCACGGCAAGGTGCCGATCACCTCGGACCACTTCACACCGGGCGACAGCCCCGGAGACTGGCGCGTTACCGACCGTAATGGGACGGTGCATGCATATCGCGATCCCGCGACCCGTTAACGCGCCCTCTTCCGCTTTGCGAACCACGCAGCTAGGTTGCCTCCCATGAAATGGACCCTTCCCAATATCCTGACCGTGCTCAGGCTCTTGGCTGCCCCCGGTGTGGCGGTCTTGTTCCTTTATTTTTCTCGCCCCTGGGCCGACTGGCTGGCGCTTGCGCTGTTCATCAGCGCGGCGGTCACCGACTGGTTCGATGGCTACCTCGCCCGGGCGTGGAAACAGGAGAGCCGCTTCGGCGCGATGCTCGACCCGATTGCCGACAAGGCGATGGTGGTGATCGCGCTGGTGGTGTTGACCGGCTACTCGGGCATGAACCCGTGGCTGATCCTGCCCGCCACCGTGATCCTGTTCCGCGAAGTCTTCGTCTCGGGGCTGCGCGAATTCCTCGGCGCAGATGCCGGGCGGCTGCGGGTCACGAAGCTCGCCAAATGGAAGACCACCGCGCAGATGGTGGCGATCGCCGTGCTGTTCCTCGGCACCGGGCTCGCCTATCTCGAACAGGGTCAGGCCCCGCGCGCCGGTGAAGGCGATATCCGCTTGGGCGCCACGCCTGCCGATTTCGCGACCCATGTCGGCCTCGCGCTGATCTGGATCGCCGCCGTGCTGACCGCGATCACCGGCTGGGATTATTTTCGCAAGGCCCTGCCCTATCTGAAGGAGCCGAGCCATGATTGACGTTCTCTATTTCGCTTGGGTCCGCGAGCGGATCGGCCTGCCACGCGAAAAGGTCGAGACTGAGGCCAAGACTGTGGCCGACCTCGTCGAAGAGCTGAAGGCACGCGAGCCGCGCTACGAGGCGGCTTTTGCCGATATTTCCGCGCTGCGCGTGGCGCTCGATCAGGATCTCGCGGAGTTCGACGCGCCGCTCGAAGGCGTGCGCGAGGTGGCTTTCTTCCCGCCGATGACGGGGGGCTGAGATGAAAGTCTCCGTTCAGGCCGAGCCCTTCGATCTGGGCGCAGAGCTTGCCAATTTCGGCACGGGCCGCGCGGATGTCGGCGCCGTCGTCAGCTTCACCGGCATCGTGCGCGACGACACCGGCGCGATGGAGGCGCTGGAGCTCGAACATTACCCCGGCATGACCGAACGCGCGATCGCGGGGATCGTCGATCAGGCGGTTGAGCGTTGGAACCTGTCGGACGTGACCGTCATCCACCGCCATGGACGGCTGGGCGTGGGCGAGCAGATCATGATGGTCGCCACCGCCGCGCGCCACCGCGTCGCGGCGTTCGAGGCGGCCGAATTCCTGATGGATTACCTGAAATCCCGCGCGCCCTTCTGGAAGAAGGAACATGGGCCCGAGGGCACCTCCTGGGTCGCCGCGAAGGATGAAGACGAGGACGCGCTGAAACGCTGGTGATCAGTCGCCCAGCTTGGCGTGCACCTCGTCCAGATCGACCTCGCCCACCGGCAGCTTGTTGTCCGGATCGTCGAAATCATATTGGAACAGCTGGAAATCCTTCTTGTAGATTTCCCAGATCAGGTGACGCGACAGGTCGTCGAAATAATCGCTCACCTTATGCGCGCGCTTCGGCCCGTGCCCTTCGGATTCGTTGAACCGCGGCACCTTGGCCAGATCAACTTTCACCGGCGTCTCGACCGCGTCGAGCACCGACTGCATCCCCTCGTTGAACTTCTCGGTGAAGAAGATGTTGTCGTAGCGCCCGCCATTGACGATGAAGGTCGAGATATGGCCCGACATGGCCGACCAGTGAATGTCCGGCTCCATCGGGCGGCGCCAGCGGATCGTGTCGCGCGCAAACAGCAGGAAGCGGCGGAACGAGGCGACCTGATCGAAATCGAAATTGTCTTCGGGCGAGCCGACCTCGATCCCGTATTTCTGGATCAGCTGTGGCACCAGCTTGCCGCGATAGCGTTTGCCGTTGCGCTGGATGCCCGCGATCTTGTCGAAGAAGGACGACAGGATGCGCTGATAGGGATTGCGCACGCAGGTGAAGGCGTAGCTTTTGTGCGCCAGCACGTTTTCGGTGATCGGCGTCTGGCTTTCGTCCTGCGACCACTTATGCAGCCCGGCCTTGGAATCGTGGATGTCGCCGTCGAAGAATTTCCCGTGATCGGAATAGAACATGATCTGCCCGATGGAGGAGCAGGCGCATTTCGGCACGACGCGATACACCATGCTTTCGCTCTCGGTCATCCAGGTTCCGGGAAATCCCATTCAAAGCCCTCCAGAAGGTCGCATACCCGTGACCGGGTAACGCAGACATAATAAATATCGAGTAAAGAGCAAAGAAGTCCTGTCTTTTCAACGCTCATTCCGGCTAACAAGTCGGATAATACCAGCAAGTGACATCGCATCGTTTCCCGTATGGCCCGAATCGCCTTTATTCTTCTGACCCATAAGGATCCTGACGGGATCATCGCGCAGGCGGAACGGCTGACGCAGACGGGCGATTATGTGGCGATCCATTTCGACGCGCGCGCCAAGCCCGAACATTACCGCAAGCTGCGCAGCGCGCTCGATGCCAATCCCAATGTCACCTTCGCGAAAAAGCGCGTCAAATGCGGCTGGGGCGAATGGAGCCTCGTCGCCGCGACTCTGGAAGCAGTAAAAGCCGCGGTCGCCGATTTCCCGCGCGCCACGCATTTCTACATGCTCTCGGGCGATTGCATGCAGATCAAATCGGCCGAATACGCGCATAATTTCTTAGACGCGGAAGAGGTCGATTACATCGAAAGCTTCGACTTCTTCTCCTCGGGCTGGATCAAGACGGGGATGAAAGAAGACCGGCTGGTCTATCGCCACTGGTTCAACGAGCGCAATCAGCCCAAGCGGTTCTATCTCGCTTATAACCTGCAAAAACAGCTGAAGCTGTCGCGCGAGGTGCCGAGCGATCTGCAGATGATGATCGGCTCGCAATGGTGGTGTCTGCGGCGGCGCACGATGGAGCAGGTGCTCGATTTCATCAAGGCGCGGCCCGATGTGATGCGGTTCTTCCGCACGACATGGATCCCGGACGAGACCTTCTTTCAGACCATCGTCCATCACCTGATCCCCGAGACCGAGATCCGTACCCGGACGCTGACCTTCCTGATGTTCACCGATTACGGGATGCCCGCGAATTTCTACAACGACCACTACGATCTGCTTCTGGCGCAGGATTACCTCTTCGCGCGCAAGATCAGCCCCGAAGCGCGCGACCTGAAGCAGCGTCTGGGCGAGCTGTGGACGCGCGAGGGCGTCGAGTTCGCCGTCTCGAACGAGGGTCGCGCGCTGCATCGCTTCCTCACCGGGCGAGGCCGCATTGGCCGCCGCTTCGCGCCGCGCTTCTGGGAGGCGGAGGCGACCTTGGGCCGCGAGCGCACGCTGACCCTGATCCTGTGCAAGAAATGGCATGTCGCGAAACGTCTGGTGGCCGAGTTCCGCAAACGCTCCTCGATCCCGGCGCTCGATTACGTCTTCAACGAGATGGGCCCCCTGCCCGATCTCGGCGGCATCGAGACCAGCCCGGAAAAGCGCAACCGTCACCGCCGCGCGCTGATGCGGATGGTCTTCGACCACGAGAATGCCGACCGCATGGTGATCTGCGTCGATCCCGCCGAGCTGGACGTGATCGAGGATTTCACACGCGACAAATGCCAGACCCGCATCCTCGAGATCGAGTGCCAGTTCTCCGACGACTATCTCAAGGGTCACGCGCAGCGCGTCGGCCTCGCGGGGCAGCATACGCCGCCGCAGGTGGTCGAGCAGATGCTGCCGACGATCCGCGCCGATCTGCACCATGAATCCGAACGGCTCCGCGATGCCGAGTTCGAGAATTACGCGCTCATGCGCGAGGGCGGCGAGATCGAGGACAACGCCCGCGCGCTGGCCCATGCGCTCGACATCCCTTCCGATATGGCGCAGGAATTGGCCGAACTCGACTACATCTTCCGCGACTGAGGAGAGAGGCCATGGCCTATACTTATGACGATCAGAACATCTTCGCCAAGATCCTGCGCGGCGAGATCCCGAACGACACCGTTCTGGAGACCGAGCATACGCTTGCCTTCCGCGACATCGCCCCGAAAGCGCCCGAGCATGTCCTCGTGATCCCGAAAGGCGCCTATGTCGCACTCGATCATTTCTGCGCTGAAGCCAGCGATGCCGAGATCGTCGATTTCCACCGCACCGTGGCCGAGGTCTGCAAGATGACCGGCGCGAGCCCGGGCGAAGGCGGCGAGGGTTATCGCGGCATCACCAATGCGGGCGAGAACGGCGTGCAGGAAGTGCCGCATTACCACCTGCATATCCTCGCAGGTCGCCCGCTCGGGCCGATGCTGCTGATGCGTTAAGGCTGGCGGCGCGCCCTTAACCGGGCGCGCCTCAAGAGGCTCAGATGAGCCCGCGCTCTGCAAATAGCGCCTTAACATCGATCTCAGGCCGTGCGCCGTAATGGCCGATCACCTCGGCCGCCGCAGCACAGCCCATCTTGCCCGCAGTCTCTAGGCTCTGCCCCGTCGCGTAGCCGTAGAGGAAGCCCGCCGCGAACTGATCGCCCGCGCCCGTCGCATCGACCGGCACCACGCGCTTGACCGGAACCGTTGCGCGTTCCTCGCCACGGATCAGGATCACGTCGTCGCCCGAGCGGGTGCAGACCACCAGCTCGCATTCCTTAGCGGCCTGTTTCAGCGCCGCATCCAGATCGGTCTGATAAAGCGATTCCCATTCGTGCTGGTTGCCGATCACGTAATCCATCTGGTCGCGTACCAGACGCCGGAAATCGTCGCGGTGACGATCGACGCAGAACGGGTCCGACAGCGCGATCCCCGCCTTGCCGCCGCCCCGGTGACAGCCCTGCGCGGCCTTCAGGAACGCAGCCTTCCCGTGATCCTTGTCGAAGAGATAGCCTTCGAGGAACAGGATCTGCGTGTTCTCCACCACCTCGAGGCTCACATCCTCGGTCGAGACCTCCGCCGAGATCCCGAGGTAAGTGTTCATCGACCGCTCACCGTCCGGCGTCACGAAGATCATCGAGCGCGAGGTCGGCAGCTCGCCATCCTTCACCGGCGGGTTCGGGAAATCCGTGCCCTCGCCATGCAGAGCCGCCTCGTAGAAGCGCCCCAGCGTGTCGTCGCGCACCCGGCCGATAAAGGCGGTAGTCAGGCCGAGATTGCCCAGCCCCGCGATCGTGTTGCCGACCGAACCGCCCGGCGCCTGCGTGCGCTCTTTCATGGCACCGTAGAGCGTCTCGCCGCGTTCACGCTCGATCAGCTGCATGATGCCTTTCTCGATGCCCATATGCTCGAGAAAGCTGTCGTCGCATTGCGCGATCACGTCCACGACGGCATTGCCGATGCCGACGACCTGATACTGTTTCAAAGGTTTTTCTCCTCAAACTGGCACAGATCCTTGATCGGACAGGCCTGACATTTGGGTTTGCGCGCCACGCAGATATAACGACCGTGCAGGATCAGCCAGTGATGGGCGTGGCGCTGGTATTCGACGGGCACGTTGTCTTCGATGGCGCGCTCGACGGCGTCGACATCCTTGCCCGGACAGATGCCGCTGCGATTGCCGACGCGGAAGATATGCGTATCGACCGCCTGCGCGGGATGGCCGAACCACATGTTCAGCACCACGTTCGCGGTCTTGCGCCCCACGCCCGGCAGCGATTGCAGCGCCGCGCGCGAGGACGGAACCTCACCGTTATACTGATCGACGAGGATCTGGCTCAGCTTGATGACGTTCTTCGCCTTCTGCCGGAACAGACCGATCGTCTTGATATGCTCGGTCACGCCCTCGAGGCCCAGCTCCAGCATTTTCTCGGGCGTGTCGGCCACAGCGAAAAGCTTCCGCGTCGCCTTGTTCACGCCCGCATCGGTCGCCTGTGCGGAAAGCGCCACGGCCACCACCAGCGTATAGGCGTTGACGTGCTCGAGCTCCCCCTTGGGATGGGGTTCCGAGGCTTCGAACCGCGCGAAGACCTCTTTCATCGTGGCATAATCGAATTGCTTGGCCATGCTTTCCTAATGCCCGCCACGCGCGCGAAGGGCAAGGCCGCGCGCAAACCGCAGCTTTCGGGTCGCGCGCCTGACGCCCGCGCCCTAGGATCGACGAGAACCAAGAGGTGCGTGATGAACGACCACAGCGACATTGCCGAGAGCTACCACTATCAGGTCATCGCCCGCGCGCTGGCCGAGATCGACGCAGCACAAGCGGCGGGTGAATTGCTGACGCTGGAAGCGATCTCGGCGCGGCTCTCGATGAGCCCCGCGCATTTTCAGCGGCTGTTCTCGGCCTGGGTCGGGGTCTCTCCGAAACGCTACCAGCAATATCTGACGCTCGACTTCGTGCGTGAATTGCTGAGCCAGCGCCTGCCGCTCGACGAGGTGGCCGACCGTGCGGGACTGTCCGGCACGGGGCGGCTGCACGATCTGGTGCTGCGCTGGGAGGCGATGACGCCCGGCGCGTTTGCCCGCGGCGGCGACGGCGTCGCGATCCGCTGGGGGCGGTTCGACAGCCCCTTCGGCCCGGTGATCGCGATGGGCACCGATCAGGGGCTCTGCGGCATGGGCTTCACCGCCGAGATGGGCGAACGCGAGACCTTTGACGACCTCGCCCGCCGCTGGCCCGAGGCCCGCTTTACCGAAGACCCCGAGCCGCTGCGTCCTTGGGTCGACGCCGCCTTCAGCCGCCACGGCGAGGCGAAGCTGACGCTGATCGGCGCGCCGTTCCAGATCAAGGTCTGGGAGGCGCTGCTCTCGATTCCTTCGGGGCAGGTCACCACCTATTCCGACATCGCCGAGGCGATCGGCAACCCCAAGGCCGTGCGCGCCGTGGGCACCGCCGTGGGCCGCAACCCGATCTCCTTCCTGATTCCCTGCCACCGCGCCCTGCGCAAATCGGGCGGATTGGGCGGCTATCACTGGGGTCTGGGCGTCAAACGCGCGATTCTGGGCTGGGAAGGCGCCCGCGCAGAGGCCGATTGAGCGTCCCTCCGCCGCTTCTACCGCCAGATGATGCGCGGATTTCCGCGCTTCACGAAAAGGGCATGGAACCTGCGCGAATTTTACGCGTATCTTCCGGCAAGCCTCGAGACATGGGGCGACCAGAGAAGGCAGAGACAGAACATGACCACCGTTCTCAAGACCAAAACCATTCTTCTGAGCGCCGCCGCTGCGATGGCGCTTACCGCTTGTGTGCCGGGCGGCTACACCGGGGCGAACAACCCCGACCAAAGCCCGAACGCAAACCGCAATGCCGGTGCGATCACCGGTGCGCTGATCGGCGGCGCCCTCGGCGCCAAGAGCAAAGGCGACGAAAAGCTGACCAAAGCCGCAGCCGGCGCGATCGTCGGCGGCGTGATCGGCGGCGCGATCGGTTCGCAGCTCGACCGTCAGGCGCAGGAACTGCGTCGCGACCTGACCACCAACGGCGTCAGCGTCGTGCGTCAGGGCAACCAGCTGATCGTGACGATGCCGCAAGACGTGCTCTTCGCGACCGACAGCGCGGCCGTGCGCCCCGATCTGCAGCGCGATCTGTACACGCTCGCAGGCAGCCTCAACCGCTATCCGGACACCACCGTCGAAGTCGTCGGCCATACCGACAACACCGGCGATGCGGCCTACAACATGCGCCTGTCGCGTCAGCGCGCGCAGTCGGTGGCCAATGTCCTGATCAATGGCGGCGTCCCGAGCTACCGCGTGATCCCGACCGGTCGCGGCGAGGATCAACCTATCGCGAGCAACCTGACCCCCGAGGGTCGTCAGGCCAACCGCCGGGTCGAATTCATCATTCGTCCGAACAACTAAATCGCTCGTCAGAGTGGGAAAAGGGCCGGGGAAACCCGGCCTTTTTTCATTGCCGACGACCCGATCTGGTCATACATCTTTACCACATGGAGGGGTGCATGCCATTTCAGAAGATCGAATCCGAGAAGCTCGCGAATGCTGTCGTGCGCCAGATCGAGCAGCTCATCCTGCAGGGCATTCTGCGCCCCGGCGAGCGCCTCCCCTCCGAGCGAGAGCTGTCCGAACGCCTTGGCGTCTCGCGTCCGAGCCTGCGCGAAGCGGTCGCGGAGCTGCAGGAGTCGGGTCTCCTGACCACCCGCGCCGGGGCCGGGATCTATGTCGCCGAAGTGCTCGATTCCGCCTTCTCGCCTGCCCTGATCCGGCTGTTTGCGCGCAACGATCAGGCGCTGTTCGACTACATCTCGTTCCGCCGCGACATGGAGGGGCTCGCCGCCGAGCGCGCCGCGCAATGCGGCTCGGACACCGATCTCGCGGTGATCCAGACGCTGTTCTCGCAGATGGAAGCGGCCCATTCCAAGCGCAATCCCACGCAGGAAGCCCAGCTCGATGCGCAGTTCCACATGGCGATCATCGAGGCGAGCCATAACGTCATTATGATCCACATGATGCGCGCGATGTTCGACCTGCTCGCCGAGGGCGTGTTCTACAACCGCTCCATGATGTTTAGGAACCGCGGCACGCGCAGCAAGCTGCTCGACCAGCACCGGGCGATCAACGAGGCGATCCAGCGCCGCGATGCCTCTGCCGCACGCAAGGCCATCGCGGCCCATATGGAATTCGTCGAGGTCGAGATGGCCGCGATGCGCCGCGCCGAGCGTAACGAGGCCACCGCGCGCTTACGTCTCGAACATAACCGCTGAGACCACATCACCTCTGCCACCAAGACAAAGGAAAACCCCGGCCCATCGGACCGGGGTTTTCAATGTCACCCGTTAGGGGAGATCAGTTCAGGCGCTGTTCGACTTCCGAAAGCGAGCTGTCGATCATCGCGGCACGGTCCGACGCGCTCAGCTGCTTGGCGAGCACGTCGCCAGCGGCGGCCACGGCGACCGACACGGCACGGTCCTTGACCTCTTTCAGAGCCTGCGCCTCGGCCGAGGCGATCTGCTCGTCAGCGGCCTTCAGGCGGCGCTCGATCGAGACCTTCAGGTCTTCCTTGGCCTTCTCGGCAGCAGCTTCGGCGTCGCGCTTGGCGGCGGCGACGATCTGGTCGGCCTGCCCCTGCACTTCGCGCGACTTGCGCTCGTAGCTGGCCAGAACCGCCTGCGCCTCGTCACGAAGCTTGCGCGCTTCGTCGAGATCCGAGCGGATGTTCGTCGCGCGCTTGTCGAGCATCTTGCCCAGCATGCCCGGCACCTTCGCGTAGAGCACGATGCCCACGAAGATGATGAAGGCGATGGTCACGATGAAGTTCGTGTTCCAAAGCGAGAAGAACGGGCCCGTCGCTGCGAAGGCGGGCTGTGCCGCCACGAACGGAAGGAGAAGCGAGAGTTTCTTCATCGTCTTACCCTTTCAGCCGTTGTTCGACAGCCGCGTTGACAGCCGATGCGTCCGAATTGCCACCCAGAGCCGCGACGATCTCGCCGGCGGTGTCCTTGGCGACCTGATCGACCGCTGCAAGCGCGCCGTCGCGGATTTCCGCGATGCGAGCTTCCGATTCCGCGGAGCGTGCGGCGATCTCGGCATCTGCCTTGGCGATAGCCGCGTCGAGGTCCTTTTGGATCTCGGCCTTGGTTTCGCCTGCGATCTTCTGCGCCTGAGCGCGTGCTTCGGCCAGAGCCTTCTCGTAAGCGGCTTCGGCCTCTTCGGCCTTGCGCTTGAAGTCTTCGGCCGCGGCGATGTCACCCGCGATCGTGCCCTGACGATCGGCGAGAACTGCCTCGATCCGGGGCAGTGCGATGCGCGTCAGCAGCCAGTAGATCGCGACCAGAGCGACCACGAGCCAGAAGATCTGGTTCGGGTAGCTCGAGAAGTCGAGCTGCGGCATACCGGCCTTTTGCGCGGTATGTGCCGCGCCTTGGGCCGCATCAGCGGCTGCGTGCGCTGTATTTTGCGTTTCGCTTGCCATGTCGTCCCTCGACCCTGATCACAAATCCCCTTGCGGGTCACGGGATGGGCTCCGAATGAGCCCACCCGCCCTCAAGGAAAAGCGTGCTGGATCAGACGGCGAACATCAGCAGCAGCGCGACGAGGAACGAGAAGATCCCGAGCGCTTCTGCGAAGGCGATGCCGATGAAGAGGGTCGCGGTCTGGCCAGCGGCCGCCGAGGGGTTGCGCAGTGCGCCCGACAGGAAGTTGCCGGCAACGTTGCCCACACCGATAGCCGAGCCGCCCATGCCCATGCAGGCCAGACCAGCGCCGATGTAAGCACCCATTTGAACGATATTGCCTTCCATTGTCGTAACTCCTTGAGGTTGGAAGTGGCAGAAATTTGGTGAACTGGTTCGATCCGTTATCCGGTCAGTGTGCCGGGTGAAGCGCGTCGCGCAGATAGACGCAGGTCAGGATCGTGAAGACATAGGCCTGGATGAAGGCCACGAGAACTTCGAGCCCGTACATCGCGGTGATCGCGAGGATCGACAGCGGGGTGACGGCGATGCCGACGCCCGAGAACAGGATCAGCGGCGCGAAGGCGGCGAACACTTTCATAACCGCGTGGCCAGCCATCATGTTGCCCGCAAGACGAATGGAGTGGCTGACGGGGCGCACGAAGTAGGAGATGATCTCGATGATCGCGAGGATCGGGCGCAGCGCCAGCGGCGCCGAGGCCACCCAGAACAGGCTCAGGAAGCCCGCGCCGTTCTTGACGAAACCGATCACGGTCACCGCAACGAACACGGCGATCGCCAGCAGACCGGTCACAGCGATATGCGAGGTCGTGGTGAAGCCGCGCGGCAGCAGGCCGAGGAAGTTCGAGAAGACGATGAACAGGAAGACCGTGAAGATATAGGGGAAGAACTTCAGCGCGTCCTTGCCCGCCACGTCTTCGACCATCTTGTGAATGAAGCCGTAGGACAGCTCCGCGATCGACTGGGCGCGCGAGGGCACCACGGCGCGGCCGCGGGTGCCGATCACGAGCATGAAGAAGATCGCCAGAACGGCGATCGCCATCCACAGCGTCGCATTGGTCGGCGTGTACCAGTGGACCGGGCCCTCGCCGAAGAGGGGTTTAACGATGAACTGATCCATCGGGTGGAAGGTCAGTTCACTGCGCATTTCCTGTTCAAGAGTTGCCACGGTCGTCTTCCTCTTCATCGGCCATGTCGGCCGCACGCTCTTCGTTCATTTCCTTGGCCGAGCGAAGCATCACCTTCACACCGGCCGCGAGCCCGAGAAGCGTGAACAGCACCATCATCCAAGGCATCGTGCCCATAAGCACATCCAGCCCGTATCCGATGCCGAAGCCGATCCCCAGCCCCGAAACCATTTCGATCACCATACGCCAGGCCATATTCGCCTGGGACAGATGATGATCGGCACGTTGCGGAGGCGGTTCTTGCGTCTTTCTCACTGCCGCAAGCTTCTTCTCAAGCGCTGCGAGGCGCTCGGGATCGGGCTCGTCGGAGCGGTGATCAGGCATGGTTCGGCCCCCACTCAGGTCTCAGCCGTGATAGCCGTGGCCCCCGCCTGAGTCAATTCCGTATAGGCCTCGGAAAGCACCTCGCAACCCATTGATCCGTAACGATTTTGAAAATAGGCCTCAAATTCGCGCCGCGCCAAGCTCACGCGAATGCGAGCAATCGCATATTCAACCGATCGGTTGACGTTTATCGCGCGCCGCCCCATCAAGGAGCGATGCTACCGCCGCCCACCCCTTCTCTCGATGCGATCTTCGCCGCGCTCGCCGATCCCACCCGGCGGACGATCCTGACGATGCTGCTCGAAGACGACATGGCGGTGACCGACGTGGCCGAGCCCTTCGAGATGTCGCTGGCGGCCGTCTCCAAGCACCTTGCGATCCTGACCAATGCCGGGCTGATCTCTCAGGAGAAACGCGGCCGGGTGAAATGGTGCAAGCTGGAGCCGCTCGCGATGTCCGCCGCCACGACATGGATCCAGGGATTCGGTCAGTTCGAACCGCTGGATTTCGATGCGTTCGAGAAATTCCTCGAAGCTGAACTGGCGCAGATCGAGATCAAACCGGAGGAAACCGGGCCGGTGGAGAATGGGCAAAGCGACGCGCCGCCCGGCAGCGCGCCGCAACACGATTAGATCGAGCCCGCCTCGACCATGTAGTTATTCGCCGTGCACATCGCCGCGTCATCCGAGGCGAGGAATAGCACCATCCGCGCGACATATTCCGGCTGGATCAGATCGGGCAGACATTGGTTGCGACGATGATCCTCCAGCGCCTCGGGCGTGGCCCAGAGAGTTTTCTGCCGGTCCGTCATGATCCAGCCCGGCACGACCGTGTTGACCCGGATGCGATGCCCGCCCAACTCGCGTGCCATCGTGCGGGTCAGCCCATGCACCGCCGCTTTCGCCGTCGCATAGGCCGGGAAGCCGCTGCCGGCCTCCCACCACGAATTCGACCCCATATTGATGATCGACCCCGCCCCTTTCGAGATCATGTCCGGCGCAACCGTCTGGATCGCGAAGAACATGTGGCGCAGGTTCGTGTGCTGGCGCTCGTCCCAATACTCGGCATCGATCTCGCGCCAGTCGTGGCGGTCGTCGCGCGCGGCATTGTTCACCAGCACATCCGCCGGGCCGATCTTTTCGCGGAGGCGGCCCAGCGCCTCTTTCATCGCAGCGATGTCGCGCAGGTCGCACAGCTCGTAATCGACGCCGAACCGTTTCGCGATCGCCGCGCTCCCCTCCGCATCGCGGTCGAGAAACCCGACCTTCGCCCCTTGCGCGGCGAAGCCTTCGACGATCAGCGCCCCGATCCCCGAGGCGCCCCCGGTCACGATCACGGATTTGCCCTTCAGGCTTGGATAGTTCGCGAATTCCGGCATCTGCTCCTCCTCTTTTCGCGGAGAGCATCGCGCCCGACGCCACGACTGTCCAGACGGCGACGACAGGGCCTACGTCACAAATCCTTCGCCCCGGCGTCAGCGGGCTGTCACAGCCCGGGGTATTATGACGCCCGAAGCCCCGAGCCGACGACCTGCCGCCCGACGCGGCACCTCGCCCTCAGGGCCTTCATCATATCAAGTCACCTTTGGGGGTATATATGCCACGCCTTTCCCGTTCGTTCACGCTGTCCGCAGCGCTCACCGCTGCCCTTCTCTCGACCGCACTGGTGGCTCCGGCCTACGCACAATCCACGTCAGGCGCGGGCGTTCTGAAGGTCGCGCTCTGGGGTGACGAGTTCTACAGCAAGGATCCCGAGGAGAAGGCGAACTGGATCGACCAGACCGTCGCCTCGATGAACGATCACGATCTCGACTTCACGATCTTCGCCGGCGACACCAAGAGCGGCAGCAGCGAATGCACCGATCAGGCGATCGGGGCGGACGTGCAGGCGATCTTCAACCGCCTCGACATGCCGACGCTCTACGCCCTCGGCGACAATGAATGGGTCGACTGCCACCGCACCAACAACGGCAGCTACGACCCGGTCGATCGACTCTCTTACCTGCGCAAGACCTTCTTCGATGCGGCGAAGTCGCAGGGCTCGAACCCGATCGACGTCGAACGTCAGGGCGCTCCGGGCGAAGCCTACAGCGAGAACAGCCGTTTCGAGCGAAACAAAGTGATGTTCGTCGCCCTCAACGTGCCGGGCAGCAACAACAACCTCGTCGCGACCGACAAGCAATGCACCAAGAAGTCCGACCGCACGCAGGCCGACTGCGGTGCCGCGACCGCGGAATACGAAGCGCGCAACCCGAAGAACGTGGAATGGCTCAAGGAGTCCTTCGCGAAGGCGCGCGAGAATAGCGACGCGGGCATCCTGATCGACATTCAGGCTGACATCTTCTTCCCGTTCGAGCTGAGCGACGGCGGCTACGAAGACGATTTCCTGCCGACCCTCGACGACAAGAACGGCTTCACCGATTTCTACAAGACCCTCGTCGACGAGACCCACAACTTCGACGGTCAGGTCCTGCTGGTCCACGGCGACTCGCATTACTTCAAGGTCGACAAGCCCATGCTCCAGCCCGATGGCCGCAGCACCGCGAATTTCACCCGCGTCGAGGTGTTCGGCAGCAGCGACAACAGCTGGGTGGAGATGACGGTCGATCCGAAATCCGAAGGTGTGTTCTCGTTCCAACCCGTGGTGCTGAAGCAGTAAGCCGCGCCTGTCGCGGGAGTTCGTCGGTTCTCCGGCAGCTCACACCAACCTTTGAGACACGGGCGGCGGTTCATCCGTCGCCCGTGTTCCTATTTCAGCCTCAACGACGCGACGCGTGGCACCGCAATGAAAAAGGCCGCCCCCGATGGAGCGGCCCTGATCTTTCGCGACGACGACAGCTTACTTGCGGTTGTCGTCCTCATCCTCGTCGTCATCATCCTCGGGCAGGTTGAAGAAGCTGTCCGCGTCCGAGTAATCGGCGTTATCCGCGGCGTCGTCCTCTTCCTCGTTCTCCTGCTTGAGATCGGAAGAGGAGAAGTTCTCCAGACCGGCGATGCCGGAGGGCAGCCGCGGCTCGTCGGGCATGCCCAGCGACTGCTCGGTCGAGACCAGCTTGCGACGCTCATCATCGCTCATCACGCCTTCGGCAGCGGCTTTCTTCGCGGCCTTCTGAACTTCGATATCCAGTTCCGACTGGCGGCACAGACCCAGCGCGACCGGATCGATCGGGGTCATGTTCTGGATGTTCCAGTGCGTGCGCTCGCGGATCGACTGGATCGTGGGCTTGGTGGTGCCGACGAGACGCGCGATCTGCGCATCGGCCAGTTCCGGGTGGAACTTCACCAGCCACAGGATCGCGTTCGGACGGTCCTGACGCTTCGACAGCGGCGTGTAGCGCGGGCCGCGACGCTTGTCCTCGCCAACGGCAGCTTTGTTGAACTTCAGCTTGAGCTTGTGCATCGGGTCTTTCTCGGCCTTGTCGATCTCTTCCTGATCGAGCTGGCTCGAGGCGACCGGATCGAAGCCCTTCACGCCGGTTGCGACGTCACCATCGGCGATGCCCTGCACTTCCAGTTCGTGCAGGCCACAGAAATCCGCGATCTGCTTGAAGCTGAGCGTCGTATTGTCCACCAGCCACACGGCGGTGGCCTTTGCCATCAGGGGCTTGTTCGTCATTGCAGCCATCCTTTACATATCTCTCCCGGGCCGAGAAATCGGCTGCGGCGCGGGAATTCCCTGCCGCGGTCCATTTCTGGAAGGGGAATTGCCGCCTCATATAGTCAATCGCGCGTCAGGAGAAAAGAGAAAATGACTCGTTTGAGCCTTCTGGCCGCAGCCCTGCTTGCGCTTTCGACCGCCGCCCCGCCCGCCCATGCCGAAGGCGAGCGCGCGGGCGATTTCGACTATTACGTCCTCTCGCTCAGCTGGTCGCCCACCTGGTGCGCCCTGACCGGCGATGCGCGCAACTCTCCGCAATGCGATCCGAAGCACGATCATTCTTTCGTGCTGCACGGGCTTTGGCCGCAATACGAGCGCGGCTGGCCCAGCTTTTGCCGCACGCCGCATCGCGATCCCTCGCGCCAGCAGACCGCCGCGATGGAGGATCTGACCGGCGCGCCGGGGCTGGCCTGGTACGAGTGGAAGAAGCACGGGCGCTGCTCGGGCCTGTCGGCCACGGACTATTTCGCGCTGGAACGCGAAGCCTATGCGAGCATCGAAATCCCGGAGGTGTTGGCCAATCTCGACCGCGACGTGAAACTGCCCGCGAAGGTGGTGGAGCAGGCGTTTCTGGAGGCCAATCCCGGCCTCGATGCCGACGAGATCACCATCACCTGCAAGTCGGGCCGCATTCAGGAGGCCCGCATCTGCCTGACCAAGGATCTCGAGCCGCGCAAATGCGGCTCCGATACGATCCGCGATTGCAGCCTGCGGGATGCCCTGATGGAAAAGGTGCGCTGAGGGATCAGTCCTCGAGCGGCGGCTGGCGATCTTCCAGCGTCGGCAGCTTATGCGTCGCCGCAACGTCGTGGCTGTGGTCTTCCTCAGCCTTGCCCGCGGCACAAATCCACGCCTTGGCCTGATCCAGTTCGCTCAAGCGGAACAGCTTGACCGTGCCGGGGATCATCGGCGCGAAGGCCTGCACGCCCCAGCGGATCCAGTCGACATCGCTGACCAGCGCCACCGCGGCGAAATCGCCCAGATGCGACAGGCCCAGCTTGGTGTCGTCCCATGCCGCTTTCGCGGTGTAACCGTCGAATGCGTCGCCGATGATATAGAGCAGCTTCACCTTGCCCTCGGCGGCGATCTTGGCCTCCACCGCCGGGATCAGATGCTGCTCGTAAGCCTCCGCGCCGATCGTGCCCTTGGCCTCGAATGCCAGCACATCGGCCGGATACCCATCCAGAAATTCAAAGCGTCCTTCGCTCATGACCGCCTCCCCTCGTTGGTTCGCGCGCGCCGCAATGATACACCCGGCGCACGCGTGACGAAAGTTCAGCCGCCCGCAACTTCCAACACGATCTTGCCAATATGCTGGCTCGTCTCCATCCGCTCATGGGCTTTTGCGGCCTCGGCCAGCGAGAAGCTGCTGTCATGGATCACGCGCAGCTTGCCCGAATTGATCATCGGCCAGACATTGGCGCGCAACTGCCGCGCAATCTCGGCCTTGGCCGCATCCGATTGCGGGCGCAGCGTGGCCCCGGTGATCGTGAGACGCTTCACCATGACCTGCGCGAAGTTGATCTCGGCTTTGGGCCCGCCAAGGAAGGCGATGAAGACGAGGCGCGCATCATTGGCCATCGCCTTGATGTTGCGCGCGATATAGTCGCCGCCCACCATGTCGAGCACGAGGTTCGCGCCGCCTTCGGCCTTCAGAACCTCGACGAAATCGCCCGTCTTGTAGTTGATCGCCGTCGCGCCAAGCTCTTCGCAGACCGCGCATTTCTCGGGGCTACCGGCAGTGGTGAAGACCCGCGCGCCCAGCGCCGTCGCGATCTGGATCGCGGTCGTGCCGATCCCGGAAGAACCGCCATGCACCAAGAACCGCTCGCCCGCCTGCAAGCCGCCGCGCATTACCATGGTCGACCAGACGGTGAAGCAGGTCTCGGGCAGGCAGGCCGCCGATTTCAGATCGAGCCCCGCAGGCACGGGCAGCGCATGTTCGGCCGGACAGGTCACATACTCGGCGTAACCGCCACCGGGCAGCAGCGCGCAGACCGCGTCGCCCACGTCCCAATCGGTGACGCCCGGCCCGATCGCCGCGACCCGTCCCGAGCATTCCAGCCCCGGCAGGTCCGACGCGCCGGGCGGCGGATTATAGGCGCCCGCGCGTTGCAGCGCATCGGGGCGGTTCACCCCGGCATAGGCCACCTCGATTAGGATCTCCCCATGGCCTGCAACCGGCACGGCGCGGGTGACTTCCTTCAGAACCTCCGGCTTGCCATGTTCGGAAATCTCGACGCAGCGCATCTCGGTCGGCATCTCGACAGGTTTCATCAATGCGCCTCCCGGCCCGGCATGTCGTCAGTGCCTTTCGGCGCACGGATGCCGCCAAGAAGCTTCGGCAGGAAAGGCAGCTTCATCGCAGCACCCTTCACCTTTTCGAACTGCATCACATCCTCGATGCGGCGGTCGAGGAAGGCCCAGGTGTCGCCCTTGCCCTCGCTCTCATCGCCCATCCAGTAAAGCACGGTCGAGCTGTAGACCCCGGAAAGCGTCATCCGCTTCGTGTACCAGTTGTAATCCTCGCTGACATCGCCGAGCGCGCGCCAGATCTTGTCCGAGGTCTCCCAGATCAGCTTCGAGCCAGTCGTGGCATTCTGCGGCAGCGCGAAGATCGCGGCGCCACGGCGCACCAGTTCCGGATCGGCCTCTTCCAGACGGAAACGCACCGCCGTCGCGATCCGGTCGCGGAACTTCATCCCCGACAGATCGGCCTCCTCCAGACGCTTGAGCATCGCGGCATCGCCCTCACGGTGATAGGCCACCGCCAGATCGACGGCGCCGCGCGGACACACGACCCGCGCCAGCCCCGGATCGAGCCCCAGATCGGAGACTGCGAGCTTGAAGGCAGGCTCGGACCAGCCGTCGAAAGGCACATGCGGCTTGATCGCCGCCAACAGCTCGGATCGCGTTCGGTCCATATCGAGATGGTCGTTTTTCATCGCGTTTCCTCTCTCAGCTTTGGCGGTAGACAAACCGCCTTTTGGTGACTATATGGAGCGCTCCTGCAAGCAACTGCAACTCTAACTTAGGAAGGTGGTGACACCACATGCAGGTCAGCGTTCGCGACAACAACGTCGAACAGGCGCTCCGTGCTCTGAAGAAAAAGCTTCAGCGCGAGGGTGTGTTCCGCGAAATGAAGCTCAAGCAGCATTTCGAGAAACCCTCGGTCAAAAAAGCGCGCGAGAAAGCCGAAGCCGTCCGCCGTGCCCGTAAACTGGCACGTAAGAAGGCTCAGCGCGAAGGCGCGCTCTAAGCGCACCGCTCCGCGTCTGAAAAGGCGCCTGAAAATGCTGGCGGGCTTGCCCGCACCGATGACCCCCGAGGCTTGGCCGCGGGGGTTTTTGGTTTCTGGAAGACACCTCCACGAGAAAGCGCAGCCGACGCCGCTTTGATCTTGCCTAAAGCGCCGCGCCCCCTACCCTAGCGCCAGCACTTCGTTCTGGCGGGAACCGCTTTCACATGTCCGATATCCGGCCAGTCCTGCATCTTTTCGGCCTGATCCTTACAGTCCTCGGGACAACCATGCTGGTCCCGGCAGCCATGGACTTCAGCGATCTCAATCCGAACTGGCAGGAATTCCTCGAGGCAGCGGTCGAGACCGCGCTGATCGGGATGGTTCTCTCGCTCGCGACCCGAACCAAAAGCGCGAACGGGCTCAACACGCGGCAAGCTTATCTGCTCACGGCGGCGATCTGGCTCGGCTTGCCGATCTTCGCGGCCCTGCCGTTCATCGAGGGCGCGCCGCACGCGACATGGACCAACGCCTATTTCGAGGCCGCCTCGGGCATCACCACCACCGGCTACACCGTCTTCGAACATCTCGACACCCTGCCGCGCGGGGTGGTGCTGTGGCGCGGGATGCTGAACTGGTTCGGCGGGCTGGGGATTGCCTTCGTCGCGATGATCTTCCTGCCGGTGCTGCGCATCGGCGGGATGCGCTATTTTCAGGCCGAAGGATTCGACACGCTGGGCAAGGTCATGCCGCGCGCCCATAATATCGCGCGCTCCCTGCTTTGGGTCTATGTCTCGCTGACGCTGGCCTGCGCGATCAGCTATGCCGCCGCGGGCATGAGCTCGTTCGACGCGATCTGCTACGCGATGGCGACAATCGCGACGGGCGGCTTCGGCACGCATGACAGCTCCTTCGCGAGCTTCTCGCCGGGTGCGCAATATGCCGGTGTCATCTTCATGCTGGGCTCGGCCCTGCCCTTCATCCGCTATGTCCAGCTTGGCCGCGGCGATCTGCGCCCGTTCTGGGACGACCCGCAAATCCACGCCTTCCTGCGCTGGTTCGCCCTCGCGCTCGCGGCGCTCCTGATCTGGCTCTACACCCACGCGCCCGACGGGATCGAACCCACCTTCCGCTCCGCCGCCTTCAACCTGTCCTCGATCATGACCGGCACCGGCTTCGGCACCGCCAATGTCGCGAATTGGGGAAGCTTCGCGATGGTGCTGGCCTATTGGGTCGGGCTGATCGGCGGCTGCACCGGGTCCAGCTCGGGCGCGCTGTCGGTCTTTCGCTGGCAGGCGCTCGGCGCGGTGATCCGCGCCGCCGTGCGCCGCCTTCAGATGCCGCACCGTGTCCTGCAACCGCGCCTCGGCGACAAGCTGCTGGAGGAGGACGTGCTCTCCTCCCTGATCCTCTACTTCACCGGCTATATGCTGACGCTCGGGCTGATCTCGGTCGGGATCTCGATGACCGGCGCGGATTTCGTCTCGGCGCTCTTCGCGACATGGGGCGCACTTGGCAATATCGGCTACGGGGTCGGCCCGCTGACCGATCGCACCGGTACGATGATCGACTTCAGCGATGCCGCGACCTGGCTGCTGACCCTCGCAATGCTGCTGGGCCGGATCGGGATGCTCGCGATTCTCGTCGTGTTCCTGCCGCGCTTCTGGCGCGCTTAAACCGGCATCGCCGTGGTCGAGACCACGCATTTGAGCGAAAAGCTCGACTGGATCTGCGCCACGCCCGGGATATTGGCGAGCTTCGCCCGGTGCAGCCGCGCGAAATCCTCGGCATCGGCGGCCACCACCTTCAGCAGGTAATCCGCAGCCCCCGCCATCAGGTGACATTCGAGCACTTCCGGCACCTGCTTCACGCCCTTCTCGAACGCGTCGAGAACCTCGTCCGCCTGGCTCGACAGCTTGATCTCGACATAGACCGTCGTGGTCCGCCCCAGCTTGCGCGGGTTCAGCAGGGCAACGTAATCCCGGATGTAGCCCTCTTCCTCCAGCCGCTGCACCCGGCGATGGCAGGCCGAAGCCGACAGGTTCACCCGCTCGCTCAGCTCGGCATTGGAGATTCGCCCCTGCCGCTGCAAAACCTCCAGCAGCCGACGATCTGTCGCGTCCAGCTTGTCGCTCATGCAATATCCTGCCGATCTTTGCGCATTTCATCGAAGATACGAGCGACCCACCCCATCCACAACCGGCAAATTGGCAAAGCACTTGCTTGTGACGGAGCGCATACTGGGGGCAGGACGTTTCCATTTTTTGGAGGAGGACACGCGATGAAGATCGGTACGGTGCGCGAGATCAAGGCGCAGGAATTCCGCGTCGGGCTGACCCCGGCTGCGGCACAAGAGGCGGTCGCCCATGGCCACGAGGTGCTGGTCGAAACCGGGGCAGGTCAGGGCGCGGGCTTCACCGACAGCGATTACGAGGCGGCCGGCGCGAAAATCCTCGGCGATGCGGCGGATGTGTTCGCCCAAGCCGAGATGATCGTGAAAGTGAAAGAGCCGCAGGCCTCCGAGCGCGCGATGCTGCGCGAGGGCCAGCTTCTCTTCACCTATCTGCATCTGGCCGCCGACCCGGCGCAGACCCATGACCTGATGAAATCGGGCGCGACCTGCATCGCCTACGAGACGGTCACTGCGAAGGACGGCACCCTGCCGCTGCTCGCGCCGATGTCCGAAGTGGCGGGTCGCCTCGCCCCGCAGATGGGCGCATGGACCCTGCAGAAAGCCAATGGCGGGCGCGGTGTGCTGATGGGCGGCGTGCCGGGCGTTTCGCCCGCGAAGGTCGTCGTGATCGGCGGCGGCGTCGTGGGCACCAACGCCGCGCGCGTTGCTGCCGGGATGGGCGCGGATGTGACCGTGCTCGACAAGTCGCTGCCGCGTTTGCGCTATCTCGATGACACGTTCGGCGGCACTTTCCGCACCGCCTATGCCTCGAAAGCCGAGACAGAGGCGCTAGTCGCAGCCTCCGATCTGGTGATTGGCGCGGTGCTGATCCCCGGGGCCGCAGCGCCGAAGCTGGTCACCCGCGAGATGCTGAAGACGATGAAGCCCGGCGCGGCGATCGTCGATGTCGCGATCGATCAGGGCGGCTGCGTCGAGACCTCGCATCCCACGACCCATGACGACCCGATCTACGAGGTCGAGGGCGTGATGCATTACTGCGTAGCCAACATGCCCGGCGCGGTCGCGCGCACCGCGACCCTCGCCCTGTCGAACGCGACGCAGCCGTTCCTGCTGGCGCTGGCCGACAAGGGATGGGAACGCGCCTGCGCCGAGGATCCCCACCTGGCCGCGGGCCTCAACGTCCATGCGGGCAAGGTGACCTACAAGGCTGTGGCAGAAGCGCTCGACCTGCCGCTCGATGCGCCGGACGCGGTGAAGCACGCAGCCGAATAAGGGTCGCCCTGCCCCACGAACGAAACGGCCCGGAGCTTTGCCCCGGGCCGTTCTCATATCTGCCGGCGACGTCTGCCTGAGACGCCCCGCGCCGTCACTTCCGAAGCGCGTCGCGGATCTCGAGCAGCACGTCGAGCTGGCTCGGCCCGGTTTCCACCGCGGGCGCGACATCGTCGGGCTTCTCCGCCGCGGCCTTCACGCGATTGACCATCTTCACCAGCATGAAGACGACGAACGCGATGATGAGGAAGTTGATCACTGCCATCACGAAGGCACCATAGGCGAAGACCGACGCCCCCGATTTGCGCGCCTCGTCAAGGCTTGCCCCCGCGGGAACCTCGCCGGAGAGCACGGCATAATTATTGGTGAAATCGACCCCGCCCGTGAACAGGCCGATGATCGGGTTGATGATGTCGCCGACGAGCGACGTGACGATCGCGGTGAAGGCCGCGCCGATGATGATACCAACCGCCATGTCCATGACATTGCCCTTGGCGATGAAATCCTTGAATTCCTGAATCATTTCAGACCCTCTTTCCGATGCGCCTTTTGCGCCGCAACAGGCTAGCACGATCTTCGGGTCTGCATAGCCTCCAACGCAGGGCATAGCGGGCCGTATCAAGACGGCATCGCGGCTCAGCAAAGTCTCCGGCGCGCATCCTCTACAAGGCGGCGGGCGACCTGCGCCGCCGTGGTCCCCGTATCACCGCCGCGGCGAGGCGAGAGCGGCGATGCGACCGGCAAGGCCGCGAAGCCGTCGCTGAGACGTGCACGCGCCTCCTGCCGGGCGATATCGGCGATGGCTTCCGCATCGAAACGCAGCGCCTGCTGGATCTGGTCCGCCGCGTCCTCGCACGGCCCAGCCCCGGCGCGGCTACACGCCCAGGCACAGCCAAAATGATCGGGCATCTGGGAAATGTTGCGCAGGCGGCGTTGTGCTGCGCGGATGCGCTCGCAGGCCGCGTCGCGCTGATCGGCGCGCAGGGAAAGCTCGAGCGGCAATGTCTCTGCCAGAGTCACCCGCTCTTCCTGCAGCCCTTCGGCCGCTGCGTGCAGGGCCGCTGCCGTGTCCGGCTCGGCCGCCTCCGCATCCTCCAAGCAACCCGAAATCATCTCGTCCAAGACGGCGACCCGGTGACGTGCGATCAGGTCGGCCGCCTCGGCGAAGGCGAGATCGGAGACCGCCTGCCGCAACTCTTCCAACGCGCGGTCGACGGCGCAATCGCCCGGCCCGTGCAGCGCAGTCAACGCACGCTGTTCAAGCGCTATCGACGTAGCTCCGTATTCCTGTCCAACCATGGCGGCATCCCTTTCTGGTAACCGCATCAGGCTGGCACAACGGAATGAACGAAAGGTGAACATTCGCCCGCCTTTCGCCACCACATCTAAATTTCAGAGATTTCTCAGTCGTTTGACCGAAGCGCTTTCGTGAGGGCCGGGAACATTTCGGCATTCGACGCGATCACCGAGCCCGATTCGAGGACGCCGCGACCTTCGCGCACGGCTTCCACGAAACCGCCCGCTTCCTTCACGAGGAGCATGCCCGCAGCCACGTCCCACGCGTTCAGCCCGCGCTCCCAATAGCCCTCGTAGCGGCCCGCCGCGACATAGGCCAGATCGAGCGAAGCCGCACCCCAGCGCCGGACGCCCGCGCATTGCGGCATCAGCTTGGCAAGGTCCTTCAGTGTCGCCGGAAGGGTCGATTTGCCACCGAAGGGCACGCCGGTCGCGAAGACCGATTCGATCATCTTGTGACGGCCCGAAACCCGCAGGCGCGTATCGTTCATGAAAGCGCCAAGGCCCTTCTCGGCGAAATACATCTCGTCTTTCGCCGCGTCGAAGACCACGGCTGCGATGATTTCGCCCTTATGCTCCAGCGCGATCGAGATCGCCCAATGCGGCAGGCCGTGCAGGAAGTTCGTGGTGCCGTCGAGCGGGTCGACGATCCAGCGGCGGGTCGGGTCGTCGCCCGCCTCTTCGCCGGTTTCCTCGCCGATCCAGCCATAGGAGGGGCGCGCGCCGCGCAGCTCGTCCTTGATGATCTTCTCGGATTCGCGATCGGCCTTCGAGACGAAATCGCCCGGGCCCTTCGAGGAGACCTGAAGGTTCTCGACCTCGCGGAAATCCTTGACCAGCGAGCGGCCTGCCTTGCGGGCGGCCTTGATCATCAGGTTGAGGTTTGCGCTGCCTTGCATCTCTGGGCTCCTTCGCGTTTCAAGCGGTCGCCTTACAGGGGTTGCGTGGAAAATCCAAGACCTTTGGCGCGTCAGGCAAACTGAGGAGCGGCTCTGCCCCGCTCGCTGCCAGCCCTTTGCTTGCGCTCCGGGCGTTCGGCGGGGCGTCCTTCCACTGGAAGGCCGCCATTTTCCGCCTCACCCCCCGAGAAATTTCGGTCGAGAAGAAGGCTCAGGCGCGTTGCAACTTCACCGGCTCGGTGCGCGCAAGCCGCAGGAAATGCGCCATGAAGGGCTGCGTCGCGTCCTCGGACCGCGTCGCGGCATAGAGCCGCTTGGTCAGCCCGTGTTCGGTCACCGGCTTGGTGATGTAGTCGGGCTGGTATTTCACCTCGCGCAGCACCCAGTCGGGCAGCACCGCCACGCCGCGATTCGAGGCGACCAGCATCAGGATCACCGCGGTCAGCTCCACCTGTCGCACGGCTTTCGGCTCGACCCGGGCGGGGGTGAGCAACTGCGTGAAGATGTCCGAGCGGCCGCGGTCGATCGGATAGGTGATCAGCGTCTGATCCGCGAAATCCTGCGCCTCGATATAGGGCTTCGCGGCCAGCGGAGAATTCGCGGCGGCGATGAAGGTCGGCGCATAGTCGAAAAGCGGATTGAAGGTGACGCCGTCGATCTTCTCGGGATCCGACGAGATCACCAGATCGACCTCCTCGCGGCTCAGCGCGGGCAGCGCATTGAAGGCCAGACCGGGCCGGATATCCACGTCGATATCGGGCCAGGCATGGCGGAAGCGTTCCAGCACCGGGAACAGCCAGTCGAAACAGGCATGGCACTCGATCGCGATATGCAGGCGCCCCGCGCGACCTGACCGCAGCGCGTCGAACTCGGCCTCTGTCGCGGCGATCTCGGGCAGGATGCGTTCGGCCAGCCGCAGCAGCTTCTGCCCCGCCGCCGACAGCTTCAGCGGCTTCGAGCGGCGCACGAACAACTCCACCCCGGTCTGATCTTCCAGCCCTTTGATTTGGTGCGACAGCGCCGATTGTGTTATGTGCAGCACGTCCGCTGCCTTCGCGAGCCCCCCGGCATCGTGAATCGCCTTGATTGTGCGCAGGTGACGGAACTCGAGATGCATCTTGTTGTTACACTCATAACGATTTTGAAGATTATGAGTTTGTCTCACAAAGCCCGATCTGGCACAAGAGAGCGAACGAAAGGACAGATTCCCATGACGACGCCCAAGGTCAGCTTCGAATTTTTCCCGCCGAAGACGCTCGATGCGTCGTTCCGGCTGTGGGAAACCGCGCAGGTTCTGGCACCGCTGAAACCCGAGTTCACCTCCGTGACCTACGGGGCGGGTGGCACGACGCGCAAGCTGACCCATGAGGCGGTCGGCACGATCCACAAGAATTACGGCCTCAATGTCGCCGCCCACCTGACCTGCGTGGAAGCGACCAAGGCCGAGACGATGGAGATCGTGGACGCCTATGCCGAGGTCGGCGTCACCGAGATCGTGGCGCTGCGGGGCGATCCGCCGCAGGGCGCCAAGCATTTCACGCCGCATCCCGAAGGCTTCGCCTCGTCGGTCGAGCTGATCGAGGCGCTGGCCGAGGATGGCCGCTTCACGATCCGCGCGGGCGCCTATCCCGAGCCGCACCCCGACGCTGCCGACGCGATGGCCGACGTGCGCTGGCTCAAGCGCAAGGTCGAGGCGGGCGCGACCTCGGCGATCACCCAGTTCTTCTTCGAGCCCGAGACCTTCTTCCGCTTCCGCGACGCCTGCGAGAAGGAAGGGATCGACGCGAAGATCATCCCCGGCATCCTGCCGATCCAGTCGTGGAAAGGTGCCAAGAAATTCGCGCAAAGCTGCGGCACCTCCATCCCCGCATGGGTCGAGGAAGCCTTCGAGGCCGCGATCCGCGACGGGCGCGAGCATCTTCTGGCGACCGCGCTGTGCACCGAGCTGTGCGACAAACTGATCGAGGGCGGCGTGGAAGACCTGCATTTCTACACGCTCAACCGCCCCGGCCTGACCCGCGACGTCTGCCACGCGCTGGGTGTGACGCCCGATACGGTGCTGGAGAAAGTGGCCTGAAAGGGCACCCAAATGGATTGAACGGAGGGGCCCGGCTGGGCCCCTTTTTCTTTGGCGGCGGGCGGCCTCACCGTGTCAGTCGAAGGAAATGGGCGACTGCTTGGCTCGGTTGACGTTCAGGGTGAAAACATCCGGCCGGGCGTAATGACCACTGACATCGAATTTGCGGCGTGAAGCCCTGGCGGCATCCACGTCCACCGTCGCGACCAGCAGCCCCCTTTCCTTCCTCATCGGGCCCGCGTGCAAACTGCCGAAGGGTTTGTAGACCACCGCATCCCCGGGATTGATCCACTCGTTGTCGTCAGGGAAAAGCTCGTCACGATAGGGGAGATCCGCGGGCACGTCGCTTGCCTCGAGCGACGTGGCGCAGCCGAGAACCCAACATCCGCCTTCGCGCGCGATATGCTGCATTGTCGCCAGCCAGGTATCGCCGCTGTCCCAGGTCGGTGCACAATAGATGTCGATATTCTGGGCATAGAGCGCGAACCGCGCCAGCGGCATGTAGTTTTCCCAGCATATCAGGGCGCCCACACGCCCGACTGCGGTCTCAACGACCTTGAGGGTCGAGCCGTCTCCGAACCCCCAGACCATACGCTCGGGGTTTGTCGGCATCAGCTTTCGATGGTTGTTCAGAAGGGTCCCGTCGGCGTCGATGATCGCTGCGCTGTTGAAAAGCGTGCTGCCGCTGACCGCCCCATCCACCTCCTGATGGCCCATCACGACCACCATCGAATGCTCTTTTGCCGCTTCCTTTATCGGCGCAAGCTCGTCTTTGCTGAGATCGATCGAATTGGCCTGCGAAAGCGCGAAGAGATCGTCGGTCTTCTTCATCCCTGCCCCCGGTGGGAGCCGCCAGACGAAAGTGGGGTAGCCCGGCAACCATGTCTCGGGAAACACGATCAGTCGGCACGCCTGAGAAGCCGCCTCGGCGACCAGTTCGACCGCTCGCTCCAGAGACGCCGTCTTGTTCATGTAGACCGGCGGTTGCTGTACGATAGCAATTTGCATGAGATCGTCCTCCCAATGGCTGTTCGGCGCGCGGCCATCAAAACGGAAGACGGTCAAGACGCCCCACTCCGTCCGCGGAGTGATGTTCGAGAATAGCACAAGACGCCCATCCACCGGGGAAACCCCACAAGCACCCTTGGAGCGCCGCGCCTCGCGATGCTGACCCCGAGGGCAATGCTGCCCTTTGCGATGCGGATCGCAAACGCTCCCCCCCTTCCCTTTCCGGCCCATCGCGATAGCTTGTCGCCCGACCCAACAGGAGCCAGACATGCCCAATCAATATTTCGCCGAAGGCCCGGAAGATTTCCTCCCGCTGGAGGAAGTGCTTTCGATGTCGGGGCTAGACTACGTCAGGAAGATGGTCACCGGCGACGTCCCCTCCCCCACCGTGCAGAAGCTGATGGCCTACCGGATCACCGAGGCCGAGGAAGGCCGCGTCACCTGTCGCGGCACGCCGGGGCATCCGCAGACCAACGGCTATGGCGGCATTCACGGCGGCTGGTATGCGATGATGCTCGATACGGTGATGACCTGTTCGGTGATCACCGGGCTGAAGAAGGGTCAGACGCAGACCACGCTCGAATTCAAGGTGAACCTGATCCGCGCGATCAAGCCCGGCACCGAGGTGATCGGCGTGGGCCAGCTTGATCATATCGGGCGGTCAACTGGCGTCGCGCGGGGTGAGATCCGGGGCGCCGAGGATGGACGCCTCTACGCGACCGGCACCGCCACCTGTTTCGTCATGACGCCCGAGCTCTGAGGCCGGCGCGGAGCCGCGCGCGAGGCGGCGGATTTCGGGGCGCAGAATGCGCGGTCGGAAAATCGCGCGGGAGCCTTCGGGCAACACGACGCTCTCATGCAGCCCCTCGGAGGGGTCACGGCCCACGACACGCGGCGCGCGCAGCCAGAACAGCTTGCTCCAGCCAGTCCATGTGCCGACGGATGGCGCATTCGGATCGCGCGGAAACTCCGCCTGCCAGCCGGGCGGCAGGCTCAGGCCCAGCGACTCGGCGCGTTCCAGCATCCACACGAGCGGAATATTGGCGAGCGGTCGGGCATCGCCAAAATGGCCCAGCATCCCGCCGATATCGCCATGCGCCCCGCGAAACCAGCGCTGCTCGATCCGGGTCGCGGGAGGCGCTACCTCCGAAGCCCCCTCGTCGCTTTCCCAAACCAACGGCTCCAGCACCGAGCGCCGCTCGTCGAGCGCGAGCGCCTGAAATCCGTGGCGCACGTGATCGCTCAGGTGGTGATCGTGAAACCGCACGCGCTCTTCGCTGACGATCCAGAAGAACGGGACGCGGATGCCCAGCGCCTGCACCGTGTCGAACGCGCCGACCATCTCGATCTCGACATTCTCGTGGCATAGGCTGTTGCGGAAGCTTTGCAGAATGTCGGCGGGGGTCTCTTCCTCGTAATGGCGCCAGGCGAGGCGGGTGTTCCGCTCGATCGCATGTTCGGGACGCAAGAGACCGATCCGCCCGATCATCCCCGCCAGTGAGCGCGCCGCGAAAGCGCCCCGTGAATAGCCGATCAGGAAAATCCGGTCGCCCGGACGGTAGCGCATCGCGAGCCAGCCATAGGCGCGTGAGATCTGCTGGTTCACGCCCCAGCCGAACCAGACGTCCGACATGTCGTGCCAGTCGCGCCAGCGCAGCCCGCGCCCGTAATAGACCGACACTTTCGGCGCGGCGCGGCGCAGGAAGCGATAGATCAGCCCGATCGAGGTGAGGCGGTCAGCGCGCAACGAGCCGAGCGTCCCGTCGAGCAGCACAACATGATCCACCGGCCCACGGCCCGCACCAGCTGCCGCGCGCGCCTCGGCCCGTTCCGGGCTGCGGCGACGCAAGGCAGAGATCACACGCTCGAAGAGACCGCGCATATCAGCGCTCCTCAGATAAGTTGGGCTTATACTATCCAATGTAGGATAAGTTTCTCTTATCTTCAGGGGCAATCGCGGCAGTTTGTTGACCCGATCGTGCCCGCCGCGCTTTTTGGACCGGCGCGCACGGGGTTTTCCTTGTCGCCTGCGCGGGCTAAACAGCCCTCAAGCCGAGCCAAGGATGCCTGACATGACGATGGACAAGACTTTCGATGCCGCGAGCGCCGAGCCGCGGATCTACGCGAAATGGGAAGAGGCCGGAGCCTTCAAGGCCGGGGCCAACGCATCGCGTGACGAGACCTTCTGCGTGATGATCCCGCCGCCCAACGTGACGGGCGCGCTGCATGTGGGCCACGCCTTCAACAACACCGTGCAGGATATCCTCGTGCGCTGGCACCGGATGCGCGGTTTCGACACGCTCTGGCAGCCGGGTCAGGACCATGCGGGCATCGCGACCCAGCTGATGGTCGAGAAGGAACTGGCAAAGACCCAGCAGCCCAAGCGTGTGGAGCTGGGCCGCGAGAAATTCCTCGAGAAGGTCTGGGAGTGGAAGGGCGAATACGGCTCGACCATCATCAACCAGCTCAAGCGTCTGGGGTCATCCTGCGACTGGTCGCGCAACGCCTTCACCATGTCGGGTGCGCCCGGTGCGCCGGAAGGCAACGAGGGCAACTTCCATGACGCCGTGATCAAGGTCTTCGTCGACATGTACGAGAAGGGCCTGATCTATCGCGGCAAGCGCCTGGTGAACTGGGATCCCCATTTCGAGACCGCGATCTCCGATCTGGAAGTGGAGAATATCGAAGTCGCCGGTCACATGTGGCACTTCAAATACCCGCTCGCAGGCGGTGAAACCTACACCTATGTCGAGAAGGACGAGGACGGGAATGTCCTCTTCACCGAAGAGCGCGATTACATCTCGATCGCGACCACCCGTCCCGAAACGATGCTGGGCGACGGTGCGGTTGCGGTTCATCCCTCGGATGAGCGTTACGCGCCGATCGTCGGCAAGCTTTGCGAGATTCCGGTGGGCCCGAAAGAGCATCGCCGCCTGATCCCGATCATCACCGATCAATATCCGGACCCGGACTTCGGCTCGGGCGCGGTGAAGATCACCGGCGCGCATGATTTCAACGACTACATGGTCGCCAAGCGCGGCGGCATTCCGATGTATCGCCTGATGGACACCAAGGGCGCGATGCGCGCCGACGGGCTGTCCTACGAGGAATGCGCGGCCCGTGCGATGGACATCTCGAAAGGGGCCGAGTTCACCGAGGCCGAGATCGACGCACTCAACCTCGTGCCCGAGGAACTGCGCGGGCTCGACCGGTTCGAGGCGCGTGAAGCCGTGATCCGTCAGATCACCGAAGAAGGCCTCGCGGTGACGACTACGAAGACAGTCACCGACGAAGACGGCAACGAGACGGAGACCACCGTTCCGTATGTCGAAGACAAGCCGATCATGCAGCCCTTCGGCGATCGCTCGAAAGTGGTGATCGAGCCGATGCTGACCGATCAGTGGTTCGTCGATGCCGAGAAGATCGTGGGTAAGGCGCTGGATGCGGTGCGCAACGGCGACACCGTCATCATGCCGGAAGCCGGCGAGAAGACCTATTTCCACTGGCTGGAAAACATCGAGCCGTGGTGCATCTCGCGCCAGCTCTGGTGGGGCCACCAGATCCCCGTCTGGTACGGTCTGGACATGGAAGCGCCCGACTTCCGCGATGACGAGGGCGACGGCACGATCGACCTCGTGGAGATGGGCCGCCTGCTCGTCGAGACCAAGATGGTGCATCGCGACGACCGCTATCACTGCGCCTCCGATTTCGAGAGCGTCATCGGCTGGTTCAAGGCGCAGAACGCCGAACTGCCGACGCCGCTGAACGTGGCGCGCATCGTCGAGGTCGAAGACCGCCACAAGGCGATCGAAGTGCTCGCCGCGAGCCTCGCGCAATACGAGATGACCGAGGACCCGACGCAGCTCGTCTACCCGGTCTGGCGCGATGCGGATGTGCTCGACACCTGGTTCTCGTCGGGCCTCTGGCCGATCGGCACGCTCGGCTGGCCCGAGGATACCGAGGAGATGCGCAAGTATTTCCCGACCGATGTCCTCGTGACCGGCTTCGACATCCTGTTCTTCTGGGTGGCGCGGATGATGATGATGCAGCTGGCCGTCATGGATCAGGTGCCCTTCCACACCGTCTACCTGCACCAGCTCGTCCGCGACGAGAAGGGCAAGAAGATGTCGAAGACGACGGGCAACGTGATCGACCCGCTCGAGATCATCGACGCTTACGGCGCGGATGCGCTGCGCTTCACCAATACCGCGATGGCGGCGATGGGCGGCGTGCTGAAGCTGTCCGAGGAGCGCATCAAGGGTTACCGGAACTTCGGCACGAAGATCTGGAACGCGACGCGCTTCGCCGAGATGAACGGCGTGTTCGAAGGGCCGGTCGTGACCGAGATCCCGCAGCCCACACACACGGTGAACCGCTGGATCATCGGCGAGACCGCGAAGATCCGCGAGCAGGTGGACGAGGCCTTCGCCGCCTATCGCTTCAACGACGCGGCACTGGGGCTTTACGGCTTCGTCTGGGGCAAGGTCTGCGACTGGTATGTCGAATTCGCCAAGCCTCTGTTCGATGGCGAGCATGCGGAGGAAACCCGCGCCACGATGCGCTGGGTGCTCGACCAGTGCTACACGCTGCTGCACCCGATCATGCCCTTCATCACCGAAGAGCTCTGGGAGCTGACCGCACCGCAGGGCGATCGCGCGAAGATGCTCGTCCATGCCGACTGGCCGGATTACAAAGCCGCCGATCTGGTGGACGAGGCCGCCGACCGCGAGATGAACTGGGTGATCGAACTGATCGAGGCGATCCGCTCCTCGCGCACCCAGATGGGCGTACCGGTGGGTCTGAAACTGCCGATGGTTCTGGCCGAAGCCGATGACTCCGCGCGCGCAGCCCTCGCCAATAACGAGGCGCTGATCTTCAAGCTGGCGCGCATCGAGAGCATCACCGAGGCACCGATCCCGAAAGGCGCGATCTCGATCCCGGCGCAGGGCGCGCTGTTCGGGCTACCGCTGGAAGGCGTGATCGACATCGCCAAGGAGAAGGCGCGTCTGGAAAAGGCTCTGGGCAAGATGGAGAAGGAAATCGGCGGCATGAAGGGCCGTCTGAACAATCCGAAATTCATCGCCAATGCCGATCCCGAGGTGGTCGTGGAAACCCGCGAG
This sequence comes from Thioclava sp. DLFJ4-1, assembly GCF_002020145.1. Lineage (NCBI taxonomy): Bacteria > Pseudomonadati > Pseudomonadota > Alphaproteobacteria > Rhodobacterales > Paracoccaceae > Thioclava > Thioclava sp. DLFJ4-1. The sequence goes on from NZ_MPZT01000002.1 coordinate 584,659, forward strand.
AACCTCGCCCGCGCCGAGGAAGAGGCCGAGAAGGTCCGTCAGGCCGTGGCGCGTCTGGCCGAGATGGGCTGAAGAACCGGCGCGGCCCAAACAGTGTTTAGGGCCGCGCCCGACCCTTGGGTGGGCGCTTCAGGACATATGTGGTCATCGCTTTATCTCGAAAGCCCGCAAGTCACCCGTGCCCGCGCTGGCATCGCCAATGCGCCCTCCCGGGGGGAGGGTCGGGCGCGGCCCGGGGCTGGTCGCCCCGCGCCATGAGCTGAGCGGAGACCTTACTCCGACACTTCCTTCATCGTGAAGGCCACGCCCGAGGCGACCACGCAGATCCCCGCATAGACGATCAGCACCATTTCCGGCCCCGCCATCGCCAGCGCCGAACTTGCCGCCCCGAAGGCCAGCAGCATCACCCCCACGGTCGTGTTCGACACCGCCGTATAGGCCGCGCGGTCATCCCTGGGCGACATGTCCACCAGATAGGTCGAGCGGCCCAGCCGCACCCCCTGATAGCCGATCATCAGCCCGAACAGCGCCACCGGAGAGGCCCAGATCGTGCCCATCAGCCCCGACCAGCCCAGTACCACCGCCAGCGCCAGAAACGCGGCCGCGACCAGCCCGGTGAAGATCAGCACCTTGCGTGAGGACCGATCCGCCAGCCGCCCCCAGATATAGGAGCTCACCAGCGAGGCCAGCGCCGAGGCCAGCACCATCGCCCCCAGCGCGCCGAACCGGTTATCGCCCGCCTGCGCCGCGAGCAGCACGATATAGGGCGGCGCCAGCGCGGTCGGCAGCAGCAGCACCCGCGCGATCACGAACTTGCCCAGATCGGCGTCCTTCCACAGCAGGCTCAGCTCGGACAGGCCGATGCTGGCCTTATCCTCGCCCGGCTGGTCTTCTTCCGTCAGCGTGGAGAACAGCGCCGCCGACGCGATCCACAGCACGGCCGCCAGCGAGATCGCCCCGATCACGAGGCTCATCCGCTCCACCACGCCGCTCATCAGAATGATCGCGAACAGGATCACCCCGGCGGCAGAGACGCTCGTCGCGATCCCGGTCGTCGTGCCGCGCCGCGTCCGGTCGACCGTCTTGCCCAGCACATCCTTGTAGCTCACCGAGGACAGCGAGCGCGCAATGGCCAGCACGCCCAGCGCCACTAGCATCGCAAGTCCCGCGGCCATCCCCTGCATCGTCAGCGCGATCACCACGATCGCCGCCGCAGCCAGCCCCTGGATCAAGCTCCCCGCCGCCCAGGCCCATTTGCGCTGCGGCATCTGGCGCACATGCGGCGCGGTGAACAGCTGCGGCAGCAGAGAGCCCGCCTCGCGCACCGGCACCAGCCAGCTGACAAGCGCGGCGGGCGCACCGACGGCCTGCATCAGCCAGCTCAGCACCAGTTTCGGATCGATCAGCCCGTCGGCGAGCTTCGTCATCGACAGCGAGCCGACATGACGCAGGAAACTGCCGGGTTCGTGCTTCGCCGCGCTGTCGCTGAGCTCTTTTACGTTCCCCGGCGCATCTCCGGTCAGGGTCTCGAACAGGGAGGTGGAGAAAGAGGTGTCGCTGGCGCTCATCGGCTGGCTTCCCGAACTTATGTCATTTCACGATATTACGCGGGGAAAAGCGTTTGGCCCAGTCCCCGGTTCCGCCGCGATCGCGCCAACCGACGCGCCCTCTTGCCGCACCCGCGCTTTGCGCTTACGCCTGTAGCCATGACCGGACCCCGATATACCCGCCTGATCGACAGCCTTCCCGCCACCGTGCCCTTCGTCGGGCCCGAGGAACACGAGCGCATTGCCGGCCGCCGCTTCACCGCGCGACTGGGTGCGAATGAAAACGGCTTCGGCCCCTCGCCGCGCGCGATTGCCGCGATGGCGGCGGCGGCAGGCGATATCTGGAAATACGGCGACTCGACCAGTTTCGAGCTGCGCACGGCGATTGCCGAGCATCACGGTGTCGCGGTCGAGAATGTGCTGGTCGGCGAAGGGATCGACGGGCTTCTGGGTTATCTATGCCGTCTGGTGATCGAACCCGGCGACCCGGTCGTCACCTCGGAAGGCGCCTACCCGACCTTCAACTACCACGTCGCGGGCTTTGGCGGGGTGCTGCACAAGGTGCCCTATGCCGATGACCACGAAGACCCGCAGGCGCTGATCGCGAAGGCGGCGGAGGTGGGCGCGAAGCTCGTCTATATCGCCAATCCCGACAATCCGATGGGCACCCATCACCCGCGCGAGATGATCGAGGCGATGATCGAGGCGGTGCCCGAGGGCACGCTGATGGTGCTGGACGAGGCCTATGTGGAATTCGCCGAAGACGGGACCGAGGCGCGCATCAAAGCCGACGATCCCCGCGTGATCCGGATGCGCACCTTCTCGAAGGCGCATGGGATGGCGGGCGCGCGTGTGGGCTATGCCTTGGCCGCGCCCGAGCTGATCGCGGCCTTCGACAAGATCCGCAATCATTTCGGCATGTGCCGCATCTCTCAGGCAGGCGCGCTGGCCGCGCTGCAGGACAAAACGTGGGCCGCCTATATGCGCCTTCTGGTGGCAGGCGCGCGCGACAGGATCGACACCATCGCGCGGGCGAACGGGCTGAGCACTCTGCCCTCGGCCACGAATTTCGTCGCCGTCGACTGCGGGCAGGACGGTGAGTTCGCGCGGGCTGTACTGCAGGAACTGGATGCGCGCGCGGTGTTCGTGCGGATGCCTTTCGTCGCCCCGCAAAATCGCTGCATCCGGGTTTCAGTCGGGCCGGAGGCCGAGCTCGACGCCTTCGCCGCGGCTCTGCCCGACGCGCTGAAAGCCGCCCGCGCGCGCTGAGCTGCGCGCCCTCTCGGACACAATTCCGCCGATCAAATCGGCAAAAAAGCACCGGCGTCGGCGCGTCTCGCCGCAAGGTGAGTTGCGCCGACTCGGGGGCGCGCCCATGTTTTGCTCAACAACAGGAGCAGACCCATGAGCCGCAAGACTCGCAACGCCCGTATCGCAATGCTTAGCCCGCTGGCCTTTGCCTTGGCCTTCGGCGCTTATGCAGGCATGACCCAATCCAGCCGCGAGATGAAGCTCTCGACGTCGCGCACCGAAGCCCCGCAAATCTCGCGCGAAGCTTCGGAAGAGGTCGAACAGCTCACAGACTGGCTGGAGCGTCACGGTCAGGCCTGACCGGCGCCTTTCGCAATCGCGCCAGCCGCCGCGGCGATGCCGCCGGGGTTGTGCGGGATTTTCAGCGCCTGCATCCCGGCCTCCATCGTCGCCAGCGCACCCAGCGTCATATGGGCGTTCACGTGGCCCATATGGGCGACACGCAGGAAATCGTTGGCCTCGGGAGTACCGGGTTCGGCCATCCCGAGCCCGATGCCCAGCGTCACCCCCGCCTCGCGTTCGAGCCAGCTGCGCAGCCGCTGGGCGTTGCCCGCCCCGATCCGCGCCGCCGTCACCGAATGGGCGCGATGGGCCGGGTTCGCGATGTTGAGCGCGATGTCGCCCTCCTGCCCCCAGGTCTCGAAAGCCGCCCAGACGGCGGAGGCGAGCGTCGCGTGACGCGCCCAGATATGGGTCAGCCCCTCTTCCTCGAGGATCATCTTAAGCGATTCATCGAGGCCAAAGAGGTGATGGGTCGGCGAGGTGCCCCCGAAATACTGATAGACCATTTCGGGGAAGGCGCGCGGCTGCCAGTCCCAATAGGGGGTGACCATATCGGCCTCGCGGCTGGCGGCCAGCGCCTTGTCGGAGAACCAGACGAAGCCCAGACCGGGCGGCACCATCAGGCCCTTCTGGCTGGCGGCGACCATCACGTCGACGCCCCAATCGTCCATCCGGAACTCGTCGCATCCCAGAGAGGCGATGCAATCGACCATCAAGAGCGCCGGGTGACCCGCCGCGTCGATCGCCGCGCGGATCGCCGGCACGTCGTTGACCACCGAGGTCGCGGTATCGACATGGGTGAGCAGCACGGCCTTGATTTCGTGGGTCTTGTCGGCCCGCAGCGCCTCTTCGACCTTTGCAGGATCGGCGGGGGCCTTGATGCCGAATTCCAGCCGCTGAACGTCCACGCCCATCGTGGCCGCGTTGCGCGCCCAGATATTGCCGAAGCGCCCGGTCACGAGGCTCAGCGCCTTGTCGCCGCGCGAGAACACGTTGGAGATCGACGCCTCCCAAGCGCCGTGCCCGTTGGCGATATAGATCGCGACATGGGACGAGGACATCGCCACCCGACGCAGGTTCGCCGCGACCCGCGCCGCGATCTCCTCGATCTCGCCTTCATAGATATTGGGCGCGGGACGATGCATCGCGGCCAGAACACGGTCAGGCATCGTCGAGGGGCCGGGAATGGCGAGGTAGGGGCGACCTTGGGCAAGGCTCATCGGGTATCTCCGTCTGGCACAACGGACAATCGGTAATCCCGCCCGCCCGCCGCGTCAATCTCGCGCCCGGCTTGCACGTGCCCCCCGTCTCGCGGTAATTCACGGGCTTAACCGCGTGCCGAATGGCGCGCCTATCGCATGGTGCCTCGTGGCCAAGACTGCAAATCCTTACACGTCGAAACACCTCGCGGGCCGTATGTGGCGCGATTATCTGCTCAAGCACTGGCCGATGATCGGTGTGTCGATGGTCCTTCTTATGATCGAAGGCTCGACGCTGGGCGCGCTGAGCTGGATGCTCAAGCCGCTCTTCGACAAGGTCTTCGTGCAAGGCGAAAGCGATCTGATCTGGTGGGTCGGCGCCGCGATCTTCGGGCTGTTCCTGATCCGCGCCGTGACCTCGGTGGCCTCGCGCACGGTGATGACGAGCGTCTCGCTGCGCACCTCTAGCGATATGCAGATCGACCTGTTCCGGCACATGCTGCGGCTCGACCAGCATTTCTATCAGGCCAACCCGCCCGGCGCGCTGATCGAACGCGTACAGGGCGACACCTCCGCCGTGCAGAACGTGTGGAAGATCTTCATCTCCAGCACCGGGCGCGACGCGGTCTCTCTGATTTCGCTGTTCGGCGTCGCGGTTGCCATCGATCCCGGCTGGACGCTGGGGGCCGTGATCGGCGCACCGCTCCTGATCCTGCCGGTCGCGATGGCGCAACGCTATATCCGCCGCAAGACACGCCAGATGCGCGAAAGCTCTTCCGAACGCGCGACCCGGCTCGACGAGGTTTTCCACGGCATCGCCGCCGTGAAGCTCAACGGGATCGAGGAATATCAGGCGGGGCGCTTCGCCCGACTCGTGAACGAAGTCCGCATCGCCCAGATCAAGACCACCTTCATCTCGGGCCTCGTGCCCGCGATGATCGACATCATCACCGGTCTCGGCTTCTTCGTGGTGCTGATCCTCGGCGGCCAGCAGATTCTGGAGGGCGAGCGCTCTGTCGGCGATTTCATGTCCTTCTTCACCGCGATGGCGCTGGCCTTCCAGCCGCTGCGCCGTCTCGCGAATTCGGCAGGTGCGTGGCAAACGGCGGCCGCGAGCCTTGAGCGGATCTATCGCCTGTTCGACACCCAACCCGCGATCACCTCGCCTGCGCAGCCTGCCGCCCTGCCCGAGACCACGCGTATCGAATTCGACGACGTGCATCTGCATTACGGCGACAAGCACGTTCTGCGCGGCCTCAGTTTCGTGGCGGAGCCCGGCCAGACCACCGCGCTTGTCGGCCCGTCGGGTGCGGGCAAGACCACCGTGTTCAACCTGCTGACCCGGCTCGTCGATCCCGATAGCGGGCGCATCACGCTGGGCGGCACGCCGCTGAACGATCTCGGCCTTGCCGAACTGCGCCAGCATTTCTCGACCGTGTCGCAGGATTCCGCGCTGTTCGACGAGACGATCCGCGAGAATGTCCTGCTCGGGCAGCAGGAGGTCGACCCCGACCATATCCAGACCGCGCTCGAAGCCGCCCATGTGACGGAATTCACCGACCTTCTGCAAAACGGCATCAATACCGGCGCGGGCCCGCGTGGTTCGGCGCTGTCCGGCGGGCAACGACAGCGGGTCGCCATCGCGCGCGCCGTGCTGCGCGATGCGCCGATCCTGCTGCTCGACGAGGCGACCTCCGCGCTCGACACCGTCTCCGAGGCCAAGGTCGCGCAGGCACTGTCCGACCTGAGCGAGGGTCGCACGACGCTGGTCATCGCCCACCGCCTGTCGACCGTGCGCAACGCCGACAAGATCGTCGTGGTGGTCGAGGGTCAGGTCGTGGAACAGGGCACGCATGACGAGTTGCTGGCCAAGGACGGACCCTATGCGGGGCTGTGCCGGATGCAGCTTCTCGATTGAGTTGGCATTCCCGTCCCGGCTGCCTACATGGGCGGGGAAAGGAGACCTCTATGGCCGAGCGCATTCTCTACGAGATCACCGGTGCGGATCGCGAGCACTTCCTGCAAGGGCTGGTGACGAACGATGTGAGCCACGTGAAAGACGGGCTGGTCTATACCGCCTTGCTGACGCCGCAGGGCAAATACCTTGCCGATTTCTTCCTGCTGGCGCGGGGCGAGGTGATCGTACTCGATATCGACGCCAGCATCGCCGAGGCGACAATCAAGCGGCTGAGCATGTACAAGCTGCGCGCGGATGTCGCGATCGCCCCCTCCGATCTGAAGGTCTATCGCGGCACCGGGCCCGCGCCCGAGGGCGCGCTGACCGATCCGCGCCATCCCGACATGGGCTGGCGGCTCTACGGGGACGAAGCGGGCGATGACGGCACCGATTGGGACGCGATCCGCGTTGCGCATTGCATCCCTGAGACCGGTGTCGAGCTGACCCCCGACACGTTCATCCTCGAGGCCGGGTTCGATCGGTTGGCCGGCGTGGATTTCCGCAAAGGCTGCTATGTCGGCCAGGAAGTCACCGCACGGATGAAGCACAAGACCGAGCTGCGCAAAGGCTTCGTCACGGTCGATGTCAAAGGCCCCGCCGAGCCGGGAACCGAGATCACCTCGGACGGGCGCAGCGTCGGGCGTCTTTTCACCCGTTCGGGCGATCGCGCGATCGCCTATCTGCGCCTCGGACGCGCATCGGGCGAGATGTCGGCGGGTGACGCGGTGGTCACTTATTTATGACCAGCAAGGATCAAATGTTTCGGAAAGCGCAAGCCCCATCCATGCGTTTTACGGAACATCGTGACGCGGAGGAAACGACCGCAAGAATTCCTTCGTAATACGAACGAATTCGCGTAATCTGAAGACCATCAATAGAGCGCAATTTCAATCACTTAGGAGACCATCTAGGCCTTTGTGCGTTCGCGCTTCGCAAATAGCCGGCCTTGAATTCCAGCGGCACACGCTTACTTCGCGTGCATTGCGATCCCTTGTGAGGGGCCTAGCTTTTGGTGAACGGCAAAGGTGATATGCGCCAGGCGCATACCTGCCATGTGACCCAAGGCATATCGAATCGGGGGCCGAACGGCCTAGATGGCCCTCACGCCAGGAAACGCAAGAGCAATAACAAAGGACGGAAGAATGCGCGATTTCGTTGACGGCTCGGCCTTCAATTACGAGCAGGGCCAACGAGCCCGCAAACTGTTCGCCGCTGTGGTTCTCGCGGCGCTGGATGATGCGATTGCAGACGACAAGAAATACGGCAACGGTCCCGAGCAGATCGCCCGCTGGGCACGCTCGCGCGATGGTCGTGAAGTTCTGTCCTGCGCCGGCATCGATCCGAACGAGCGCGTCGTCCGGGGTTTGATGGAATTCGTCGGCAAAGGTGTCCGCACGTCGGTCGCTCTGTCGCGCGAAGAAAGCGAACGCCGCCTCGCCGCGATTTCGGACGAGCACGAGGCCGAAGCCGCCTGATCCTGTCAGGCGCCACGGCGACAGTTGGATACACAAAACGGCGCGCCCCACAGGGCGCGCCGTTTTGAATTTCTTGGGTGTGTTTTCGCGATGATCTAAGGGGACGTCTTGCGTGCCTTGTCGGTGGCATGAGCTTCCCGGTCGATGCACGCTTTGCTGGCCGCGCAGAGCAGGGCTAAGTCGCTCTCGGGCGTCCCTGCCCGAGCATCTCCACTCAGTCCAGATCGCGGCTCATCAGAGCGCGCTGCACTTCGCGACGCACCATCTTGCGCAGGTTGCGCGTGATCTTCGCACCGAGCGCGCCTTGAAGCTCTTCGCGCAGCAGCGACGACACGAGGTGCCGAAGCTGGGTCTCGGTCATCGATTGCGCCAGCGGATGCAAGGCAGCATCGGGCTGGTCCGAGGTGGACGCAAGCTCGGCCTCGAGCGCGGCGATCTCATCCGCCTCGAAATCCTCCTCGAGCGACGCACGCAACTCCGCATAGCTGGACGTCCGCGGCTCCGGCTCCGGGGCACGCGCCCCGGCATCGCTGAGATGCAGGCGACGCGGCGGTGTGTCAGCCGCATGCTCGCTAGCCTGCACGAACTCGGGAGCACTATCAGCGCCGTCCATCTCCGGCGTGAGATCTTCCCAATCCTGCGCTGCGGTGGCGTCCTGCAGCGGGTCAGGCTCTGCCTCGGCCCCCGGCGGCACGTCGAAGCCGATCACGGCCTCGGTCCCAAAGGCCTCTTCCTCCGCGCTGATGTCTTCCGGCTCGGCCTCTGCAGGAGAGGCGTCATCGAAATCGAGCCCCGCAAGAGGATCATCCTCGGCGCTTTCAAGCGTCTCGCTGGCGATATCCGTGTCGTCTTCCGCCGCGTCGGCTTCCGGCGCTTGGGGCGCGACAAAGCCGGCCACGTCCTCCCACTCTGCGCTGGTGAAGGTCTGCTCCGGATCGGAGCCCTGATCCCAAACCGGCGTAAAACTTTCGGGCAATTCGGTCAGCGGCGCGGTGCCTGCCGGTTCGAACGCGTCGCCCGTCTCGGATTCGTAATCGGCACCATCGCGCGCCACTTCCGCCTCAAGCTGGGCGAGCGAGCCCTCCAGCCGCTTGAGCTCATCGTCAAAGCTGCCCTGCGGCAATTCCGCCTCCGACGGCCAGGGCTCGGCCTCTGCATCATCGAATTCGGGTTCGAAATTCTGCGGCTTGCGACGCGCCTCGGAAAGCGGTGCGGGCTCCGCCGACCCGGCGGGCGCCTCCGACAGGTCGGCGGCGTCATCCTGCGCCTCTGCGGCTTCCTCTTCCGGCGAAACACCCGGCGCGGACCATTCGAGATCGTGGATATCGCCTTTCGACCCCGCCTGAGTGTCCGACACGAGATGCGCAGGCGTCAAAACCAGAGGATCGGGCGTCGAGCCCTCCCCTCTCGAGGTCGGATAGCTCTCGGCCACACGCGGGCTGTCCTGCGACACCAGTCGCCGGATCGATGCCAGCACATCTTCGATTTCAGGTCTGGGTCGGGTATCAGCCATGATCACTCCATCCTGCCGCGCGCACGCGCGCCTGTCCAGCCGTGACGGATCCGAAACTGCAAGGGACACCCGGAGGCTGCGATGCCTGCGCCACAGCGGCGCGGCAGGCGGGCCCGAAAGCCCGCCGAAACACCGTTCGGTCGTTACTGGCCGATGGCCTTGAGCACACGATCCAGACGCTTGCCCTGCGGGCTGAGCGTGAGGGGCGCGGTGCGGACCGAGTTGTAATAGGCCGCGGGATCATAGGTCGGAATTCCAAGCTTCAGGTTTTCTACCGTCAACAGACCCATAGCGGACAAAAGTTGATAATAAGCTACCTGCAGAGTGGCCGCCGCGTCGATCCGGCCCGCCTGCGCATCCAGCAGGTCCTGTTCAGCCGAGAGCACGTCGAGCGTGGTGCGCGCGCCCAGAAGCGCCTCTTCCTTGACGCCCTGATAGGCGGTCCGGGCTGCGGTGATCTGCTGGTCGTAAGCCGAAATCTGCGCCTTCGCGATGTCGATCGCCGCCCAGGCGTTGGCCACGTTTTGCGAGACCGTCACACCGGCCTGGCTCAGCTGCGCGCGGGCCGATTGATCGTTCGCCACGGCCTGACGCTGCGCCGAAAGAAGCGCGCCACCCGAATAGAGCGTCTGGTTCAGCTCGATCCCGGCGGATTGCGTCTGCACGCCCTGCTCTTGCTGGCGCAGGCCAAGCGAACCGGTGATTTTCGGCAGGCGATTGGCGCGGGCGTAATCCACACCGAGGTCATAGACCGCGACGGTGTGCTGCAGCTGCTTGATGCTCGGATGGGTGCGCAGCGCGATGTCACGTGCAGCGTCGAGCGAGCCCGGCAGAGACGGACGCTTCGGGAAAGCCGCGAGGTTGCTCGGATAGTGGCCAGTGGCCGCCTTGTAGGCCTCGCGTGCGGAGCGCAGGTTGCCCTGTGCCGCAGCGAGCGAGGCGCGGGCGGACGCGAGCTGCGCCTGAGCGAGCGACACGTCGGTCTTGGTGACTTCGCCCACTTCGAAACGGTCGTTCGAAGCCTTGAGCTCTTCGTTGAGGACGCGCGCCGAATTCTGGTTGATCGCAACCTGCTCGGAGGCCGATTTCACGTCCGAATAGGCTTGGATCGCCGACAACAGCACGTTTTGCTCGACCGAGCGCAGACCCTCACGGGTGGCCAGCACGGTCTCTTTCTTCATCGAGACATTGATCTTGTTGCGACCGAAATCGAACAGCGTCATCGACGCACCGAGCGAGGTCGAGGCGCTCTGCGAGATCGCCCCCGTGGCGTCGGAATTCAGGTAATCGTAGCTCGCGGTCCATTGCAGGACCGGGCGCAGATTCGCGACCGCCTGAGCGACGTCTTCATCTGCGGCCCGCAGCGCGGCCCGGTTCTGCTCCAGCAGGTTCGAATTGCGATATGCAGAGACCAGCGCATCGGCGAGCGTCTCCGCCCCTGCCGCGACCGGCCCAAATGCGGTAGCCGCGACCAAAGCGGTCATAGTCAGAGTCTTGCGCAGCATCGAATGTCCCTCGTTTCCTGTATCGCCGCAGATGCAGGTGTTGTCCCTCTGCCGCCGGGCGCGATTACTTCAAATTCTATCGGCTCAGCGCCCGATTGCATATCCTGCAAAACAGCTAGCCTATTCGATGTGCTCCTCAGAGCACGAATTCACGCGGCTTCACGAACCCCTGGAGGACAGGTGCGGTGCCATTGAAAAGATCGCGCCAGCTCATCGCACCGTCGATCTTGTAACCGATCCGGGCGACCCCGAGGGCGCCTTCCATGAAAATTGCGGTGATCCGGCCCCCTTCTTTGAGTTGCTCGATCAGCGCCGCGGGAACGGTTTCGACCGCCCCTTCGATGAGGATCGCGTCATAGGGGCCGTGCTGTGCTGCGCCCTCGGTCAGCGCGCCGGTGACGACGGCGACATTGTCGGCCCCCGCCTCTGCCAGCGCAGCCTCTGCCTGCGATGCCATCTCTTCGTCTTCGAGCGCGACGACCGCCTCGGCCATCCGAGCGATCACGGCGGAGGAGTAGCCGAGCCCCGCGCCCACATCGAGGACCAGATCATCGGGCTGGATGTCGAGCGCATCGAGCATCTTCGCGAAATTGCGCGGTTCCAGCAGCACGCGGCCCTGCGCCAGTTCGAGGTTTTCCCCGATATAGGCGGCTTCGCGCTTGGCCGCGGGCACGAATTGCTCGCGCGGCACATGCAGCATCGCCGCGATGATCGGGAATTTGGTCACATCGCTGGGACGGACCTGCGTGTCGACCATCATGGTGCGGCGCGTAGCGAAATCTTGCATGTCGAGAACTCTTCGGTAGCAAACCCTTGTGCCCGGTTTTGCCACAGAAGCAGGGTCTGAGCAAGTTATGCGAGAGGGCCTTCGGACCTGCCCTTGCGCTCAGAGCCGACGTCGCCTGCGCACAATGCGCCAAAGGCACAACTCGCCTCTTGCGCGGGCGCTTGCGATACCGTATCTGACGCCAACACCACGGCGGCGAGTTGGCGGAGTGGTGACGCAGCGGATTGCAAATCCGTGTACACCGGTTCGATTCCGGTACTCGCCTCCAAATTTTTCAATGACTTACGTCGCGCTTTCTCGTTCAGAAATCGGATTTTGAAACAAGCGTTGAAACTTTCACGTTCCCTTCTTGTTCTGTTCCATTCGATTCCGGGCTTCTTGGGCCTGCTGTGCAAAAAGTCGCTGTCGGACCTCACCACCATATTTTTTCAGCATTTCTACGCCCGAGTGACCTGTGACGGCCTTCACCATTTCGTCGTCGCATCCAGCTAAGTAGAGCTCGATCGTCGCATTCTTGCGCAGACCGTGCGTGACATATTTCTTAGCTTGCGGATGCTTCATGCTTGCCTTCACCTTACGCATCTCCTCGGCGATCATGCGGTAGCTTACTGGCCGCCCCTTTGCATCTGTGATCACGTTAAGTCCCTTCTTCGGAACCGCAGATAGATACTCCGCCAAGCGTTCGGTGAGCGGGATCCACAACTCCTTGTCAGTTTTGCCTTGCTTAACCCGATAGACGCCCTCCGAAAGGTCGCCCCAACGGATCTTCACCACATCGCCAATGCGCTGGCCGGTCCCGATACAAAGTTCGTAAACAAGCCTTGCTCTAGCTGTTGCAACTTCTTCGAACTCTTCGCGCACATCCTGCGGCCACGGCTCCCAGCCGTCACTTTTTTGCTTCAGGAGAGGAACGCCATGCGCCGCGGTTTTGTCACCGGTTCCTTTAATAAAGCCTTTCAGTCTTGCATGGTTGAGGAGCACCACCATAACCTGAACGAGATAGTTCGCTTGGCGCCAATGATGCCTGTTCGCTTGCTGTAACTCGTAGATGTGCGTTGTTTCGATCTTAGCCGGCTCATAGTCGCCCCAAATATCTCGAATATGGCTAATATACTTGTGGTAGTCGCTTTTCGTGCGGGGAGCGAGTTTCTGAAAAGCCTCGCTTTCATAATAGCTTAGAATAAGGGCCTCAAAGTTCCTCTTGGAAGGAGCTGACTTTTCTGCCTTAAGAAGCCGATTATAATGATCCCAAAATTCTGGCGACCCCGGCTCCTCGTGCATCATCTCTGACTGGCCGCGAGCCCGGCGAATAAACCGAACATACTCACGATCTTCGTAGACATATTTAGGGAGCGCTCTCCTCGTCATTTCTTCCCCATCCTCAGATCACCGCTGAGGAAGTCATCAGGGTGTTCTTGTTCAATCTTCGTCATGTGGAGGATGACACAGCCATCTGGCTTAATCTCGATCCGCGCGCCGGCCAATCCAGCGTCGGACAATTCGCGCACAAGTGTGGCGACAAGTCTTTTCGAGTGTGCCTGGGGGCTTGTGGCCATCTTCTTTCCTAGCGATATTCCCTCTTGGGGCCTGAATTTCCGAGGTTTTGGCCCCGCATTCCCTATTGTGGTGCTTTGGGGTGAAATACCGAAGAGGTTTCGTTCCTCAATCCACAGGAAATCGTGGACAGGATGTAGCCGTTGCCTACGCCACATGGGCCCGGGCGCGGCTCTTCTGCTTCGGCGTGAGGATTAGCCTGATTGATCTGGAGCTTCGATTTTCTTTGCTCTCGACCTAGATCGGCAGCCATTCTCGTCTGAATAAACTTCGCGGATCGAGCACATGAAGCGTTCTTCAATCACGTGTTCGGAACTCGATGGAGACGTCAGACGGCATCCAATTCGAACGCCCCTGCTAAAGAAGATTTCACGACCTTGATCACGCCACGAGCGGCCTTTGTCGGGCTGCATCAGAAACGCTCCCCACTCCGACTGGTGTGCCACGCAATCACTCTGCGTCTGCAAACAAGCTGAAACGCGCGACCAACGCTAAATTCTCGGGAGAAAGCGCACCTTCATGACACTGCCCCCGAGGCGTCTTTCACGAAAGCGAATAGCACCTCCTGTTTGTGAAGAAGATGAACCTTTGCCGCGCGGCTCCAATATTCGGAAGACAAGCGAAGCAACGCCTTCTTCGCGGAAACACCTCACGCTTCGATCAGTGCCCCGTCGCGGAGATGGATCAGCCGATCGAAGCGGTCGAAGATTTTCTCGTCGTGCGTCACGGTGAGAATACAGGCTTCCTGCTCGACGGCGAGCTTTCGCAGCAAATCCATCACAAGCTGAGCCCGCACGGAATCGAGAGCAGCCGTTGGCTCGTCGGCAAGAATGATCCGTGGTCGGTTCGCTAATGCGCGCGCGATGGCAACGCGCTGCGCTTCCCCACCTGACAGATGCGCGGGCTTGACCTCGGCGCGATGTCCGACCTCGAGATAATCCAGCAATTCGCGTGCCCGTGCTTTCGCCGCCGCAGGCTTCCAGCCCGCGAGATTCAGCACCACCGAGACATTCTCTTCGGCTGTGAGGAACGGAAGCAAGTTATGCGCCTGAAAGATGAAGCCGATTTTGTCGAGACGAAGTTGACGCAGGTTGCCACGCAGCCATCGGCCGTCAAACACCGTCTCGCCATCGAGCAAGAGACGGCCTGCCGAGGGGTCAACAATGCATCCGATAATGTTGAGCAGTGTGGTCTTTCCCGAACCCGAAGGGCCGAGCATCGCCACCACCTCGCCCGCATGGATCTGCAAATCGACCACGCGCAATGCATCGACGCGTGTTTCACCCTCGCCATAATGCTTGGCTACGCCTGACACATCGACGAGAAGGTCACCAATTGCCATATCAGCCTCCAATCGCCGTCGCAGGGTCAACCTTGAGCGCGGCACGGATACCGAGCCCGGAGGCCACGATGCAGACACCAACGATGATCCCGGCAAGCACCAATGCGTTGGTGGGCTCCAGCACAACACGGCGAGGAAAACTGTCTTTCACCAGCAAAATCAAAGACAGCCCGATCGCCCAGCCGGAAATTCCCAGGATCAGAGCCTGCTGAACTATGAGACCGAGGATCGTGCGATCTGGTGCCCCGATCAGCTTGAGCGTCGCGATCTGTTTCAGCTTCTCCATCGTCATCGTGTAGATGATCAGCGCGATCACCACTGCCGAGACGGTGAGCAGGATGCCCAAGAATAGACCGATCTGGCGGCGTGCGCGATCGACGACCGATGCGAGCAACAGTTCTTCTTGCTGTGCCTGGGTCAGGGCGCCCAGATGTTTCCATTGCCTGATCGTCGCAGCCACCCGCTCAACATCGGCATCGGGCTCGATCCGTGCAATTACTGCGGCGACATTGCTGGCGTCTGGCGATGTTGCGCCACGCGCCGCGCGGACCCTCTCGGCTGCGGGATCGAGTTCGCTTTGAAGGGCCATCGCGTCGGAAAGCGTCATGAAGACCGCGGGGTCACCGCCGGAGTTCATCGCATTTTCTGTCAGCCCGACGACGGTAAACCGGTTTCGTCCGATACGGATCGTGTCGCCGACCTGAAGCGCCGACTTTCGGTCGGCCACCAGTTCGTAGTGGCTGCGCCCAAGCCCACGCCCATCAGTGATGGTGGAGGGACCTCCGGGACGACCGTGCTCGTAACCTATAACATATAGCCGAAGCGTCTGCGTCCCGTGCTGTGCCTCGATCGTCTGGTAAGTGATCGCGCCCGCGTCAGAGATCCCCGGAAGACGCGCCACCGCATCGCGCGTCGCGGAAGGTAGCGAAGACGCCTCGGCAAAGGGCCCCTGAGTATTCGCCTCAACGACCCAGAGATCTGCGCGCGGTGCTTTGACTGCCGCAAGTGCATCCGAAACAAGACCGTTATAAATCCCGATCATCGCCAGCACGACAGTCATCAGCAACCCCAACCCGAAGCAGGTCAGGACAAAGCGAAACAGGCTATGCCGGATATCCTTGAGCGCAAGATTCATTCGTCTACCTCGACTCTCACCTTTCGGCCTTCGACAGCGCCTTTGGGAACCGGCGAAACAACCTCTGCGCCTTCCGGCAGACCGTCCGTCACCTCTGCGCGGCCGAGATCGTCGCGCGCACCGAATTCCAGGGTCGCCTGCGCGAGCGCACCATCCTGCGCTATCCAGACCGTTCCCGAAGCACCGTCGAAGCCCGTGATATCGACCTCGGGCACCATCAACGCCCGATCGCGATGACCCGTCGTGACCAGAGTCTCAGCCTGTTCGCCCAGATACATTTCGGCGGGGCAATCCGCGCAGGCGAGCCAGACCTTGCGCTCCTCGTTGACGCGGTCGCTTTCCAGCCCGATCCGCACGATTTCGCCATGAAACTCTTGTTGCGGGCGCGAACGAAGACGGATGGCGCCCACCTGCCCCAGCGCAAGCTGACCCGCGCGCCCCTCGTCGATATAGGCCTGAATCCAGATCGTCTGCGGATCAATCAGGCTGAAGATCGTGTCACCCGCCTTGACCACCGTGCCGGCCTCGGCCTTGCGCGCAATGATCAAGGCATCATAGGGCGCCGCCAGAACGTGTTTTTCCAG
This sequence comes from Thioclava sp. DLFJ4-1, assembly GCF_002020145.1. NCBI lineage: Bacteria > Pseudomonadati > Pseudomonadota > Alphaproteobacteria > Rhodobacterales > Paracoccaceae > Thioclava > Thioclava sp. DLFJ4-1. The sequence goes on from NZ_MPZT01000002.1 coordinate 600,850, forward strand.
AAGCGTGCGGGCCGATTGCAGATTAGCATCCGCTTCCGCCGCCTGAGCCCGCAGCACCATCAGCTCGGTTTCGGCCACCGCGAGATCGGCGCGCGCCACATCGAGATCGCGCTGGGTTTCCTCCGCGCTCTGCTTTGAGGCGCGATCCGTTCGTGCAAGTTCCTGCTGGCGCGTATTGGCCGCCTCGCGCTGTGACAAAACCGCCTGAGCGCGTGGCAGGGCAGCTTCCGCCTTGGCGAGCGCTGCACGTGCCGCTTCCACCCCCGCATCAGCCTGGGCAACGCGCGCCTGTTGTTCTTCGGGATGCAAACGCGCCAATTCCTGCCCAGCCATAACACGATCACCAGCATCTGCTGACAGGCTCTGCACGGCGCCCCCCAGTTCGAAGCCAACGGCGCTCAGCACACGTGCCTCAACTGTTCCCAAACCATAAATCCGGAGCGTGACATCCGTCTCTGGCGAAAGCACCGTTACCGGCAGCGGACGGTGGCGCAGCACCCAAATCCCAACCGCCAGCGCGACTGCGGCTACACCGACGACAAACCAGCTCTTACGCATCTCTCAGCCATCCTTCCTGCATTCGAGCAAGCGCAGTTGCACATCCAGCAGCGCCAGCCCGGTCTCTTCCATTGACGACGTGCGCGGCCCGAGCGCCCATCGGATCGCGGCGCCCTGGACAAGCGAGCTCAGCAGATAAGCAGCATCACGCGGCGTGAGATCGACCGATACCCGCCCCTGTGCTTGTGCGGCGGCGATGTCCGCCTCAAGCGTTTCATGGAATACGCTTAGGCGCTCCCGAAAAGCCCCGCGCAGAACTTCGTTCTCGGTCGTCAATTCTCGCGAGAACAGGAGCATTGGGATCGCCGGAGTGCGCGCGATCACCCCAAGCTGTGCCGCCACCAATGCGCGCACCCGGTCCAGCGGATCTGACACACCCTCGAGCGCTGCCTCCCAGGCTGCCGCCAGGGTGTCGGTGACATGCTCGGCGACCGCACCCCAAAGCTCCGCCTTGGACGGGAAGTGCCGGAACAGAGCCGCCTGTGTCAGCCCGATCTGTTTCGCGACCGCATTCGTAGTCACGCGATCAGGGCCGATCTGGTCGGCCATCTCGAGGACGGTCGAAACGATTTCTGCTTTTCGTAGATCTGCGGATTTTCGCATCACATGCCCATTAGTAAGTTATTGATTACTTACTAATGGGTGGCTTTCGAAACGTCAACTGGCTCTTAGAACTGAAACCAATCCCGCATTGCCAGCGACCATTGCTCTCGGAATTTGCGAAATCGAAAGCACCCTCGGTGGCCCGTCAGGCGCCCACAAGACCGCGCGCATCGTCGAACCAGTCGTTGAGCGCCTCGAGTGAGAAAGGAAGGCGACAACCATATCCGCCCGTAAACTCATCATAAGCAAGTTCGTTCAGGCCGTTGATACCAACGAGGACGGGAATTCCCTGCAGTATAGCTTCAGCAATCACCGGGCGAAACCCGCGCCCCTCGGACTCCATCTTACCGAACTTATTCACGACAAGCAGATCGGCTCCACATGCAAGGCTATGTGAAACCGCTGCGACAGAAGCCTCAAGCGCTGCAGGATCAAGGCGGCAGCCGCGAGATCCCTCGCCAAGTGATTGCGAGATCGATAACACCGGCCCGTCGGGCAAAACCTTAATATCCATATCGCAGGCATGGCTTTTGGGCCGATCAATATTGACCTGAACAACGCCGCACACGCGATGCCCTCGCGCAATCACCTGTCGGGCAAAGCGCGCCATCAGAAAGTCCACGTCGCCCCGGCCAGGGCTTTGAATAGCTGCGATAGGAAACATTTCATGTCCTTTCCAATCAATCATTCGCCAAGATTCAGCGCTGCACATCCTCACCGAAAACGCTCGCGCGCGTGATGGTGCAGTCGAGGTCAGCGAGAACCCCGTCCTTGAGCCCATAGATCAATCCGTGAACCTTGACGGGCTCTCCTGCGGTCCAAGCTTGCTGAAGAATTGGTGTCTCAGCTATGCGTCGCACACCCTCGATCACGTTGAGCTCGGCCAAACGGTCGCGCCGGGCCTCGATATTGGCCAGCTGCCCCAGATCAATCGCATAGGCGCGCGCAAGACGACGAATTGGTTCAAGCCAATGGTCCGTGAGACCGCCGAGCATCTCCTCGGTCGCAGCTTTGACACCGCCGCAGCCGTAATGACCACAAACGATAATCTCGCGAATACCAAGGCTTTCGACGGCAAATTCAAGCGCACTCAGCAAGTTCATGTCTGAAGAATGCACGACGTTGGCGACGTTCCGGTGGACGAAGACCTCGCCGGGATCAAGCCCCGCAACAACATTCGCAGGCACGCGGCTATCGGCGCAACCAACCCAGAAGAACTCCGGGTTTTGCCGCGTCGCAAGACGTGAGAAATAGCCAGGCTCCTCCGCCTTGCGGCGTTCCGACCAAGTGCGGTTGCGGGTGAAAAGATCGCTCAGCATCGCTTTCGTCCCTATGCCGCCAGATCGACCCCAGAGATATCTGCTCGTGCGGCGAGCTCCGCCACGAAGGCGCGCACTGCGCGTGTCCAGGCTGCCTTCTCCATCGCTTCGGCAATACGCGGACGCACGGTCTCGTATGGCAGTGGAGCGCCTTCGGCGACCGCATCAAGCCGGATCACATGCCAGCCGAAGCGACTGAGCACGGGCTCCGCGGTAAGCTCTCCTTCGCCAAGCGCACGCAGCGCTTTCTCGAACTCAGGAACGGTGTCGCCCGGGCCGAGCTGGCCGAGGAAGCCGCCCTCGCCGCGCGACGAGCAGTCGCTATTCTCCTTGGCTAGACGCGCAAAGCTTTTGGGTTTTTCGATCGCCTCTGTCGCCAAGGCGCGCGCGCGGGCCTCAGCTGTCTCGCGTTGCGCCTCGTTGCGCGGATCGCAGGCGATCAGTATATGCGCGGCTTCCCAAAGCGGCGGGGCGCGGAACCGCGTGGGATCACGGCTCCATTCGACTTGTAAATCCTCCTCGGAGGGAGGCGTCACCTCGACGGCATCCTCGAGAAGCGCACGGATCAGAGCCTCGTCCTCGGTCTCGATCTGTCCCGGAGCGACCTCCTGAGGGTCGACGTCAATCGCACGTTGCTCCGCTTCTTGCAGAAGAAGCGCGCGAACCGCGAGCGCATTGGCCGCCTTGCGCCAGGCAATGCCGGGTTTGTCACTCGGGCCGTTATGATGCTGGGCTTCCGCAGCAATCGCCGCGGAAGGGATAGTCTGGCCATTCACGACCACATCGGGAAAGAGCGGTTTGGTCATTGCTCTCACTCCGCAGCCGAAGGTCGCTTCGCCGCAGCGATACGCCTCTTATTGATGTCGGCAGCACTGCGCTCAGGCAACTTGGAGCTCCGGCGAGACCGCACGATCTGATAACCGGGGCGCAGCAGCAAATAACGTAGCGGCGCGAAGATCCCCGAAGCTATGTGAACGAGGCGGGTGAAGGGGACCAACAGGAAAATGGTCAGTCCGAGCGCGATGTGCAGCTTGAACACAAGCGCCGCGCCCGCGACATAGTCCGCAGCACCCGGCTGGAACGTCCAGATCATCTGCGCCCATGTCATGAACTTGACCATCTCGTGACCGTCGGAGTGTTGCCAGCTCACCGGAACCGTCCCGAGACCGAGCAGAAGCTGAGCCAGCAGGAGCACGAGGATCGCGATATCGGCAAAGCTCGACGTCAACCGGATACGTTGGTCGGTCCAGCGGCGATAGAGCAGCATCCCGCCGCCGATCGTCGCCATCACGCCCGCGATCCCGCCTGCCACGATTGCGAGGATTTGTTTGGCGCCGTGGCTGACATGGAGCATGTCGAATACCCAGATCGGCGTCAGAAGGCCGACGACATGGCCCACGAAGATCACAAGAACCCCGACATGGAACAGGATCGATGCGATCGCGAAATGACGCTGTCGCAGCAACTGGCTCGACGAGGTTTTCCAAGTGAAGGGATCACGATCGTAACGCGCGATCGATCCCAGGAAGAGCACGGAAAGTGCGATGTAGGGGTAGATGCCAAAGAGAAACGTATTCATCTGAGCCTCCGTCATTCCGCCGCGGTTTTCGCGTGGCGCAGTTTGGGCGGATCCATCTGCGCGAGCATGTCGCGCACCTGCGGACAGCCTGCATTCGGGTCGGGACCGAAGGTAACCTCGGTTTCTTCCCAGATCTTGTCGATCTCCTCGAGATCGTCGGGGGACGGATCAGGTCGCGCGAGAATCTCGGCCACAGCCTCCTCGTCAGCCATCTCACCCGACATTTGCACGAGCGCCGTGAAGATCGCCGCATAGGCGCTCTCGCGCTTGCCCAACCGTTCCCCGACCGCAGCGAGGATATGGGCTGCATCCGCCAGCATATCGCGCGCTTCCTCGGGCGGACGAGCCGCAAGGAACTCGAGCAGCACGGGAAGATGGTCGGGCAGTTCGGTCGTTGCTGGCTCAAAACCTGCCGCACGATAGGTCTCGAGCAGGTCGACCATGGCACCGCCACGATCACGGCTTTCTCCATGGACATGTTCGAAGAGGTTGAGCGACAGGCTGCGCGAGCGGTCGAAGAGCATCACATAGTCCTCTTCGAGCGCGTAGATGTCACGGGCACCGAGTTCTTCGATCAGCGGGCGCAAGTCCCGCCGTGCCGCCGCCGTGAGCCGCGTCTCGGAGGCGAGAACGCCCCCGATTTCCGGCATCGCTTGTTGCAGTTCCTGCGTCGGATAGCTCAGCAGGACCGAGAAGGCCTTGAGCGTGCGATCGTTGAGTTGATGGTCCATCACTGCACCTCCTGCGGCATCTTGAGCGGTCTTTTGGAGCCCCCGAAGAGCGAGCCCTTCGAGATCCCGGTCGAGCAGCCGTTGCAATCGGTGAACCCGGTGCCCGCGCGCAGGTCATAGGCATCCTCGACCTGTTCACGATGGGTCGTCGGGATCACGAAGCGGTCCTCGTAATCGGCGAGCGCCATGATCTTATACATATCCTCGATCACACGACCCGAGAGACCGACACGTGCGGCGATCCCTTCGTCGCGAACCCCGTCGACGGTCTTGGCCCGCATGTAGGAACGCATCGCAAGCATCCGCTCAAGCGCGGTAGCGATCGGCGCCTCGTCACCGGCTGTCAGCATGTTGGCGAGGTAGCGCAGCGGAATACGCAGGCTCTTCACGTCCGGCATCGCGCCATCCATGCCGATCGCGCCCGCCTCGGCGGCGTTCTGGATCGGTGAGAGCGGCGGAATATACCAGACCATCGGCAGCGTCCGGTATTCGGGATGCAGCGGGAAGGCGACCTTCCACTCCATCGCCATCTTCCAGATCGGGCTTTGCTGCGCCGACTTGATCCATTCCTCCGGAACGCCATCGGCTCGTGCGGCCTCGATTACGACCGGATCGTTGGGATCGAGGAACACGTCGAGCTGCGCGTCATAGAGCTGCTGCTCGGAGGGCGCATTCGCCGCTTGCTCGATCTTGTCGGCATCATAGAGCATGACGCCGAGATACCGAATCCGGCCCACGCAGGTTTCCGAACAAACGGTCGGGTTGCCGCTCTCGATCCGCGGGTAGCACAGGGTGCATTTCTCGGATTTTCCGGTCGACCAGTTGTAATAGACCTTCTTGTAGGGGCAGCCCGAGACGCACATCCGCCAGCCGCGGCATTTTTCCTGGTCGATCAGGACGATGCCGTCTTCCTCACGTTTGTAGATCGCACCCGAAGGACACGACGCTGCACAGGCCGGATTAAGGCAATGCTCGCACAGTCGCGGCAGATACATCATGAAGGTGTTCTCGTATTCCCCGTAGATCTCCTTCTGCACCCCCTCGAAGTTGTAGTCCTTCGAGCGTTTCGAGAATTCGCCGCCAAGGATTTCTTCCCAGTTCGGCCCCTTTTCGATTTTCTCGATCCGTTCGCCAGTGATCTTGGAGCGCGGGCGGGCGGTCGGAAAAGCCTTCATCTCGGGCGCGTTGGCGAGATGCTCGTAGTCGAAATCGAACGGCTCATAATAATCGTCGATCGCAGGCAGGTCGGGGTTGGCGAAGATATTCGCCACGATCCGCCATTTCGAACCCTGCCGCGGGATCAGCTTACCGGAACGGGTGCGTTTCCAGCCACCGTTCCAGCGTTTCTGATTTTCCCAGTCGGTCGGGTAGCCGGTGCCGGGCTTAGTCTCGACGTTGTTGAACCAAGCGTATTCGACACCGTCGCGGCTGGTCCAGACGTTCTTGCAAGTCACGGAGCAGGTGTGACACCCGATACATTTGTCGAGGTTCAGCACCATGCCGATTTGTGCGCGGACTCTCATTCTGCTGCCTCCTGGGTAGCGGGCTCATCGAGCCAGTCGATCTTCTTCATCTTGCGCACCACGACGAATTCGTCGCGGTTCGCACCCACGGTGCCGTAGTAGTTGAACCCGTAGGAAAGCTGGGCGTAGCCACCGATCATATGCGTGGGCTTGAGCGTCGCGCGGGTCACCGAATTGTGGATGCCTCCACGCAGGCCGGTCTTCTGAGAGCCGGGCGTATTCACGATCTTCTCCTGGGCGTGATACATGAAGATCGTGCCTTCCTTCATCCGCTGCGAGACAACCGCCCGCGCGGTCAGCGCGCCGTTAACGTTGTAGGCTTCAACCCAGTCGTTATCTTCGATTCCCGCTTTCTTCGCGTCGGTCTCCGAAATCCAGACCACCGGCCCGCCGCGGTTCAGCGTGAGCATCAGCAGGTTGTCGGTATAGGTGGAGTGGATGCCCCACTTCTGGTGCGGAGTGATGAAGTTCAGCACAACATGCTTGTCGTCGCCGGCGAGCACATCTTGCGTCACAGTCTTCAGGTCGACCGGCGGACGATAGGACACGAAGCCCTCGCCGAAAGCGCGCATCCAGAGGTGGTCCTGATAGAGCTGCTGACGACCTGAAAGGGTGCGCCATGGGATCAGCTCATGCACGTTGGTGTAGCCGGCGTTGTAGCAGACTTCCTCGCTCTCGATACCCGACCAGGTCGGGGACGAGATGATCTTGCGCGGTTGCGCGGCGATATCACGGAAGCGGATCTTCGTGTGCTCCTGCCCTTCGGCAAGGTGCTTATGCCCGCGGCCGGTGGGCTTCTCGAGCGCCCCCCAAGCCTTGACCGCAACCTCGCCGTTGGTTTCGGGCGCGAGCATTAGGATCACCTCGGTTGCGTCGATGTCGGTATCGATTTTCGGACAACCTTTGGTGGGACCATCCTCCCATTCGCCATTGAGTTTGCGAAGCGCTTCGACCTCGTGCTTGGTATCCCAGCCAATGCCCTTGCCGCCATTGCCCAGCTTGTCCATCAGCGGACCGAGCGCCACATACCGATCGTAGATCGCACCGTAGTCGCGCTCGACAGTGACGTAGTTAGGCGCGGTTTTACCCGGGATCAGGTCGCATTCACCCTTCTTCCAATCGCGCACCTCGGGCTGAGCCAATTCGCCTGCCGTGTCGTGCAGGATCGGCGCCTGGACAATGTCGGTTTCCTGACCAAGAACCTCCGGCGAAACCTCTTGGAATTTCTTGGCGATCGCCTTGAAGATCTCCCAGTCGGACTTCGACTCGTAAGCTGGGTCTACAGCCGCTTGAAGCGGGTGAATGAACGGGTGCATGTCCGAGGTGTTGAGGTCGTTCTTCTCATACCACGAAGCGGTCGGCAGAACGACGTCGGAATAGACTGCGGTCGTCGACATACGGAAGTCGATGCAAACGAGCAGGTCGAGTTTGCCTTCCGGTGCCTCGTCATGCCAAACGGCCTCCTTCGGCTTCGCCCGACCTTCCTCGCCGAGATCCTTTCCGAGAATCCCGCTGTCGGTGCCGAGTAGGTGACGAATGAAATATTCGTGCCCCTTGCCCGACGAACCCAAGAGGTTCGAGCGCCACACATAGAGATTGCGCATCCAGTTTTCAGGAGCGTCAGGGTCCTCGCAGGACATCTGCAGCTCACCGGACTTCAGCTTTTCGGCCACGTAGTCTTTGGGATCCATGCCCGCTGCCTTGGCAGCCTTGGTGACCTCAAGCGGGTTCGTCTTGAGTTGCGGCGCCGAAGGCAACCACCCCATACGCTCGGCGCGTATGTTGTAGTCGATCAGCGAGATGTCCCAGTCACCCTTCGGCGCGGTCGGAGACAGGATCTCGTCCACCCCGAGCGTTTCGTAACGCCATTGGTCGGAATGGGCATAGAAGGCTGAGGTGCCGTTCATCTGACGCGGCGGGCGCCCCCAATCCAGAGCGAAGGCGAGCGGAAGCCAACCCGTTTGCGGGCGCAGTTTCTCCTGACCGACATAGTGGCTCCAACCACCACCTTCCTGACCGACGCAACCGCACATCACCAGCAAGTTGATGATGCCACGGTAGTTCATGTCCATATGATACCAGTGGTTCAGACCCGCCCCCAGGATCACCATGGATTTGCCGTGAGTCTTTTCGGCATTGCTGGCGAACTCGCGTGCGACCGCGATGATCTTGTCGGCGGAGACCCCGGTGATCTTCTCGGCCCATTTCGGCGTGTAGGGCAGGTCCTCATTGAAGTCATGGCTGACCCAGTCGCCCCCCAGACCACGATCGAGACCGTAATTCGCACAAAGGAGGTCAAACACGGTCGCGACCATGGCCTCGCGGCCATCAGCGAGCGTGACCTTTCTAACCGGCACGTTTCGGGTCAGGACGTCAGGGTGTTGGCACTTGACGAAATTCTCCGTAGCGGCGCCGCCGAAATAGGGGAAATCGACACCGACGACATCGTCATGGCACTCTTCCATAACCTGGCTAAGCCGAAGCTTCGCCTCTCCCGTGCTGGCGCGGTCCTCGAGGTTCCACTTGCCCTCTTCCCCCCAACGGAAACCGATGGACCCGTTCGGCACGACCATCGCCCCGGAGGCTTCATCATAGGCAACGGTCTTCCATTCGGGGTTGTTGCTCTCACCCAATCCGTCTGCGAGGTCCGAAGCCCGAAGCATCTTGCCGGGGATGTGGCGGCCATCCTCCTCATCGAGCAGCACGAGCATCGGCATGTCCGAATAGCGACGCGCATAATCCTCGAAATACTCGGCCTGACGGTCGAGATGATATTCGCGCAGGACCACATGCCCCATCGCCATCGCCAGCGCCGAGTCGGTGCCCTGCTTGGGATTGAGCCAGATGTCACCGAATTTCGAGGCTTCCGAGTAATCAGGGCAAATCACGGCGGATTTGGTGCCGCGGTAGCGGGCCTCGGTATAGAAATGAGCGTCCGGCGTGCGGGTTTGCGGCACGTTCGAGCCCCAAATCAGCAGATAGCCCGCATTATACCAATCCGCAGATTCCGGGACGTCGGTCTGCTCGCCCCAGGTCTGCGGCGAGGCAGGCGGAAGATCGCAATACCAGTCATAGAAGGACAGACAGGTGCCGCCCAGCAGAGACAGGTAACGCGCACCTGCAGCGTAGCTGACCATCGACATGGCCGGGATCGGCGAGAAGCCGAAGACGCGATCGGGCCCGTAGGTCTTTGCAGTATAGGCATTGGCGGTCGCAGCGATCTCGGTAGCTTCGTCCCAGCTCGCGCGCACAAAACCGCCCTTCCCGCGGGCCTTGGTGTATTCGGCGCGCAGCAGAGGATCGCTCTGGATGGCAGTCCATGCTTCGATTGGCGACTTGGTCTTGCGCATCTCGCGCCACATTTTCAGCAGCTTGCCACGCACCATCGGGTGCTTCATCCGCGCTGCGGAATAGAGATACCAGCTATAGGAGGCGCCGCGGGCACAGCCGCGCGGCTCGTGGTTGGGCAATCCGGGACGCGTGCGCGGGTAATCGGTCTGCTGGGTCTCCCATGTCACGATCCCCGACTTCACGTAAATCTTCCAGCTGCAAGACCCGGTGCAGTTCACACCATGGGTCGAGCGGACGATCTTGTCGTGACGCCAGCGGGACCGATAGGTCTCTTCCCATTTACGGTCCTCGCGGGTCACCTGCCCGTGGCCGTCGGAGAACTGCTCCAACTCCTTGGATTGCAGGAAATTAAGTCTGTCGAGCAAGTGGCTCATGTCGCGTCTCCTTGCGGAAATGGATTGGAAGCGCGCGCCGCGGGACGCCACGGCGCGCGCCGGTCGCGTCAGCAGGGAACGGAGGCGCCCTTGCGGCTGTAGAAGAACCACGTCACCACCACGCAGAGCGCGTAGAAGATCATGAAGCCCCACAGAGCTGCGTTGGGAGCGCCGGTCAGGCTGATCGACGTGCCGTAGAATTTCGGGATGAAGAAGGCACCATAGGCCGCGATCGCCGAGGTGAAGGCGATGATCGCCGAGCTCTCCAGCTCCGATTGCTTGAGCGTGGCGGCCGCGTCGAGATGCGGGTTCAGACGCGGCACTTCCTGACGCATGATCGAGGGGATCATCTGGAAGGTCGAGGCATTGCCCACGCCGGTCAGGAAGAACAGCGCCATGAAGCAGGCGAAGAAGCCCCAGAAGCTACCGGCGTCACCGGCCGAGGGCAGAAACTGCAGCACCCCCCAGACGGCGACGATCATGCCGACGAAGGTCCAGAAGGTCACGCGACCGCCACCGAACTTGTCGGAAATCCAACCCGTGCCGGCCCGGCTCAGCGCGCCCACGAGCGGCCCGAGGAAGGCGAACTGCAGCACGTCCACCTCAGGAAACTGCGTCTTCATGAGCAGCGGGAAGCCAGCGGAATAGCCGATGAAGCTTCCGAACGTGCCGGTGTAGAGGACGCACATCACCCAGTTGTGGAAGCGCGAGAAAATCACTGATTGCTGTTTGAACGAAGCGCTGGCCGATGCGATGTCATTCATCCCGAACCATGCGGCGATCGCCGAAAGGACGATGAAGGGCACCCAGACGAAACCAGCGTTCTGCAGGAAGAGCTCACCCCCTGCCGACAATTGCTGGGGCGCGCCGCCGAGGGAGCCGAAGACGCCCGTGGTGATCACGATCGGCACGAGGAACTGCATCACCGAGACGCCCGCGTTGCCGAGGCCTGCATTGAGAGCCAGCGCGTTCCCCTTGGTCTTCTTGGGGTAGAAATAAGCGATGTTGGCCATCGAGGAGGCGAAGTTTCCACCACCGAAGCCGCAGAGCAGCGCGAGCAGCAGGAAGATGGCGTAGGGGGTCTCGGGGTTCTGCACCGCAAAGCCGATACCGAGCGCGGGCAAAAGCAGCGTGGCGGTCGAGAAGGCCGTCCATTTGCGGCCGCCGAAGATCGGGATCATGAAGCTGTAGAAGATGCGCAGTGTCGCGCCCGACAGGCCCGGCAGTGCCGCCAGCCAGAACAGTTGTCCGGTAGAGTAGTCGAAGCCGATTGCGGGAAGCTTGGCGACCACGACGGACCACACCATCCAGACCGAGAAGGCGAGGAGAAGCGCGGGGATCGATATCCAGAGGTTGCGGGTGGCGATCGCATGCCCGCGGGTTTTCCAGAACTCCGGATCCTCGGGACGCCAGTCGGTCAGCACGTGGCCGCTTTGACCGGAGGTTGCTGTTGTGGTGGCCATTGGAGTGGCTCCTTCAGAAATGTGCGAGGGGGGCGGGCCACCCAGCGGGAAGCCCGTTGGGTATTCATCAAGGCATGGACTTCGCGAGCGGCTCATCGGGCACATCGGAAAGATACTTCTCTCCTTTGAGACCAGGATGCCGTGCATGTTCCATGCGGCGGATGGCGATGTGCATCCAGACCGTCGAGACGAGGACCAGCACGAAGAGCAACATGAAGGGAGCAGTCCAGACACCGCTTTGGTCGAGCAAGAAGCCGAAGCTGATGGGCAGGAAGAAACCACCCAGTCCCCCGATCATGCCGACGAGTCCGCCAACGGCCCCGACGTGATGCGGGTAATAAACCGGGATATGCTTGTAGACGGCAGCCTTTCCGAGGCTCATCACGAAGCCCAAGATCACGGTCATCACCATAAACATCGTCGCGTTGAGGCCGAAGGTGAACGAGATCGGGCCGTGGATGCCTTCAACTGTGTAGCTGGTCTCGGGGTAGCTCATGACGAACAGGAGCACGAGCGAGACAATGAAGGTCAAATACATGACGAAACGCGCGCCCCATTTGTCGGACATCCACCCACCAAGAGCGCGGAAAACGGAACCAGGCAGGGAGTAGAAGCCAGCAAAGACTCCGGCCGTCGTGAGCGGCAGCCCATAAGCCCCGACATAGTAGCGCGGCAAGAACGAGGCGAGCGCAACAAAACCGCCGAAGACGAAGAAGTAATAGGTAGCGAAACGCCAAACCTGGATATTCTTGAGCGGTGCGAGTTGGTCCCCTGCAGATACCGGTTTGGCGCCAGTCTTCTTGCGTTCCTGTTGCACCGGATCGGTCTTCGCAGTCAGGTAGAAGAACACTGCCGTTGCAGCGAGAACGACGGCATAGACCTTCGCAGTCCCTTCCCAGCCAAGCGCGACGACAAGGAAGGGAGCAGCGAAGTTCGTCACCGCAGCGCCGACGTTGCCCGCGCCGAAGATACCCAAGGCGGTGCCCTGACGTTCTTTCTCGAACCAGCGTGACGTGTATGCGACGCCGACAATGAAGGACCCCCCCGCCAGGCCAAGGCCAAGTGCTGCGATCAGGAAAACCTCGTAGGTGTGAACCGTTGCCAGCAGCCAGACAGCAACTGCCGTAATGAGCATCTGCAGCGGAAACATGATCCGGCCACCGAACTGCTCGGTCCAGACGCCAAGGAAGATACGGCTGATCGAACCCGTCAGAACCGGGGTGGCAACCAACAGTCCGAACTGCGTATCGGACAAGCCAAGCTCCTGCTTGATCCGGACGCCAATGATCGAAAAAATCGTCCAGACCGCGAAGCAGACGGTGAAGGCGAAAGTGCTGAGCCCCAATGCCCGGTATTGGTCCGAACGAGTGACTCCATCGAGTGTATGCATGTTCTCTCTCCGCAGTTGGGCCGACGTGAACCGCCGGTCTGGTTGCGGACAGATCAACAGGCAGGGAGACTGGAAAAGGTTGATCGAAATCAAACCGATTAGCTGGTAGGATCGAAATAAGTCACCGCTCGGCAAGGATCACGCCGACAGAAAACACCTATCAACCCGCTCGCCAATCGGTGACAATTGACCGCTTGATATTTATCAAGCATCACCGTCAGGCACGATTAGAGGTGAAGCATGGCCATCCGCTTGCGCGACGATGAATCTTCCGAGATTCGCGCGCTACGACTGTTTTCCGGGATCGACGACGAGAATTTTTCTGCGTTGATCCGAGGTGCCTATGTCCAAAACTTTCCGCCGCAAATCGAGTTGTTCACTGAGGGCGAGACTAGTGATTTCCTTCACGTCGTCATCAGTGGGTCGGTGGAATTGTTCGCAACATGGAATGGGCGCGAAACGACGATGGAGACGCTGCAGCCCGTCTCAACCTTCATCGTGGCGGCTACCGTCAAAGCAGCGCCCTACCTGATGTCTGCGCGCACGCTTGAAAAGTCGCGCATCATCTTGGTGCCATCAGAGGATGTTCGTGCAATCTTCGATGCCGACCAGACATTCGCACGCAACGTCGTAACAGAGCTCGCTCAGGGATATCGTGGGGTTGTGCGGAACACAAAGAACCTAAAGCTCCGAACTTCCCTTGAGCGCCTGGCCAACTACCTTGTTCATCGCCACACATGCGAGGATAAGGCAGATGTCTTTGATCTTGGGATCGAAAAACGGCGTCTGGCTTCTTACTTGGGCATGACACCAGAAAACCTGAGTCGAGCGATCCGTCAGCTGGAACCCTACGGCGTGCAAGTTGACGGAAGCTGCGTTACGATCACCGATGCAAAAGATCTTCGTGCTTTTGCCAAACCTTCTGAACTGATCGACGATCCCTGTTCCTGAAGGTCAGCGCCTTCCGTCGGCCTCGTCGATCAGTAAGCGTTGCATCTGACCCCGCTCACGCGTCTGTCGTTTCGCGCTCAGGGAGCCTATCTTGGCGCTACGCGCCAAGATGGAAAGCAAGCAATCATTGCCTTTTCCGTTAGTGAGCTTTGGAACCCTATGCAGCGAGGTCGGACGGTTGCCTTTCTCGGGGCTCCGTCCTCGGCCGCGAATTCGCCAAGATGCAATGAGGAAGGTCGGAAACCAGTCTTCATCGATCCCTAGATTCTTGCGGCGCAGTTCCGAGAGTGTCTTAGAGAGACGGGTCTCAATGTCATTTGCTGTGTCCGACGGGAAGAACCGAATATCGGCAATCCGAAAGTGAACCGAGCGACGCGGGCCGCTCCTGGTGGGGACGGAACGTCTCGTCATTCCAACGACCCTGCAGTTCGACAGAAAATCAAGGGTTCACGGCTATGCACGATAGAAAACCTCACCCGTGGTTCGCACAAGCGGCGAGCCGTCCTCCGAGAGAACTCATGGGGCCTGCACTCCGGCGACATTCCACGAACGGGGTCAATACATGCGGTTCTCTTGTCAGGAGCGCTTTTGAGCATCGTCATTGAAAAAACTCCCGCCACTCATCGTCGGAGAAATTGCAAGAAAGATCGTCGTGAACCTTTTCCAAGGCCAGACGTTCAAACGCAGCTGTGCGATATGCCTCAGCGGTTCTTTCGCTTCGGTGACCACAGGCCTTCATGGCTAACTCGACGCCGCGGGAACCGAAACGGGCGAATTCATCATGGAGCTTCGTTCGCGCCGCGTGCGATCCTGTCCCCAGAACTTGGCTCCAGAGGAAGCTCACGTAATTCTTGTGAGGTGCTGTGTCGTCATAGTTCACAAACAACAATCGTCGTTTCTGGAAACAAGATTCTCGCATTTCCGACAAGTAGATCGGCGCACACCCTTGCAGCACGACTTGATCAATGAAGAAGGCGAAGACTGGATGGATGCGGGACTGAAACCGACGACCAGTCTTCGATACCTTCAAATCGAATTTGTAGCCAGCTTCGTCCCAGGCAAGTTCCTTGCCGAACGAGATGCGTGTATCCGCGACGCGCAACGGTAGTGCTGCAAACAGAGTGATCGCAAGCGCGGCATTCCGTCGATACTGAGCATGTCGTGGATTTGGCAGCCGGTCGGCTTCTCCAAGCATCTCGAAAGCTATCGCAAACATCTCCGAATATGTCGGCAATGAGAGGACCTTTGCCTCCTTCTTTGGCTGAATCTTGGCGGAACGACGCTCGTGGAAACGAACACGCTCAAGAAGATAATCGAGAACTTCCTCCTTGGCGCCGATGTATCGTGCGAAGTCGCGCACTTGCCGCATCGCAGAATGAATAGTGACCGGTGAGAGTGGGCGCTCTCGGTTGAACAGGGACTTCTCATACTCCCGGGTTGCCTCCAATGTCAGGTCCATCGCCAGACCGCGATCACGTGCGACTTTGGCAAACTCCCGCAACTTCACTTTCGTCGTTGCAATCATGGAAGGCGCAGGGGGATTGGCCGCAACGCCCGGCAAGCCATCTTCCATCGCTGCAAGGGCCTCCAACCAGCTGTGCGGAAGATCACTAATATCCAGGGAGAACCTTTTCTCGCGCGGCTTGTGAGATCTATGCCTGTCTTCTGGGGGGCCGTGCCATCGCGCAATGGCGATGTCCAATTCACGTTCAAAAGGAGAGCGCTCAAAGATTTTCCTGAGCGCCGCTCGCAGCGAGGTCAGTTTACCCCACGTCCAATATTCGGTAGCTTTCGATATAAGGCCCGCATCAATGTGTGCCTCAGCATCCAGTTTCAATGCAGAAAAAAACTCGTCTACAATCGAAATCTGTGCAACCGAAATTTCACGCCTAACGATCTGAGTCAGAGTTTGGTCAATATCCAGCATTTGTGTTAATCGCCCGCGCTCGATAATTTCTCTTGCCCTTTTCACGCGATACGTCGGTGCGTTTCCATTCTTCATTTGGAGAACCCCGCCATCTTAATAATCTTATCCTGAACTTCGAGAAGCTCTCGCTCTTCATCAATCCAAGCATAATATTTACGAACTACGTTCGGGGTATTACACAAAAGCCGCGCGGCGCCAGCGTAGTCTCCAGGCTGAGCTCGTAAGTAAAGAGAAGCGAGTCCATGCCGAAAATTATGCGGGAACATTTGAAGGTGATGATTGCGTGCGTGGCGATGCAGCCAGCCCCGCAAAACGGTTGAAGAAAGTTGGCCCCCCCCATAGCCAGGAAAGAGAAAATCCGACTCTTCCGATCCATGAATCTCTGGCCGAATTTCATCAAGATACCAGATCAATACCTCCAGCGCTCGCGTTGGACCGTCCACGAGCGATGCCTTGATATCACGCTTATTTTTCACGGAATGCGCTGGTAGTAATACGTATGCTTGCCTCCGCGCCCCAACGGGAAGGATGAGATTTGCATCCTCTCCCCTATGTCGAAGTTGAAGCATATTCGACACTCGCAGCGGCACCCCCCATAACGCGATCGCGGAAAAGCATGCAAGAACTCCCAGCTGAATAATTCTTCGCTCCTTGTAAGGAGAATTAAAGACTTCCGCTCGTAATGACTGAGCGTCCCTCATGAATGCCAGATGTAAACTTTGAAAAGTAAGTTCGGCACGACGATTTCGAAGAAGATGCTGGCAAAACGCTTTTGCCGGTTCAGACATCTCTTGCGCGTCGCGTTGCCCCTTTTTTAAGGTAGGGTTTATCTTGAGCGATGCTCTCATAAAGCTCGTATCAAGGTGCAACCACTCTGCGAGGATGGCGATGTTAGTTATATAGGAACGCATCGTGCGCTCCGAAATGCGGATGTTTCCATCTTGGTCTTGGATCCAAGCCCGAACAATTTCGAGAAATACAGGGCGATCGAAAATCTTCTCAAACGCGAGGATCTCATGTCTGATGACACCGATCATTAATCCGGTCCGAAGATACTTATTGAGAGCCGCCTGGCGCACATTTTGCGCAGCTTTGGAAAGCCCAAAGACCGCTTCCCCACTAATTTCATCCATCTCGCCGGACGAAGCGCTTTCGATCAACTGATGGGCTTGCTGTTGCAGATGAAAGGGAATGTGATCGGGCGCCGACCTCCGCACCCTATCCGGAACTTCCAGGTCGCATGTTGGCAGAGTCCCCGCGATTTCGGATGAAAGGTGTCGATACTCATTCAGCCTGCGCACCGCCTGAGAAATGGTTCGACGACGTCTTGCATCGAGTGCATCAGAGAGGGTAGAGAGCCATGCGCCGTCAAGTTCATGAGGCTGGCGTCCAGAACGTCTAGCTTCTTTTGCAAGCTGCACGATCGGTATAAGTTCCTGGCGCCTGCGGCCAAAGGTTCCATCGACTAGCCTTTCGCATTCGAAAAGTAATTTGCTCCAGAGATCATTGGGGACGACGGTGTTCGCTGTCGTGGCTCCGCTGCTCTTTTTCAGTATGGAAACGACCCTCTGGCGCCAACCTTTGTAGGATTTGAATGTTTTGAAAAGATCGGGATCATAGTTTTTGCGATGGAAACGCCCCTCAAACGCCACCACATCCGCAGGGATACTAGCGAGACTGTTGACTTGATAAACTTTCAAGCAACGGCGGATCGCATCTCGGTAGATCTTTTTCGTTCCATCCGTATATCCCGCCTCGCATTCAATCCACCGAAGCACATCTACCATTGTGCCAACTGCGCCATCTTCTTTCTTTCCGGACATGTTCGCTAATTCCACTTTTCTTCGATATAACCGACTGGAGAACCGAACACTCCATTTCTTTGAGACACCGAAAAAGAGAGAGTGTTCCGTTGTTTTCTCGCTAACACCCACTCTGTTCCTTATTACGCAGGTAGAGCATCGTGCTCGCCTTCGCCGTGTCGCCCCCTGTAGTGTCAACCAGACGCACAGCCTTCCCAAATCGCGGCTCAAGCCACCATTCGAATGGCTCGTTCAAGCGCCACGCATCGACGTGCGCGGGCAAGTAGCGACGAATTCGCGGGCCAAGATCCGCGTGATGCGGCAACCTCCACTTCGGGTCTCTTTCGTTGCCAGCCCGGCGGATCGTGTGTTCCTCGACGCCCGCCATCTCCGCTAGCTGCTTCACCGAAAGAAGTGGCCGCTGGAGCTGTGGCAGCTCTGAAGATGGGATCTGATGAAGTCGCCACAATCGGCGGAGCAGGTCGACGAAATTCACGCGCCCGCCCGGCATCATCTCGCAAGAGAGCTCGCCCACTACTTTCGTGGCGGTCTTGCGTGTAACGCTCAGGTGCTCTGCGATCCTCGATATCGTCATCGGATGATAGCTCGCATATTTGATGGCAATTTTTCTCATGCCATCATTTTTTCACATCACACCTCTAAACGGGAACGCCCAAAGACGGTCAAAAGCCACGAAACAGCAAAAGACTTGTGGATTACGAGGCATTTCCGAACTCGAACAAGAAGGCTCAAAGCGAATTAGGAGATAATTGCGCAATTTTAGCCGAAATCGACCCTTCTATTGCGCAAAAACATATATTTTTTCGCACAGGAAATTGCCATTACGGATACGATTTCTTTTTCGATTTTTAGACGAAAGAAACCGACGAGTAGGCAGGCAAAAGCAATTGCCTTGGAACGGGTTCTCAACCTGGCAATCGGATGTAATTGACTCATCGCTGTATTTGACTGCAGCGCTCGTCGGCGTGGAGACCGTTGTGCTCCTCAAGCCAATAGGATCAAAGCCAGTGGCCGTGCGGTGCGCAAGATGGGCGTGCGGTCATCCTCCGCGCCCGGGACGAGCATACGCGCGGCCTCCCGGCAGCCCCCTACCAGTTCTCGGGGCTCGCGTTCGATTTCAACCGTTCCCGGCTGCATCCGGGACAGTCGTAGGGTTGCCGCGAAAGTCTTCCCCTCCATCGTTGCTCTCGCCGCGACAGCAATATTCTGGATATTGGATCCTGAGCCTAAGCGGAAAGTCCATCGATAGAGACGATGCGACCATGCAGCTTCACCAGATCTGCTTGGCGCGCCGGGACCTGACGACGTCCAGTATGCCCGAGATAAAGGGCGAGACTGACAATGACGATCACGCCGCCGACCAGCATGGACGGCGTTGGCTGAATGCCGGTTCCGGCCCAGATCCAGATTGGGCCGAGAACGGTTTCGCGAAGCATCAGCAGGCTCACGTTCGATGGGTGCGTGTAGCGAGATGAAAGCGAGAGCGAGAAGAACGACACGGGGAGCACCAGCCCGCCTGCGAGGGCAGTTGCCCAAACGTGCCACTCAGTCATGCGCCCGGTCCCGTCAATGCAAGACCTGCAAGCCCCGCCAGTGTGGCCCCACCACCTACCAGGAGCAGGATCGGCAATTGCGCATTGGCTCGGATGGTAACGAAACTGATCGCCAAACACATCGCGACGCCCAGACCTATTGCTGCACCAAGCAGTGGACTACCGGTGGTCTGCCCGGGATCCGTCCCGAAAACTGCAATGCCGATTCAGGACAGCACGACTGCGGTCGTGACCCAGGTCGTCCAATGTTCCCGTTCGCCCAGAAACATCTAGGACAACAGCACAGCAAAGATCGGCACGGTGGCAACGCTGAATAAAACAACCGAGACCGGCGCAACCGCGATGCCAAATGCGAAAAGCGAAGCGTTTCAAGATTGACAAAGCAGGACGAGCACACCGGCCCAGCAGATAGTGACACGCAAATCTTTGCGAAGTTGCCGTCGCCGGAAAATCAGCCAAGCCAGCAACATCGCAGAGCCCATCAGGAGCCCGCGCCAAGCCATCATCTGGCTGCCGCTCATCTCCGACCACCGCATGAGCAGAGTGTCAGGTGAGATCGCCAGCGCCCCAAAGAGGGCGAGGAAGATACCGAACCTGGGGTTGCTTGTCATTTTCGATTCCAGAAGCGAGGAAGCGCCCAAGCCTTACCGGTCCACTGGTAGCATTCCAAGCTTTGTCGAAGCATCGTTAGGTCTCAAAAGGAACAGAGCAGCATCTCGTCGCTTCCGACCCTTACCTGCCGTCCGCTTCGCGTCCGAGCGCTGCGGTGCAGCGTCTCGAGAGCGGCCATTGGTTCATCGTGCAGCATTTTTGGAGGATGACGGTCTGCTGTGCGGACGAAGCCGACGGTCGCGCCCTCGTCGTCTGGTTGTTGCCCGAGATGCGTTATCGGCGCGACCGTTCAGCCGGGAAGCCCGTCGATTCTTTCGATGGCGACCAGGTCGTTGTCCCAGGTCGCGCGACTGGAACAGCAGATATGCGCGTTGGGTCGTATATCGATCCGGCTGTCCAGCGACCCTGCTGGCACGACAAGCAAACCAATCTCCGGTTGGGAAACAGGCAGCGCGGCCCCGCAGTCGGAGCAAAAGCCCTTAACATGGCGTGAACCGGCGAGCCGGAACGTCTTGATGTTTTCCTCACCTGACATCCATTTAATTTTGGCCGTGGACGAAAACAGGTTTGCCGAATGGGCCGAACCGCTGTCCTTGCGGCAGCGGGCGCAGTGGCACAGGAAAAAGCTCTCGAACTCTCCCGATATGCGGAATTTCACAGCGCCGCACAGGCATTGTCCTATGGCCGGATTGTCGTCCATTCACACTCCTCTCGAGAGACAAGCTCCTGCCGCCAGTCGAATGCATTTTCATTTCCTCCTTGTATCCGCGTGTTGGATCACGGTCAAAAGGGGCTCGAAGCGGGCTTGCGGCGTCGCGGCACGGCTGGGCGCTCTCAGTGAGCAAAGATCGTCGCTCTCGGCCCTGAGTTGGACATTGAAGTTGGCGGGTCTGCGCAAATGCTGCTTGATCGAACCCGCCATTTTCGCATCGTGCAGCCGTCGCTCACGGCTTGTAGACGAATGATGCTTCGCCAAGAGATGGTGCTCACTTTAATCGTTGCGGTGGTTGGTCTCGTCGCGATCACGTTCATATCTTTTCATGTCCGGAAATTCCGGCAGCCAGGCTTCGCGACGAACGACCCAATTCTCATAGGTTGGTTTCAATTGGTCGGGCGCATCGAGGCAACCGAGATGCAGTTCGACCTCATCGCCACTTCGCGCGAAAACGGACGATCCGCAGCGTGGACAAAAATTCCTCCCGGCATAGTCACGCGTGTCGCCGTCGATCTTCACCGCGTCTTCAGGGAAAACGGCGGCCGCGTAGAATAGGGCGCCATGATGTTAGCGACAGTCGAGGCAGTGACATATGCCGACCCGATAGGGGCGACCCGAAGCCACAATTCGAACATCGCCGCACATGCAACCGCCCGTGAAACGCTTCATGATCGTGTTTCCCCTCGATCAAACCTGTGAAAATTCAGCCGCGCGCTGCGGCATCGCCGGTCTTGCCCGCAACATGAACGGCCAGTTTGCCAAGCGTTTGAGCGCCAAATTCGACAGCCCCAAAGCCGATAACCACTGCGCGGCGTGCTGGCGTCGGATGCATCTGGCGCAGGGTGACAACCGTCTTTCCATTATCCTGCTTGTCGAAAGTGACCAGAAGCCGGAACCGGTCAGGATCATCATCGACATCGCGACCGTGATCGGCCTCGATCAGGCTTGGTGCCTCGACCCGCAGAAAATCCATACGGTTCGAGAACGGCGTGCCGTCCGGGGCAATCATGTCGAACCGCCATACACCGCCTGCCCGGATGTCGGCTTCATGCGACTCGATCTGGAAGCCGTCAGGCCCAAACCATTGCACGATTTGCGCTGGATCGGTCCATGCTGCGAAGGCGGTTTCTCGGTCAGCGTCGACGACACGCGAGATGACAATTTCTTTTTCCAAAGGCCACTCAGCCCATGCAGAGACGATATCGGCGGCTCCATCAGTCATCGGATTTCTCCTCCTTCATTTTCTCGAGGTGACTCTCAAAGCGATCCAGGCGGCTCTCCCACTGCTTGCGGTGGGAGGCCATCCAATCTTCCGCAGCTTTCAAAGCCATCGGGTTCAACGTGCAGACACGGCTTCGCCCCTGTCGTTGCGACACGATAAGGCCAGCGTCTTCCAGAACACCGAGATGCTGTGTGAAGGACGGCAGCGCCATGTCGAATGGCTGGGCCAATTGTGAGACGGCGGCCGACCTTTCGCTAAGTTTCTGAACTACTGCCCGCCGCGTAGGATCGGACAATGCGATGAAGACCCGTTCTATGGGGCGTTTTGAGTTAGGCATGCGCCTAAGCATGTGGCTGCAATAAGGTTAGGTCAATACCTAACCTTGAGAAGCCTGCAGGGGCATAGCCGATTTCGGTGCGACGCACAGCAACGGGAATGCTCAGCTCAGTGCGGCTTTGCGGGTCCACAGAGATCAGAAGTTCAGGCAGGGAAGAAAACGTTGGCCTTCGGCCCATTGCGGCCCTTGATCCCAAGGCGCACCGCTGCGGCACAGCGTCACCGAACCGCTCCTCCGTCCCTTGCGCAGCAAACTGGTTCCGCAGAGGTCCGCATTGCGGACAAAGTCGCCGCGCCTTGGCTTCGGTCTTGTCCAGATGCCGCGTTACCATGCCGAGGCGGCTCTGACCGCCCGCGAGTTCGTCGAGGTTCTGACCGATTTTCCGCCGTCACTCTCGCCGGTTTCTATCCTCTACCCACGCAACCGGCGGCTCTCCCCCGCCTATGGATGTTTCGAGATTGATTGGGGGCAGTGGTCTGAGGGCGCAGGGCTCCGGCGGAGCGGCACCGCTATCAGGGCGGCAGACCGGACTCGCGCATCGCCGTGAAGATCGCCTGCAGGTGCCCGCGCATGGCATCCGCGGCGGCGTCCGCCGCGCCCCGTTGAATGCAGGCGACCACCTCCTCATGCTGTAGGCTGTGACGTTCGGTGAATTCGGCGACACCGAGTTTTCGGTAAGTGACTTCCCATTCGCGCTGCCAGGCCGCATGGCGGCGCGCGCCCGCGAGATAGTCGAGAAGGCCAAGCAGGATGGGATTACCTGTTACCTCTGCGATACCACGGTGAAAGGCGGCGTCGAGCCGTTCGCAGTCGGCCCGGGTTGCGGCACGGCGGCCCCGGTTGACCAGATCGGAAAGATAGGCGATCTCGGCAGGGGTCGCGAGCGCAGCTGCCTCGGCGGCGACGGAGGGCTCGAGGGTCAGGCGCGCCTGCATCAGCTGAAGCGGTGAAGCCCCTTGCACTAGAATGGTCTCGCGCACAGGGTGGCCCCGCGGGCGGGGGCCAAGGAACGTGCCTTGCCCGACATGCCGCCAGAGGTCGCCAGCGAGCTCCAGCTCGGCCAAGGCATTGCGCAGCGTCTCACGGCTGCACCCCAACCGACGCGCCAGATCCCGCTCCGGCGGCAGCTGTCCGCCCGGCGCGATGGCGGCCGCCGCGCAATAGTCGCGCAGCGCTTCCACAACCTTTCGAGTTCGCTTCGTGGTCATTCGCACCCCCATACAGACCAATTTGCAGACCAATCCGGCATCATGCAACAGCGGCGCGGTTTGAAGGAGAACGAACATGCTGACAGGTATAATACTCGTGCTGGCCGGCTTGGGCGCCGGTGCGCTCAATGCAATCGCGGGTGGTGGCACCTTTCTGACGTTTCCGGCACTCGTCTGGGCCGGTGTTCCGCCCATCATGGCGAATGCGACCGCGACCTTTGCAGCCCTTCCGGGCTATGTGGGCAGCGCCTGGGCCTATCGCACGGATATCGAGCGCGGCGGGAAGCCTCCTCTCGCCCATCTTTTCGGCACGGCGATCGTCGGGGGGCTCGCTGGCGCTAGTCTGCTGCTGGTCACGCCGGAAGAGCTGTTCTCGGGCGTGGTGCCCTGGCTCTTGTTGATGGCGACCTTGGCCTTTGCCACCGGACCGTCCTTCGTTCGGTATCTCGCGAAGTCCGGGCGCGAGACGCCCAGCCCCACCGCACTTGCTCTTGTGTTCGTGGTCTCGGTCTATGGCGGCTATTTCAACGGTGGCCTCGGCATCATGCTGCTCGCGGCTTTCGGCGTCATCGGCATGACCGACCTGCACCGGATGAATGGGTTGAAGAACTTGATGTCCGTGATCCTATCGGTGGTCTCGGTCGCGACATATGCCATTGCGAGCCTGATCGACTGGGGCAACTTGCTGATCGTCGGCCTGTCCTGCGCCATGGGCGGATACATCGGCGCGGTTCTGGCGCGGCGGGTTCGGAACACGGCCGTGCTGCGTCTGTTCATTATCGCAATCGGCTTGATCATGACCGTTGCCTTCTTTATGCGCCCCGCAGGTTGATCTTTCGTCAAACCGTTGAAACTTTCGGCGAAAGCTGATGTTGAGGCGTCGCGTTGCACATTCTGAAGTCACTTGGCCCGGCTGTGGCCCGCGTTCCAACCAAGGAGGCGCTGCGCGCGGGGCTTGGCGCGCTGATCGGATTGGCGCTAACCGGATTGTTCCTGTTGTCGCCGACCGTCGATCTGGACCTCGGTCTTTATCTCGTCGCGCCCTTTGGGGCGTCCTCGGTTCTGCTCTTCGCCGTTCCGAACAGCCCCCTGGCGCAGCCCTGGTCGGCGATCGTGGGCAATACCGTCGCGGCCTTTGTCGGGGTTGCGGTGTGCCTTTTTGTAGCGGACCCCGCCTTGCGCATCGCGCTCGCCGTCGGGCTTGCCATCACCGCAACCATCCTGTGCCGCGCAGTCCATCCGCCCGCTGGTGCCGTCGCCATGACCGCGGCCATGTCCCCGGACGCCATCGCGCATCTGGGGTTTTGGTTCGCCCTGACGCCAATTGCGTTCGGCACCATCGCACTGGTTCTGCTGGCAACCCTCTATGCGCGACTGACGGGACGCCACTATCCTTTCCGGCAATTCGAGGATCCCAATATTCATGGAACCGCAGATCGCAATCCGATCGAGCGACTTGGGCTTTCGGAAGAGGAGCTGACCGGGATTCTCGAACGCTATCGTCAGTCGTTCAACCTCGGCGTCGAAGACCTAGCCCGACTGATCGGGGCCGCCGAACTGCAGGCGGCGGCGCATTCGTCGGGCCCGTTGACTGCGCAAGACATCATGTCGCGCAGTCTCGTCACCGTCACGTCGAACGCCCCATTGGGCGAGATCGCGGATCTGTTCCGGCAGCATCACTTCACATCGCTTCCGGTCGTTGGCGTGGATCAAACCTTTCTGGGCGTGATCTTCCAGATGCATCTCATCAGCCAGGCCCGCGACGATGCCCTGCGCCTTGATCGCGGCTTTCGGGCAGCGTTCCGCAGGTTGTTGGATCGGGACAGGGAAAGACCGATGACCGCCGCTGATATCATGAGTGTCGCCAGCCCCCGCGCTACCGGCGACACCCCGATCGGGGCCTTGCTGCCGATGATGGCCGAGGGAGATACAGATGCCGTTCCGGTCCTTGAATACGGCAAGATCGTCGGCATCGTCACCCGGACCGACCTCGTGGCAGCGCTGTCCCGGAGCGCGGCGCGCGCCGGCTCCGCCTGACCGGGGTGCCTGGGACCTGGATGCGGCTCAGACCACGTCTCTCACGGTCTGGATCCCTTTCTCGGTCACGATGAGATCGAGCGGGATGTCACGAGGTTGCGGGAAGATCGTCTGAAGGCGCGCCTCTTGAAACCCGATACCGACGACAAAGGGTTTCGGTTCCAGCGCGGCTCGAGTTCGGTCGAAATAGCCCCCGCCATATCCGAGGCGATAGCCTTCTGTGGTCCAGCCGACGAGCGGCGCAATTGCGATATCGTGCGTGACGATCCGAGCGTGCGGAGCCGGGACGGGAATGTTCCAGTCGCCGCGCGCCATGCGGGTATCGGGCGTCCAGCGGCGAAAGGTGAGCGGGTCCGCGTTGGTTTCGACCAGTAGCAGGGCGACGGTGATCGGTCTTGTGACGCTTGGCCATCAGTTGGCGCAGGTCGGGTTTACTCTTGATCGGCCAGTAGGCGGAAAAGACCTTGCCTGGTGCCCCGCCGAAGCGGTCTTTCAATACCTGCCGCAGATGCCGACCAGCGGCTCGCTGATCTCCTTGCGCTCTGCAACCGACAGAGCCAGACGCGCAGTGCGGCCGCGGTCGGCCTTTCGCCAACGGGCCACGTCGCGGGCCTGTTCGCGATCGACGGCCAGCGAATCGAAATAGCCCGGGCGACCTCGGAGGCAGGTCAATGCCGCCTCTGGTCCGACCAATTAGACGGCCACGCATCCTTTTTTGGCGGCCATGCTGGTCGCCGTTCGATGGGCCTTGAGGTATGTCGCGTCGATCATCACGGCCTTTTCTCCGCCGTGTTCCGACGCCAGCCCAGACATCATCCGCGCGAAGATGCCTTTTTCGCTCCGACGCCTCCATCGGCTGTAGAGCGTTTTGTTGGGGCCATAAGCAGCAGGAGCGTCGCACCTGCGCAAGCCATTGCGGTTGACGAAGATAATCCCGCTCAGCACCCGCTTGTATTCAATTGGGCACTAGCACATCGTGCGGTCATAAGCTTCATCGTCCAAACGGTAGAACAGCTGACCGGAAAAGAGGTATCGCCGGTTGTCGCCAATGCCCTCAAGTAGATACGCGATGGCAACCTAGCGATGGTGGCCCACGACAGCCCACTTAGCAAAGGCACCGATGAGGAGCTCGATAATCTCATCGAAAGGTCCTAAGTATGATAGGCCAGCCGGCCCCCGCGCACAGGTAAGCGCAGAGGCCTATTGATTCCCGACTGTTTTTGTTCTAAATTGATCACGTAACCTTTCATCGAGAGTTGGGTTGAAAAGGCCGTTGGGTGTGTCGCAGCCTCAATGGCCTTTACTTTTGCACGGCGCCGAACGAGGGCAGCGCGCGCTCGAAAACAGGCTGCCGCACTGCGTTTAGAGATGCTGGCCGTGCCCTCGTTGCAGGACCACCGCCATGCGCCCTCATATCGTCGTTCAGTTGGCTGGTGCGCCGCCTCTGCGCATCTTTGCCTCGATAGCCCGTTTCGTCGTTAGGAGCGCGCGCGAAGCCAGGAAAGACCGAGTCACAAATGCGGTCGATATGAAGAAGTTGCTTCGCGTAGCAGACATCGGTGTAAAGTGCAGCGAACGACCGCATTCCTGAAGGTTTTTCGATGCGGGCCGCGGCGCGACGTGGGCGGCCGGGAGGCGGCGGCCCGCGTTGACAAACCTCGGAAGGAGGAAGCCGCGGGGGGCTTGGATAACCCTATGGGGAAAATGCGTGGGCGGTCGGGGCAGCGGCTGCATCCGGGGTGCGAGTGATGGCGAGCCAAATGCCTGATACGGTCGCAAACGACGCGGCCGGTGATCCCGACAAAGCTGTGCGTTTCTGAGCGCCTGCCGGCTTTGGCCGCGCTGTAAACGGGAGCGCACAAGCTATTCGGACCGGATCAGCGGATTGTAGCCGGTGCTGCTTCGTGTCGGATGAGGGGCGATATCTCATGCGGCCTGCTCCTTGGATGGCGCACGTGCCATCGGTTTCTGGCCGCGCCGGAAGATTTCGACGATGCGCATGGGTCCGCCGCAGCAGGGGCATGGCTCACGCAGGGTGAGCGGGGTGATCTTGGTCTGCGGGTCCGGCACGGCGACCTGTTGAGACCGCTGGACGCAGAGCAAAGCGCGGATTCTGGTGATGTTGGCCTTGCGGGCGGAGCTGGAGAGCAGCCCGTAGTGCCGGATGCGGTGGAAGCCGTCTGGCAGGACGTGGATCAGGAAGCGGCGGATGAACTCCGGCGTGGCCAGCCGCATGACCTTTTGCCGGTCGCCGGATTTGATCCGGTAGTCCTTCCAGCGGAACGCGACGGTATCGGCATCGGCGCTGACCAGGCGATTGTTCGAGATCGCCACCCGGTGGGTATAGCGACTGAGATAGGCCAGCACAGCCTCGGGTCCTCCGAAGGGTGGCTTGGAATAGACCACCCATTCGTTCTTGCGGAACGGGGCGAGCCAGGCGGCGAAGGCTCCCGCGTCAGCCAGTCCGGCGAGGTCACCGAAAAAGTTGAGCGCGCCCGTGCGATGCAGGTCGAGAAGGTCCTCGATGAACAGCCGCCGGAACAGCCGCGACAGCACCCGCACATGCAGGAAGAAGCCCGGGCGGTGGGAGACCCACCGGGTGCCGTCGGGCGACAGGCCGCCGCCCGGAGCGATCATGTGGATGTGGGGATGATGCGTCAGCGCTGAACCCCAGGTGTGGAGCACGCTGGTCATTCCAACCCGGGCGCCGAGGCGCCTGGGGTCGGCCGCGATGGTCATAACGGTTTTGGCCGAGGCGCGGAACAGGAGACCGTAGACCGCCTTCTTGTTCCAGTAGGCGATCTGGGCGATCTCCGCTGGCAGGGTGAAGACGATGAGGAAATATTCCACGGGCAGCAGGTCTTCGGCCCGCGCCGCCATCCAGTCGCGCGCCGCCGGTCCCTGACATTTGGGGCAATGCCGGTTCTTGCAGCTGTTGTAGGCGACATGGTGGTGGCCGCACTTGGCACAGCCCGCCACATCCCGCCGAGCGCCTCGGTCCGGCAGGCCTCGATCGCTGACATGACCTTCAGCTGGGTCAGGCTGACATGCCCTTCATTGGCCTGCCGCCACGCAGGACCATGGGCACGGAAGATGTCAGCGATCTCCAGCCTTGGCCGGAACACCGACCCCGGGGGCTACTCCAGTCCTCATCGCAGGGTCTCGTCCTGAAGCAGCTTCATCTGCTCGAAAGGGCTGACCGTGCCGCGGATCGTCTTCGTCGCCACATGGGTGTATCGTGCCGTCGTCGTCAGCTTGGCATGCCCGGAGCAGCACCTGGATCACCCGCACATCAGTGTTGGCCTCGAGCAGATGGGTGGCGAAGCTGTGTCGCAAACTATGCAGTGTCGCGGCCTTCTTGATGCCCGCCATATGCTTGGCCGAGGTGAACGCCCGGTTCAATTGTCGTGGCGACAGCGGGTTGATCTTGGGCTTACCGGGGAACAGCCAGCCCTCAGGATGGGACTCGCGCCAATAGTCCGGCAACAGATCCAGCAGGCTGGGCGAGAGCATGGCTTTGCGGTCACGCCCGCCCTTGCCGTCATCGGCATGGATCAGCATCCGGTCGCTGTCGATATCCTTGACCTTCAGGTTGCAGACCTCGGATGCGCGGAGCCCCGCTCCGTAGCTGATCCCGAGCGCTGCGCGATATTTGAGCCCAGGGCCGGGCACGGCGGCCATCAGATCGGCCACTTTCCCGACGCTCAGGACAATGGGCAACTTCCGGGGATTGCGGTGGAACTGCATGAAGCGCTTCATCTCGTCGCGACTGCACGTTACGCCGAAGAAGAAGCGCAGCGAGATGATGCGCACGTTGAAGGTGCTGGCGGTCACCCCCTCTTGGGTCATCTTGAGCTGGTATGACCGCAGATCCTCCGGCGTGGCGGTGTCCGGCGGCCTCCCGAGGAAGGACGCGAAATGCTTCACATTCCGAATGTGCGCCTTCTGCGTTTTCTCGCACAACCCGCGGATGTTCATGTCCTCGATCATCCGCTGGCGCAGCGGGGTGGTGTTCTTCTCCTCCATGGGAATCTCCTGTCTGACGGTGGGAAAACCCCCATCGTCAGCCCAGAAAGCTCAGCCACATAGAAAAACGCGGAAATGACGGGCAACGCCAGCCACGAGCGCCATTGCCGCGGAGCGGCTTAGTCCTCCCGCCCTTCGTCCGCGAGGACTGAAACGGTCCTAACCAGACATTCGTTGTCCTCGTCGGCGCTGCCGCGCAGCTTCTCCGAAGCGGTCTTCTGGGCCCGCCGCAGCACCTTTCCGGCTCCTATAGAAGCTCTGCGGGACAAGCCTGCCGATCGCAGCATTCACTCGATCTGTGCCGCAAG
The DNA here is from genome assembly GCF_002020145.1 of Thioclava sp. DLFJ4-1. NCBI lineage: Bacteria > Pseudomonadati > Pseudomonadota > Alphaproteobacteria > Rhodobacterales > Paracoccaceae > Thioclava > Thioclava sp. DLFJ4-1. The sequence goes on from NZ_MPZT01000002.1 coordinate 630,460, forward strand.
GGCGAAGGATTTTGCAAGGGCGCTGGAATTGGATTTTTGCTGCAGTATCGATGAAGGACTGAACAAGAAAAGGAACGGCTGATAGTAGGTTGTGCAGAGCCGACTATACTGTCGACCCCACCGCTTCGGAGACTTCTCTCAAAGTAGTTCGATCGACGGTCAGTTCGGGCCAACGCCATGGCCCGGAGCCATCACGAACGGTTTAGATCAAGGCTTGTAGGCCGCGTCTTTTTCCCAACCGGCGAAACCGGTTTGCAGAACTACGACGTTCGTTCGACCTGCAACCCGCAGGGCAAATGCCGCTTGGGCGGACAGGCTGCCGGTGTTGCAGAAAAGGACTGTCATTCGATCCTTGGGGATCTCGTCAATCCGGTCCAGCACTTCGCGCCATTCGATATTGACGGAACCGGGGATCGTTGCAGCCTCGAACTGTTCTGCGTCGCGTGTGTCGACGAAGAGCGCCGTTTCAAAGACGGCCTGGTCGATCTGTTGCGGCAGTATGATGCCGGCCTCATATTCCGAGAACATCATGTATTCCTGCATCGCCTCGATGGCGGCGTCCTGCGCCAAAATGGGAGTGGAATGAAGGCAAAGCGCGACAGTGGCCGCGCCAAGGACGTGGGAGAGTTTCATCTGGGTGCTCCTTGGTTTCCGATCTTATTCGGTGATTTGCGCTTGCAGCTCCGTAAGGAACGCCTCGATGCGTCGGGCATTGGCGCCGCGGTCGATCTGCCCAAGGCGCGAGCGTGACCGCATGTCGATGCGGCTGCCTGTCTCGATGTCGGTAACCCGAACTGCAACCTCGTCCTCGAAGCCGAAGACGCGGCTTCGGGCGATGGCTTCGATCTGGTTTTCCGCAGGGTCGGCCGAGAGAAGCTCCCAGCCACGCGTTTCGACAAGGGTCAACGCCTCTGCGAATGCATCCTCGACCGGGATCGGAAGGTCCAGCGGGCGCACGTCCGGATAGGCGGAGCGTTGTGGCTCGGCATTTTGCGCCGGGTAGTCCGTTGGGGTCGCGGTGAACCAGTAGACCGGCGGGTCTTCGGTATCGGTCGAGATGTCGTTTATCGGCGGTGTCGTCCAAGCGGCGATTTCGAAAGCCGCTCCGAGGCCTACAACGGGCAATGACAGGATAAGACCAATCAGCGCGATGCTGGCACCGCGGCTCTTGCGGATAGCCCCCGCCAAGGTCACGAGCGCTGCGACGACCCCCACTAACGCCGCCCAGACACCCCAACCGGCGATGTTATAGGCTTGGGGCCAAGGCCATCCGCCCGCACGATACCCCCAGACGGACAAAGCAAGAAGCGCAAGGGACACAAGGCCCAGAAAGATCGCCACATAGCCAAGGCGTCGCGTTATGAATTCAAGCATCTGTATCTTTCTGATCGGGGGCGGGATTCAAGCGCGGGTGCGTTTCCAGGGATAAACGGGCCTCCGGACAGCCGAAAAAGAGCACCTGCAAGAACTGTTCAGGAAAGGGGCGCGGGTTCTCGCGGATGCCGAGGATGTAAGTCATTCCTCTTCCTCCACCGCGATGCGTGGGTCGAGAGCATGACCCGAAGCTGGGCCGCGCAGCGGCTGGATCAGCATCCTGTCGATCCAAAGATCACGACGCTTGCGGAACTGTTCGATCCCGATCTCCATGTCCTGATGCCCCTTTGCCGGTTGCGCGACATAGGTGCCCAATAGCCGATCCCACCAGGGCAGGTTGAAGCCGTAGTTCGAATTGGTCTCACGCGGGTCGACGGAATGGTGGACGCGATGCATGTCGGGCGTGACCACGATCAGGCGCAGCACTCTATCAACCGGACGCGGCAGATCGATATTAGCGTGGTTGAAAAGCGCGGTCGCATTCAGGATCACCTCGAACAGCAGCACCGCGACCGCAGGCGGCCCGAGCGCCGCGACCACCGCCAGTTTGATCCCCATCGAGATCAGGATTTCCAGCGGATGGAACCGCAGGCCCGTCGTTGCGTCGAAGTCGAGATCGGCATGGTGCATCCTATGCAGACGCCAAAGTCCGGGAACCGCGTGGAACATGACATGCTGAAGGTAGATCGCCAAATCGAGCACCAGCATCGAAACAAGGATGGCCGCCCAAGTCGGCCACTCCAGATTGTTGAACAGCCCCCAGCCACGGTCCTCGGCCATGACGGCCAATCCGACTGCGAGGATCGGGAATGCCAGGCGCAGGATCACCGTATCTATAAAGACCATGGCAATATTGTTCGTCCAACGGATCAAGCGCGGTATCTCTCTGCGCCGCCGGGGGGCCGCGACCTCCCACAACGCCATCGCCGCCAACACGCCCAAGAAAGCGGCAAGTCGGATCGTCGGCTCGGCAGAGAGGATCGTTTCGGTCATGCGTTCGGCTTTGCTCTTGTGGCGCAGGCTGGATTCGCTATCATTCAATTATTCGATTGAATGATGTAATACTCCGAGGCAGCCCATGTCAATTAGCCCGAAGATGGCCCTTCTCGAAGAATACGCCCTTGTCGCGCGGGCCTTGTCGGCCCCCGCACGCCTTATGCTTCTTGAACAGCTCGCCCAGAACGAGCGCAGGGTAGAGGCGCTTGCGGAAAAAACCGGGCTCACTGTCGCGAACTGTTCGCAGCATTTGCAGCAATTGCGGCGCGCTGGCCTTGTCACCAGTCGGCGCGACGGCAAGGCGATAATCTACAGGCTGACCGACGCGAGGACACTGACGTTGTTGGGGGTTTTGGGCGATGTGGCCGAAAGGAACCTCGCACAGGTTGGGGAGATTCTGCGCGGAATATCGAACGGCGAAGACGCGCCGGAACCGATCAACCGCAACGAGCTTGCCGCTCGACTGAGTGAAGGGTCGGTGACCGTCCTCGACGTGCGCCCCGCCGACGAGTTCGCCGATGCTCATATCCCGGGCGCGCTCAACATGGCCGTGACGGAGCTGGGCAAGTTCCTGACGGATCTCGACCGAAACACCGAGATTGTGGCCTATTGTCGTGGTCCATACTGTGTCTACGCTCACCAAGCCGTGGCGTTCTTGCGCAAGAATGGCTTCAACGCTCGTCGTCTTGACGGCGGTCTGCCTGAGTGGCGCGAAGACGGTCGAGCCATTCAGGCAACATCCTGATCGACAAAGGCCTTATTCGATGTCGCTACGGGTCGACCTGACTATGTGATCGCACTGCATGCGAGGCCTTCAAAAATGCAATGACAATTCGCCCAGACTTCACATGAGATCTCATGATGGAAGCAACCTCCGCTTAGTGTCTGCTACCGGGTCGCCGTTCATGGACGGCCAGTTGCTGCCGTTGATACGCATGCCGGAGCGCTGCTCTACACCGCGACACACCTCGCGCAACTCTCTTGATACCCGCGCGCGCCACCGCCATTTTGCGTGCGGTAAGCGGCGATGACCGCATAGGGATGGACTGAGATGTTCGAGATTTGGGGGCCCATTCTGGCGGGGCTGGTCGCGCTGGTGGTCGGAGGCGAGCTTTTGGTCCGCGGGGCGGTCCAGACCGCTGAGCGGATCGGTATCTCACCGCTTGTGATCGGATTGACACTGGTGGGGTTCGGCACCTCGACACCGGAACTGGTGACATCGGTTCAGGCCGGTCTGAGTGGATCGCCAGGCATCGCCTTCGGCAACGTCGTGGGCTCAAACATCGCGAATATCCTTCTGATCGCTGGCGTTTCTGCCGTTATTGCGCCCCTCGTTGTGGCGCGCGTCGCCCTGCGACGAGATGCGATGGTGATGCTGGTCGTCGCCGTGGTCTTCGCTGGGGTCGCGCCGTTCGCTCCGATGGGGCGGATCGCTGGAGTTGGATTGATCGCAGCGCTGGTCGGCTATTTGGGCTTTGTGATCCATCAGGAACGCCAGCACGCTGACCGCGGCGCGATCTACGACAAGACGGTGGCCCTTGCTGACGCGGATCCCGGCCTCGCGCCACCGCATGCACCTCACGGTATTCTCATGCCGCTGTTGCTCGCGTTCGCCGGATTGGGACTCGTGGTTTTCGGTGGCTCATTGCTGGTTGGTGGCGCCGTATCGCTCGCGCGGGCTTTTGGCGTCTCGGAAACGGTCATCGGTCTGACCATCGTGGCGATTGGCACCTCGATGCCCGAGCTGATCACCTCGATCGTGGCGGCGCTGAAGCGTCAGGGCGAGGTGGCTTTCGGAAATGTAGTCGGATCAAACATCTACAATATTCTCGGCATCGGTGGGACGACGGCGCTGATCGCCCCGTCGCGCGTGCCCGAGGAAATCGCGCGATTTGACGCCCCGCTGATGGTTCTTGTCTCACTCCTTCTGGTGGTCTTCGCGACCACCGGGCTACGGATCACCCGATGGGAGGGGCTGGCGCTAATCGCGGGCTACGGTATCTATCTTTGGAAGCTTTGGCCTTGAGAACGTTGGAGCCAAAGGTGAAAACTTTGAAATGTCGAACCCTCGGCGGGGCGGCGTCAAAATCTGAAAAAGCATATGGATCACGAACACCAGGCGCCTTGATAGCAATGCGATTATTGCCAGCGAATAGGGGATTTGGATGAACGAGGCGCGAAAGGATCACTGGGACCGGATCTACGGCAGCAAGAGTGACAGTGACCTCAGTTGGCATCAGGACGCTCCGGAGATCTCGCTCGAACTTGCCGAACGCGCCGGTGTGACGCCGGACACCCGGGTGATCGACGTGGGCGCCGGCACTTCGCGGGTCGTTGACGGCTTGATCGCGCGTGGCCTGCGCGACATTTCCGTTCTCGACCTCTCCCAGACGGCCCTCGACGCCCAGCGTGCCCGGCTTGGGCCGCGCGGCGCGGATGTGGAGTGGATCGTCGCCGATATCACGCGCTGGTCGCCCCAGCGGGTCTATGACCTCTGGCATGATCGCGCCGTGTTCCACTTTCTGGTCGACCCATCGGACCGGGATGCCTATGTGACGCGCCTGTCTCGTGCTCTGCGCATTGGGGGGCACGCGATCATCGCGACCTTCGCTCCTGACGGGCCGGAGACCTGCAGCGGCCTTCCCGTTCGTCGCTACAGTCCGGAGGCCCTTGGCGGTGTGCTGGGCCCCGATTTTGAGTTGGTGGCGAAACGGTTCCAGAAACACACGACGCCCTCAGGCAACCTGCAGTCTTTCCAGTTCAGCCTGTTCCGGAAGCTCCGCTGATCGGCCCCTGTGCAGCGGGGTCAGCCTATCGCGTCGTGATCGTCGGCGAGACATTCCGAGTGGTCGCGCAGCACCTCCAGCACCCGGCACTCCGAGGCTGTCCCACCCCGACATTCGCCGATCATCCGTTCCAGCTCGCTCCTGAGCGCTTGGAGACGCGCGATCCGGGTCTCGACCTCGCGCAACTGTCGCCGCGCGATCGAATCCGCAGCTCCGCAATCGCGCGCTGGATGATCTGACAGGTCCAGCAATTCGCGGATCGCTTCGAGCGGGAAGCCAAGCTGGCGCGAATGACGGATGAAGGCGAGCCGGTCGAGATCGACATCGCCGTAGCGCCGCTGGCCGCCCTCGGTCCGTCCGGGCTCGGGCATCAGGCCTATCTGCTCGTAATAGCGGATCGTCTGCACCTTGGTGCCGGTGCGGCGCGCCAATGTTCCGATTGTATGCATGTCGCTCCCATCACGGCCGCGTGAGGGCGGATTTTCCCCTTGAACCTATAGTTGCTGTAGCTCTTATCTTCCTCGCTGTCGAGAAATCGAGAGTGAGAGGATGGTAACAGATGTCCGAGGCGAAAAACCTTCAGGAGTGGCGCGTGACCGGTATGGATTGCGGGGCCTGCGCCGCGAAGGTGCGAGGTGCCGTCGAGGCTCTGCCCGGTGTCGAGGGGGTCGAGGTAACGCTGATGAACGAGCGGCTGCGGTTGCGGCTCGATACCGCGACCACCTCGCGCGAAAGCGTGGAGAAGGCGATCCGCCGCCTCGGCTATGGCGTCTCGGCCAAAGGGGCTGAGCCGGAAAAGCCCAAGGGCGGATTTGTTCTTCCCGAGGGTGCCCTTCCGGGGGCGAGCGAGACGAATGAGACGCCTGCGGTCGAGAGCGCGCCAACGCCGCCTGCCGATCCCGCGTGGTATGCGACCCCGAAGGGACGCTACCTGATCGCGACCGGGCTTCTGCTGGCCGCCGCCTGGGTGGTGGAGCTGCTGGTCGGCGGCCCGATCGCGCATTGGGTCTTCGTGCTCGTCACCGTGATCGCCGTCGCCCCCGTGGCGCGGCGGGCCGCCCTGATGGCACGGGCGCGGATGCCTTTCACCATCGAAATGCTGATGAGCATCGCCGCGATCGGCGCGCTTTTCGTCGGGGCGGCGGAGGAAGCCGCGCTCGTCGTCTTCCTCTTCGCTGTCGGCGAGATGCTCGAAGGGCTTGCGGCGTCGCGCGCCCGCGGCTCGATCCGGGCGCTGGCCGATCTTGTGCCGAAGACTGCGCGGCTCGTCAGCGGAGACCGGATCCGAGAAGTTTCGGCGGACAGCCTCGACATCGGGCAGATCGTGCAGGCCCGCCCGGGCGACCGCATCCCAACGGACGGCGTCATCGTCTCCGGCAATTCGGGTGTCGATGAAAGCCCTGTGACCGGCGAGAGCGTGCCAGTCCTGAAAGAGCCCGGCGACGCGGTCTTCGCCGGCTCGATCAATACCGAGGGCGAGCTGCGCATCCGCGTCGAGAAAGCCGCCGAAGACAACACGATCTCGCGCATCCTGCATCTCGTGGAGGAAGCCGAAAGCGCCCGCGCCCCTGTAGAGCGGTTCATCGACCGGTTCAGCCGCGTCTACATGCCCGCAGTGGTGGGCGTGGCGCTTCTGGCCGCGATCGTGCCGCCGCTCGCCTTCGGCGCGTCTTGGGAGACGTGGATCTATCGCGGCCTCGCGCTCTTGCTGATCGGCTGCCCCTGCGCGCTGGTGATTTCTGTGCCTGCCGCCGTCGCCGCCGGGCTCTCGACCGGGGCGCGCCACGGGCTGTTGATGAAGGGCGGCGCGGTGATGGAGACAGCGGCCAGAACCAGCCTCGTCGCCTTCGACAAGACCGGCACGCTGACCGAGGGCCGGCCGCAGATCACCGATCTTTTGCCCCTGAACGGGAGCGAGGCCGACCTTCTCGCCACCGCCGCAGCGGTCGAGACGGGCAGCAGCCATCCGCTCGCACAGGCGATCGTCGCCCGGGCGGAGGCACGTGGCATCGCGGTGCCGCAGACCACCTCCGTCACGGCGATCCCGGGCCGCGGTGCGCGCGCCGAGATCGACGGCGAAATCTGGAATGTCGGGGCACCGCGCCTCGCGACCGAAACGGGCGTGCTCAGCGCCGCCGACAGCGCCACTGCCCACCGCCTGGAAAGCGCGGGTAAGACCGTGGTCGCCGTCTTCACGCCTGAGCGCCTTCTGGGCCTGATGGCTCTTCGCGACGAGCCGCGCGCTGATGCGGCAGAGGCGGTCTCCGCGCTCAAGCAAATGGGTATCTCGTCGGTCATGCTGACCGGCGACAACCCGGTGACGGCTCGGGCGATCGCCGACGGGCTTGGTATCGAGGCCCGTGCCGGGCTGCTGCCAGAGGACAAGGTTACGGCGGTGCGCGATCTGGCGCGGGATGCGCATGTGATGATGGTGGGCGACGGCATCAACGACGCCCCGGCGCTCGCCACCGCCCATCTCGGCATCGCGATGGGCTCGGGCACCCATGTCGCGCTCGAGACCGCTGATGGCGCGCTGCTACGCAATCGGGTTACCGATGTCGTCGAGCAGATCCGGCTGGCGCGCGCGACGATGGCCAACATCCGTCAGAACGTGGCCATCGCGCTCGGCCTGAAAGGGGTGTTTCTGGTGACGACGCTGCTCGGTCTCACCGGTCTCTGGATCGCGGTAATGGCCGATACCGGCGCGACGGTGCTGGTCACGATGAACGCGCTCCGCCTCCTACGGTTCAAGGCGGAGGCGCAGTAGGCCTGAAATCTCTGCTCAAGCGCTGGAGATTTCCTAAATCGACAAACCCCGTGCCGTTCAACCGGGCAGCCGAAAACGTTTGAGGCAACTCGGAGCTGGAGTGCCTACTCTTTCTTTGAAGGAAACCGCCGCGGTAATTTGTGGGATAGCGTGCCCTGAATGGCCGCTTCCAAACGATAGAGGCACCACTTTGTCTTTGTAGCGAACGACAGCTTTCCGCCCATTCTATTGAAAAAGTCTTTGTTGCAGTGCGGCAAGTCTTTCGATTCACTCGTCGATGAGGGGATGGGAGGATTTCGGGATGATGGGTCGGCAGGACGCTCCAGTGCAGCTGTTTTATGATTTCAATCTGGACCGTCATGTCCCGGCCGATCATATGCTGCGAGAGATCGATCTGTTCCTTGACGGCGACAGCCTGCGGGACGCGCTGCGACCGTTCTACAGCCACCTTGGCCGCCCCTCCATCGACCCCGAACTGATCATTCGGATGCTGGTGATCGGCTACGTCATGGGCATCCGATCCGAAGGACGCCTGTGCAACGAGGTTCACCTGAACCTGGCCTATCGTTGGTTCTGCCGGTTGGGCCTAGAGGGCAACGTCCCGGATCATTCGACCTTCTCGCGGCATCGCCACGCCAAGTTCCGCGAAAGCAACCTGCTGCGACAGGTGTTTGAAGCCACTGTGGAGCGGTGCCTGAAGGAGGGGCCGGTCTCCGAAAAGGGCTTTGCCGTCGATGCCAGCCTGATCTCCGCCGACGTGAACAACCACCTGCCCGGTATCGGCGATCTGATCGACTTGACCGTTCAATCCGACACGTGGCACGTTTTCGACCCTTCAAGCGGCGCGAACCTGTCGCTGGCCTAGCGTCGCCTGCGCCCCAAGCAAGGATGATCCGATGACGCCCCTCCCGGCCCTTTGCCGTGACGACCAAGCCAATGCGGCCTCGTTGCAATATCGACTGCAAATATTGCTATTACCTTGAAAAGGAACATCTCTACCCGCAGGAAAAGAAGTTCCGCATGTCAGATGCAGTTCTCGAAACTTATATGCGCGATCTGATCGCGGCGAGCGTCAAGGCGGGGCAGCGCGAGGTGCAGTTTGCCTGACCGGGCGGAGAGCCGACCCTGCTTGGCCTGCCCTTCTTCGAGCGCGTGGTCGCGCTGCAGCGCCACTATTGCCCCGTCGGCGTGACTTGCGCCAATCCGACAGACGCGCCGGTCCCGCTCTACGAACATCGAGCGAAATGCGGACTGCCTTTCCCCGGTTCCAATATCCACCCGAGGGCGGAATTGCGGCGTGGCATACGATGCGGCTGACGGAGGCCTGGCCAGGATCGCGACGGCATTGAGGCGCTGGAGTTGCAAGAGGCCCTGTGGGCCTTTGAGGCGCGCGACAAGGCTCGGATCGGCACTTAGAGAGCTATGGCCGGAGGCGAGAACTCGGGTCACGCCAGCTTTACAAAGATCCAAACCTTTTAATTCGCGCGACTTCTGTCAAGATGCTGTGAGGTCGTCCAAAAACATTTCCGAGCCATGCCGCAAAACCCTTTGAGACAACAAGCCGAACGCCCCGCACCCTCCGACGCGCCACAGGCACGGGGCCGTTCGAGACGTAGTCACGCGCATTACATGCTGCTGGGCGGCGCGCTGCTCTTGGCCAGTCTTATGGCCGGGCCTTTGTCTGCGGCGGCACAGACGACCCAGCCGCTGCCCGAGCTGGCCTTGCCCAAGCCGATGCCCGCGCCGCCCATGACGGTGCTGCTTCCCGTTCCGGACGCGCGGATCACGGCGGCGATCTCGACATTGGATGATCTCAGTCAGGATATCCTCAAGCGAACCGGCATTCCCGGACTGGCGGTCGCTGTGGTTCATAACGGACGCACCGTCTATGCGCGCGGCTTTGGCAAGCGCGCCGTTGGAAGCCCGGAGGGCGTCGATCCCGAGACGGTCTTCCTTCTCGCCTCGCTGTCAAAGCCCGTCGGTGCCACCGTTGTCGCCACCCAAGTGACCGCAGGCCGCGTCAAATGGGACAGCCCGATCCACGATTTTCTGGCCGCCTTCAGTTTGGGCGATCCGTGGATCAACGAACATATCACCATCGCCGATCTCTATGCGCATCGCTCGGGCCTGCCCGATCATGCCGGAGACGATCTGGAAGATATCGGGTTCGACCGGAGCGAAATCCTCAAGCGGCTCGCTCTGCTGCCCCAAGGCCCATTCCGGGCGCAATACACCTATACCAATTTCGGCATTACGGCTGCAGCCCAAGCGGTGGCCACGGCCGCAGGCAAGGATTGGGCGCGCCTGTCGGAGACGGCGCTCTATGCGCCTCTTGGCATGGGCGCGACCAGCTCGACCCATGCCGATTACATGGCGCGGGACAATCGGGCCGCAAGCCATGTGCCGGGTGGCGATGGCTATGTGATCTCCGACAAACGCCAGCCCGACGCGCAAAGCCCGGCGGGCGGGGTCAGCTCCAACGCGCACGACATGGGGCGTTGGATGGCGATGGTGCTGGGCGGCGGTATGGCGGACGGGACGCGCCTGATCTCTGAAGAGGCGCTTCTGCCTGCAACCTCCCCGCAGATGATCCGAGGCGCGCCGATGGCGGTCTCTGCGCGCGCGGGCGCCTATGGGTTTGGCTTCAATGTCGATACCCGCTGGTCAGGCCGTGTGATGCTAAGCCATTCCGGGGCCTTCGCATTGGGCGCATCGACAAGTGTCGCAATGCTGCCCGAGCTCGATCTGGGCATCGTCGTCTTGACCAATGCACCGCCGACAGGGGCCGCCGAAGCCATCACCGCGAGCTTCCTCGATCGCGCGGAACTGGGGAGGGATACCCGCGACTGGCTGGCGGCCTATGCCCCGATCATGGCGCCGCTATCGGCCCCTGTGGGGCAGCTGGTGGGTGCAAAGCCCCCCGCTGACCCTGCCCAGGCAGCGCCCGCGCAAACCTATGTCGGCACCTATGACAATCCCTATTTCGGCCCCGCCTCGATCTCTGAGACCAACGGATCGCTTGTGCTAACGCTTGGCCCGGACCACCGAGCGCTGCCCATGCGCCATTGGGATGGTGACACCTTCGTTGTCTATCCGGTGACCGAGAACCAACCCGCAGGTTCGGTCTCGCGCGTCACCTTTCGCGCAGCCTCCCCCGGACCGGCCACCGAAATGCAGATCGAACACCTGAACGAAGAACATCTCGGCATCTTTCGACGCCCCGACTAACACAGCCGGGTGTGCGCAAAATGCCCCTCAGTCCTCCCAAAGTGCTCAGTCATCGCCCTTTGCGGCCTTCTCAGCGGGTGAGTTTCGCGACCGAGCGGTCATCAGCGATCAAACGCGGCGCAAAATAGGCAAATGCCTCACGAAACATCGGATGCCAACTTGCATCCAATGGCTGGTGCAACGGGTGCCGGAAGAAAACGAACAGATGACCTAATCACCAGCCCGGCCTTCGTGGTGATCAAGGCGGCAGAGGAGTTCCACGAGAAGACGGTCCGACCGAACCAGCTCTGGCAGACCGACTTCACCTACCTGAAGGTCATCGGCTGGGGCTGGTTCTACCTCTCGACCATCCTCGACGACTACAGCCGCTACGTCATCGCCTGGCGGCTCTGCACGACGATGAAGGCGTCTGATGTGACCGCGACACTGGAAGATGCTCTGGTCGCGTCCGGCTGCAATCAGGCCACAGTTGCCAACCGGCCCCGGCTGCTCAGCGACAATGGCAGCAGTTACATCTCCGGGGAACTGGCCGACTGGCTTGCTGACGAGGGCATGGATCACGTCCGGGGTGCTCCCCGCCACCCTCAGACCCAGGGCAAGATCGAACGCTGGCACCAGACCCTCAAGAACCGCATCTTGCTCGAGAACTATTACCTGCCCGGCGCTCTGGAATAGGCGATCGGCGACTTCATCGACCACTACAACCATCACCGCTACCACGAGAGCCTGGGCAACCTCGCGCCCGCCGACGTCTATCTCGGCAGGGCCGAAGCCATCCTGAAAACACGAAAGGAGATCAAAGCCAAAACCATCGAGAAGCGCCGCTTGCTGCATCGCCAGACCGCGGCATAAACTGAAACCACAACGAGCCAGGCCCTCCGTTCTCGATCAGGCCCTCGTGTCCCAAATCATCTCACGACGGACAGGATGGATGGTAGCCCGGGCGACCGGTTCGAGCAGGCACACAACGTCCGAACCCGAGCGCGCGAAGATCAAGCTCATCGACGAGGAGGTCGATGATACGGACCAGATGATCCTCAATAATCCAATCGTCGACGCGCTCGGGGAAAAGCGTGGTTTGCTCCCGGTCGATGCCGTCGATGAAACCCGCCATCCGTGCCTCCCGCTGCCTTGCGAAAGTATACCATGGGCTTAAGTTTCCACACAGCCTCGGCCCGAAGCTGCCATTCGAACAGGGCGCGTCGAAGGCCCCGACCAGCTCTTTCCAGATGCTCGCAGGCCACCGCAGCGCTATCACGGATCGTCCATCGGCCCTGGCGACGCGCGATGGGTCAGTTCCGCGCACATCCGGGTGGATGCCTATATCTATTGCGCTAAGGCATCCAGTTCGTCCATCAGCCCTGAGAACCGTCTCAACTGATCGTATTGCTCTTCGTCGATCCCGTCCGGATCGAAGTGCATCACGTCGTTTCGGATTTCGCGGACCTTATCCAGCTCAGCGCAAAATACGCCCCTGTCTACGCGAAGGTCGAGCAGTTTCCAGTTCTCTGGCTTCTGAATTATCCGAAGATACTCACCAAACGTTAGGTCTACGACAGATTGAATTCGCTCCCTTCTCGCCGAGTCCGTGTCGCCACAGACCTCCTGCAAAGTCTGGGTAGTGAACTTTCCATTCATCAGTTTTCGGATCTGGTTCTCAATCTGTCCGATGAGGAGAAATGGCTCTGATAGAAACTGAAATTGCTCGCTCAGATCTGTCGCGGTGACGATGCCAGTAACCTTCTTGTCGGTTGAGGATCGGACGAAGACGAATTCGTGCTCGATGATCAATTTCGTAGCTTTGAACAGCGCTTCGCTTTCTTCCAGAGCGACGGCCGTCTCCATGGCGTCTCTCACTTCGACGAGATTATTCTCGTGGCTCAAGCGCTTGCCGATCGTCTTCCAGCTAATCGCACCGTTCAGCGTGTGCTCGTTCGACATGACCGCCAGCTGCGAGAAATCGTGCGCCAGCATCAGGGTAATCGCCTTCTCGACGGTATCCTGCGGGTTGACCGAAACCACACCGCAGTTGGCCGCCTTGAGCATGCTGATGAGGAAGTTTGCCTCTTTTGGGGCATAGGCTGCACCATCCTCGCCTTGGTCGCTACCGGTAGATTTGGTAGCAGCCGCTGCAACCGGCGCTTTCTTGAACGTTATTTCTGCGTCAATCCAGACCTTAGTGAAATCTGGGCTGGTTATGATACCCGCATTATCCAACTCGGTTTGTATTCTCTTGACGACGCCGGTGCGGCGCCTGCGGGCACCGAACCAGCGAAGCAACTCTCGGACCGTCGTCGAAGCTTCCTTTCCTTCGCCGATGTCGGCTTTGACCTCTTCGAACTCCTTGTTCAATTTGGTGCCCCTCCGATCATCCCGTTCCGATCGCGGTGAATTGCCCGGACGCTTCTATGCAGTCCCATACGTGGAGGACGAGGCGGAGGCCTCGATATTCCATTGCGGTAATTTATGCCACGGCTTGATTAAATCCAAAAGAAAGAATGACAGCTAGGGACCGGCCGCACCCCTACCCTATTGCTGACGGCCCTGGCTATGCAGAAGCTTTCTTTCTGCACATTGCGGGCCTTGATCCCTGCGCCGCGAATGACCGCTCCCCGCCCCGAACAACCTGGCTCGTCGGTTTCGGCCTTTTGTGGACATTCGCGCGACAGCCATTGCTGCCGCGCAATGCCTCCGAACCAGCATTTGGCGGCGACGTCCAGCATTGTCCGGCAGGCGAAGGCCCCACAGCGGCCAGTTCAGCCGGCCAGCTTATTGCCAGTAAGCCCGCCGGAGTTAGCTGATTGGGCGTAAAGCGGCGGGAATGGGTCAGGTCTGATTGTGGTTATTGGGAGCCGTCCAGCTGCCTGCTAACTTTCCTTCTCGGGGGAGGTGGCTCATTCATCGGCGATTCACGGCAAAAACGCCAACTCGTCTAGAGGTGCTAAGGCTCTAAAGACACCGCCCTTTTTCGCGCTATCAGTTCCGGCGCTATCAAACAGGTTGAGAAGAAGGTCATACACCGGTTCAAAATTGTCGAACCCGTCCGGTAGCGCCTGAATGGCTCTGGCTATCGCGCGATCATCCTCCTCTTCAAAAAGACCAGCAAAATCCCCGTCGATCATCTTTGCGAGGATTGGCACAGCTTGCCCTCCAGCAGCGTTGAGCGCGCTTCGTTGGCCTCTCAATCGCTCTAAGGCGTTGGCTTTGCTATTCGCGTAGACTGCTACGGTTCCATTCAATGCTTCAATCGCTTGAGCCTTCGTCACCCCCGCCTGGTTCAAGAAGTAAAACATCGGCCAACCATTGGCGCTGAACTTGGGCGGATACCTTTACATAGAAGCGTGACGAGGCAGCGACACAGTTCCTCTCTGCACTATCTCGTCAAATGGGTGCCATCCGACAGAATAATTTCGTCCATCGGCACATCCCAAGGCATCGGGTAGATGGTGGGCAAGACGCAGTTTGAAAAGCCGATACCAACGATCCGCGGCTTCTTATCAAAACGGGCGAGCGTGCGGTCGTAATAGCCTCCCCCGTTTCCGAGGCGATGAAGCGTCGTGTCGACACCGACAAGGGGGACGATCACGAGGTCGGGCGTGCGAGGTTCGCCTGCGGCTGGCACGGGGATGTTCCAGACGCCGCGCACCATGCGGCAATCCGGGGTCCACGTATGGAATTCGAGCGGCGCATCTCGTTCGATGACGACGGGCAACAGGACTTCGGCCCCGGCCTCATGTGCCTTGCCCATCCAGCCCCGCAGATCCGGTTCGCCCCGGATCGGCCAATAAACAGCCACGGTGAGGCGGGCATCGAGAGGAACTGTCCGGTCGAGACCGTCAATCAGCCGGACGGTCGCGCGCTCTCGATCTTCTGCGGACAAGGCCCGCGCGGCCACAAGCCGAGCGCGCTCCGCCCGTCTGAATCGCGCCACATCGCGTGCCGCCTCGGGATCGACCAGGTGCCCATCGACCAGAAGATGGGCAAAGCAGGCGGGGGCTCCTCCGGTAGCATCGTCATCCATATCTATGCCATCCGCTTACGTTTCTGAGGCGGAAAGATCGTATCGTATCCCCAAGTGAAAACGAAGGCGTAGACGAGGTAGAAGCCTGCAAAGGACAGTTCCATCACGACAATGGTCAGCAGGAAAGCGTCGAGCCACCATGCGAAAACCGGCAGAAGCAGGGTAAGCAGCGTCACCTCGAAAAGCACCGCGTGAGAGATCCGAATTGGCATAGTCTTACGGACATCGCCACGACGCCAGAGCAGGAGATGATCGAAGGCCAGGTTGAAAAGATAGTTCCAGGCAGTAGCCGCTGTTGCGCCAAGCACGACCAGCACGCCCATTTCCTCCATCGGATGATCGAAAGCCCAGGCGAAAAGCGGCGTTACGATGAGGAGGCCGATGATTTCAAAGCTCACGGCTTGGCGGATACGGTCTGGGGTGCTGCGCATGGAAAATGTTCAATCGTGGGTCAGGCGGTCCAGCGTGCAGAGCTTGTGATTGGGCGAGGTCATCCCCGGGAAGCCTTATGGTGGGACCCGTGCGTCCGCTTTTCAAGCATGGGCGCACGTCGCGCGGTCACGATGTCCAACCTCTCGGTGCGGCCCGCCGATCTTGTGCAACTCAAGTGCAGGGCAGCGGAGGACAGCCTCAAGGAAGCTGGCGAGCGCCTCTTCACCTTCAGCAGGCTCGACCCGTCGCAATGGAAATCGGCCAAGACCGCAAACGCCATCAAACGCCTGAACGAGGAATTCCGCCGCCGGATCAAGACCTAGACCGTGCTGCCCTGTGCCGAGACCGTGCCGATGCTGATTTGGGGGCTACTGGCCTCTTCTTTCGCTATTTCTGTAGACACTTGATCAGCGCTGCTATGGTCAAAACCACCAACACCAGAATAAGAAGGCCGAAAAGCCAACCGATCACCATTTCGAAACTCATTCCATTTTCAATGTCCCTCTGGTCCACTGTTTCGTTGTCATGATCTTCGGTCGACGCGCCGCGACGCACGCGGCTATTCGCGACTAACCATCGGCGGGCCGAGCTAATCCACTGCGAACTCCACCGCGAATGAGTGCGGAGACGAGAGCATCCCGATGCCGCGGCCATCGTTGTCTTCCATCACGCTGGGATCTCTCAAACGGCTGTTTGCTGATGCGGTCAGCACAGCGGACGATGTGCGCGGTGCCTCGAGTGGGAGCCGGCCTCACAGTTCGAGCGTGCGTCGAATGGCACCCGCTCCCCACAGCAGCAGGCCGGTGGTCAGCGCGCTGACCCCAACGCTGTGCGCCCATGGCCCCGCAATGCCCGTGTCGCCGAAGGTGATGAGGGTGATGCCGGCCAACGAAAGCCCGAGCCCAGCCATGAGCCGACATTCTCCCGGGGTCGGGCACGGCCTTCGCTCGTCATAGCTCTCCTCCTTCGGCGCGGCGGGATCGTTCCCCGTCACGCTGTTCGCTCCGTTCAAATCGCTGTTTCTCATGGCCTTGCGAACCTCCTTTCGAGATACTCTTTCAGCGCAACGTCAGTCGCATAGATCTATAGCGCGGGTCGGGCGGGCGCCGAATTCTGCCCAATGCGCGGCTTCGAGGTTGCCCACCGGCCCGCGGCGTGTCGGAGCCTGCGGCGGAGTTCCAGGCTCCGCGGTTTTCGGAGCTTCTGACCCCGGCAGCTTCTCCCACGCCACGCTTTGCGGCCAGACGCGATCCAAGAGACGCTGTTGACTGCCGGAAACCCTGCGGCCCGGTAAGCTCGTTTAATCCATATGCCGGTCATCTTCCGGTCGTCCGCGGGAAGCGCGGACTTCAAGTATTGCGCGATTCATAATATTGGGAAAGCAAATATAAATGCGATATGATATTCGCAAATGCGATACATGGGGGATCCATGAACATCGAACATGCCCGAACTTTCCTTGCCGTCGCCGATACCGGCAGCTTCGTAGCGGCCGCCGAAAGGCTTCACGTCACCCAGTCAACCGTGAGCGCTCGTATCCGAGCACTCGAAGATCAGTTGGGCACCAGGCTTTTCACTCGCAACAAGGCCGGCGCGGCGCTGACTGCGGGCGGTGGCCGGTTCCTGAAGCATGCAGCGCAGATGGTGCGAGCCCTCGAACGCGCGCGGCACGACGTCGGCCTTCCTGGACAATTCCGCGCGCGTGTCGTCATCGGTGCGCGCTTCGGCCTGTGGGAAGGGCTGATGATGAAATGGTTCGCCAATATCCAGCGGACCCATCCCCGAGTTTCGTTTCATTCCGAAATCGGCTTCGAGCCTGAACTGATGCAGGCGCTGGTCGACGGGCGGATGGATATCGGAGTCATGTTCACCCCGCAGCGCCGTCCGATGCTCGAGCTCCTGCCATTGCTTACTGAACAGCTGGTGCTCGTCTCTACCGAACCGACCGCTAGCATGCAGCCTGACGGCTATATCCATGTCGAGTGGGGCCCGGAATTCGACAATCAGTTCCGCGCTGGCTTTCCGGAGTTTCCCGGTCCTGCACTCTCGGCCAACATCGCCTGGCTCGGCCTTCAATATCTCAAGCTCAATGGCGGCAGCGGCTATTTTCCCCGGCGTCTGGTCGAACACCAGATCGATAGCGGCGCCCTGTTCCCGGTGCCCGGTGCGCCAGTGTTCGAATTGCCGGCGTGGATCGTGATCCGCGAGGATCGCAACAAAGCGCTTGTTGATCCGATGGTCCAGAGTTTGATGGTTGGCCTTGTGGCGCCTTGATCTGCGATCAATTTCCGCTCTTGTCCTTTCCCAGCGGCCTGTCGCTCGCGTTCGGTATCCTGCTGGAACATTCCCGATCGGTCACCTCGCGTTCGGGCTCGCTGCGTAGTGCTTTCGCGGGATCGAAAAAACTCCTTCCGGCAAGGTTTCGTCCGCCCTTTGGTCGATCGAACCGAGTATGTCTGTCAGAGGCTTCATGCCGCGACCGAGGGTCCATAACTGATCGTTAGACGACCATCCACGCGGGAAGCAGTCGCGCCAGTTCTCTGACCGGCGCGCAAAGCGAGGTGGTGAGCAAAAGCAACCTTGGCAGCTGAGCTCTTGAATTCGTCGTTCACGGCTTCGACTTAAAAGCACGTCAAAACGGGTGTTCCAGGAGATGACGGGCCTGCGCGACCATGCCGTCCAGACGTGCAGCGGCCGTGGGGACATCGTTGAGCGCACCCACACCCTGACCCGCATAGAGTGCCATCGCCTCCAAGTCGCCGGTCGTGGTTCGCAGCGGCGAATCCGTGCTGAAGCGCAGGCGCGGCTGCTCGCCGTCGCGGGCGATGGCCTCGCGCGGAAGACTGTCAGGGTCGTGGCCGAGGTAATGTCCGTCCAAGCTCTCGGTCACGCTATTGGCGATCACCCGCACCGCAGCGCCCTTGGGCCAATTCAGAACGAAAACATCGGTCAGAACCGTGTGGTCGCCGGTGGCCTCCGTGATTCGGGATTTGTGATAGGGATGAGCGAAGGATTCCTCGGTCGCCAGAAAGGCCGTGCCGCATTGCACGCCATCGGCGCCGATGGTCAACGCGGCGGCGAGGCCCTCGCCCGTTGCGATCCCTCCGGAGACGACGACCGGCAGGTCGGTCTGCGCAAGGATTTGCTCGGCCAGCCCGAAAGCCGGGTGTCGTCCATGCACGTGACCGCCCGCCTCGACGCCCTGCGCGATGATCACATCCGCTCCGGCCTCTTCGGCGATCCGCGCGGCCTCGACCGTGCCGACCTGATGCAGAACAAGGCAACCGGCACGTTTCACGCGGGCCACCACGTCAGGCATCACGTCCCAGAAAAAGCTGAAGGCCGGCACGCCAAGATCGAGACAGCAGGCGATCTGCGCATCGAGCAGCGCTGGTTCGGTCGCCGCGGGGATCAAGTTGACGGCAAAAGGTCGGTCAGTCGCGTCCCGCAGCGCAGTAACCTCTGCGGCGATCAGGGCTGGGTCTTCGCGCACCATGCCCAAAATCCCGTAACCGCCCGCATTGGCCACGGCGGCGGCCAGTTCCCAGCGGGAAACGCCGCCCATCCCGGCCAGCAGAACTGGCTGGGCGCACCCCAGCAGGTCGCAAAGCGGTGTGTGCAGCGGGTTTATTGGCTGGTCCGTCATGCTTGCTCCTCCCGTTCTATAACCATTGGCGCAGGTAATCGCGTAACACGACGGCGTTATTATGTGCCTCGTCCTTTGAAGCATAAAGTAGCGTAACGACGTTCTCGCGTGCATATCCGGCGAGCTCGCGGACCAAATCGTCATGAGCGGCAAGTTCCGCCTCATAACGCGTGGTGAACTCCTGCCACCTATCAGGGTGCTCGTGGAACCAGCGCCGCAATTCGTCGCTCGGCGCGATCTCCTTGCACCAGTGAAACAGTCTGGCGCGGTCCTTCGCCATGCCGCGCGGCCAGAGACGATCGACCAATATCCGCTTGCCATCTGACACGCGTGCCGCGCGATAGATCCGCTTGACGCGGATAAGCTCGCCAGGAGCTTCGGAGGTGGGGGGGCTTGCTGACGGCATCAGCTGTCCGGCTTGTCCGTGTCGCCGATCATCTCAACTGCTTTCAGAGCATGGGTCCAAGAGGCGCCGGCGCGCATTTCCGCGGCGACCCAAATCGCTTCCATGACCTGTTCGTCCGAGGCGCCCGCACGCCGGGCGGCTTTGACATGGCTCTCGATGCACCATGGGCACTGCGTTACGTGCGCGACGGCCACGGCGATAAGCTGCTTGCTGCGCGCATCGAGCGCCCCTTCAGTGAACACCGCTTTCGAAAATGCGCGGAAGGCGTCCTCGGTCTTCGGCGCCAAGGCATGACGCCGCTCGAAGAGATCCTTAGTTGGGTTGGGAAGATACATCTCAGACATGGCCTGCGCCTTGGGTTTCGAATTGCGGGAATAACACGTCGTTTTCCAGCCGAATATGGGCTGCCAGGTCTTCAAGAAATTCACCGACCCCGGCATAGAGCCGCGTCCAGCTTTGGCATGCACCGTCCGGCAATGTGAGATCGTTTGTCAATTGCCGGATCTGTCCGACCTCCGCCTCATGGTCGTCGTGATCCGCGCGCATCGCAGCGATCGGCCCGTCCAGCCTCGGTGCCGCGTTGCGAATGGCGGGAAACAAAACCAGCTCCTCCTTCTTCATGTGGACTTCGAGCTCGCCGATCATCCGGTGCAGTAGCGCGGACAGCCCTGCAGGGACATCTGCTTGCCCGGCATGGACGGTTTCCACCTTTTCCGAGAGCGCCGCCAGTTCAAGCAATTGAGTGCGATGCTTGGCGTGATACTCTGCCTCGATGTAGCGGGTGAGGTTGGCGGAATCTTGCGGGGGTAGCGGTCTCGTCATGTTGGTATCCTTTGGTCAGAGCAAAGAGGGGACGGTTCGGGGCGTGGCGTTCTCGACCGCCATATGCAGCGAGCGCGCGATCCGCTCGGCGCGTTCGATGAGATGGGCGGCCCCCTCGGGGGGACAGGTCTCGGTTGCGGTCTCGCGGAACAGCATCAGCCACCGTTCGAAATGATCCCATTCCACTGGCAAGGACGCATGGACCTGCATCGGGGCGCCGTGAAAACGACCGGTCATGAGTGCGACCGAAGACCAGAACTCCACCATCCGCTGCAAATGCGGCGCCCAGTCGGAAATCCTGGAGGCGAAGATCGGCCCGAGAACCGCATCAGCACGCACCTTGTCGTAGAAACGATGCACCAACTGGGTCAGTTTATCCTCGTCCAAACCCGTTTGCGCCATGATCGCAGCGGTCGTTTCGGGGCGCGCGGATATGATCTGTCGATCAGCAGGTGACATGGGATCCCCCGAGAATTTGAACTTGAGGCTCATGCTATCTCCACAAAATAAGCATTGTAAATACCTATTGCGGTGAGTGTAGGATGCCCATGAACTTCGCATTCTCGCAAATTACGGGCGGAGCATTTCGAGCCGGATGGCAAGCGTCCGCGAATCTGGTCTTCCCGACCGCACGCCCTCGGCTGAATCCTTGATGCTCAAGAGGGTGCAGGGGTTACGTTTTCGGACCGTAGCCAGAAGACACGAAACCCTTCAGCACCTCGTCCCTGGCGAAGGTTTGGTCTGGGCTTCCTGCGTGGCGCATCAACACGCGCAGGCCGTTATCGGCGGAAGAGGTGGGGCGAATTGTCGCGGCTCACAATGAACATTTGAATTACTTGCGCGCCTTGCCACCCTATGCGGGGAGGTCGGACTAAGTAACGGCTTCTATCACGGCGAAGCTGGGTATCGTCGGATCGCCATGGCAGCGACGGCCTGATGCCCGCACCTCTCGTCGCGAAATTCGCGCAACGGGGGTTGTCCATTCGGACCGGCTCACATCAGGTTGTTCGAGGAGCAGAGCGCATCAGGCGAGCGTTGCAAATGCAGGTTCGATGGTCGTTACCGAACAGACCAGCGGGTTCCCTATAGCCCCAGTGGCGCGAGATAGAGCACCAGCAACAGGAGGCACACGCCTGTCAGCGCCACATCGAAGCCGCGCTGCCAAGCGGGCGCCTGCACCAATCCCAGATATTTTCCGAGGATGATCCGCGCCTTTTGCCAGGCAAGTGCCATCACGACCACCGCTGCCGCCCCTGGCCACTTGGCCCAGACCCCCGAGAATGAAAGCAAGGACGAGCCAAGGGTGAGGAGAACAAGCGTGCCGAGGGCGATATAGAGGGACCGGCGTGTCATTGCAGGAGATAGACCACTGGAAAGAGCAACACCCAGATCAGATCGACCATGTGCCAGAACGCGGTCGCATCCTCGATATTTCCCACATGATCGCGCCACGCCACCAGCAGCAACAGGATGACGCCGGCTGCGACATGCGCGGCGTGAAATCCGGTCAGCAGGAAATAGAAATTGAAGAAAGGATGCGTGTCCCAGACAATGCCTTGCGCGGCCTTGGACGCGAATTCGGCGCCCTTGATCCCGAGAAATGCCGCGCCGAGCAAAGCGGCACACACAAGAGAAACGCGTGCGCCGCCACGCCTGCGCGATTGCCTCAGATTCAGTGCCAGGGCAGCGAAAAAGCCGCTCGTCAGCAAGATGATCGTGTTCGTCGCAGCGGCAGTCCGGTTCAGCGCATTCTGCGCTTCGGCAAAGCCCGTCGGATCAGTGATCCGCACCGAAAAGAAAACGATCAACCCCGCACCGAAAACCAGCAATTCGCTGATAATGAGAACCCACATCAAAAGATCGCCGGGCAAATCGTCCAATGCAGTTCGGGTTTGATCCGTCATTCAACAAGACCTTTGCAAGAGCCTTCGGCCCGTCACGACTCAATCGGCTTCAACCTTCGTCGCCATGATCTCTCACTGCACTATTTTAATGCGCATTGTAAATACCAATTGGCGCACACAAGGCGACTCGATGCCCTTCTGTCACTTTCACGGTCGAACGAGGGGACCTGTGCGGTCACCGGCTGCGTCGTCGCACATTTAGTTTGAGCCACAGCAAAGAAGCCCGATTCTGTCTGTCTGATAAGAGGGCATGGAACACACAGAAACACTTCGGGCGCTTGGCCTCTTCGATGCGCGCGTGCCGCGTTACACGTCCTACCCAACTGCGGCGGCCTTTGCGCCCGACACAGGCGCGTCCTTTCAACGCCATGCGCTCGAACGGTTGGACCCGAGCGAGCCTGTGTCAGTCTACATGCACATCCCATTTTGCGAGCGGCTATGCTGGTTCTGCGCCTGTCACACACAAGGCACGAAAACCCTTGGCCCGGTGGAAAGCTATATCGAGGCGCTCGAGGCAGAGCTCGATATGGTGCGCGCCATCATACCGAACGGCCTGAAAATGGGCCGCCTTCACTGGGGTGGCGGAACGCCTACCATCCTGCCGCCGGAATTGATTCATCGTCTCTCGGCATCGATACGCCGTGTGTTTCCACCAGCCCAGGAGTTCGAGTTCTCGGTGGAGATCGACCCGACCATGGTCGATCGCGCGAAGATCGAAGCTCTCGCCTCCGAAGGCATGAACCGCGCGTCGATCGGCATTCAGGATTTCGATCCCGAAGTCCAAAAAGCCATCGGTCGCCTGCAACCGTTCGAAACCACACGCGCGTGCGTCGAAGACTTGCGTGCAGCCGGCATCGCCTCTCTCAACACCGATCTGGTCTATGGCCTCCCGCACCAGAGCCTCGCGCGCATCGAAGACACGATCGAAAAGGTTCTCACCTTTACGCCGGACCGCGTTGCGCTCTTTGGTTACGCGCATGTGCCTTGGGTTTCAAAACGGCAAAAGCTGATCGACGAAGAGGCGCTGCCGGACGATTTGGCGCGCTACCACCTCGCCACCCGCGCCGGAGAACTGTTTGTTGCAGCCGGGCTCACAGCTATCGGCATCGACCATTTCGCGCGCCCCGGCGACACTCTGACGGCGGCGCTCGAGGCCGGACGGCTGCGTCGCAATTTCCAAGGATACACGACCGACACATGCAGCACTCTCATAGGGCTCGGGGCATCGTCGATTTCGCGCTTTTCGGAAGGTTATGTCCAGAATGCGCCCGCGACCGCAGCTTATCAGCAGCGGATTGCAACCGGTGTTTTTCCGGGCGCTCGTGGCTACCAGTTAAGCCCCGAAGACCAGCTGCGCGCTCGGGCGATCGAGGAGTTGATGTGTCGGTTCGCAGTGGATCTTGACGATTTGAGCCAGGAGTTCGGCACCAATGCCCAGAAGCTGCTGCCTTGCCTGACGGAAATGGCCACGCGCTTCGCGCCATTCGCAAGACTGACGGGAAAGCGCATCAGCATTGCACCGGAAGGTCGACCGTTAACACGGATGATCGCTTCGGTTCTCGATCAGCATGTGCCCGAAGGGATACGCTATTCGCGCGCGTCCTGAACAAGGCGCGTCTCATGGCGGAGCGCGCCTTCAGCAAGGTGTCACGCTAGACAACTCGCCGCCGGCAACAAGAAGCGGAGCTTGCGGGGGAGGGAGGGGCAGATCGTCGTGCTTCTTTCCCGCGGGAAATTGCTGGTCAGGACTTCGAATGTGTCGTCTCGAGGTCGCGCGGAGCCGCAACGGGTGCGTGTGAGGGAAAGGTGCCGCGTGACAGGATCGTGCCGTTCTCATCGACAACGAGGCGTAGAGCGCGACCGCCAAAGTAGAAGGTCAGCCGCCATCGGCCGGCGTCGTCGTCGACACCGGCCTCGCATCTGCTTGTGACCTCGCCGTCGCGGAGTTTCGCGAGAACATCGGCTGGTGGGAGGCCGAAGACGCGTCCAACGAGTTCTGCGTCGACCGTGAAACCGTCAGTGGTGAAAGACACGTTACGCATCGCTATCTCCTTTCAGACCGCAGATGGAACAGTGGCCGGCAAGGCGATGTCTGCCAGCGTCGAACGATCGAGTTCTGCCAAAAACGCGGTCTCTGCGGCGCGGAGTCTGCCCTTCAGGCCGCAGACGGGGGTAATGCAGCACGCGCCGTCAGGAGAGAAACATTCGACAATGGCCTGGTCCTGCTCGAGAAGCCGCACGAGGTCTCCCAGAACGATCTCGTGGGCGGGACGGCCGAGCATTGCGCCGCCACCGGTCCCGCGCCGCGTGGTCACGAAGCCGTGCCGGGCCAGGCGCTGAATGACTTTATTCAGGTGGTGGCGAGAGATACCGAACTCTTCGGCGATCTCGGCTGTCGAGAAGGCACGCTCCGGCGCGCTGGCCATCCGCATCAGCGCTCGGAGTCCGAAATCTGTGAAACTGGTCAGGCGCATATGGTGCCTCCAACAAACAAGCATCAGAAATGCTTGTTATAGATTTAGCCACGATCACGCAATGATCTTCGCGTTAGGTCGGTCATATTGAGGCGCGATCCTCGGTTCCGTAGTTCTAACCCGCGCGAATTGCGAACAAGCCTGCGCGGCAGGAGATGTCCAGCTTGCCATCGGCGCGCTTGCGGCAGGTGATCACGCTGGAGGGGGCGATGCCGAGCTCGGCCGCGATTGCCTCGGATTTGCGATCAGAGGGGATGGCGAGGCAGACGGCGCGCTCGCGGTCGCCGAGCACCGTGAGTGGGGCCGGGACGCCGGTGTCGAGGGCGCGCTCGAAATGCAGCAGGGCGAGCCGCGCGGCCAGTCTGGCGAGGTCTGGATCGCAGACGTCGTCCTCCGCCTCGACCGTCTAGAAGCTGACGAAGAGACGCAATGTCTCGCTCACGTCGAGCACCGTCGTCGTCGCCTTGAAGCGCGGCCGTTGACCGGGCGCTCTCTGTTCCAATGCCTTGGATGAACGAACGCCCCGCTGTTAGAAAAGCTAGCTGGCAATACCGTTGGAAAACAAGAGCACCATATATGCGGCATAGGCGGCCAACATCAGCGCACCCCACACGCGACCAATCTTCTTAGTAGCGAACAGCAAGCCCAGCAGTATGAGAGACGACGCCAGCATGACTGGGGTATCGATCTCGCGGAAGCGCGTGCTGATTTCGATCGGCTGGATCACCACCGTGACGCCGAGGATCGCGAGGATGTTGAAGATATTCGAGCCGATAACGTTGCCGAGCACCACATCGGGGTGGCGCCGGATCGCCGCGACGATACTGGTGGCGAGTTCGGGCAGCGACGTTCCGATGGCCACGAGCGATAGACCGATTACCGCGTCGGGCACCCCGAACTCGCGGGCGATGTTTACTGCCCCTTCGACCAGTAAGTCCGCTCCGAACACCAGAGCGGCAATGCCAGCAATAACCAAGAGCGGCGCAAGCCAAGGTCGCGGTAGCGGAATGTCTTCGAACTCCTCAGCTTCATGTTGAAATGCCGTTGCCCGGCGGTTGCGTCTTTCCAACCAGTAGCTGGAAGAGAGGTAACCCGTGAGGACGAGAAGCATTGCGATGCCTTCGATCCGAGTGATGATTTCACCCTGAGCAAGAGCGTAGGTCGCCAGCGAAACAAGTGTTGCGACCAGCGCCTCGCGCACAGCTGTTCGCGCCCAGCCGAGGATCGGTGTGATAACTGCTGCCACGCCGACAATGAGCAGAATGTTCGCGATGTTCGAGCCTACGACGTTACCCAAAGCAATCTCAGGCGCGCCGTCTATGGCTGCGTTCACGGAAACAAGCAGTTCCGGTGTCGACGTGCCGAAACCGACAATGATCAGACCGATTAGAAGCTTAGATATGCCGAGGCGCTCGGCAATTGCGACCGAGCCACGCACGAGCCCTTCGCCGCCGACAAAAAGGAGAACAAGGCCGGCAGCCACGAGGAGGAGGTCATGCAACATTTCTATTTCTGTCCAATAGTTGGACTCGCCTAAGAAGACGCATCGGCATGACTTAGTGCGCCGGATATAGGAAAAGAATAGGGAGGCCGCACGCTCAGGCGCGGACCGGTCGGTATTCCGCCAAAGTGCCTTTAACCGGCAGTCTGTCTTTCGACTATTTCTGAGCTTGGCCTCCTCGTCAGCTCTTTCAGAAAACACTCCCAACGTGGGCCGACAATCGTGGTTCTCGGAACGCGTAACTCGGACATGTTGATACAAGTCGGAGCCGCCCCGAAATTCGGACACTGAAATAAGCTACGATTTGCGGTCTGCTGATCTTCGCCGAGAAGGGGGGCAGAGATGTCGAATCGCACGCAGCACGCGACCGAGTTCAGTGCAAAGGTCGCGCTGGAAGCCTGAAGGGTGAAGAGACAGCGGCCGAGCTGGCGAGCCGGTTCGGGGTGCATCTGACGATGACCCATCAATTGAAACGGGCCCTGCTCGAAGGCGCGTCCGATGTGTTCGAGCGCGGGGAGCGCACTGGAGAGCGGATCAAAGTTGGGTCGGACTCTAATCGATGGTGGAGGAAAATCCCCATGGCAGGTCAGCTGGCCCCCGCGCACAGGTAAGCGCAGAGACGTATTGATTCCCGACTGTTTTTGTTCTAAATTGATTATATAACCTTTCATCGAGAGTTGGGTTGAAAAGGCCGTTGGGTGTGTCGCAGCCTCAATGGCCTTTACTTTTGCACAGCGCCGAACGAGGGCAGCGCGCGCTTGAAAACAGGCTGCCGCGCTGCGTTTAGAAATACTGGCGGTGCCCTCGTTGCAGGACCACCGCCATGCGCCCTCATATCGTCGTTCAGTTGGCTGGTGCGCCGCATCTTCGCCTCGATAGCCCGTTTCGTCGTTGCTTCGCGTAGCAGACATTGGTGTAAAGCGCAGCGAACGACCGCGTTCCGCCCCCTATTGACCCAGAGGCTGCTCACAGCAGATAGTCGCCATCGCTGCCGTGTGCAGCGGATGGCCACTCCTCGATCCGAAATTCTAATCTAGAACAGTTTGGAAAGCCCACAATCGCCAGCCCACTGCCTGAAAATCAGGAAAGTAGACGGTTCGATTTCGAGTTGCTAGCCTTTGAATACATTTCTCGGAGAGCTAGTGATGAAAGAATTACCTGATTTCCTCTCAAGCGGTGATGAGGCACGTTTATTCCCGGTCCTTGCCGAAACGAGTAAGGAAAAACGTGTGGCCTCGATATTCCTCGCTGTGATGACGCAAATCCCCGCGCTGGCGCAGGAAGTCTTAGCTTCAACCGGCGTGCGCGTTGGGAAACGCACCAAGGTCCAAGCCTTCACGGAAGTAGTTTTTCGGGAAAAAGATTTTGCGAACTGCCGGCCCGACGGATTGATTGTAATCGACACCGGACGCACGCGATGGTCTGCTTTGATCGAGGCGAAAATCGGCAAAAACGATCTCGATGTCGAGCAGGTGCAACGTTACGTCGAGATTGCTCGGGCCCAAGGGATCGACGCGGTTATTACTGTCTCAAATCAGTTTGTATCGCGGGCGGATCATTCCCCTGTGAATCTCCCGAAGACACTTCTGCGCAGGGTTTCACTTTTTCACTGGTCCTGGACCTGGCTTGCCACGATCTGCGAAATTCTCGGCTATCAGAACGCTGTCGATGATACTGAACAGTCCTATCTCTTGGCGCAGCTCAATGACTTCTTGGCTCATCCAGCTACGGGCGTTGAACGCTTCACACAAATGGCAGCTCAATGGAAAGACATCGTCCAATCGGTCGCGAATGACGAAAAGCTGAAGAAATCGTCTTCTGAGGTTGAAGCGTCTGCCGCGAGTTGGATCGCCGAAGAACGCGACCTATGCCTACACATGTCGAGCCATGTAGGGACACGCGTTGACAGCATCGTTGAACGCAAACTCCGGGAAGATCCTGCAGCAAGATTGAAGGAGCAAATAAGCTCGATCGTCGAAACGCATATGCTGACCTCGAAGCTCCGGGTTCCAGATTGCGCATCAGATATCGACCTCTGTGCAGATATTGCGCGCAAAACCGTGTCAGTTTCGATGACTGTCAAAGCGCCGACTGATCGAAAGTCAACAAAGGCGCGGCTCAATTGGCTGCTGAGGATGCTTCCCCAAAATGACGAGCGGATTTTTGTTCGCGCTCTTTGGCCGGGCCGTTGCCCTCCAACCATGAAGCCCATTTCGCTCCTACGCGAAGAACCGGAACTAATTCAGACCGACAATTTGGACCTCGTTCCCCATGGATTTGAGATATTGATGATCGAAGGGCTCGGAAAGCGTTTCGGAGGCCGAAGGACTGTTATCGAAGACATTGAGCGTATCGTTCCAGAGTTTTACGATCTTGTGGGAGCAAATCTAAAAGCATGGCAGGCGCCTCCACCAAAACCAGTGAAGTCGCGCGCTGCGCCGGACCCGGGAGAACTCGAACCAACTGATCTCGGCGATGCCGGTTCACTACCGTAAAGCAAGGCGTAAGAAAGCGTTCCCTTCGTCGCCGCGGCGAGTTTAGAAATGCAAAGGTCTACGGCCAGGTCCCTGAATCTCGAAAGTCCGAAATTAGCTATCGCGCCCTTGTCGCGATTAGTTTGCCGCGGCAGCGGCAATGCGCTGATACCCCGCTTGACCGTGATAGAACCCGTTGGAGAACGAAATCCCGTCGCAAAGTTTGCGCAACGCTTGTTCACCGTCGATCAAGCTGTGGGTGCCATCCAGAACGTTGCGGAACGTCGTAGCCACCGCAACCATATCCACCGCCTGTGGCATCAGCCGAAAATGGGTGACGCCGTTTACGATCATCTGTCCAGCTTCGGGCAACAGGCCGATGTAGCTTTCCGACTGGGTCTGAATACCGTTCACGCGAAGGATCGGGCGGTCGTCTGTGGTGCGTAAGGGCATGCCGTCCGCGTCCTCTTCGCACACGAATTGGCAGTTATCCTTGGTCCGGCCATGGGCGCGCGCATGGTAGCATCGTGCGGACACCGCAAGCGAAGCACGGCCAAACACCTGCACTTCCACCCCCAGCCCAAGCTCGCGCGCCGCCGCAGCGGCCGCAGCAATCGCCGGGGCAGGCATTTCGGTCGGCAGGCAGACATGCGTCGCACCCCGGCCCGCCATCCAGGCGATGGTCGCCTCATTATAGGCGTTCATGAACGGACCGATGCGGTGCGGGCGCTTGCCTCGTGCAAACAGGCCCGCCGCGTTATTGATCTCGATCTCTGGCGCTTCCATGGCGGCCAGATCAGCTGTCGCCTTGCGTTCGCGTTTCAACATCACCTCGGCCAGCGACGACAGGATCACCGTCTTGCCACCGCGTTCCAGCCGTTCGATCGTGGCAGGCAGATCGGCCTCGTGAAACGGCGCGCGCTTCGAGCAGATGACCTCGCCCAGATAGACCTCGTCAATCGGCGCCTCGTCGGCGACACGAGCGTAGAAGTCGCGCCGCGTCTGGGTGGACCAGTGATAGGCGATGGGGCCCAGGGTCAGTTTCGTCATGTCGTTTACCGCCATTTCTTTGTCTCGAACGCGCCCTGGGTCTGTTTCTGGCCCTCGGTCAGGGCGACCAGATCGGCAATATTCGCCTCTCGACCCGCGCGGATGTCATCAACGGCCTGCCGGAAGGCCGACACCACACCTCGGACATAGCTCTTCGATCGCTGGCGACCTTCGATCTTAAAAGCGTGAACACCGGCGTCGATCAGGTCGGGAAGCAGCCGGGAAAGGTTCAGGCTGATCGGCTCCTCGAAGGCATAATATGGCTCGGAGCGGTGCGGCGCCGTATAGCGCCCCTTGCAGATTGTCGGGTAGCCTGCCTTTTCGTCTGCCCCGAAGCAGTCGATAGTGAAACCCGCGAGTTGCGAGGACATAGAGCCATCCGTGTGGCGCTTGTATTCCACGTCCGAGGCCGGAGAGCACACCCCGTCCATGTTGGTCGATTGCCCGGTGAGGTAGTTGGTCAGGCTGCACCGTCCTTCGACCATCAGCCCGTGATTACCGAAGATGAAGGTCTCGATCTCACAGGGAATTTCCTTGCGGATTTCACGGATCTCGGGGATCGTCAGGATGCGCGGCAGCACGACGCGTTTCACCGCGAAATTCTCGCAATAATACCGGATCGCCTCGGGACTGGAGGCGGCGGCCTGAACTGACAGGTGTAGACGAACACCGGGATGGGTGCGCGCGATATAGTCTGCCACGCCCATATCCGCGACGATGAAAGCATCGACCCCAAGCAGCGCGCCTGTATCAGCGGCTTGTCGCCACAGATCGACCTTGCCCGCAGGCGGGTAGGTGTTCAAAGCGAGCAACACCTTGGTGCCCTTGTCATGCGCGTAGGCGACCGAAGCGGCCAGTTCGTCCGGGGTGAAATTCAGTCCGGGAAAGTTGCGTGCGTTGGTGGCATCCTGAAAGCCGCAGTAAACCGCATCGGCGCCGGCATCGACGGCGGTGCGCAGGGCGGCGGGTGTGCCGGCCGGGCAGATCAGTTCGGCGAGGCTCATGGGAAGAGGGGTCCTTTCTTCACGTTGGATAGGCGCGGCGTAGCCTTGCCAGAATGGCGCGGCCAGCAGGGCCGAACATTCCAGCGGTTTCCTCGGCGATGGATCCATCGACATCGTCGAGTGCATTGCGAAGCCGCACGACAGCTTCGGTGTCGCCCGTGACTTCCAGGTCGCGGGAGAAGAAAGCGGCATCTCCATCCTCTTCGGAATCGACCAACTCCAGAAGCAGCATGAACTTCCCCCGAATTGTGGCTCCCGCTTCGGGCGCCGCATTGCGCGCGACGGCCCGGAACACCAGCGCTTGCGGATCTGGTCGCAGGTGCAGGGCAAAGGGCAGTTCCACCGGATCGATTACGAAATCGGTCCCCTGATGTGGACCGAGCCGCGAGAAAAGCGACGGATGCTGTTTGGCGACGCGCCTGACCACGCGGGTCAGGACGGGTTGCACGATCAAGCATGAGAGGCGAGCGAGCACGGACGTGCCTGGGTCGGCAGCGCGCGGGAGTGTGTCGTCGCCCGCGCTCATGACTGGAGCTTTCTAGTGGCGCGCGCAGGCGATCCGAGCCGGGAAGGCCGGGCGAAAATGATGGAAAGGAGTGAGTGGATCATCGTCTTGCCGTTTCTTGTCCCAGCGAGTGCATGGCCGCCTCGACCCGTGAAAAGAGCCCCGCGTTCTCGAGGCTGCTGCTTTCGTCGAGATTTTCCGCGAGCGGAAATCATGGCAAGGCTTTCTAGATTGCGGATTCTCTAGGTAATTAGTATTTGGATTACGCATTACACTCACTTAATGCGCATTGCAAATACCAAATCGCGAAGCTGCATTTGCGTCTCACCTCCTTCACCGACTTCGGACTACGCGTCCTCACGGGGATGGCCAGCACCCCTGATCGACCGTTCACCACCGCGGAGCTGGCGGAAGAGTTCCGTATTTCACGCAATCATCTGGCAAAGGTGTTCTCGTCACTGTCGGCTGCTGTCTATCTGGAAACGCGACGCGGCGGCGGCGGCGGTGCGGTGCTCGCGCGGCGGCCTGAAGAGATCCTTCTGGGCGACGTCGTCGCCTATCTCGAGGCAGACCAGGCTCTGGTCGAGTGTTTCCTGTCCGGGAGCGCCGCCTGCACATTGACGCCGCACTGCCGTCTCAAGGCGAGCCGGGCCGCTGCCGAGACCGCCTTCATTGCCGATCGCAACCGCAGTTCGCTTGCGGAATGCGTCTATCCGCCACTTAACGTGTAATCGGCCGTCAGGGTCGTTAAGGCGAGGACGGCGAAGCGCAACGTCTTCGTAACCACTGTGCGCAGCTCGAGCATTTAAGTTCTAGAAAACCAAGCGAAGCTAAGCAAAAGACCACGTCCTGCCTAAAGACACGCAATAGAAAGTGTCTGGATGCGGCTACTCCGAACACGGCACGGGCGCGTCTTCTTCCGCTCTGAAGGCGTCAGTGGCGCCAATTTTGCGTTTGAAACTTTCACGAATGGTTCACGATCTGTCCGTGACTTTTTGAAACACTTACCCATTGAAAAGCAACGTTTTCTTCCCGGATTGCAAATCCGTGTACACCGGTTCGATTCCGGTACTCGCCTC
Organism: Thioclava sp. DLFJ4-1; assembly: GCF_002020145.1. Taxonomy (NCBI): domain Bacteria; kingdom Pseudomonadati; phylum Pseudomonadota; class Alphaproteobacteria; order Rhodobacterales; family Paracoccaceae; genus Thioclava; species Thioclava sp. DLFJ4-1. The sequence continues at coordinate 662,929 of NZ_MPZT01000002.1, forward strand.
CACTATTCAGCCGAAATTCGGAGCACTGCATTGCAGGTTGGTTTCCAGAACCAACCCCGGTTTCCGGGTTTTCCGGCTGACATTCCAGATACCCAATCGTAGCCTAGCGCCGCAGCAGCAGCGGACTGGAATGAGGCGAAAAACGCCGCGATCATAGCGGATGGCTTCGCCATGATCACAGACGGTCTTTACGGGAAAGCGCGCTCCGCGCCGCCGGTTGGGACAACCTCGCCCACGAAATCGTCGGGGTGGTGATGTGACCCTCGCAAACGGGACTACCCGAAATCGAGGATTTCGGACATTCAACGCAATGACGGGCGGGGCGCCCTTGAGAGCGCCCCGGGTCATGATCAATCGCGCAAGGCCTCGGTCATCGCGACCAGCATGACATGGGCCGAGGCCGCGCCCGGGTCCATGTGCCCGACAGAGCGTTCTCCCAGTTTGGCCGACCGGCCCCGGCGGCTTTCGATTTCAGCGGTGTAGTCGCGACCGTTTTTTGCACCGGCGCAAGCCGCGTCGAGGCAGGCGATCACGTCACCGCCCGATTGCAGGGTCTCGCGCGCTTTCGCCACCGCCGGAACCCATGCGTCGATCATCGTCTTATCGCCGACCTGTGCACCGCCGCGCGACTGGATGCCTGCGCAGATCCCTTCGATCCACGCGACCATCGCACCGGCATCGAGGTTGAGCCGATCGGACACAGCCTCGCCCGCCTTACGGAAAGCCGTCGCATAAAGCGGTCCGGAAGACGCCCCGACCGCGTCGAGAAACGCCTTGGCCATGCGCGCGCAGGTCTCGGACACGGTCTCATCCGTCGGGTCTTTCAATTCCTTGCGCACCGCGGTCCAGCCGATGTCCATAGTGACGCCGTGATCGCCATCCCCGATGACTCCGTCGAGCTCCGACAGCCAGTCGCGGTTCGCGTGGATCGCATCTGCAATCGCCAACATCATCTGGCGGAAACGCACAGGCGTGACGGGGCCGTCGATAGCAAGGTCAGACCGCTCGATCCCGCTCGTGCTGGAGGCGGCGGCATGAGTGCGGCGGGTGCGCTTACCCACCGGCTCAAGGCTTCCGGCGACCGTGAGCGCAGGTGTCCGGCACGGCATATCGAGCAGCGTCTTGAGGTCGTCGTCCAGCTTGAGCAGCGTGATCGAAGCCCCGGCCATTTCCAGAGAGGTGCAGTATTCCCCGACCCAGCTGTGGTGAATTTTCACGTCGCGCTCGCCAAGAATCTGCGCGATCCGGCGGTGCAGGATGTAAAGCTCCAGCGGCCCGGTTGCGCCCAGCCCGTTGACCAGCACCGCGACCTCGTCGCCCTTTGCCAGTTCCATGTCGTTCAGGATAGCCTGCATCAGCTCGTCGCTGACCGCATCGGCGCTTTCCAAGTGACCGCGACGCATGCCCGGTTCACCATGAATACCCATGCCGATTTCCATCTCGCGCGGGCCAAGGTCGAAATTGAGCTTGCCGGTCTGGGGCAAGGAGCACGCGCTCAGCGCGACGCCCATCGAGCGGCAATTGTCATTGGCGTGCTGTGCTGCGGCATAGCAGGCTTCGAGATCGCGACCGGCCTCGGCGGCAGCGCCCGCGATCTTGAAGACGAAGAAATCCCCGGCGATGCCGCGTCTTTCTTTCTCCCGGCCCTTGGGCGCCGAGGCCACGTCATCGGTGACCTGAACCGAGCGGGCGGGAATACCCATCCCCTCGCATTCCTCGGCGGCCATGTCGAAATTCATGACGTCGCCGGTGTAATTCCCATAGAGGAACATCACCCCCGCGCCCCCCTCCACCGCGCGCGCGGCATCCATGATGTGCTCGGGCGAGGGCGAGGCAAACACGTTGCCGACCGCCGCCGCATCCGCCAGGCCGCGTCCGACATAGCCCGCGAAGGCCGGTTCGTGCCCGGAGCCGCCACCGATGATGATCCCGACCTTGCCGTCGCGCGGGCCGTCCTTGGCCACAATCGCGCGGCGCGTGGCGCCCTCGACACTTAGCAGGTCGGGATGGGCGGAAAGCATTCCTTCGATCGCCTCGGGGATAATGTCCTCGGGCGCGTTCATCAGTTTCTTGGTGCGAATATCGTCGGTCATCTCAGCGCCCCTCGGTAAAAGTTTTCGCGGCTGCGGTCGTCTGCTCGATCCACGGCTGTTCCTTGGCGATCGCCGCTTCCAGGCCGTCGCTCTCCAGCATCAGCCAATGTTCGAGGATCACGCTCATGTCGGCGGGGCAATGCGCCAGCTGGTCGAGGGTCCACGCGATCGGCGCGCGGCCCGTGCCCAAGGGCACGCCATGAATGCGGAAGCCGACGCCATAGGGGTCGGGCGTGATCTCGTAATCCTTCAGGTGCAGGTTGATCGTCCACGGCGCCAAGAGGCTGATCGTCTCTTCGGGCCACTCGTTTGCACAGATCGAATTAGCCACGTCGAGACAGACCCCGAGGTGATCGTCGCCGACCGCTTCCAGCAGCTCGACCATACGCGGGCTGGGATAGTTGAAGTGGTTCTCGATCGCGATTTTCATGCCTGCGGCACGCGCACGATCGACCCGCGGGCGCAACTGCTCGGCCAGCTCGGCCACCGGCATGTGGCTGTCTTCGGCATCGAGCGCGACACGCATGATCTTCGAATGAAGGCGCTGGCCGATCTCGATATAGCGGTCGACTTCATCGGCATCGAAACATTGCGTTCCCAGCTCGAGTTGAAGGCCCTTTTGTTGGGCGATCTCATAGAGCTTGTGATGATCGTCCGCAGTGTAACGATCCAGCGGCATGTTGTCCGCATATTGCACGACCTCAAGTCCGAGCGCTTCCGCACGATCCAGAAGGTCGAATGCCGTCAGTGGCTTAGAGGGGATCTGATCCTTGATCCCGATGGACCAGCGATAGGCGTAACTGCCCAAACCCAGTTTCATGATGTCCTCCCGTAGTCATGCTCTGCACACGACCTCCTCAGTGTGGCGCGCAGAGCTTCCCCAACAGGAGTAGCGGGGAAATCACCGCTCGGACATCAAAACCAGCCGGGAAGTTGTGAAGAAATACTAACAACGAGTTTAAGTTTCCTTTCTTTTTTTGGAGCGCTCCTCGCGGCAGTGTTCTGGGCAGGATGCGGCTGATGGAGGATCGCCGCAGGGGAGGAACCATGCCAGAACTTACCGCAAATCCGCGGTCGAACGTCTCGTTGGCGCGCCGCGCCTGGGGCATCCGTCGCAAAGCGCTCCAGATGGGCGAAGTCCAGGGACAGGGCTATGTCGGCCAGGCGCTTGGTGTGGCGGACGTTCTGGCAACCTCTTATTTCCACGCATTGAATCTGCGCGCCGACGATCCCGAATGGGAAGGTCGCGACCGCTTCCTGCTGTCGATCGGCCACTATGCGATCGCGCTTTATGCCGCGTTGATCGAGGCGGGCATCCTGCCCGAGGACGAGATCGGCACCTATGGGATGGACGACTCGCGGATGCCGATGTCGGGCATGGCCTCTTACACGCCGGGGATGGAGATTACCGGCGGCAGCCTCGGGCATGGGCTGGGCATCGCGGTCGGCATGGCGCTCGGGCTGAAGGCGAAGTGCGGCGATCAGTTCGTCTACAACCTGATGTCCGACGGCGAACTGGGCGAAGGCTCGACCTGGGAGGCCGTGATGTCGGCCACCCAGCACCGTCTGAGCAACCTGATCTGCATCGTCGATTTCAACAATCAGCAGGCCGATGGCCCGACCCGTGACGCGCTCGCCGTCGGGGCCGAGGCACCGAAATGGGAGGCCTTTGGCTGGCACGCGCAAGAGGTCGACGGCAATGACCTCGATGCGCTGGTCGCGGCCTTTGACGCTGCCCGCACCTGCCCCGAGCAAAAGCCCCGCGTGATCATCTGCAATACCAAGATGTGCAAGGGCGTGCCCTTTCTCGAAGAGCGCGAGATCACCCATTTCGTCCGCGTCGAGCCCGATGAGTGGACGCGCGCACTGGATATTCTAGACGCAGAGGTGCCCGCATGACCGCCGCAGCCCGCGCCCGCAAATACGAACCCCGCCGCGTGCCCGAGACGAAGGTCGCGACAAGCGCGATGATCGCTTCGCTGGCGGCGGAAGGCTATGACACCGTCGCCGCCCCCTTCGGGCATGCGCTGGTCGAGGCCGCGAAGGATGACGCCCGCATCGTTGGCCTGACTGCGGATCTCGCGAAATATACCGATCTGCATGTCTTCGCGCAGGCCTATCCCGACCGTTTCTACCAGATGGGCATGGCCGAGCAGCTTCTGATGTCGGCAGCGGCAGGGATGGCGCATGAGGGCTTCATTCCTTTCGCGACGACCTACTCGGTCTTCGCCTCGCGTCGGGCCTATGACTTCATCTGCATGGCGATCGCGGAGGAGAACCTGCCGGTCAAGATCGTCTGCGGCTTGCCGGGCCTGACCACGGGCTACGGCCCGAGCCATCAGGCGACCGAGGATCTCGCGATCTTCCGCGGGCTGCCGAACCTGACCATTCTCGATCCCTGTGACGCGACCGATGTCGCGCAGATGGTGCCTGCGATGATCGCCCATGATGGGCCGGTCTATGCCCGGCTTCTGCGGGGCAAGGTGCCGGAGGTGATCACCCGCTACCGGCCCGACTACCAGTTCGAGCTGGGCCGCGCGCAGATGATCCGCGAGGGGCGCGACGTTCTGGTGGTCTCCTCGGGGATCATGACCATGCGCGCGCTCGACGCGGCGGAGTTGCTGGCCAAGGACGGGATCGACGTCGCGGTTCTGCACTGTCCGACGATCAAGCCACTCGATACCGAGACGATCGTCGCGGAGGCAGGCAAGGGCCGACTTCTCGTCACCGCCGAGAACCACTCCGAAGTCGGCGGGCTGGGCGAAGCGGTTGCCCGCTCGCTCCTGCGCGCAGGGGTGACGCCGTCTTTCCGCCAGATCGCGCTGCCCGATGAATTTCTCGAAGCGGGCGCGCTGCCCACGCTTCATGACCTCTATGGCCTGAGCACCGCGAAGGTCGCCCAACAGATCCGCGGCTGGCTTTGAGCGCCGCGCCAACGACACGAAGAAAGGAACACAATGGGACTTCTGGACGGTAAATTTGCCATCGTGACCGGGGCGGCCAGCCCTCGCGGTCTCGGCAAGGCGACGGCGACGCTTTTCGCGCAGCATGGCGCGACCGTGGCGATCCTCGACCTCGACGCGGATCAGGCCGCTGCCGCTGCCGCCGATCTGCCCGGCGAGGGGCATGTCGGGCTTGCCTGCAACGTCGTCGACAAGGCTGCCTGTCAGGCCGCCGCGGACGAGTTGATCGCGAAATGGGGCGCGGTGGATATCCTCGTGAACAACGCGGGCATCACCCAGCCGCTCAAGCTCATGGACATCATGCCGGAGAATTACGACGCGGTGACCGATGTGAGCCTGCGTGGCACGCTCTACATGACGCAGGCGCTGACGCCGCATTTCCGCGAGCGCAAGAGCGGTTCGATCGTGAACCTGTCCTCGGTTTCCGCGCAGCGCGGCGGTGGCATCTTCGGTGGCCCGCACTATTCGGCCGCGAAGGCGGGCGTGCTGGGGCTGACCAAGGCCTCGGCGCGCGAGCTTGCCCCCGACGGCGTGCGCGTGAACGCGCTGTGCCCGGGCTTCATCGCCACCGACATCACCGCGGGCAAGCTGACCGAAGAGATGCGCACGCAAGTCCTCGCCGGAATTCCGATGGGACGCGCGGGCACGGCCGAGGATGTTGCTGGCTGCGCGCTGTTCCTTGCCTCTGACCTTTCGGCCTACTGCACCGGCACCGAAGTCGACGTGAATGGCGGCTCGCTCATTCACTAGGCCGACCGAATAACGCCTGTTCGCGGTTGTGCCTGACCGCAAGGCAACTAATCTCCGGCCCGCAGTGAGGTGGGCCGGATGAAGCCGGAGCCAATCCGGCGGGACGGTGAGGAGACCGTCCGAACCAATCGGGAGAGAGACCAATGAAATCTATGTTGACCATCGCACTTCTCGGCGCGACGGCCCTTGCAGGGGCCTCTACGGCGCAGGCTGACGAAGTGATCTTCGCGCATGGCGCGAACCCTGGAAACCCGCGCTACATCGCGGCGGAAAAATGGGCTGAAATCTTCACCCAATGCACCGACGGCAAGGATACGGTGAACGTCGCGGCCTCGGCCACGATGGGCGACGACTCTGAGATGCTGACCTCGACCGCGGCGGGCGTGATTCAGGTCACGGCCAACAGCCAGGGTCCGATGGCGCAGATCGTGCCGCAGATCGGCCTGCTGGGCCTGCCCTTCCTGTTCAAGGATCTGCCGACGGCATGGAAAGTGCTCGACGGGCCGGTGGGCGACTCGCTCGACGCGGACGCACAGAAAGCCGGGCTCAAGATCCTTGGCTTCTGGGATAACGGCATTCGCAACATCACCACGGTCAACAAGTTCGTCAAAGAGCCTGCCGACCTCAAAGGCCTGAAGATCCGCACCCCGCCGGATCAGATGACGATCGACATCTTCGACGCGCTCGGCGCATCGCCCGCGCCGCTGGCGTGGTCCGAACTGCCCTCGGCGCTGCAATCGGGCGTGTTCGACGGTCAGGAAAACCCGCTGACCAACATCAACTCGGCCAAGCTGCAGGAGATCACGCCCTACATCACGATGACCGGGCACAAGTATGAAAGCACCCCGGTCGTAGCCAGCCTGTCGTGGTGGGAAGGCCTTGATAAGGCGACGCAGGATTGCGCGCTCAAGGCGACCTCGGAAGCGGGCGCGATGGAGCGCGACATGTCGCTCAAGGCAGACAAGGAGCTGATGCCGAAGATGGAGGCAGACGGCGCCAAGTTCGCTGAGGCGGACCGCGCGGCCTATATCGAGGCAACCAAGTCGGTCTATGACAAATACGCCAAGGACTACCCCGATACGGTCGCCGAACTCAAAAAGGCTGCGGGGCTGGAATGATCGACTCTGACCGCAGCGACGCCGCGGGATCAGGCGAAGGGAGGGGGCGTATGCGCCCCTTCCTGCGCCTCGCGCAAGGCGTGATCGACCTGCTGGAATGGTCGGGAAAGCTGATCGCTGCGGGCACGCTTTCGGTGCTGTTCGTGGCGCTCCTGACAAACGTGATCCTGCGCTACGGGGCCGGCAAGGGCATCCCGTGGGCCTATGAAATCCATGCAATCCTGCTGCCGTGGCTGGTCGCGGGCGGCATCGTCATCGCCACCGCGCGCTCGCGCAACATCGCGATCACTTTGTTGCCGGAGTTGGCCGGAGCCCGGGTTCGGCGCGCCTTCATGCTGTTTGTCGAAGCCGCGATCATCGTGATCTCGATCTCGGTCCTCTGGTCAAGCCAGCCGATCCTGCGCGCCTCGACCTTCCAGACGCTGTCGACCCTCGGGGTCAAGGCGATCTGGGGCTATTCCAGCATGGTCTATTCATTCGGAGCGATGGCCATCATCGCCGCGCTCGACATCGTGTTGCTGCTGGGGGGCAAGTCCGTGATGGATGACGATCCCGCCCATGCAAGCTTGAGCTGAGGAGACCCGCAATGGCCGGTGTCATGATCTTCGTCTTCTTCGTGCTGCTCGCGCTTGCCGTACCGGTGGCACATGCGATGCTGGGCGGCGTCGCCGCCGCGCTGTGGCTCGACCACAAGCCGCTGGCGGTGATCGTGCAGCGTCTCTACACGCCCACCCAAAGCTTTCCGATGCTGGCGGTGCCGTTCTTCATCCTCGCGGGCAACCTGATGATGGCGGGGCGGTTCGGCACCTATCTGGTGAATATCGCCCGCCTCGTCGTGGGGAACTTCAAGGGCGGCCTGGGACAGGTCTCGATCCTTGGATCGGTGATGTTCGGCGGTGTCTCGGGCTCGGCTGTGGCCGATGCGACGGCGATGGGTAACGCGCTGATCCCGGTGCAGAAAGCCGAAGGCTATCCGGGCGGTTTCTCGGGGGCGATCAACTCTGCCTCGTCGACCGTCTCGGTCCTGATCCCGCCGTCTATCCCGCTCATTCTGTACGGGCTGGTCTCGGGAACCTCGATCATCAACCTCTTCGTCGCGGGCATCATGCCCGGGGTGATGCTGGGTGTCGGCATGTTCATTGCCGTCGCGATCGTGGCGCGCCGCCGCAATCTGCCGCGCTCGCCGCTGGAAGGAGGCTTCGCCGCCTTCCGCAGCCAGATCTTCAGCGCGATCCCGGCCCTGCTGATGCCCGTCTTCGTGATCGGCACCCTCCGCTTCGGCGTGGCGACCCCCACCGAGGTCAGCGTCATGGCGGTCGCCTATGCCCTTCTGGTCAGCGGTGTCATCTATCGTGACCTCAATCCCAAATCCCTGTGGGAGGCGGTGGTCGACACGGCGATGATGACCGGCGCGGTCATGTTCATCATCATGGCGTCCTCCACGATCCAGTGGCTCCTGACCGCCGAGCGCGTACCGCAAGAGCTCGCCGCATGGGTGGCTGCGACCATTCAGGAGCGCTGGCTGGTGATCCTCGCGCTGAACGTGGTGATGTTGATCGTGGGCGCGTTCCTCGATCTGCCCGCAGCGGTGCTGCTGCTTGGCCCGCTCTTCGTGACGATCGGGCATACGATCGGTCTCGATCCGGTGCAGCTTGGCCTGATGATGGTCGTGAACCTGTCGATCGGTCTCTATACGCCACCGGTGGGAACCACGCTGTTCATCTCAGCCGCGATCGCACGGGTTGGCGTGATGGAGGTGGTGCGCGCGCTGGCGCCCTTCTACCTCGTGGCGATCCTCGTGCTGGCGCTGATCTCCTACGTGCCGGCGCTGACCATCTACTGACCCGCATCCGGCATCCACATCCAGCGCGCGCGCCTTGGCAACAAGGCGCGCGCGTCTCATTCGGGCAGGTATTCCTCACCCGGTAGCTGTCGCCCGCGCTGCTCCCGGATGCGACAGCCAAAGCCAGTGATCAGCGCCGAGGCGCGCGCATCATGGGCGGCGCCCTCCTCTCGCATCCAGTCCGAGAAGATTCGCACGATCCGGCGGCTGGTATGGCGCGCCGGAGAGACGAGCCAGTAGGCAGGGAAACGGATCGCTTCAAACGCGGTCGACAGCGGGACAAGCGCGCCGCGCTCCAGCTCGTTCAGGGCGAGCGTCGTGCTTTCCAGAACGACCCCTGCCCCGTCGGTCGCCAGCTGAATCGCCATCGAAGAGCGGTCGAACCGCATCGGATAGATCATCCGCTCTCCCATGATGCCATGCCGCGCCAGCCAGAAATCCCACCGGTAATGCGTCTTCACCGAGTCGATCAGCCGCGCCTGTCGCAACTGTCCTATCGGATCGTCGGACAGCGCGCGCAACTCTTCCAGATAGCCGGGCGAGCACATCGGCAGCACGAGGTCATGGACCACCGGTTCTTGATGCAGGCCGGTCCAGCCGCCTTCGCCGTAGCGCAGGTCCAGATCGACGACCTCCGTCTCGAAGTCGGAGAAGTCGGGCGCGGCGTCGATCCGCATGTCCCAGTTCGGCGCAAGCTCGAGAAACGACTTGAGCCGCGGAGAGAGCCAGCGCACCGCGAAAGAGGGCGACACCCGCAGGATGAAATGGCGCGTCTCGCGCTGTCGCTGGATCGCGGAGCGCACGTCGCGCATCATCCGGAATGCCTGCGTCGTCGTCTGGAACAGCCGCTCGCCATCCAGTGTCAGTGACAGTCGCCGTTTCTCACGTTTGAACAGACGCACACCCATTTGCTGCTCGAACTGCCGGATCTGCTGGCTGACGGCGGAAGGCGACACGCCCAGCTCCTCGGCCGCCTTCGATATGCCGCCGAGCCGAGCGACGGCCTCGAAGTGGTTCATCGCGTTGAGGTTGATGTCTTTGAGCATGTCCTGCGCCTTGGAAATACCACCGTGCCGGATACGATCGCGCGCAAATCGCGTGGCGGAAGCCGTCACGGATGCTGCCCGGCATCGCGGCAAGTCTTTCCATGAACTTTAATGGCAGATGCAAACCCTGTGAAGCGCTGCTTCAATTCACTGCGCTTTCTCGATGGCGCAATCGGCCAGCCGTCGTGACAATGGGCGGAAACAGAGACGCCCTACCCGCTTTTCGCGACTTTGAGCGCGGCCCCCGTGGCTTCGATCTGCGCCCGAGCTGCCTCAGACGGCTCTGCATCGGTGATGACCGCCGCGAATTCCGAGAAGTCAGCCAGGACGTGCAGCGCAGTCCGGTCGAAACGCAGATGGTTGATCAGCAGCACGGATTGCGCCGCGGCGTCCATCATGCCCCGCTTCGCGCGCGTGATGTCGTCGTCCATGTGATAGGCGCGCCCGTCCCCCGCCGCCGGCGTCGAGATGAAGGCCAGATCGGCGCGCAGCGTCGCGAGCGCGCCTTCCGTGACCCGCCCGATCCAAGCGTTGTATTTCGCCGAATAGCGCCCGCCCAGCGCGATGACGGTCATCCCCGGCTCGGCTTTCAGCGCCTCCATCACCGCGTCGTTGTTGGTGATCACCGTCAGCGGACGCTTCTCCGGCAACAGGCTGCCCAACACGGACGCGGTCGAGCCATCGTTGACCATAACGGTCATTCCCGGCTCCACCCATTCGAGCGCGGCGCGGGCCATTCGTTCCTTGAGGTCATGACCCTGCAACTGACGGAACCGGAAATCGCTCTCGAATTGCGAGCCGGGCTCGATCGTGGCGCCGCCCCGGATCTTCCGCAGCAGCCCTTCCGTTTCGAGATCGTCGAGATCGCGGTGGATCGTCATCTTCGAGACACCGAACCGTTCGGCCAACTCGTCGAGTTGCACCGCCCCGTCGCGTACCAGTGCGTCGAGGATGCTCTGCCTCCGGTCGTCTCGTTTCATCAGGGTCGTCCTTTGCGTGCCGTCAGCTCAGTAGCGCGCGTGCGGTCCGCTCGTCGGTGATCAGCCCGGCCACCCTGCCAGACCGCAGAACCGCCCGGATCGCCTCGACCTTGTCCGGCCCGCCCGCGATGGCGACGATATCCTCTTCGCGCTCGGGATCGTAGCCCACTGCGAGCGTTCGGGCGGAAAGCGTGGTTTCTACAACATTTCCGGAGGCGTCGAAGAAATCGCCAAGCATCTCGCCCTGCGCGCCCGCCGCTGCAATCGCCTCGATCTCTCCCGGTTCGATCATCCCCGAGGAAACCAGCTGCGCATCCGCCGTGGCAGTGCCGATACCGACGATCTTGAGCGTCGCGGATTGCGCCATGCGGAAGACCTCGTCGACGCCGCGCTGCGATAGCAGCACCTCGCGGTCCTCGACCGTATTGGCGAAGAACGGCACCGGCATGACATAGGCGCGCGCGCCGGTCTTCTCCGCGATGCGATGCATCACGTCATGCGGGTTGGCCGCGAAATTGCGGGTCAGCCCGCCCAGCAGCGAGACGAAATGCAGCCCCTTGGCATCGGTACGCGGCAGTTGCCGGGTCACTTCGGCCAAGGTACGGCCATGTCCCAACCCGATGATCGAATGCTCTCCCGCTTCGAACTGACGCTTGAGATAGGCCGCGCCCGCCAGTGCCAATGCGCGCAGCGGCAAGCCCTCTTCGCCGATATCCGGCGCGACTTCGCAAAGCTTGAGGTCGTAGGTCTCGAACAGCCGCGTCTCCAGCTCGACGCATTCGACGATATCGCCCTCGATCGACACTTTCACCCTACCGTCGGCCACCGCCTTGGCGATCAGCCGGTGGGCCTTGACCGACGGCAGCCCCAGCCGCTTGGCGACCTTGGCCTGCGTGAGCCCGCCCACGTAGTGCATCCACGCTGCGCGGATGGCGAGTGTTTCATCGGTGTCGTTCATGCTGTCCTTCGGCTCGGGCCGCGCAAGATCGTTGCGCGGCGTTATTGATAAGGCGCAGGCGAGACCTAGGGAAGCCCCGCCGCGTTGCCCGGACCTCAGACCTTGAGGTCAGAGGCTCCGGTGTCGATATGCGGCGCCCAGAACGCCACGCTCTCGGCGATCTGCGGGATCACCTCGCGGTCGTTGGGCTCGCGCTCCTTGAAGGACAGCTCGAGGCAGATTTCATTGTCCGCCGCGCCACCCTCGGCAAAGGCCTTGAGCAGCGGCTCGGGCTGGATGCGGCCGCGCGCGTTGAACTCCGCCGTGAAGGGCCGATGCCCGCCCTTGTCCATCAGGCTTTGCTTGATGTGGATGATCGGAGAAACCTTCGGCACGGCCCGCGCCCAGGCGTAAGGGTCGAAGTCGTCCGGGTTCTCGGAGGTCACGTCGCCATGGTCGATATCGGCCATCATCCACATCGGGATCGCCATATTCGCCGCGGTCAGCCGGTCCTGCAGCGCCATGCATTCGGAGATGGTTTCGCCGAATTCGCGCGCCACGCTCATCGGCTCCCAGAAGACATAGTCCAGCCCGGCGGCTTTGCCGTGCTCGGCCACTTCGGCCCAGCAGTCGATGGCGATCCGGATCATCTCTTCGCGCTTGGCCGGGTCGTCCTGCTCGCGATAGGTCAGAATGGCGAACTGCGTGCCCACAGACGTGCCGCCGAGATCCGCGGTGATGTCCGCGAAGGTCTTGAACCAGTCGACATAATAGCGCCGCACGTCTCGGTCGGGATGGCCGAAATGATTCAGCCGCCCGTAAGGCCCCGTCATCCCTGAGGTCACTCGCACCCCGGTGCGCGACAGCGCCGCCGCCATCTGCCGCGTCAGACGTCGGATCACCGGCGCGGGCCAGGACGGGTTGATGAACTCATGCGTCAGCTGCAGGTCGCGGATCCGCAAATCGCGGGCGACGCAATCGATCAGGTCGTCCGGATCGGCAAAGCGGTTCACCAGCGGATTCGTGTTCAAAGACAGCGTCAGTCCCATCAGGCGGCCACCGCATGCGCCGTGTCGAACCATTCGGTGAAGGCCGCGATCTCGGCCTCGGACATGGTCAGCCGGTGCTTGGTGCGCCGCCAGAGGATATCCTCCGCCGTGGCCGCCCATTCGTTCTCGACCAGCCACGTCACCTCGGCCTCATAAAGATGCCCGCCGAAATGACGCCCGAGCCCCTTGGGGTCATTGGCCGTGCCCACGATCCGGTGCGTGAGGGTCCCGTAGCGGCGCCCGTAATATTCGCGCAAGTCCCGGGACATCCACGGATATTCGGCCTTCAGCGTCTCGCGGAACGCATCGTAATCCGCCCCCGGCATGTCGCCGCCCGGCAGCGCCGCCTCTTCGGTCCAGTCGCCGCCCATCTTCGGGAAGACATGGCGAATCTCGTGCATGCCCCGTTCGGCCAGCTCGCGGAAAGTGGTGATCTTGCCGCCGAAGATGTTCAGGAGCGGCGCGCCCCCGGTCTCGTCGAGATCGAAGACATAATCGCGGGTCACCGCAGAGGGGTTGCCCTTGCCGTCGTCGAAGAGCGGTCGCACGCCTGAGAAGGTCTCGAGGATATCCTCGCGCCGCAGCTTCTCCTTGAAGTAGCGGTTCACGCAGTCGAGCAGATAGGTGATCTCGCCGTCGTCGATCGAGACATCCTCGGCCCGGCCTTCATAGGCGATATCGGTCGTCCCGATCAGCGCCTTGTCGCCCTCATAGGCGTTGATGAAGATCACCCGCTTGTCGGTGTTCTGCACGAGGTAGCTATGCGGCCCCTCCCAGAATTTCGGCACGATGATATGGCTGCCTTTGACCAGCCGGACATTGCGCGTCGAATTGGCCCCGGCGACCCGGGTCAGCACGTCGGTCACCCAGGGCCCGGCGGCATTCACCAGACATTTGGCGAGGAATTCGCGCTTTTCTCCGGTCAGGGTGTTCTGCGTCACCACCCGCCATTTTCCGTCCTCGCGCCGCGCGCTGATCGCGGGCGAGCGGGTCATGACGATGGCCCCGCGCTGCGCCGCGTCGAGCGCGTTGAGCGTCACCAGACGGGCATCGTCGACCCAGCAATCGGAATATTCGAAACCGCGCGTATATTTGTCGAGGAGCGGCGCGCCCTCGGGATCGCGAAGCAGGTCGAGCGTGCGCGTCCCCGGGAGCTTCTTGCGCCCGCCGAGATGGTCGTAGAGGAACAGCCCCAGCCGCACGAGCCAAGCCGGGCGATCCTGCGGCGAATGCGGCAGCACGAAGCGCAGCGGCCAGATGATATGCGGCGCGGCATTCATCAGCACTTCGCGTTCGATCAGCGCCTCGCGCACCAGCCGGAACTCGTAATATTCGAGATAGCGCAGCCCGCCATGCACCAGCTTGCCCGAGCGCGACGACGTGCCCTCGGCAAGGTCGTCCTTTTCGCACAGCGCCACCTTGAGGCCACGGCCCGCCGCGTCGCGCGCGATGCCCGCGCCGTTGATGCCGCCTCCGATAACGAAAAGATCCAGTTCCTGCGTGCTCATGTCACGATCCTCCTTGCGCAGTGCGCGGCGCATCGATTTCGGGGGTGGTCCGCCGGTCGCGATGCTCTGCGAGCCGGTCCCAGACCGGTTCGAGCGCCTCGCGGGCCTCGGCATAGGCGGGGTAAAGGTCTGCATAGGTGGTCTGAAGCGCCGGGTCGGGGGCCTCGGCCTCGCCCAGAAGCGGCGTGACCCATTCGGCAACGCAGCTTTCCATGTCCGGATAGGCGCCGATCGCGACGGCGGCCATCATGGCGCAGCCAGCAGCGCCGGCCTCCTCGCGCGCCGACACCCGCACGGGGGCGCCGACGGACGCGGCAAGGATTCCACGCAACGCGCCGGAGCGCGCGGCACCGCCGGTCAGTCGCAACTCGCGCGGCAACTCTCCCATCGCGCCGTAGCAATCGCGCGCGGCCATGCCGAGGCTTTCGACCACGGCGCGGATCATGTCCGGGAACCGGTGGCCTGCGGAGAGGCCGATAAACCCGGCGCGGGCATTCGCGTTGACCATCGGCCCGCGCTCGCCCGCCTCGGAGACATAGGGTTGATAGAGCAGCGCGCCCGGTTCGGACCGGGCCAGCCAGCCATCGATCCGCGCCACCAGATCGGCGTAGTCATGCGGATGGCCGGTCTCGCTCATAAGATCGGCCGCGACGCGCAGCGCCCAGTCGATGTTCAGCGTGGCGGCCATATTGGTCTGCACCTGCGTGACCATGCCCTCTGAGGGAAGGCAGATCACATAGCCCGAGCGCCCGTTGAGCGTGACGTCCTCGTCGCGCACCGCGCGCATATGCACCCCGGTCGAGCCGATGGTGGAGCACGCCGCCCCCGGCGTGCCGGTATGCACGCCCGCACCGAGCGCGGTCATCACCATATCCACGTAGCCAAGGCTGACCGGCGTGCCAGCCAGCAGGCCCGTCGCCTCGGCGGCCGCGTTGCTCAGCGGATGGGTATCGCGGCTACCATCGAGGATCGGCGGCAAAAGATGGCTGCGGCCGCGCAGCTCCAGCGCCTCGATCACGAGGTCGGAATAACTACGGGTGCGGAAATCACCGAAGGTGAAGCTCGCCTCGGAGGGATCGGTCGCGCGGACGCCCGTGAGGTTCAGATAGAGCCAGTCCTTACAATGCAGCGCCACCTCGGCGCGATCCAGAAGCTCGGGGCAATGGCGATCCATATGCGCCATCTGCGCACCCTGCTGACAGGTATTGAGCGCGGTGCCAGTGGCGCGGAAGCGGGCCGCGTCCCGGCCATGCCCGGCCAGCCTGCGGGTGGTTTCCGCCGCGCGCGCATCGAGCCAGAGCCAGGCATCACCGACCGGGCGATCGCCCTGCCCTACGAGCCACGTACCGTCGCCCTGCGCGGTCACGGCAAGCGCAGCGGTCCGGCGGGCGAGCCCTTCGACACGCTCGCCAAGGCTGCGCAGCGCGCTTGCGCAGTCGGCCCATGTCCGGTCCATGTTCTGAGTTGCGGCCCCGTTCGGGCCACTGTCGTAGCGGTTCGGCACAGCCGCCGCCGCGATCTGCCGCCCTGACAGATCGAAGGCCACGGCCTTGATGACGGAGGTTCCCGCATCGATGCCGATAATAATGTCGCGATCAGCCATGCTGCACCGTTTCGGGACGCAGATGGCGAGCCACGCAAGGCGCTTGAGCCATGCGACCTCCTCCCTTGATTTGCGACCGCGGCCCCTCCAGCCAATGCGGTCTTCTCGGGAACAAATCTGCCCTCGAGACGCATCAAGCATACCCAAGCCCGACCACATGTCGAGTGTATTTTTTTTCTTTCTTTGTAATTTTTTTCAGGTATGGTGATCAGCACGAACCGAACGCCACTGCCCGCCAAACGGAGGAAAAGGCTGGCAAATTCAGTGGATTCGGCAAGTGGCAGGCGGAATGGGCATCGGCACGATTCGTCTTGCGAAACGGGAGGATGGCGGCCTGCACCTTGGATAGGCCGCGCGAGATCTCAGCCGCGACACGCACCCTGACGCCGCCGCCCGCGCGGTGCGCGACAGGTGCTGATCTCAAGCGCGCCGGGATCGAGCGAGCCGGTGTCGTTTGGCGCCCGGGTCAACATCTCCCGACATAGGATCAACAGGCCCCGCCGGGGCCCGAGGGGAGGAGCGACAGGCCATGAATGCCACCGATATTTCCATGAAACCGCGTATCGGCCGGCGGGGCGTCATTGTCGGCGCCGTGGCGCTGTGCACCCTCGTCGCGATCGGGCTCGACACCACCGTCGTCACCATCGGCTCCGAACAGGACACCCGCGTCGACGGGTTCTCCCCCGATGCCTATGGCGCCAAGGAATTCCCCCGCATCCGCGACGATGTGAGCAAGCGCGCCGTCGACGCCAAGACGCTCGCCGCCGCACTGGCCGAGGACAAATCCGCAGCCGCCAAGAAATACGGCACCGGCGGCGCGATGCCTGTGCTGCCCGTGCGCGTGACCGGCACCGTCGGCGAAGGCAAATCGGGCATTTACGATATCAATGTCGATGGGCTCGACAATGTGCGCATCCGCGTCCAGACCGGCCCCGCGATCAACGGCACCGACCTGCGCGACGCCCCCGGCGACATCTCCTTCGGCGCCTTCAAGAACCAGATCGAATACCAGGATGCGGGCGCGGGCATTAACCGCGCGATGAAGGCCGAGGTGCTCGACGGGATCGACACCTCCAACCTGACCGGCAAGACGGTGACCGTCACCGGCGCCTTCAAGCTGATCAATCCGAAGATGTGGCTGATCACGCCGGTCGAGGTGAAAGTCCAATGACCGTGCAGCAAAGCATCCGCCCCGAGGCGCCGCGAGGGACCGGCGAGGTCGTCATGTCGGCCCGCCACGTCGCCAAGCATTACGGTGCGGTGAAAGCGCTCAAGGGCGTGAATTTCGACATCCATCGCGGTCAGGTGACGACGCTGTTCGGCGAGAACGGCGCGGGAAAATCGACGCTGATGAAGATCCTTGCCGGCATCGTGACGCCAACCTCGGGGCAGATTCTGCTCGACGGCGAACCGGTGACCTTCAACGGCGCGAATGACGCGCTGGCGCAGGGCATCTCGATCATCCACCAGGAACTCGCGCTCGCGCCGAACCTGAACGTGCGCGACAACATCTTCATGGGGCGCGAAATCCGCACCCGCCGCGGCGTCGATTTCGCCGAGGAAGAGCGGGTCACCCGCGCGCTGATGGAAGAGCTGGAAGAAGAGATCGACCCCCTCACCCCGGTGGAGGAATTGCGTCTCGGGCAGCAGCAGATCGTCGAGATCGCGCGCGCCCTTCAGGCCAAAAGCCGCATCCTGATCATGGACGAGCCGACCTCGGCGCTGTCGGCCTCGGAAGTGGAAGTGCTGTTCAAGGTGATCAACGACCTCACCGCGAAGGGCGTCAGCATCGTCTATATCTCGCACCACCTCGAAGAGGCGCTGGAAGTGACCGATCACGCGGTGGTGCTGCGCGATGGCGAAATGACCGCCTACGCGCCACGCAACGAGATCGACCTCGAATGGATCGTGCGCAACATGGTCGGCGAAGGGTTCGACCTCGGCACGCCTCCCGACAGCAAGATGGGTGAACCCTCGCTGATCGTCGAAGACCTCTGCGTCCCCGACCCATCGGGTCACGGGCTGGTGGTCGATCACATGAGCCTGAGCGTGCGCGCAGGCGAGATCGTCTGCATCTACGGTCTGATGGGCGCCGGGCGCACCGAAATGATGGAATGCGCCGCCGGGCGTTTGCGCGCGAAAAGCGGGGCGGTGAAACTGCACGGGCGCGACATCTCGCATATGTCGATCGCCGAACGCATTGAGGCCGGGCTGGTGCTCGTCCCCGAGGACCGTCAACGCGACGGGCTGGTGCAGACCATGACCGTCGGTCAGAACCTGTCGCTGTCCTCGATCGGCGCCTTCACGCGCGGCCTGTTCACCAGCCGCAAGGACGAGCGCAAGGTGATCGACGACTCGATCCGCGAAGTGACCGTCAAGACTGATGGCGGCGGCGCGATGATCGGTTCGCTCTCGGGCGGCAACCAGCAAAAGGTGGTCATCGGCAAGATGCTCGCCACCCGGCCCGAGGTGATCCTGCTCGACGAGCCGTCGCGCGGCATCGACATCGGCGCGAAGGCCGAGGTCTTCAAGCTGCTCGCGCGCACCGCGCAGGAGCGTGGGCTGGCCGTACTCTATTCGACCTCGGAAGTCGGCGAATGCCTGAGCATCGCCCACCGTATCATCGTGATGAACAGGGGCCGGATCGCGGCCGAGTTCGATCACACCGCAACCAAAGAACAGATCATGGCCGCCTCTGGCGAAGCCGTGCACCACTAAGGGAGGCCAACATGGCGGACGTTACGAATTCCAAGCCCGGATCGGGCGGCATGGGCCTGAACATCGGCAAGATCCTTCTGGAGGGCCGCGCATTCTTCGCCCTCGTCGCGATCATCGCCGTCTTCTCGATCCTGTCGCCGGTATATTTTAGCATCGGCAACTTCCTGATCATGTCGTCGCATGTCGCGATCTTCGGGCTGCTGGCAATCGGTATGCTGCTGGTGATCCTGAACGGCGGCATCGACCTGTCCGTGGGCTCGACACTGGGTCTGGCCGGGGTCGTCGCGGGCTACCTCATGCAAGGCGTCGAGATACCGGCCGCCGGTGTCGTGCTTTACCCGCCAGTCTGGGCCGTGGTGGTGCTGACGATTTGTCTGGGCGCCTTCGTGGGGCTGATCAATGGCGTGCTGATCGCGTTCTTCAACGTGCCCGCCTTCGTGGCGACGCTGGGGATGCTCTATGTGGCGCGCGGTGTCGCACTGCTTATGACCAACGGTCTGACCTACAACAACCTTGGCGGCGCGGAAGCTCTGGGCAATACCGGCTTCGACTGGCTCGGGTTCAACCGCATCGCGGGGGTGCCGATCGGGGTGATCGTGCTGGCGCTGGTCGCGCTGACGGTAGGCCTCGTGCTGGCGCGCACCGCCTTCGGCCGCTGGCTCTACGCCTCGGGCGGCAACGAGCGCGCAGCGGAACTCTCCGGCGTGCCGACCCGCAGCGTGAAAATCTCGGTCTACGTGCTCTCGGGCATCTGTGCCGCCATCGCGGGCCTCGTGCTGTCGTCGCAGCTGACCTCGGCAGGCCCCACCGCAGGCACCACCTACGAACTGACCGCCATCGCGGCCGTCGTCATCGGCGGGGCCGCCCTGACCGGCGGGCGCGGCAACGTGCGCGGCACGATGCTGGGCGCCTTCGTCATCGGCTTCCTGAGCGACGGGCTCGTCATCATCGGCGTCTCTGCCTACTGGCAGACCGTCTTCACCGGCGCCGTGATCGTGCTCGCCGTGCTGCTCAACAGCCTGCAATACGGCCGCGCGCGGCGCTGAGACTTCGAGGACGCGGGACAGGGAGGTTCCGCGCCCGAATACCCGCCGGACCTATCCGGCATCTACAACAACCCAACGGGAGGAAACCCAACATGAAATTCACCAGGCGCACCATTCTCGCGACCGTCGCAATGATGCCGTTGATGGCACAGGCCGCGATGGCTGACGGTCTGATCTCGATCATCGTCAACGATCCCTCGAACCCCTACTGGTACACCGAGGGCGAGGTCGCCAAGGCGACCGCCGAAGAGCTTGGCTATGACGCCAACGTCTCCGCTCACAAGGGTGACACCAACACCGAGAGCAACCTCGTCGACACCGCGATCACCAACAAGGCCAAGGCGATCATCCTCGACCCGGCGAACGCGGACGGTTCGGTCGGCGCCGTGAAGAAAGCGGTCGAAGCCGGTATCCCGGTCTTCATCGTCAACGCCGAGATCAACCAGTCGGGTCTCGCCAAGGCACAGCTGGTGTCGAACAACGCGCAAGGTGCGGCGCTCGGCGCGATGAAATGGGTCGAGGCGATGGGCGAGAAAGGCTCCTATGTCGAGCTGTTCGGCGCCCCGTCGGATAACAACGCGCAGACCCGCTCGAACGGTTTCGAGACGGTGCTGAGCCAGTATCCCGACCTCGACAAGAAGGCGCAGGAAGTCGCCAACTGGGACCGCACGCAGGGCTATTCCAAAATGCAGTCGATGCTGCAGGCCAACCCGGACATCACCGGCGTGATCTCGGGCAACGACGAAATGGCCCTCGGTGCGATCGCCGCGCTCAAGGAGGCAGGCAAGCTCGACGGCATGGTCGTCGGCGGCTTCGACGGCTCGCCCGATGCGGTCGACGCGGTCAAGGCAGGCGAGATGACCTACACCGTGCTGCAGCCGGTCGCGATCTTCGCCGAGCAAGCCGTGCGTCAGGCCGATCACTTCATCCAGACCGGCGAGCTGGAAGTCTCGGAAGAGAAGCAACTCTTCGACTGCATGCTGATCGACTCGAGCAATGTCGACGCCTACACCGGCCCGTTCACCCTGGATCAATCCTCCTGATCCGGCGCAACGGGACACTGGGAAAGGGGGCCGCGCGGCCCCCTTTTTCGTTTTGACAGGCGCGTGGGGATTTCGGGGGCGTCACGTAGAACGCGACCTCGCAACGAAGAAAGGGCGCCCGCGCGGGCGCCCTTTTTCTGTGTTCTGCAGACGGGACACGCTTAGCGCGCGGCCATCGCCTCCAGCGGCAGCGGCGTGATGCGCGAGGCGTGACCGGCGGTGCCAAACGCTTCGAACCGGGCCTTGCAGAGCTGCTGCATCAGCGCCTTGCCTTCAGTCAGATATTTCCGCGGATCGAATTCACCGGGGGTCTCGGACAGGACTTTGCGCACGCCTGCCGTCATCGCCATGCGGTTGTCGGTGTCGATATTCACCTTGCGCACGCCCGAGCGGATGCCGCGCTGGATCTCCTCGACCGGCACGCCCCAGGTCGGGCGCATATCGCCGCCATAGCTGTTGATCATCTGCCGCAGATCCTCGGGGACGGAGGACGAGCCATGCATGACCAGATGCGTATTGGGCAGGCGACGGTTGATCTCTTCGATGACATTCATCGCGAGGATATCGCCATCGGGCTGGCGGGTGAACTTGTAGGCGCCGTGGCTGGTGCCCATCGCCACAGCCAACGCATCGACGCCGGTTTCACGCACGAAGCGTTCGGCTTCTTCGGGGTCGGTCAGCAGCTGCTCTTCCGAGAGCTTCTCGGTCGCACCGTGGCCGTCTTCCTGATCGCCCATGCCGGTCTCGAGCGAGCCGAGCACGCCCAGTTCGCCTTCAACCGAGACACCGCAGGCATGCGCCATCTCGACCACGCGCGCGGTGATATCGCGGTTATAGGCGTAATCGGCGGGTGTCTTGCCATCGGCCAGCAGCGAGCCGTCCATCATCACCGAGGTGAAGCCATGCTGGATCGCGGTGGCGCAGGTAGCCAGATCGCTACCGTGATCGAGATGCATGCAGACCGGCACTTCGGGGAAGGTCTCGACCAGCCCATCGATCAGCCGCGCCAGCAGGCGGTCCCCCGCATAGGCCCGCGCGCCCCGCGAGGCGGCAAGGATCACCGGCGCATCGGCCTCGCGCGCGGCGGTCATGATCGCGAGACCCATCTCCATGTTCGAGATATTGAACGCGGGCACGGCATAGCCGTTCTCCGCCGCGTGATCGAGCAACTGGCGCAAGGTGATGCGGGCCATAGGTCAGGTCTCCTCCGAAAGATATGTCTTGATGATGTCGACCTCTTCCGATGCGCCGAACACGAGCGGCACGTTCTGGTGCGGCGCCTCCGGCACGAGATCGAGGATACGCTTGGTGCCATCGGTGGCGCGCCCGCCCGCCGCTTCGATCAGGCAGGCGATCGGCACCGCCTCATAGGCCAGCCGCAGCCGCCCTTCGCGATAGCCTTCGCGCCGGTCCGCCGGATAAAGGAACGCGCCACCTTTCAGCAGGATACGGTGCAGTTCACCAACCGCCGCCGCCAGCCAGCGCATGTTGAAATCACGCCCGCGCGGACCATCCGCACCGGCGCGCAACTCGGCGGCCCAGCGTTGCAGCCCCGGGCTCCAATGGCGCTCGTTCGAGGCGTTATAAGCGATGGTCGACGCTTTGGCCGACAGCCGGACATCCTGCGCCGTCATGCGGAAATCGCTGCCATCATAGGTCGCGATCTGCACCCCCTGCCCGACCGTGAACCCGAAATCCAGCGAATGCCCGAAGGAGGCGTAGCCTGCTGCGATCGCCTCCGAGCCCGGACGCCGGAAATCGGCGGGGCCGGTCGGATAGATCGCAAACAGCATCCCGAGCGGCGCGCCGATACCGATGGAGCCCGACCCGTCGATCGGATCAATCGCGAGATCGAATTGGCCCTCCGGGTCGAGCAGCTCGACCTCTTCGGCCTCTTCCGACAGCATGTGCCGCACGCCCAGCCCCACGAGCGCCGCAAGGATGTGGTCATGCGCGCCGACATCGAGCGCCTTCTGCACATCGCCGCTCTCGTTCTGACCGCAGGGCGCGGCCGGATCGCCGGGCAACCGACCCGCCGCGAGCCGTTGCTCGATCGGGGGCAAGGCATCCGCCAGCGCGGCGATAATCTCTCCAAGCCCGCCCGCAGGCAGGCAGTCACGCAGGTACGCCGCCTGCGAGGGACGGTCGTTCGGCAAGGTCAGCATGTGGGAATTCCGTCAGTGAGTTGGGACCGGGCGGCGAACCGCCCGACCCTCGGGAGTTCGCTCAGGCCGTCGTGTGATACTTGGCGTCGACCGCGTCAATGGCCTGAACGTTGCCCGCCGATTTCCCCTCGGGGTCGAAGGACGAGGACAGGAAGGCATCGGCGATGTCTTTCGCGAGCTCCGCGCCCACGACCCGCGCGCCCATCGTGATGATATGCGCGTTGTTCGAGGTCGCCGCTTTGCCCGCCGAATAGGTGTCGTGGGTTTGCGCGGCGCGGATGCCCGGCACCTTGTTGGCCGAGAGGCAGACCCCGATCCCGGTGCCACAGCACAGGATCGCACGGTCGTAGGTTCCGTCCTTGACGCCCGATGCGACGCGATCCGCGAGATTGGCGTAGAAATCGTCCGGCCCGGCCTCGGTGCGCGAAGCTTCGGTCACCTCGTAATCCGGGTTCTGGCTAAGATATTCGGCCAGGATCTTGGCGAGCGGTTCGCCGGCGCTGTCGCCGGCCACTGCGATTTTCATGACAGTTCCTCCGTTTTGACTTGTGCGTCCAGCGCGGCGTTGCAGCGCGCGAGAATGTCGAGATATCCGGCCACGTTCCAAGCGGAGCGACCGATGAACAGCCCGTCGATATGCGGGCAGGCGATCAGCTCTGCGCAGTTGTCGGGATTGACCGAGCCGCCGTAGAGGCAGGGCACGCGGCGGCCCGTTACCTCTTGTGCGACCGCGATGATCTCGGCCTGGCGCGCATCGGCGTAATCGGCCGTGGCGGGGATACCGTTTTCGCCGATCGCCCAGACCGGCTCGTAGGCGAGCCAGATCTCGGCCTGTTTCTGTTCGTCCGACAGCTTCGAGAGCGCGCCGCGCACCTGCGTGGCCAGCACTTCCGCGGCCCGCTCCTCTTCGCGATCCTCGAGCGTCTCGCCGATACAGATGAGCGGGATCAACCCATGGCGCACCGCAGCCTCCGTCTTGAGGCCGACCGTCTCGTCAGTCTCGCCGAAATGAGCGCGGCGTTCGGAATGGCCGAGCTCCACAATGTCGAGACCGCAATCGACCAGCATCGGCGCGGACACTTCACCCGTCCAGGCGCCGGCATCGGCCCAATGCATGTTCTGCGCACCGACCAGCGCGGGCGTGTCAGCCAGCGCGGCCTTGACCTGCCGGGTCGCGGTGAAGGGCGGAATGACGAAGCTCTGGATACGCGGCGACAAGGTCGCAGCCGCGAGGCCATCCGCCCAGGCCAGCGCCTCGGACAGGGTTTTGTTCATCTTCCAGCTGGTGCCGATCCAAACCTCGGGCATGTCGAACGCTCCTCCGTCGTGTTGAGGTTAAATAACATGCGCCACGTTAGTTTCAACATTATTTTTGTTACTTTGTGATTTTTAATTGTTAGAACCTGTGACCGCTGCTAGCGTTCGCGGCATAGGAGGATCCCATGCTCGATCACGCTCAAGTCGCGGCCAAAGCTGCTATCGACCCTGAAAACTTTGCCCTCGCCAATTGCCTGCGGGCGTTGGCCATCGATGCGGTGAATGCTGCCAATTCCGGCCATCCCGGTGCGCCGATGGGCATGGCCGACGCGGCCACCGTGCTGTTTCGCAACCATCTGAAATTCGACGCCTCGGCCCCCGACTGGCCCGATCGCGACCGTTTCGTTCTGTCCAACGGCCATGCGTCGATGCTGCTTTACGGGTTGCTGCATCTGACCGGCTACGAAGACATGACGCGCGACCAGATTCGCAATTTCCGGCAGTGGGGGTCGATCACCGCAGGCCACCCGGAATGGGGCCATGCGAAGGGTGTCGAGACGACGACCGGCCCGCTGGGTCAGGGATTGGCGACCGCCGTCGGCATGGCACTGGCCGAGCGCGCGCTGGCCGCCGAGTTCCCCGGCCTCGTCGATCACCGCACGTGGGTGATGCTGGGCGACGGCTGCCTGCAGGAAGGGATCGGGCAAGAAGCGATCTCGCTTGCGGGGCATCTCGGGCTGGGCAAGCTCAACCTGCTTTACGACGACAATGACATCACCATTGACGGGCCGACCTCGGTGTCCTTCTCGGAAGATGTCCCAGCGCGGCTTGCGGCCTGTGGCTGGCATGTGATCCGCTGCGACGGGCATGACGCCAAGGCGCTCGACGAGGCGATGGCGGCCGCGAAGGCCGAGACCGCGCGTCCCAGCTTGATCGCGATGAAGACGGTGATCGGCTTCGGCTCGCCGAACCGGGCGGGCACGGCGAAGGCGCATGGCGCCCCGCTCGGGGACGAGGAAGGCGCGCTGGCCAAGCAGGCGCTCGGTTGGGACGCCGCGCCGTTCGATATCCCCGAGAACCTCGCTGCAGCCTGGGCCGCCATCGGAGCCCGCGGCACGCAAGCCCGTGCGGAATGGGAAGACGCCCTCGCCGCCTCGGGCAAGGCTGCCGAATTCACCGCCCGCGTCGAGGGCAAGCTGCCCGAAGGCTACACCGCCGCCGTCGAGGCTGCGCGTGCCGAGCTGTTCGAGAAACCGCAATCGGTCGCAACCCGCAAAGCCTCGCGGATCGCGCTGGAGCATCTCGCCAAGGCGGTGCCCGCGATGATCGGCGGCAGCGCCGATCTCACCGGCTCCAACCTGACCCGCGTCGCTGCGGTCGACTCGTCCTATACCGCCGCCAAACCGGGCCGCTACATCGGCTACGGCGTGCGCGAGTTCGGCATGGCGGCGGCAATGAACGGTCTCGCGCTGCATGGCGGCTTCAAACCCTATGGCGGCACGTTCCTCGTGTTCTCCGATTACGCGCGCAACGCGATCCGCCTGTCGGCCCTGATGGGGCTTGGCGTCACCTATGTGATGACCCACGACTCCATCGGGCTGGGCGAGGACGGCCCCACGCACCAGCCGGTCGAACATCTGGCCTCGCTGCGCGCGATCCCGAACCTCAACGTGTTCCGCCCCGCGGATGCGGTGGAGACGCTGGAGGCGTGGGATATCGCGATCCGGTCGACGGGCACGCCGTCTTTGCTGGCGCTGTCGCGACAAGGGGTGCCGCAGCTGCGCGGCGCGGGGGATGAGAACCTGACCGCGCGCGGTGCCTATGTGATCCGCTCCTTCGGGGAGGGCCGCGATGTAACGCTTCTCGCGACGGGGACCGAGGTGTCGCTGGCCGTCGAAGCCGCAGAGGCACTGCATGCGGACGGCGTCAATGTCGCTGTGGTCTCGATGCCAAGTTGGGAGTTGTTCGACGCGCAGTCCGAGGACTACCGCGCCGAAGTTCTCGGCACCGCGCCGAGGATCGCGGTCGAGGCCGCGTCGGCCTTCGGTTGGACCCGCTACGTCGCGCGCGAGGCGGATGTGATCGGCATGCCGGGCTTTGGTGCGTCCGCCCCGGCAGAGCGGCTCTATGCCGAGTTCGGCATCACCAAAGATGCGATCGTTGCGCGCGCCAAGGCGCTGATCGCGGGCTAAAGTTGGCGCGGGCCTGAGCGACGGGCCCGCGCTTTTTCTTCAGCCGTTGAGGCCGCGCTCGATCCCCGGCGGCTGGCTTTTTTGCCGCCGACAAACCACAGCGTGCTTGGGCTTTCAGAGCGCCCGCGTGGTCATCGAAACCTGACAGCCCTCGAGCCCGCCACGCACCTCCGCGCCCGCGGGCAGAGGTTGCGGGCCGATGCGCGCGCCGGTGACGATGCAATGCTCCGCCAGCAGCCCCGGCCCGATGACGGCGGCTCGCTCGGCGAGGAAGCTGAGGAAGCACACGATCTCGGAGAGCGACATGCCCGCGGCCATCGTGGGCGGATCGGAAGGCGTGCCGATCACAAGCGGCAGGCGCGTCAGATCGCGGCTCTGCCAATCAGGGACCTCGTCGCCCAAAACGATCGCCTGGTTCGAGAACCGGTCCGCCATCTGCGCCAGCGGCGGCTGTTTTTCGAGCGCGGTGAAGCGCGACTGCAGCACCTCGAAGGCGACATGAACGCTGCCGATCGCATCCAAAATCTCGGCGGGCTTGGCCTTGGGCGAAATATCGGCGCGCAGTCGCACCGCGATCTCCAGCTCGAGCCGGGCATGGGGCGCGACGGCGAGGGTCGTCCCCGTCGGGTGGATCGCTCGGTCCAGAACCGGTGCGCAGGACAGGTCGCGCCCGCCCAGAAGCGCGTGTTTCCAGCCGCCCACCGGACCGAGATGGCGCAGGCTTTCGGCCTGCACCGCATAGGCCTCCGCCGGACTTTCCGGGAGCGGGGTCAGCGCATCGAGCGTCTCGCCGTCATTCGCGGCGGCCAGAGCTTCTGCTGCGCTTGCGATTTGGTCACGCTGCATGATGTGCAACCTCTTCTTTCATAGCGTCGCGCGGGATAATCGCGCCGGGATAACGGACGACGCAGCTTGCAAGCCGTGCGCCATCGAGAATTGCCGCCTCCAACGGCTTGCCGCGTTGCAGGGCGGAGAGAAGCGCGGCGTCGAAACTGTCGCCCGCAGCGGTGGTGTCGACGGCCGCAACGGGCTCGGGCAGCGCAACCCGCAGCGCCGCACCCGATGCGTCGCGCGCCAGCACAGCACCGCCCCCCGTCGTCAGCACGATTGCTCCCGGCGCATGTGTCTCGCAGCGCTTCATGACCGCCTCGGGGTCGACCTCTTCCCAAAGCGCAGCCAGATCGTCGAGCGAGGGCAACGCGAGGCTCGTCACCGCCAAGGCGCGCTCCGTCCACTCCGCCGCCTCGGCCCGGTCGCGCCAGAGCCGCGGGCGGTAATTCGTGTCATAGGCGACCGTGACGCCACGCTGGCGCAGAGCATCGAGCTCCGCCAGCAGCCGCGCGCGCGCCTCCTCGGGAAGGATCGCCAGAGTGATACCGGAGAACAGCAGAACGCGCGCCTGACCGAGCGCCGCGACCTCAGTCCCGTCGGCGCCGAACATCCGGCGCGCAGGCGCCTGATCGCGCCAATAGGTGAAGCTGCGCTCGCCCGTGGCATCGGTGGCGATGAAGCTCAGCCCCGGGCTGCCATTGGCCTCGGCCCCGATAGCCTCGATCTCGACACCCTCCTGCGCAATCGTCTCGCGCATCCAGCGGCTCATCCCGTCTTCGCCCAGCCGCGAGAGATAGCCGACCCGCAGATCGGGCCGGAGCCGCGCGAGATAGATCGCCGCGTTGAGCGTGTCGCCGCCGAGGCGACGATGGAACAGATCGGGCGTTGCGGGATCGTTGGTGAATTCGGCGAGAGGCTCGCCGATGCAGAGAAAGTCCAGCATGTAAGGCTCCGGTCAGGCAGGCGTTACCGGGCTCGGAAGCGGGCTTCCGGCCAGATAGGCGTCGATATTGGCGATCACCAGCTCCGCCATCGCGCGCCGCGCCTCGTTCGTCGCCGAGGCGATATGCGGCGTGAAGAGCGTATTGGGCGCGCGCAGAAGACCGTCTTCCGCCCCATCGGGCGCGACAGGTTCAACCTCGAACACATCGAGCGCGGCAGAGCCCAGCGTGCCGCCATGCAAGGCCGCCGCCAGCGCTGCGCTGTCGACGACCGAGCCGCGCGCGACATTGACCAGAGTGCCCTCGGAGCCGAGCGCCTCGAGCACCGGCGCATCGACGATATACCGCGTCTCGGGCGTGGCTGAGAGCGTGACGAACAGGACATCGCTTTCGGCGGCCAGCGTCCGGGCGTCGGGGCGCCATGCCTCGGGGGCGTCATCATGGGGCTTGCGGGCATGGTAGATCACCTCGACCCCCAGCGCGCGGAGCATATCCGCCAGCGCCCGCCCGATCCGGCCATAGCCGAGGACACCCGCCCGGCATCCGGTCAGCGCCTGACCCAGCCGGGGTTTCTGCCCGTTCGACCATCCGCCGGAGCGCAGCAACCGCTCGCCCTCGCCGATCCGGCGCCGCACCGAAATCGCAAGACCCAGTGCCAGTTCAGCCACCGCCTCCGACAGCACATCCGGCGTCGTCGTCACATGGATGCCGCGCGTGGCCGCCGCATCCAGATCGACCGCATCGGTTCCAACGCCATTGACCGCGATCAGGCGCAGGTCGGGAAATTCGGAGATCTCCTCGCCCGAGAGACCGCGCGCGCCGCTGGTCAGCACGACCTCGATGCCGTCGCGGGCCTCTGCATCGCGGGTGACCGGATGCTCGGCGCAGAACGCCTCCATCATGTCGGCGGGCTTCAACTCGATCAGCGCGAGGATCGACGGGTTCGATTTGGCCTCGTCCTTCATGAGATCTGCCCCAGGAAGTTGCGCAGCCGCTCGGATTTCGGATTGCCGAAGAACTCCGCCGGCGGCCCCTCTTCGATGATCGCGCCCTGCTCCATGAAGATCACGCGGTCGGCAACGGCGCGGGCGAAATCCATTTCGTGAGTCACGCAGAGCATCGTCATGCCTTCGCGGGCCAGATCGATCATTGTGTCGAGCACTTCCTTGACCATCTCGGGATCGAGCGCCGAGGTCGGCTCGTCGAACAGCATGATCCGCGGCTCCATGCAGAGCGCTCGCGCAATCGCGACCCGCTGCTGCTGGCCGCCGGAGAGTTGGGCGGGAAACTTGTCGGCCTGCTCCGGGATCTTCACGCGCTCCAGATATTTGCGCGCGGTCGCCTCTGCCGTGGCCTTATCCGCACGTCCCGTTTTAAGCGGAGCGAGCGTGCAGTTCTGCAGAACAGTCAGATGCGGGAACAGGTTGAATTGCTGGAAGACCATCCCGACATCGCGACGCACCTTGGCGACGTTCTCGCCGCCAGCCGTCAATTCGATCCCATCGACGGTGATCTTGCCGTCCTGAATCTCTTCGAGCTGGTTAAGCGTGCGGATCAGGGTCGATTTGCCGGAGCCGGACGGACCGCAGACCACGATCCGCTCGCCTTGTTCGACCGTCAGATCGATCGACTTCAGCGCCTGAAACGCACCGAAGAACTTGGTGACGCCGCGCATCTCGACGGCGGGCTGCTGTGCTTGTGTCATGGGATGCCTTGTAGGGTGATCCGGCGCAGCGCGGGGGCTGCGCCGGATATGAAGTGAGATCAGTTCGTGGCCGTTTTCGGCGTCGCGGCTTCCTCAGCCGAGCCGTTGCGGACGAAATCGGGGATGTCCGTCGCGAGCCACTGCTCGGAGATCTTGTCCATCGTGCCGTCTTTCATCGCGGAACCGACGAACGCGTTGATCTTCGCCAGAAGCTTGTCTGCGCCCGGCTCGACCGCGATGCCCTGAACCTGGCTCGAGAGCGGGAACTTCTCGTCGAAGCGACCCGGCGCGGCCTTCTCGATCTGGGCTGCCACGACGTTCGACACGCCGATCAGCGGCACCTGACCCGAAAGCAGCGCTTGAACCGCGCCCGCGTCGTCGTCGAAGCGGCGGATCGTGGCGTCATCGGGGGCGACCTTGGTGACGCCCGCATCCTGCGTCGAGGCGCGCACGACGCCGACCGACTCGCCCGACAGATCAGCCGGCTTGGAGACCTTCTCGTCCTTCTTGCCGTAGACCATGATCTCGATCCCGGCATAGGGGCGCGAGAAATCGACCCGCTTGGCGCGCTCGGGCGTGATGCCCAGCGAAGCAACCAGCACATCGACCTGCCCCGAGAGCAGGTAGGGGATGCGGTTCGGGCCGGTCACCGGCACGATCTCGATCTTGGTGCCGAGGTAATCGGCGAGCGCCTTGGCGGTATCGGCGTCATAGCCTTCCGGCTTGCCGCTGGTGCCCATCAGACCGAAGGGCGGGAAATCGACGAGCATGCCGACCTTGAGCACGCCGGCCTTCTCGACCTGATCGAGCGTGGTGGCCTGCGCGTGGCCTGCCATCAATGCGCCGACCGTCAGGGCCGCCGTTGCAACTGTCTTGAGAAACTTCATGGATTACTCCTCCTAAACCTGAAGCGGGTGAAAAATCAGCGGGTGAATGCGAGGCGCATCCGCCCTTCCAACCGGCGCGCATACAGCGACAGCGGCCAGCAGATGATGAAGTAGATCGCGGCCACCAGCCCGAAGACGACGAACGGGTCGAAGGTCGCGTTGTTGACGATCTGACCGGCGCGAGTCAGCTCGGTGAAGCCGATGATCGAGGTCAGCGAGGTGCCCTTGATCAGCTGCACGAGGAAGCCGACGGTCGGGGCCACGGCGATCCGCGCCGCCTGCGGCAGAACCACATGCTGCATCCGGTCGCGATAGCTCAGCGACAGCGCGGTCGCGGCCTCGGTCTGCCCGGACGGCACCGCTTCGATCGAGCCGCGCCAGATCTCGCCCAGATAGGCGCTGGCATGGAAGGTCAGCGCGATCGCCGCAGCCAGAAGCGGGTTGATCGGCAGGTTCAGCACGGTCAGGCCGAAATAGAACAGGAACAGCTGCATCAGGAGCGGCGTGCCCTGGAAGATGCGGATGAACCCGGCGCTGATCCGGCGCAGCGCTTTCGAGCCAGAGCTGCGCGCGAGTGCTACGAACAGCCCACCAATTGCGCCGCCGATGAAAGCGATGGCCGAAAGCAGAAGCGTCCAGCGTACGGCCTCGATGATGAACAGGATGTCGGAGGGTCCGAATTGGCGGATCATGTCAGCGGCTCGCAGGATAGTTGAATACGGCGTTCTGGATGAGCTTGAAGAGGCCCGAGAACAGCAGCGAAAGGACGAGGTAGATGCCGGTCACGACGAGGTAGATCTCGAAGCTGGCGAAGGTCTTGGCGTTCAGATCCGCGCCGATGGAGGCCAGATCGTTCGCCGAGATCGTCGAGACCACGGACGAGGTCAGCATCAGGTAGATGAACTGGCTCGTCATCGCCGGATAGACGTTGCGCAGCGCCGGTTTCAGGATCACGTAGCGGAAAATCTGGATCGGTCCGAGCCCCAGCGCGCGCCCTGCCTCGATCTGGCCATGGGGCACGGATTCGATGCCGGCACGCGTGATCTCGGTCCCGTAGGCGCCGACATTGATCACCAGCGCTATCAGCGCCGCGACATTGGGATCGAGCGAGATCCCGATCGCGGGCAGCCCGAAATACAGAAAGAAGATCTGTACGAGGAAAGGCGTGTTGCGGATGATCTCGACATAGGCGCCGACAATCGCGTGCAGCACCTTGGAATGCGAGGTGCGCGCGGCAGCCCCCAGAACCGACACGATCAGCCCCAGGATCATCGCCGCGAAAGACAGGCGGATGGTCAACCATGCGCCATAGAGCAGCAGGTCGAAATTCTCGAATACGGGCGTGAAATTGAAGTGATACACGTCGCCTCCCCTGCGTGTAACCACATGCCCCTCCGCTCCTCAACGATCGGACATATGCATTTTTAGATCGATCCAATTAGAACGATCTAAATCCTGAGTCGCAAATCACGGATGCGTGATGGTCTTTATTGGGTATCAGTCGACGGGGCCGGTGGTGTCGCGCACCCGCAGGCGGGGCGTCACGATCTCGGATTTGAGCTCTGCGCTCGGGTCCTTGATCCGCCGCAGCAGCAGCTTGGCCGAGGCCGCCCCGATCTGGCGCGGAAAGACCTGCACCGTCGTCAGGCGCGGCGGCGCGCCGAGATCGATGAAGGACAGGTTGTCGTGCCCCACCACCGAGAGGTCGCGCCCCGGCATCAGGCCGAGGTCGAACAGCCCCCGCAGCAGACCCGAGGCGAGAATATCGTTGAAGCAGATCGCGGCGGTCGGGCGCGGCTCCAGCGCCATCAGCATCGCGGCGGATTGCGGCGAGCCATCCCATTCCAGCGGCACGTCGATCACCCCGGCATTGACGAGCCCCTGCGCGCGCAACTCCTCTTCGAAGGCCCCGAGACGTTCTTCACGCGTCGACACCTTCCCGGCGAGCGAGACAAAAGAAATCCGCCGGTGGCCGAGATCGCGCAGATGCCGCACGCTCAGCCGCACCGCGAGGCCGTGGTCGGACCCCGCGAAATCGCTCAGATCGCGCCCGACATGGCGCATCGCCTGCACCAGCGGCACGCCTGCTGCGACCAGTTTCTCTATCGTGTCCGGCTCGGTCCCTTCGGCGGGAAAGAGAATGATCCCTTCGGCATCGTGCTCGCGCAACCGGCGCAGCAACCCCGACTGCCGCTCGGGATCATCGCGCGAGCTCGCGAGCATCACCTGATAGCCCTGCTCGTCCAGCTCGGCCTCGATCCCCTCGACGAATTCCGAGAAGAAGCTGTTCACCAGGTTCGGGATGATGACGCCGACCGTGCGGCTTTTCTGGCCGCGCAGTCGGGCTGCCCCGCTATTGGGCACGTAGTCGAGCTCGGCAATGACCTTCTCGACCTTCTCGCGCGTCTTGTCCGCAACCAGATCGGAGCCACGAATGACGAGAGAGGCGGTCGCGCGGGACACGCCCGCCGCCCGCGCCACATCCATCAATGTCGTACGCTTGACCGCCATAATCGCGGAGTAACGACACGAAGGCGATCACGCAAGCACGACGGATTCGCCGCGCCGACCGCTGCCCAGACGCGAGACCTTAGCGGTAATGCTTCTGCGTCATGTCGAAGGCGCCGCGCTTCAGATCCATCTTGAAGAACTTGTGATCGCGCTTGAGCCGCTTGACCGCCTCGCGCCCGAAACACAGCAGATCATCGACGAACAGGTCGAAGGGCTGCATCGCCTCGATGATGCGCGGTTCGATCCGGTAGTCCAGCTCGCCCGCATCGTCAGAGCGCGCATGGGCCTGCGCCAGCGCCTGACCGCAGGCGTGGGCATAGTCGCGCCAGCCGCTCTTCGACAGATCGTCGAGGTCGATATCGTCGCGGAAGGGCGCGCGCTCGCGCGACATGAAGCTCATCTCGTCGATCTCCACGCTGCCGTAGAACACATCGCCCTGCGCCAGATGAACCCGCTGGCCATGCGCGATCCGGTCGCCCTTGTCGCCAGCGACGAAATCATTCTCCGGCACGAGGCCTTCCAGCGCGGATTGGCGGGCGCGCTTGAACTCGATGATCAGATCGTCGCTCGCATCCTTGCTCGGCCCTTCGATCAGGCAATAGTAGCGCGGCAGACCCAGCGACGCGGTGCCCTGCCCGTGGCGGATGCAGACATCCTTCACCTTCAACTCGCCCGCGCGACCGCCCGGATCAATCCCGTTCTGCTTGGCCACGTCATTGATGTAGCCCTGGAACTCCGAGATCCGGCTGGAGATCGGCGTCAGTTCGTCATTCGCCCGGAAGCCCCGCCCGGTCTCGTTGAGATAGCGATCCCAGAGCCATTTCTTCCGGCTCTTACGCGCCTTCTTGAACATCCGCTGGATCACCTTCGGGCTGTTATCGGGGCGCATCTGCTGGCTCGCCTCCTTGTCGTGGCGGGCGTAGAATTCCATCCCGTCGCGATAGCCTTCGACGAATTTTCGCACGATCTTCTCGCGGTGCTTTTTCTTCTGATCGCCCTCTTCCTTGGCCGCGATCAGGAAACCCGTGATCCCGCGCTTCAGATCCCAGGTGAAGGGGCCGTAAAGCACGTCGTCGAAATCGTTCACGCCGAAGATCGGCAC
This sequence comes from Thioclava sp. DLFJ4-1, assembly GCF_002020145.1. Taxonomy (NCBI): domain Bacteria; kingdom Pseudomonadati; phylum Pseudomonadota; class Alphaproteobacteria; order Rhodobacterales; family Paracoccaceae; genus Thioclava; species Thioclava sp. DLFJ4-1. Next base: position 697,217 of record NZ_MPZT01000002.1, read on the forward strand.
GTTATCGGCATTCGGCATGATCCCAAAATTCTCGGGATGAACATCCCCGAGCGCCAGCACCGTCGGCATCCGCTCGTCCTCGCCCAGCATGTCGCGGTGGAACAGAAGCGAGGTGCCGCGGAAGAAGGAGAAGAGCGAATCCGCCAGCTCCTCGAATTTCTCGCCCGCGCCCTCGGCCTTCTCGTCGATGCGGACCGCGTGATCTTCGATGATCGTCGAGCGCACATGCAGGCGGCGCGCGAGCCCGGTCAGGTCGCCCGGACGCATCACGCAGGGGTATTTCACATAGGCCTCAGCAAGCTCGCGATAGGCCTCGACCCGGCTCTGGAGCTGTTCGACGGGCGCGACCCCGGTGGCCTTGCGCGACCGCTTCGGGCTTTGCGCTTTCGAATTGGAAGATTTCGGCTTGTTGTTGCCTTCGGCCATGGGAGGTGCTCCTTTTCGGGGTTCGCTCTCCTAACGGAAAGGCGGGCGAAGACGTTCCGAAAAACCAGCGTGAGCACCAAAGATCAGGGCGTATATTCCCCGCAGAGCGCGCGGGACAGGCGGGCCGCCCGCTCCTGCGGATCGTCGAGCGAGAGGACATGGGAAAGCTTGGTATAGGCCGCCTCCGGCGTCATGTCGCGCCCGTCGATCACCCCGTGATCGCGCAGCACCGCCCCCGCCGCATAGGTGCCAAGCGCCATGCCGCCTTCGGGGCATTGGCTGACCGCGATGACGGGGATCGCGCGCTCTTGCGCCGTGGCAAGAGCCGCCCGCACCCCGGGCGTGTCGGGCGCGGTGCCAGAGCCGTAGCAGCGCAGCACCAGACCGTCGCAGGTCTTGGCGGCATGTTCGAGAATGCTCTCCTCCGCCCCCGGCGCCACGGCCAGAACGGCGATCCGGGCGGTCCGGATCGGGCGGCGCGTCAGGCGCTCCCCCGGCTGGCGGGGCGGGATGTCGGAGGGATCGGCGGCAAAGGCGTCGAAGGCGCGCGAATGGCTCTTGCGAACCCGCGCACCATGCAGCAGGCGCCCTGCGAATTGCACCCAGACGCCGGGCTGCGCATGCCCAGCCGCCGCGATCGCATCGCGCAGGTTGCGCGCGCCGTCATTGCCCTCGATCGACAGCGGCAGCATAGAGCCGGTCACGATCACCGGCTTGCCCAGCCCTTCGAGCGCGAAGCACAAAGCCCCCGCCGTATAGGCCAGCGTATCGGTGCCGTGGGTCACGATCACGCCGTCGTAGTGGTCGTGATGCGCGGCGATGGTCTCGGCGATCCGGTCCCAGTCGGCGGGCGTGGCATTGGCGCTGTCGATCAGCGGATCGAGGCGCAGGGTCTCGACCTCGCGCCCTTCGGGCAAGGTGGCGAGGAACTCCTCGACCACGCCCTGCTGCGGCACGAAGCCCGCATCCGAGGCGACCATGCCGATCGTGCCGCCCGTATGGATCAGCAGCAGCGCCACGCCGCGTCCCTCAGTTGCGCGACAGAACGCTGGAGGGCCGGGCGCGCGCCAGCGACACGGTGAGCGCCGCGACGACCGCCGCCTTGATCAGATCGCCCGGAATGAAGACCAGCATCAGCGAGGTGCTCTCGATCAGGCTCTTGCCGAGTGCCAGCGACAGCCCGACGATCCCCATCGCGTAGGACAGCACGATCCCGCCAAGGATCGCCCCCACGAAGACCGAGGCACCCAGCGGCACCGAGCGCCACTTCTCGACGATGAAGCCGGTCAGCCACGCCGCCAGCGGCCAGCTGAACAGGAAGCCGCCCGTCGGGCCGAAGAAGACGCCAAGCCCGCCGCGACCACCGGCCAGCAGCGGCAGCCCCACGGCCACCAGAAGCAGGAACAGCAGAACCGCGAGCGCACCGCGCTTCGATCCCAGCACGGCGCCCGCCAGCATGATCCCAAGGCTCTGCGCCGTGATCGGAACCCCGAAGCCCAGCGTGATTTTCGGGATCAGCGCGAGCACTGCAATCAGGGCCGCAAACAGCGCGATCAGCGCGACATTCTTTTCCATCTCAAGTCTCCCTCTCGGATGTGAGCCCTCCCCGGGCCCGTAGCGCATCGCCGACATGGTCGGCATCGTCAAGCGCAAGAAGCGTGAAGGGCAGCACCAGCCGCCAGCTTGGCCGCCGGGTGGCGCGGGCGCGCCAGCTCTCGGTGAGGCGCCCCCCTTTGTTGGTCAGCACCGGCACCATGCGGATCACCAGCGCGATTGCGATCTCCAGCGCAGCGGTCGACAGCCCGAAGCGGCGCAACGGTGTCGTCAGCCAGCGCACGACCGAGATCATATCACTCAGCCGCGTCGTCATCGACACGAGGTTCGCCAGCGCCACGGCCGAGACCATCCGCATCACGATCACCGCGCCCTGCACCAGCTCGCCGATCACCGCCTGCCAGATCGCGACGATCACGATGAAGGGCCAGAGCAGTTTCAGCGCCGCCAGCCCCGCTCGCAGGAAGGCGCGGCCCGGCAAGGTGTAGGCGATCAGGATCGCCGTGACGACGCCCGCAAGGATCAGGGGGCTCTCGATATAGAACAGGCCCACGGTCGCCACGCAGAGCGCTGCGAGCTTCAGACCCGCAGGCCAGTCATGGGCGGCTGTCTTAACGGGAGAGCTGAGCGATATCATCGGCCTCTCCCGCGCGGGTCATCTCTTCGACGTAAACGGGCAGCACCTCGCGCGCCGCGCCATGCATCCGCAGCCGCCCTTGGTCGAGCCAGAGGATTTCGTCGTAATGCTCCAGCTCGCGCGGGTCGTGCGTGACCTGCATCAGCGTCCCGCGATAGAGCGTCAGAGCCCGCCCCAGCTGCGCTTTGGTCGGGATGTCGAGGCCGGAGAAGGGCTCGTCGAGGATCAACAGGTTCGGGGCCATCGCGCTCACCGCCATCAGGCACAGAAGCTGCTTCTGGCCTTGGCTGAGCGTCGTCACATAGGCATCGCGCCACGCCGCCTTGCCGAACTGCTCCAGGGTGCGATCGGCCGTAGCCTCGGCCTCGGGCTTCTTCATCCCCTGCTGACGCAGCCCGAAGGAAATCTCCTCGATCACGGTCGGGAAGATGATCTGATGATCGGGGTTCTGGAACAGGATACCGACCTCGCGCAGCGCTGCCTTCCGGTCGGCGGCCAGATCGTGACCGTTGATCCGCAAACTGCCCCGGCTTGGCGCGATCAGCCCCGCCATCAGTCGCGAGAGGGTGGATTTGCCCGACCCGTTGCGCCCCACCACGCCGATGCGCCGGGCGCGGGTCTCCAGCGAAATCCCCTCCAGCACCGGGCGACCGTCAAGATCGTGGCCGAGATCGGAGATCGCGATATGGCTCGCGGAGGTTTGGGTCGCACCGTCAGACATGCGCCGGGTCATATACGCAGACGCGCCGCGTTTCCAGACGCCCTGCAAATAGCGAAAGGCGCGCGAGGTCCCCCCCGCGCGCCTTTGTCTCAAATCTTGGTCAGCTTACCGAGGCTCGGTCCGCAGACCCTTCCAGATCGCCCAACACATCACCAGCAGAACCAGCGTGAAGGGCAAACCGGTCGAGATGACCATCGCCTGTAGCGCGCTCAGACCGCCGCCGATCAACAGCACGATCGCGACCGCGCCCTCGAAAGTGGCCCAGAACACACGCTGCGGAACCGGTGCGTCGACCTTGCCGCCTGCGGTGATCGTATCGATCACGAGCGAGCCGGAGTCCGACGAGGTCACGAAGAACACGATGACCAGGACGATCGCGATGACCGAGGTGATCGAGGCCAGCGGCAGCCCCTCCAGCATCGCGAAGAGCGACAGCGGCGGGTTGTAGCTATCGATGACCTGCGCCTTCACCAGCGAGCCGGACGGATCCGAGATCACCTGATCGATCGCAACACCACCGAAGACCGCCATCCACAACACGCAGACGAGCGACGGGATCAGCAGAACGCAGATGATGAACTCGCGCACGGTACGGCCACGCGAAACGCGGGCGATGAACATACCGACGAAGGGCGACCAGGAGATCCACCATGCCCAGTAGAACGCGGTCCAGCCGTCGCGATAGCTGTCATCCGTGCGCCCGATCGGGTTCGACAGCGGGATGATGTCTTTCGCATAGGCCAGAAGACCCTGACCGAAATCGGTGAAGATCATCAGCGTCGGGCCCGCGAAGAGCACGAAGAGCAGCAGCAGCGCCGCGATCCCCATGTTGATCTCGGACAGAAGCTTCACGCCGCCATCGAGGCCACGCAGCACCGAGAACAGCGCAACGCCGGTGATCAGCGTGATCAGGATGACCTGCACCGTCGTGTCGATCGGAACGCCGAACACGTGGTTGAGACCCGCATTCGCCTGCTGCGCGCCGAAGCCGAGCGAGGTCGCAAGGCCGAACAGCGTCGCGAACACCGCGATGATGTCGATGATATGGCCGGTCCAGCCCCAGACCTTCTCGCCGAAGATCGGATAGAAGGCCGAACGGATCGTCAGCGGCAGACCCTTGTTATAGGAGAACAGCGCCAGCGCGAGCGCCACGACCGCATAGATCGCCCAAGGGTGCAGACCCCAGTGATAGATCGTCGCGGCGAGGCCCATTTCCTTGGCCCGTGCGACATTCTCCGGGATCAGGTTGCCATCCGCATCGAAGGGCGAAGGCGTGCCCAGAGGCTGCGAGACCGCCATGTGATAGACCGGCTCAAGCACGCCGAAGAACATCAGGCCGATACCCATACCGGCCGCGAAGAGCATCGCGAACCACCCCATATAGGTGAAGTCCGGCTCCGCATCCGTGCCACCCAGACGCACTGCGCCATAGGGCGAGACGATCAGGGCAAGGCAGAAGATGACGAAGATGTTCGCGGCGCTCATGAAGAACCAGTCGAAGGTCGAGGTCAGCCACGGGCGCATCGCGCCAAACAGCGAACTCGCCTGCTCAGGCAGAGCCAGCGCATAGAAGACGAAGGCCACGATGGACAACGCCGAGATCATGAAAACAGGGTTGTGAATGTCGAAACCGAAGGGCCCTACCTGCCCTTCGAGGTTGTCTTGACCGATCTCATAGTCGGTCTCGATCAGTTGTGTGTCCCCTTCGGGGGCAGGGATGCCCTGAACTTCTTCAGGTTCGGCCATATGCCGTCCTCCTGTCCTTATTGGTTATATTGGTCCGCGTTATCCGCGTACGAGAAACACCGACGCATCGCTGTGCGCGGCGAGGTGGCCGCCATGCGAGGCGAAGAGATAGTTGGCCGCGTTGGGCACATGCGTGGCCATCACCACCAGATCAGCGCCGAGATCATCAGCCGTCTTCAGCAGCGTCTTGTCGAGATCAACGGCCGGGTCGGGCACGATGACTGCCTTCGACGACCCCTTATGCCCAAACTCGTTGGCATGGCTCTGCGCGAAATCGTCCAGTTTCGCGGCATATTCCTTGGCATTGTGGCCGAATTCGCTCGGCTCTTGGCTAGTGACACCTATGAAAACAACTTCTGCGTCGTGTTTCGCTGCGATTTCCGAAGCGACTTTCAACGTCTTGCCCATCTTCTCGACATGACGCAGGTCGACCGGAACCATGATTTTTTCAAACATATCGATCCGTCCCTCAGTCTTGAAGCGCGGCACCCTATTGCAGGATGCAACGATATCCAACCAACCCAGTGTGTCACATTCGGTTCCGGATTTCGTGAAGAAAAATTAAAGAAATGACATGCCCGCCTAGGGGCCTGCGACGCGCGGTCACATCCGCGCCGGACTCTGTCCGGCGCGGCCGTATCACCTCCAGTTGGCTCAGGAAGGGTAGAGCGATGCGTTTTCACGGCTCACTTGGAACAAGACTTGGCGCGATGATTGCCGTGTTCGCGGTCGTGGCAGGTACGGCCCTGCCCGCGCACGCGGCGCTCACCTCCGCGGAACATAGGGCGGTGCTCGCGGCGCTGGATGACGAGTATCACGCGCAGGCCACCTATCGGGCGATCATGGAGAGGTTTGGCGCCGTGCGCCCCTTCTCGAATATCGAGCGGGCCGAGATTTCGCATGCTGCGGCGCTGATCGGAGTGCTGCGCCAGAACGGGCTATCCGTCCCCGCGAACCCCTATCTGAGTGGGGCGAAGCCTCTGGCCCCGGTGCCGGGCACATTGGCCGAGGCTTGTGCGCTTGGCGTGCAGGCGGAGATGGCCAATTCCGGGCTCTATGACGGGCGGCTCCTGCCGGCGGTCACCGGGAATGCGCAGCTTACCCAGATCCTGACGCGCCTGCGCGATGCCTCTCAGACCAAACACCTGCCTGCCTTTCAGCGCTGCGGCGGCGGTGGGCAGATGCAGGGGCGCGGCATGGGCGGCCAAGGGCGCGGCTATGGCGGCGGCAGAGGCCCCGCCTGGAACTGAAGCGCCCTGCCCCCGAAGACGCACCCCACGAATGCAAAACGCCCCGGCCTTTCGGTCGGGGCGTTTCGGTATTCAGACGAACCGGTCGGCTCAGCCGCGCTCTTCGACGATTTCGACGAGGTGCGGGATCTTCGCGACCATACCGCGGACGGCCGGGGTATCTTCCAGCTCACGGGTACGGTTCATCTTGTCCAGACCCAGACCTTTCAGCGTGGCACGCTGGATGGCGGGGCGACGGATCGGCGAACCGATCTGCTTGACGACGATGGTAGCCATTGATCGCTCTCCTTACGCTTCCGTGGCTTCGGCAGGTGCCTCAGCCTCGGGCTTCTTGAGGATGTCGGCCACTTTCTTGCCGCGGCGCGCAGCCACCTGACGGGGGCTTGCTTCGCGGGTCAGACCGTTCAGCGTGGCACGGATCATGTTGTAGGGGTTCTGGGTGCCGGTCGATTTCGACACGACGTCCTTCACGCCCAGCATCTCGAACACGGCACGCATCGGACCACCGGCGATGATCCCGGTACCTTCCGGTGCGGTGCGCATCACGACCTTACCAGCGCCGTGACGGCCCTCGATGTCATGGTGCAGCGTGCGGCCATCGCGCAGCGGGACGCGGATCAGGTTGCGCTTCGCTTGCTCGGTGGCTTTGCGGATCGCTTCCGGAACCTCTTTGGCCTTGCCTTTGCCGAAGCCGACACGGCCACGCTGGTCGCCGACGACCACGAGGGCTGCGAAGCCAAAGCGCTTACCACCCTTCACGGTTTTCGACACGCGGTTGATCGCGACGAGGCGATCGGCGAATTCCGGGTTTTCGTCGCGGTCGTCGCGGCGGCCCCGGCGGTTGTCACGTTCTGCCATGAGGCATTCCTTCTCGTGATGGCGTGGTTTCACGCCGTTTGTCTCAATCCAGGTGCCTCACCCCGAAGGGCGCGGCCCGGATCATCGGGGGGACGCGAACGTCCCCCACCAGTCTTAGAACTTCAGACCGCCTTCGCGGGCTGCGTCGGCGAGCGCCTTGATCTTCCCGTGGAACAGGAAGCCACCGCGGTCGAAGTAGCAGGTTTCGACACCGGCTTTCTTCGCACGCTCGGCGATCGCGGCGCCAACTTTGGCTGCCGCTTCGACGTTGTTCTTGCCGACCACACCGAGATCCTTCTCGAGCGTGGAAGCGGCGGCCAGAGTGCGACCGTTCACGTCGTCGATCAGCTGAACGCTGATGTTTTTCGACGAACGATGCACCGAAAGACGGGCGCGACCAGCGGCCATCTTGCGAAGCTTGTTCCGGACGCGCAGGCGGCGCTTGAGGAACAGATCCCGTTTGCTGTTTGCCATTTTCGCGTTCCTTACTTCTTCTTACCTTCTTTGCGGAAGATATACTCACCCTTGTAGCGGATGCCCTTGCCCTTATAGGGCTCGGGAGCACGCCATTCGCGGATATTTGCCGCGACCTGGCCCACCTGCTGCTGGTCAGAACCTTCCACAACGATCTCGGTCTGCTTCGGAGCGGTGACAGTCACGCCCTCCGGAACCTCGAAGTTGACTTCGTGCGAATAACCGAGCGACAGCTTCAGGACGTTGCCCTGCATCTGCGCACGATAACCAACACCCTGGATCTCCAGCTCCTTCTTGAAGCCTTCGGTCACGCCCTGGACGAGGTTCGCGACCTGCGAGCGGGTCATACCCCACTGCTGGCGCGCGCGCTTCGACTGGCCACGCGGGGTGACGGTGACGGCGTTGTCCTCGACAGCGAGGGTCACGTCGTCGGTCGCGGTGAAGGTACGGGTGCCTTTCGGCCCCTTCACTTCGATGGTCTGGCCCGACAGCTGCGCAGAAACGCCGCTGGGAAGCTCGACCGGTTTCTTACCAATACGAGACATTGAGCCCTCCTTAGAACACGGTGCAGAGCACTTCGCCGCCAACATTGGCGGATCGTGCGTTTGCATCCGACATCACGCCCTTCGAGGTCGAGACGATCGAGACGCCGAGGCCCTGACGGACCGACGGTACGTCTTTCGCGGCCATGTACACGCGGCGACCGGGGGTCGAGACGCGCTGCAGCTCGCGGATGACCGGGGTGCCCTCGTAGTACTTGAGGCTGATTTCCAGCTCCGGATGGCCGGCAGCAGACGTCGCCTGCTCGTAACCACGGATGTAGCCTTCGTCAGCCAGCACGTCGAGAACCCAAGCGCGGAGCTTGGAGGCCGGGGTGCGGACGGTGGATTTGCCACGCAGTTGTGCGTTGCGGATGCGGGTCAGCATATCGCCGAGAGGATCGTTCACAGACATGTCGCCCTCCTTACCAGCTCGACTTCACCATGCCGGGGATCTGACCGTAGGAGGCCAGGTCACGCAGCATGATCCGCGAGAGTTTGAGCTTACGGTAGTAAGCGTGGGGACGACCCGTGAGCTGGCAACGATTGTGCAGCCGGACCGCCGACGAGTTGCGCGGGAGTTCCGCGAGTTTCAGCGACGCCTTGAAGCGCTCTTCCATCGGGCGCTCCTGGTCGTTGATGATTTCCTTGAGCGCGGCCCGCTTGTCAGCGTACTTGTTCACAAGACGCTGGCGCTTCGCTTCGCGCGCAACCATGGATTTCTTAGCCATAAGTTTCGTTCCTCCGCGATCAGGCGTTGAAGGGCATGTTGAAATGCTTCAACAGCGCCTTCGCTTCGGCATCCACGTCAGACGTGGTCACCATGATGATGTCCATACCCAGAACCTCATCGACCTTATCGAAGTCGATCTCGGGGAACACGATGTGCTCCTTGAGGCCCATTGCGAAGTTGCCACGACCGTCGAAGGACGGCTTCACACCGCGGAAGTCGCGAACGCGCGGCATAGCAACGTTGATCAGGCGATCGAGGAATTCGTACATCCGGTCACCGCGCAGGGTCACTTTCGTACCCAGCGGCATCTCTTCCCGGACGCGGAAGCCAGCGATCGACTTCTTCGCCTTGGTCATCACGGCCTTCTGACCAGCGATGAGCGAGAGCTCTTCGGCGGCCTGCTTGACCTTCTTGGTGTCTTTCACGGCTTCGCCGACGCCCATGTTCAGCACGATCTTGTCGAGCTTCGGGATCATCATGTCGTTCTTGTAGCCGAACTCTTCTTTCAGCGCCGCCTTGATGGTGTCGCGGTAAAGAGCGCGAAGACGCGGAGTGTAGGTTGCTTGATCGAGCATCAGATCGCATCCCCCGTGGTCTTGGCGAAACGCACCTTCTTGCCGTCTTCCTCGCGGAAGCCGACGCGGGTGGCTTTGCCGTTTGCGTCCATCAGAGCCAGGTTCGACAGGTCGATCGGCATAGCCTTGGGCTGGCGACCGCCTTGGTTGGACTGGGTCTGACGCTGGTGGCGGATCGCAACGTTCACGCCGTCGACGACAGCTTTGCCGGCTTTCGGGTCAACAGAGGTGATCTCACCCTGCTTGCCCTTGTCCTTGCCAGCGAGAACGACGACCTTATCGCCTTTGCGGAGCTTAGCAGCCATTACAGCACCTCCGGAGCAAGCGAGATGATCTTCATGAAGTTCTTCGCACGCAGCTCACGCACGACCGGCCCGAAGATACGGGTGCCGACCGGCTCGCCCGCGTTGTTCAGGATGACGGCGGCGTTGCGGTCGAAACGGATGGCGGTGCCATCGTCGCGACGAACTTCTTTGGCGGTGCGCACGACGACGGCCTTACGGACGTCACCTTTCTTCACGCGGCCGCGCGGGATCGCTTCCTTGACCGACACCACAATGATGTCGCCCACGGATGCGTAACGGCGGTGCGAGCCGCCGAGGACCTTGATGCACTGAACCCGGCGAGCGCCGGAGTTGTCAGCAACATCCAGATTGGTCTGCATCTGGATCATGGGGTTACTCCCGACCTTTGGGGACGCCTATGCAGTAAGGGCCCCAGGGTTTCGAATACTGACGGATGGCCCCGGCTTACGCCGAAACCACAACCCGCCAGCGCTTGGTCTTCGAGACGGGTGCGCACTCTTCGATGCGAACAATGTCACCGGTCTTGAACTGGTTTTCCGCGTCATGGGCGCGGTATTTCTTGGATTTCCGGATCGTTTTCTTGAGAACCGGATGCGTGAAGCGGCGCTCGACCGAAACGGTTACGGTCTGGTCGTTTTTGTCCGACGTCACGGTACCTTGCAGGATGCGTTTGGGCATAGGAAGCTCTCCTTACTTCGCGGCTTCAGCGGCTTTTTGGTTCAGCACGGTTTTGATACGTGCAACGTCCCGACGAACGGTGCGCATGCGCGCGGTGTTCTCGAGCTGGTTCGTGGCCTGCTGAAAGCGGAGGTTGAAGGCTTCTTTCTTCAGCGAGACGAGCTGGTCACGCAGCTCATCAGGCGTCTTCGCCTTGAGTTCTTGGGCGTTCATCCCGGGTCCTTTCTTGGCATCAGAGGGCCCCTCGCGGGTGACCCTGCTTTCTGATGGGTTATGTCGGTCCTGATTTCAGGAACTTGGGGCCAATATCAGAGCGAATCGAATATGGCAAGGATTGTTTGGCCTTCGGGCCGCTTTGGCGTAACAGGGGGATAAATCCACGCCCAGTTGCGAGAGCCCTTATGTCCGAGCCCAAGACCCAGATCGAGTCCCTCTTCGTCACCCGCCTCTACCGCGCCTCTCTATCCGCATTCGGCCCCAAGGTCGATACGGGCGAACTGGAAGCCTCGTGCTATGCCATCGCCGAGGATGACGAGGCCGGTCAGGACTGGTGCGAGGAGAACGGCTATCCGGGCTACACCTCCTACGCCTCGCTCACCGACCTGCCCTGGCGCTTCCCGATCTTCGCGGACATGGTGAAGGCGCTCGACAAGCATGTCGCGGCCTTCGCCGAAGATCTGCAATTCGATCTGGGCGAGGGCAAGCTGGTGCTCGAAGACCTCTGGATCAACATCCTGCCCGAAGGCGGCACCCACAGCTCGCACCTGCACCCCCATTCGGTGATCTCGGGCACGACCTATGTCGCGATGCCCGACGGCGCCTCCGCGCTCAAGCTGGAAGACCCGCGCAGCGCCCGGATGATGGCGGCCCCTACCCGCCTCAAGACCGCCCGGCGCGAGCTGCAGCCCTTCATCTACATTGCCCCCGAACCGGGCGAGGTGCTGCTCTGGGAAAGCTGGCTGCGCCACGAGGTGCCGATGAACATGGCCGAGGACGAGCGCATCTCGGTGAGCTTCAATTACAAATGGGTGGATTGAGCCCGGCGCTTTGATCGCAATCATAGCCAAACCGCGTCTCTCCTGATTTTCTTGCTGCGCAACCAGACAACGGGAGCGCAGCATGAAAACACTCGTCGCCTATGCCTCCAGCGAGGGGCAAACTCGCAAGATCGCGCGGCACGTCGCCGACCGCATCGCCGATTTGGGCCACGCCGCCGAACTGATTTCCACTGATGAGGCCGAAGGGATGAACCTCGACCGGTTCGACCGGATCATCCTCGCGGCCTCCATCCATGTCGGACATTATCAGGGCCGCTTCGCCGATTTCGTCGCAGAGCAACGCGACATCATCCGGAACCGCCCGAGCCTCTTTCTCTCCGTGTCCCTGGCCGCCGCGGGCCACGACGCGGAGGATTGGCGCGCCCTCGACAAGATCCTCAAGGACTTCGAAGAGGCGACTGGCTGGACGCCGGATCTGACCGAGCAGATCGCGGGCGCCTACCTGCCGTCGAAATACGATATCTTCCGGCGGTTCGTAATGCGCCGGATCGTGGCGAAGAAGGATCCCGATGCCGATCTCGACGCCGATATCGAATATACCGACTGGGAAGCACTCGATGCGCTGATCGACGGCTGGATTTCCGACGGCGCCTGATCATACCGCCAACAACGCAAAAGCCCCGCCATCTCTGGCGGGGCTTTCGTTTGTCTTCAGCAGTCAGACCGGGATTACCAGTCCTGACGCTCGACGATACGGCAGGCGACCGGAAGCTTGGCCGCGCCGAGGCGCAGAGCCTCGCGAGCGGTCTCTTCGTTGACGCCGTCGATCTCGAACATCACGCGGCCGGGCTTGACCTTGGCGGCCCAACGGTCGACCGAACCCTTACCTTTACCCATACGGACTTCGGTAGGTTTCGCGGTGATCGGGGTATCCGGGAAGATCCGGATCCAGACACGACCTTGACGCTTCATGTGGCGGGTGATCGCACGACGCGCAGCTTCGATCTGACGGGCGGTGACGCGCTCGGGCGCCTCTGCCTTGAGGCCGAAGTGACCGAAGTTCAGGTCGAAACCACCTTTGGCTTCACCGTGAATCCGGCCTTTGTGCATCTTGCGGAACTTCGTCCGTTTCGGTTGCAGCATAACTATCTACTCCCTCAGCGATCGCGACGCGGGCCGCGCGGTGCCGGGCCCTCTTGGGCTTCAGCGTGCTTGCGGTCACGAGCTTGCGGATCATGTTCCATGATCTCGCCTTTGAAGATCCAGACCTTCACGCCGATGATCCCGTAGGGGGTCGACGCTTCGGACAGCGCATAGTCGATATCGGCACGCAGGGTGTGCAGCGGAACGCGACCTTCGCGATACCACTCGGTACGTGCGATCTCGGCGCCGCCCAGACGGCCAGCGACGTTCACACGGATACCAAGACCACCCATACGCATCGCGTTCTGCACCGAGCGCTTCATGGCGCGACGGAACGAGACACGACGCTCGAGCTGCTGTGCGATCGACTCGGCGACGAGCTGCGCATCGAGTTCCGGCTTGCGGACTTCGACGATGTTCAGGTGCAGCTCGCTGTCGGTGAAGTTCGCCAGCTTCTTGCGGAGCGCTTCGATGTCAGCGCCCTTCTTGCCGATGATGACGCCCGGACGTGCAGCGTGAATGGTCACACGGCACTTCTTGTGCGGACGCTCGATGATGACACGGCTGATGCCGGCCTGCTTGGCTTCCTCGTGGATGAACTCGCGGATCTTGATGTCCTCGAGCAGCAGGTCGCCATAGTCTTTGCTGTCGGCATACCAGCGGCTATCCCAGGTGCGGTTGACCTGGAGGCGCATGCCGATCGGATTAACCTTCTGACCCATTACGCTTGCTCCTCAACCTGACGCACCTTGATGGTGATTTCCGAGAACGGCTTCATGATCTTGCCGAAGCGACCACGTGCCCGCGGACGGCCACGCTTCATCACCAGGTTCTTGCCAACCCAGGCTTCCGCCACGACGAGCTCGTCCACGTCCAGGCCGTGGTTGTTCTCAGCGTTGGCGATTGCCGACTGAAGGCACTTCTTCACGTCGAGCGCGATGCGCTTCTTCGAGAAGGTCAGGTCCGAAAGGGCCTTGTCGACCTTCTTGCCACGGATCATCGCGGCGACGAGGTTCAGTTTCTGCGGCGAGGTGCGAAGCATGCGGGTCTTCGCCATCGCTTCGTTCTCCGCCACGCGGCGCGGATTCTTTTCCTTACCCATGACGATTACTTCCTCTTGGCTTTTTTGTCGGCCGCATGCCCGTAATAGGTGCGGGTCGGCGAATATTCACCGAACTTCTGACCGATCATTTCCTCGGTGACGTTCACCGGGATGTGCTTGTGGCCGTTGTAGACCCCAAAGGTCAGACCAACGAATTGCGGCAGGATGGTGGAGCGACGCGACCAGATCTTGATGACGTCGCCTTTGCCCGACTCGCGAGCCTTCTCTGCTTTTTTCAGCAGGTAGGCATCAACGAAGGGGCCTTTCCAAACAGAACGAGACATATGTTAGCGACCCTTCTTCTTCGCGTGACGCGAACGCAGGATATACTGGTCCGTCTTCTTGTTGACGCGCGTGCGCTTGCCCTTGGTGGGCTTGCCCCACGGCGTAACCGGATGACGGCCACCCGAGGTACGGCCTTCACCACCACCGTGCGGGTGGTCGATCGGGTTCATCGCGACACCGCGGACGGTCGGACGGACGCCCATGTGGCGCTTACGACCGGCTTTACCGAGGTTCTGGTTCGAGTGGTCGGCGTTCGACACGGCACCGATGGTCGCCATGCATTCCTGACGCACGAGGCGCAGTTCGCCCGACGAAAGACGCAGCTGAGCGTAGCCACCGTCACGGCCGACGAATTGGGCGTAGGTGCCCGCGGCGCGTGCGATCTGGCCACCCTTGCCGGGCTTCAGTTCGACGTTGTGGACGATGGTACCGATCGGCATGCCCGAGAACGGCATCGCGTTGCCCGGCTTGACGTCGTGACGCGAGCCCGAAACGACCTTGTCACCGACAGCGAGACGCTGGGGTGCGAGGATGTAGGCCTGCTCACCATCTTCATAGTTGATCAGCGCGATGAAGGCGGTCCGGTTCGGATCGTATTCGATCCGCTCGACGGTGCCTTGAACATCGAACTTGCGACGCTTGAAATCGACGATGCGATAGAGACGCTTCGCGCCACCACCCTTGTGCCACATCGTGATCCGCCCGGTGTTGTTCCGGCCACCCGACTTGGTCAAACCCTGCGTGAGGGCTTTGACCGGACGGCCTTTCCAAAGCTCCGAACGGTCGATCAGAACCAGCCCACGCTGGCCCGGCGTCGTCGGCTTATACGACTTGAGTGCCATGCTTTCTGTCTTCCGTTGGTTTGCGGCGAGTTGCCCCGCCTGTCTGTGTGTATAGGGCCCCGAAGGTCCCCGAATTCAAAAATCACGGGCCCCGGAACGAATCCGAGGCCGCGAGACTGGCGCGATGTAGCAGGGATGCGGGGGTGAGTCTATAGGCTTGGCCTGTTTTTGCGCGCGATGGTTCAAGCAACTGGCGCTTCGTCGCCCGGGCGGGCAAAATGGCTCTCGAGGCAGAAGACATAACAGGAGCAACCAATGCGTCCAACCCGAGCAATCCTCCTCGCAGCCCCGCTCTGCGCGGCAGCCACCCTCGCCACCCCCACCCTCGCCGACGCATGGCGCGGCACCTATGAGGTCGCCGGGGTAAAAGGCGAGGACATGCTGAAACTGCGCGCAGGCCCCGGCACCGGCTACAAGGTGATCCTGGGCCTTCCCAACGGCGCGATCGTCCATGTGCGCAGCTGCGAGCGCAGCGGCAATACCCGCTGGTGCAACGTCTCGCTCGACGTCGCCCGCAACCTGCGCGGCTACGTCTCGGAAAGCTACCTGCGCGAGAAATGAGGCGCTGGCGCTGCCCGGGCGCCCCTTGAGAGGCAAGCGCCCCTTCCCCCACCACCGCAAACGAAAAGGCCCCCGCGGATCGCGAGGGCCTTTCCAATGTCTCAGTCCTACCGGATTACAGGCCGGTGGTGACGTCGATCGTGTTGCCTTCTTCCAGCGTCACGTAGGCTTTCTTGAAGTCCGAGCGACGGCCGGGGGTGCCCCGGAAGCGCTTGGTCTTGCCTTTGGTGATGGTGGTGTTGACCGCCTTCACCTTGACGCCGAAGAGAGTCTCAACAGCTTCTTTGATCTGCGGCTTCGAAGCGTCTTTCGCGACTTCGAAAACAACAGCGCCGTTCTCCGAGGCCATGGTGGCCTTCTCGGTGATGATCGGCTTGACGATCACGTCGTAATGTTCGGGTTTCGCGCTCATTTCAGACGAGCCTCCAGAGCTTCGACACCCGCCTTCGTGAGCACGAGCGTGTCACGCTTGAGGATGTCATACACGTTGGCGCCCATCGAAGGCAGCACATCGATGCCGTCGATGTTGCGCGCGGCTTGGGCGAAGTTCTCGTTCACCTCGGCCCCGTCGATCACCAGCACCTTCTTCCAGCCCAGCTCCTTGGCGGCTTTCGCCAGCAGCTTGGTCTTGGCTTCGGCGAGCTGCGCGTCCTCAAGGACGATCAGTTTGCCAGCAGCGGCTTTCGACGACAGCGCGTGCTTCAGACCCAGAGCCCGGAACTTCTTGGGCAGGTCATGAGCGTGGCTGCGCGGGGTCGGGCCCTTGTAGACACCACCCTTGCGGAAGATCGGCGCCTTGCGGGAGCCGTGACGTGCGCCACCGGTGCCCTTCTGACGATAGATCTTCTTGGTCGAGTAGCTGACCTCCGAGCGGGTGAGAACCGAGTGGGTGCCCTGCTGAGCCTTCGCGCGCTGCCAGCGCACGACGCGATGCAGGATGTCCGCACGCGGCTCGAGCCCGAAGATCTCGTCGGCGAGGTCGATCGAACCGGCCTTGCCGGCGTCGAGCTTGATCACATCGAGTTTCATTGCTTGTCTCCTTCGGGCGCTTCGCCGCCGTCTTCGCCTTTGTCGGCTTCGATCGACTCTTCAGCTTCCTTCAGCGCAGCAGCTTCCTGAGCGGCCTGCTCCTCGGCGAGACGCTGAGCTTCGGCTTCAGCCTCGGCAGCAGCAGCGGCAGCGGCTTCTTCAGCAGCTTTCGCAGCGGCTTCGGCAGCCGACTTCAGCGCGGCGGGGTAGATGATGTTCTCGGAGAGCGGCTTCTTGACCGCATCCTTGACCGTCACCCAGCCACCTTTGGCGCCCGGCACCGAACCCTTGACCATGATCAGGCCACGGTCGGCATCGGTCTTGACGACCTGAAGGTTCTGGGTCGTGACGCGCACGGCACCGAGGTGACCTGCCATCTTCTTGCCCTTGAACACTTTGCCCGGGTCCTGACACTGACCGGTCGAACCGTGCGAGCGGTGCGAGATCGACACGCCGTGCGTGGCGCGCAGACCGCCGAAGTTGTGACGCTTCATAGCACCGGCAAAACCCTTACCGATCGAGGTGCCCGCGATATCCACGAACTGACCTTCGAAATAGTGGTTCGCGGTGATTTCCTCGCCCACTTCGATCAGGTTTTCTTCAGCGACGCGGAATTCCGCGACTTTGCGCTTCGGGGCGACATTGGCTTTCGCGAAGTGACCACGCAGAGCGGCGGTCGTACGCTTGGCCTTGGCTTCACCAGCGCCGAGCTGAACGGCCGTGTAGCCGTCGAGTTCGGAAGTGCGCTGAGCCACCACCTGAAGCTTGTCGAGTTGGAGAACGGTCACAGGAACCTGCTTGCCGTCCTCAAGGAAGAGCCGGGTCATGCCCAGCTTCTTGGCGATAACACCAGTCCGCAGCATAATGCCCTCCTTACACCTTGATCTCGACGTCGACGCCCGCTGCGAGGTCGAGCTTCATCAGCGCGTCCACGGTCTGGGGGGTCGGATCGACGATGTCGAGAAGACGCTTGTGCGTCCGGATTTCCCACTGGTCGCGCGACTTCTTGTCGATGTGCGGACCACGCAGAACCGTGAATTTCTCGATCTTGTTCGGGAGCGGGATGGGCCCGCGAACCTGAGCACCCGTGCGCTTCGCGGTGTTCACGATTTCCTGGGTGCTGGCGTCCAGCACGCGGTAATCGAACGCCTTGAGCCGGATGCGGATATTTTGGCCGGTCATATGTCATGCCTCTTCGCATGGCGTGAAGGTTGAGAGGCAGACGGCACCGAATGTAGCGCCTGCATCGAACCTGAAAATCTTGGCAGATCAGGCGCGTCCTCTATGGCGTCACCCTGAGTCTGTCAAGAGCGAATGGCGCGCCTTTCGGCGCACCATTCAAATTCTTTCCAACTGTCGTTTTCGGGGCCCCGGAGAGGGCCCCGAAACCATCGATTACGCGATGATTTTCGACACGACGCCGGCGCCGACGGTGCGGCCACCTTCGCGGATTGCGAAGCGCAGACCGTCTTCCATCGCGATCGGGGCGATCAGTTCGACTTCGAACTTCAGGTTGTCGCCCGGCATCACCATCTCGGTGCCCTCGGGCAGCGTCACGGTGCCGGTCACGTCCGTCGTGCGGAAGTAGAACTGCGGACGGTAGTTCGCGAAGAACGGGGTGTGACGGCCACCTTCCTCTTTGGTGAGAATGTAGGCTTCTGCCTCGAACTTCGTGTGCGGCTTCACCGAACCCGGCTTACACAGAACCTGACCACGCTCGACGCCGTCACGGTCCACACCGCGCAGCAGCGCGCCGATGTTGTCGCCAGCTTCACCACGGTCCAGCAGCTTGCGGAACATCTCGACGCCCGTGCAGGTCGTCTTCGTGGTGTCGCGGATACCCACGATTTCCAGTTCGTCGCCGACGTTGATCACGCCACGCTCGACGCGGCCGGTCACAACCGTACCGCGGCCCGAGATCGAGAACACGTCTTCGATCGGCATCAGGAAGGGCTGGTCCACGGCGCGCTCCGGCGTCGGGATGTAGCTGTCGACAGCTTCCATCAGCGCGCGGATCGAGTTCTCGCCGATTTCCGGGTCGCGGCCTTCCATCGCGGCCAGAGCCGAACCCTTGACGATCGGGATATCGTCGCCGGGGAAGTCGTAGGACGACAGAAGTTCGCGAACTTCCATTTCCACGAGCTCGAGCAGCTCCTCGTCGTCGACCTGGTCAACCTTGTTCAGGTACACGACCATCGCCGGGATGCCGACCTGACGGCCGAGCAGGATGTGCTCGCGGGTCTGCGGCATCGGGCCGTCAGCTGCGTTCACAACCAGGATCGCGCCGTCCATCTGCGCGGCACCCGTGATCATGTTCTTCACGTAGTCGGCGTGGCCGGGGCAGTCGACGTGCGCGTAGTGACGCGACTCGGTCTCGTATTCCACGTGTGCGGTCGAGATCGTGATGCCGCGGGCTTTCTCTTCCGGCGCGCCGTCGATCTGGTCATACGCGCGGAAATCACCGAAATACTTCGTGATCGCAGCCGTCAGCGTCGTCTTGCCGTGGTCAACGTGGCCAATCGTGCCGATGTTGACGTGCGGTTTGTTACGTTCAAACTTTTCCTTTGCCATGATGGCCTCCTGTCAGTGCGTTGGATTGGAAAGGCGCCGGGTTGCCCCGGCGCACGTCCCTTACGCGTATTTCTTCTGGATCTCGTCCGAGATGTTCTGCGGCACGGCTTCGTAATGGCTGAAGAGCATCGTGAAGACCGCACGGCCCGAGGACATCGAACGCAGGTTGTTGATGTAGCCGAACATGTTGGCGAGCGGCACGAAGGCGTTCACGACGACCGCGTTGCCGCGGGTGTCCTGACCTTGCACCTGGCCCCGACGCGAGGTCAGGTCGCCAATGATGCCACCGGTGTATTCTTCCGGGGTCACCACTTCGACTTTCATCATCGGCTCGAGCAGCTTCGCGCCAGCCTTGCGCAGACCTTCACGCATCGCGGCACGCGAAGCGATTTCGAAGGCGAGCACCGAGGAGTCGACGTCGTGGAAAGCACCGTCAACCAGCGCAACCTTGAAGTCGATCACCGGGAAGCCTGCCAGCGGACCGGAGTCCATGACCGACTTGATGCCCTTTTCGACGCCCGGGATGTATTCCTTCGGAACGGCACCACCAACGATGCGGCTCTCGAACGAATAACCTTCGCCCGGCTCGGTCGGCGTGATCTCGAGCTTGACGCGCGCGAACTGACCGGTACCGCCGGTCTGCTTCTTGTGCGTGTAGTCGATCTCGGTCGCGTGGCTGATCGTCTCGCGATAGGCCACCTGCGGCGCACCGATATTCGCCTCAACCTTGAACTCGCGCTTCATGCGGTCGACCAGGATATCGAGGTGAAGTTCGCCCATGCCCTTCATGATGGTCTGACCCGACTCGAGGTCGGTCTCGACGCGGAAGGACGGGTCTTCGGCTGCCAGGCGCTGAAGGGCGAGGCCCATCTTTTCCTGGTCGGCTTTCGACTTCGGCTCCACGGCGATCTCGATCACCGGATCGGGGAAGGTCATGGTTTCGAGAACGACTTGGTTGTTCGGGTCGCACAGCGTGTCACCGGTGGTGGTCTCTTTCAGACCGGCCAGCGCGATGATGTCGCCCGCATATGCTTCTTCGATCTCGGTCCGGTTGTTCGAGTGCATCATCATCATACGACCGATGCGCTCTTTACGACCTTTGGTCGCGTTCAGGATCGAGTCGCCCTTCTTCATCGTGCCCGAGTAGAGGCGCGTGAAGGTGAGCGAGCCCACGAAGGGGTCGTTCATGATCTTGAACGCGAGACCCGAGAGCGGCTCTTCGTCATCGGCGTGACGCGCGATGTTCCGGGTTTCCGTCTCGTCGTCCGGCGAGAAGCCCATGTAGGCGGGCACGTCGAGCGGCGAGGGCAGGAAGTCGACCACAGCGTTGAGCAGCGGCTGGACACCCTTGTTCTTGAAGGCCGAACCACCCAGAACCGGAACGAAGGACAGCGACAGCGTGCCCTTACGGATCAGGCTGCGCAGCGTTGCGATATCGGGCTCTTCGCCTTCGAGATAGGCCATCATCGCGTCGTCGTCTTGCTCGACGGCGTTCTCGATGAGGTGCGAACGCCATTCGTCCGCAGTCGCCTTCAGATCGTCACGGATCGGCTGACGAACCCAGGCAGCGCCCAGATCTTCGCCTTTCCAGACCCACTCTTCCATGGTGACCAGGTCGACGATGCCTTCGAGTTGATCTTCGGCACCGATCGGGAAGTTCACCGGAACCGGGGTCGCACCGGTGCGGTCTTTGATCATCTTCACGCAGTTGAAGAAGTCCGCGCCGATCTTGTCCATCTTGTTGACGAAGACGAGGCGCGGAACCTTGTAGCGGTCAGCCTGACGCCACACGGTCTCGGTCTGCGGCTCAACACCGGCGTTCCCGTCGAGCAGCGCAACAGCGCCGTCGAGCACGGCTAGCGAACGCTCCACCTCGATGGTGAAGTCGACGTGGCCGGGGGTGTCGATGATGTTCATACGGAACTTGGTATCATCCGTACCTTCGGCGGTCGGATCTTCCTGCCACTGCCAGAAAGTCGTCGTTGCTGCCGAGGTGATGGTGATGCCGCGCTCGGCCTCTTGCTCCATCCAGTCCATGGTAGCAGCACCGTCGTGCACTTCGCCGATCTTGTGCGACTTGCCGGTGTAGAACAGGATGCGCTCGGTCGTCGTGGTTTTACCAGCGTCGATATGCGCCATGATCCCGAAGTTGCGATAACGCTTTAGGGGATATTCGCGAGCCATTGTGGCGTCCTTCCGTAATTACCAGCGATAGTGGCTGAACGCTTTGTTCGCGTCGGCCATCTTGTGGGTGTCTTCGCGCTTCTTGACCGCGGAACCACGCGAGTTCACCGCATCCAGAAGCTCGCCAGCGAGGCGCTCTTCCATGGTGTTCTCGTTGCGGGACTTGGCGGCAGCGATGAGCCAGCGGATAGCCAGCGCTTCGCGGCGGGTCGGGCGCACTTCGACCGGAACCTGGTAGGTGGCACCACCCACACGACGCGAACGCACTTCGACCGAAGGCTTCACGTTGTCGAGGGCTTCGTGGAACACCTCGATGGGCTCACGCTTGAGCTTGCCCTCAACGCGGTTGAGCGCGTTGTAGACGATTTTCTCGGCGGCGGACTTCTTGCCGTCGATCATCAGGTTGTTCATGAATTTGGTCAGCACGCGATCGCCATATTTGGCGTCGGGCAGGACTTCGCGCTTTTCAGCGGCGTGACGACGAGACATCTCGAGATCTCCTTACTTCGGACGCTTCGCGCCGTATTTCGAACGGCGTTGACGACGGTCTTTGACACCTTGCGTATCGAGCACACCGCGCAGGATGTGGTAACGAACGCCCGGAAGGTCTTTCACACGGCCGCCACGGATGAGCACAACGGAGTGCTCCTGGAGGTTGTGCTTTTCGCCCGGGATGTAGGAAATGACCTCGAAGCCATTCGTCAGGCGCACCTTGGCGACCTTACGCATAGCGGAGTTCGGTTTCTTCGGCGTCGTCGTGTAGACGCGCGTGCAAACGCCACGCTTTTGCGGGCACTCTTGGAGGTGTTGCGACTTAGAGCGCTTCACCTTGGGCTGCCGCGGTTTGCGGATCAGCTGTTGGATCGTCGGCATTCGGTTCCCCGTTCTGCTGTCAATACTCGCCCCGTTTCCGGAGGCGCCACTTCTCGACGCGTTTCCGCGCGGATTCGCGAAAACGCCAAATCGCATTCCTCCCCGGCCCGAGGACCGCGGCGAATGCGTTGAATTCCAGAGGATCGGGGCGAAGGCCCGGATCATGACCACTAGAAATCGGCGACCCTTCGGGCAGACTTCGCCCGTCAGGTAGCGCGGCGTATAGGGGGAGTCGTTTGGGTTGTCAACTCTCGCGGCGGGTCCGCGCGAGGAGCTGCGCGCCCCACCCCGCAAACAGGATCCCCCAGAGCAGCCAGGCCACCGTAAGGCTCACCAATCCGGCGAAATAGGTATCCGACAGGAAGTGCCGCCCGGTGCCGACTCGCTGCACGATGATGAAGACCGCGACGAAGACGCCGACGGCCCGCAGATAGAGCAATCCCCAGCGCGGCAGGCGCAGCCGCGACAGCTCCGCGCCGAGCCAGATCAGCAGCCCCAGCGCCACCGCCGCCGCCACCTCGCCCGACACGAACGAGCAGTTCCGCGAGCATTGATCGGTGAAAGTCCCCGCGAGGCTGAAATGATGCGCGCCGCCGAAGAGATCGACATCCGCCGGGCGCGCGCGTCCCGAATTGGCCTTGAGGACCCCGTTCACCACCACGATCGGGCCGAGCAGGTAGAGCAGGCAGATGAATGCCCAGATCCGCGCGGGCAGGCGCAGCACCGTGCGATGACGCAGCCCCGCCCAGGGCCAGGCCACGAGCGAGACGAGGAACAGCACGATCGAGACATCCCAGATCCGTTGGCGCAGCCATTCCCAGAGCGGATTGGTGATCACCGAGAACCCCTCCCCTGCCCGGTAGAACAGCCCGGCGACGCCGAGGTCGAGCTCCGGCACGAAGCGGAACAGCAGGAAGCCCCCGATCCACGCCGCCAGCAACAAGCGGCCCGCGAAGATCATGTCAATTTTCGGAACGGACACAGCGCGCCTCCACCAGATAAGCTGCATAGCCTTTGCCCGCCCAGGTTCCCGTCGCGTCGAGTTGCGCCTCTGGAGCGACCGGACCGCTGCCGCAATCGGGCGCGCTATTGGCGATCACCAGCAAACGACCATTATAGTCCTGTGGCAAGGGCCACATCTGCTCGTAATAGCTGTCGGCGCGGACGACAGGCTGCGGTGCGTAGACGGTCACGCCTGCATCCTGTCCGGTATAGAACAGATCGGCGAGGATCGCGCGATTGCCCGTGTAGACCGGCACGTCGGCCTCTTTCGCGAGCGTCAGGATCTGGCGGCTCAGATCGGCCTGCCCCAGCCACCGCTTCAGAAGCGGCGCGCCATCCTTCTGCGGATAGGGCGCGAGGACCGTCAGCAGCGGGATCGACAGCGCGATCAGCCCGTTGATCACGATCGCGATCCAGCGCCAGATGCCACGCAGCACCATCACAGCCAGAACGGTCCCGGCGAAATAGGCGGCGACCGCCCAATTGGCATAGGCCCGGTCGAGCAGCGCCTCGATCGTCACCGCGACCAGCGGCGGCACCGAGAGCATCGCCAGCCCGCGCTTGTCCGGGTCTCCCAAGCCCGCGTAACCGATCAGCAGCGCCACCATGGTCACCGGCCCGAAGACCGCGAATTGCGAGGCGACGAACTCGGACATCGAGCCGAAATTCAGCGCGGCCCCTTCGCGGACCCAACCGACATTGTCCATCGTATGCGAGACGGTCGTCAGCCCGTTATTCAGGTTCCAGACCACGTTTGGCGCGATCACCAGCCCGAAAGCCAGCGTCGCGATCACCATATTACGCCAGCCGATCCGCCAAGCAGGCGCGACAAGGGCTGCCAGCGCCAGACCGGGGATCAGGTAGATCGCGGCGTATTTCGCCATGAAGGCCAGCCCCGCCGCCACGCCCGCAGCGAGCGCGTCCGACCAGCGGCGGCTCTCGCCGGTGCGATGCAGGAACAGAAGGCTCAGCGCGTAGAACGGCGCCATCACCGTGTCGGTCGAGATCAGCACCGAGCCGACCGCGACGAAGGGCAGCGTGACATAGATCGCCGCCGACCAGATCGCGACCGAACGGCCCGCGATCCGCGCGCCCAAGGCGCCAAGCACCAGCGCCGTAATACCATGCAACACAGCGCCCGGCATCCGCACCCAAGACGGCGCGTCCGAACCCGCCAGATCGGTCACCGCCCGGAGCAGCCAGCCGATCAGCGGCGGTTTCGAGTAGTAACCGAAATCGAGATGCTGGCCCCAGAGCCAGTATTGCGCCTCGTCGACGAAGAGATCGGTCTTGTTGAACGCCAGAAGTACCAGCCGCAGCGCGGTGACTGCGGCGACGACGATCAGGGCCGGGACGAGCCAGCCGTCCCGATCGCCCCTGCGTTCAAGCTTCGCGTTTACGCTTGGCATGGATCAGCCACAGATTGCGCCCGTAGATGAACACGCCGAGCGACTGGCCGAGAACGAAGACCGGATCTTTGCGATAGAGCGCATAGGTCAGCAGCATCACGCCGCCGGCGAGCGAGAAATACCAGAATGCGACCGGCACCACGGATTCGCCTTTGCGCTCGGACGCGATCCACTGGACGAGAAACCGCCCCGTGAACATGAGCTGCGCGAGCAGGCCGAAGAGGACCCACCACAGCTCGAGAACGCTATCCGCGTGAAGCACATCCATCAGCCAGTCCATAGGCGTCACTCCTCGCGCGTCACTTCGCCGGGCTGCGCTTTCTTGCGCCGACGGAGAAGCCACGCGACGCCCATCAGGTCGACGATGCCGACGAGACCGCGCTGCAGGTTGTTGTAATTCGAGCTGCCGCCGCCGCGCGAACGGTGAGCGACGTCGACGTGGGCCACCTGCCACCCGTCGCGCGAGAACAGCGCGGGGAGGTAGCGGTGCATATGGTCGAAATAGGGCAGCGCGAGGAACGCCTCGCGCCGGAAGGCCTTGAGGCCGCAGCCGGTGTCGCGGGTGCCATCCTTGAGGATCGCGCCGCGGATCTTGTTCGCGAGCTTCGAGGCGAGCTTCTTGGACATCGTGTCCTGCCGCCCGACGCGTTGGCCTGCGACCAGACCGATCTTCTCGGAATTCGCCGCGCGCAGCGGCGCCATCAGAGCGGGAAGCTCGGAGGGCGGGTTCTGACCGTCGCCGTCCAGCGTGCAGATGATGCTGCCCTTCGCGGCCCGAACCCCCGAATGGACGCCCGCGCTTTGACCGCCCGAAGCACGTTGACCGGCGGCGTTCTTGTGCTGCA
The DNA here is from genome assembly GCF_002020145.1 of Thioclava sp. DLFJ4-1. NCBI lineage: Bacteria > Pseudomonadati > Pseudomonadota > Alphaproteobacteria > Rhodobacterales > Paracoccaceae > Thioclava > Thioclava sp. DLFJ4-1. The sequence continues at coordinate 722,557 of NZ_MPZT01000002.1, forward strand.
GCAGGCGCAGGTTCGGGTGGGTCTTCATCCGCTCGCGCAGGATCTGGTCCATCCCGTCATCCGAACCGTCATCGACCACGATCACCTCGTAATCGCAGACCGGCGCGCAGGCGGTGTCGATCTCGTCGAGAAGCCCCGCGATGTTCGGCGCTTCGTTCTTCGCGGGGATCACGATTGAAATCTCGGGCATGGGTGCCGGAACTCTCTTGTCGCTGGGCCGGGATGGCGCCGAAGGTGCGGCTCTATTAGACCCGCCACCCGGTCTTGTAAACGGATCATCCCGGGGCAGCCGCGCCCCTGTGGCGGATCAGCCGAATTTCGCGAAAAGCTTCGAATAGCTCGGCTTGAGGGCGTTTCGCATCTCCATTGCACGTTCCATGTCGCCCGCCATCGCCGCATCGTAGAAGAACGCGACGGAGACCGCGAAGCCGTCCACGAGCTTTTGATAGGCCATGTCGGTGTCGGCCTCCGGCGCAGGATGCTTGACGATCTGCGCCGCGAGGTAGCTCAGCAGCGAGGCATCCGCGATCAACTGGCGTGCGCCCTCGCCGCCCATCCCGGCGTAATCGCGCGCGAGCACTTCTTCCATCTCCGCGTGATAAGCGTTCATCCGGTCCGAGAAGCCCACGATGCCATTGCGGATATGCAGATCGCCGATGCTGTCGCGCACCCCTTCGAGGGTCTCATGCGCCTCGGGCAGGTTCCCGGCGGCCACCTCTTCCTCGGCCTTTGCCGCAAGCTCGCTGACCTTGTCGAAAGTCGCGCCGAGAACCGCGTCATCGGCATATTGCGGCGGCGGCTCGGCGGTCCAGGCGTCGGACAGCGACTGCCATTCGCCAACGAAGCGATCGAGCGCGGCCTTGGTTTCCGGCTGCTTGCCCTGGTTCGACAGGAACAGCGCCGCGCGGTAGTCGCCATAGGCCTTGCGCAGCTGCGCCTCCGCATCCTGATAGGCGCCCGCAAAGGCAGGCATGGCGATCAGCGCGCTCAGCGCGAACGGGGTGACAAAGCGGATCATCGGGGTCCCTCCTCCGGCAAACAGGCTCTCGCCTTTTCGACGTCACCCTGCCCCAGAGATCGGGTTCGCGCAAAGAAAAACCCCCGCGCGATCTCTCGCGCAGGGGGATGTTTCAGATCGTCTCCAACCGGAGGTGGATCAATCGCGGCTTTCCGGCGTCTCGACCGGACCGAAATCAGCCTCTGCCTCGGCCGGAGCCGCCAGCGCTGCCGCGGCTTCCGCCTCGGCCTGACGCTGCTGGATGACCTTGGAGTCGCGCTCGGTCGCGATCTTGCGGACCTTGGTGGTCGCGCCACCGGTACCCGCCGGGATCAGACGGCCGACGATGACGTTCTCCTTGAGGCCCACGAGCTTGTCGCGCTTGCCCTGCACCGAAGCCTCGGTGAGAACGCGGGTCGTCTCCTGGAAGGAGGCCGCCGAGATGAAGGACCGGGTCTGCAGCGAGGCCTTGGTGATGCCGAGCAGCACGGGTTCGCCATGCGCCGGACGCCCACCACGGGCTGCGACCTTGTCGTTCTCCTCGTCGAACTCTGCCTTGTCGACATTCTCGCCTTTCAGGAGCGTCGTATCGCCGGAATCGAGGATCTCGATTTTCTGCAGCATCTGGCGAACGATCACCTCGATGTGCTTGTCGTTGATCTTCACGCCCTGCAGTCGATAGACGTCCTGCACCTCGTTGATGAGGTAGTCGGCCAGAGCCTCGATCCCCATGATGCGCAGGATGTCATGCGGCGCCGGGTTGCCGTCCATGATGTAGTCACCCTTCTGCACGAAGTCGCCTTCCTGCACCGGGATGTGCTTGCCTTTCGGCACCATGTACTCTGCCGGCTCCAGACCATCATCACGCGGATCGATCGCGATCCGACGCTTGTTCTTGTAGTCCTTGCCGAAGCGCACATAGCCATCGATTTCGGCGATGATCGCGTGATCCTTCGGACGACGTGCTTCGAAGAGTTCGGCCACACGCGGCAGACCGCCGGTGATGTCCTTCGTCTTCGCGCCTTCGCGCGGAATACGTGCGACAACGTCGCCCGCTTTCACGTCCTGACCGTCTTCCACCGAGAGGATCGCGTCCACCGACATGGTATAGGTCACCGGGTTGCCCGCTTCGTTGCGGACCGGCTCGCCATCCTCGCCGAGGATCAGAACTTCCGGCTTCAGCTCGTTGCCCTTGGGCGCAGCGCGCCAGTCGGACACGATCTTCTGGGTCATGCCGGTCGCATCGTCGGTATCCTCGCGCACGGAGATACCCGAGATCAGGTCGACGAAGCGAACCTTACCGGGCTTCTCGGCGATGATCGGCAGGGTGTAGGGATCCCATTCGATCAGTTTGTCGCCGCGACCGACTGCCTCGCCATCCTTCACGAAGACCTTGGTGCCGTAGCCGATCTTGTGCGAGGCAAGCTCGTCACCCTGATCGTTCACGATCACGAGCTGCATGTTCCGGCCCATGACGATCTGCTCGCCCATCTCGTTGAGGATGATGTTGGCGTTGCGGAACTCGATCTTACCTTCCTGGCTGGCCTCGAGGAACGACTGCGAGCCACCCTGAGCAACACCGCCCAAGTGGAAGGTCCGCATCGTCAGCTGCGTACCGGGTTCACCGATCGACTGCGCCGCGATGATGCCCACCGCTTCGCCTTGGTTCACCAGCGTACCACGTGCGAGGTCGCGACCGTAGCAGAGCGCGCAAACGCCCTCTTCGGCCTCACAGGTCAGCGCCGAGCGGATACGGACGGATTGCACGCCCGCCTGCTCGATCGCGTCGGCCTTGCGCTCGTCGATCAGCTCGCCGGCGCGGACGATCACCTCGTCCTCGCCCGGAACCGTCACGTCGTCAGCTGCGACACGGCCCAGCACGCGCTCCGAGATCGGAGCGACGATTTCGCCGTCATTCACAGCCGCAGACGCGGTGATCGCGCGGTCGGTGCCGCAATCATGCGTGCGCACGATGCAGTCCTGAGCGACGTCCACCAGACGACGGGTCAGGTAACCCGAGTTCGCCGTCTTCAGTGCGGTATCCGACAGCCCCTTACGGGCGCCGTGGGTCGAGTTGAAGTATTCAAGAACGGTCAGACCTTCCTTGAAGTTCGAGATGATCGGCGTCTCGATGATCTCGCCGTTCGGCTTGGCCATGAGGCCACGCATGCCGCCCAGCTGCTTCATCTGCGTCACCGAGCCACGAGCGCCCGAGTGGGCCATCATGTAGACCGAGTTCGGTTCCTGCTCGGCACCGTTCTCGTCGTATTTCGGCGCGGAGATGGTGTTCATCATCGCGTCGGTGACCTTGTCGTTACACTTCGACCATGCATCGACGACCTTGTTGTACTTCTCACCCTGGGTGATCAGACCGTCCATGTATTGCTGTTCGAAGTCCTTGACCTGGTCGCGGACGGTTTCGACGATGTCCCACTTGTTATCCGGGATCACCATGTCGTCCTTGCCGAACGAGATGCCAGCCTTGAACGCTTCCTTGAAGCCCATGCCCATGATCTGGTCACAGAAGATGACCGACTCTTTCTGACCGCAATAACGGTAGACGGTGTCGATCGTGTTCTGCACGTCTTTCTTACGCAGAAGACGGTTCACCAGTTCGAACGGCGCTTTCGCGTTCAGCGGCAGCAGCGCGCCGAGGCGCACTCGGCCGGGCGTGGTCTCGAAACGCTCGTAGACCTCGTTGCCGGTTTCGTCGATCTGCTTGATCCGCGCGGTGATCTTGGCGTGCAGATGCACTTCGCCCGAGTTGAGCGCGTGCTCCACTTCCTCGACCGAGGAGAAGGACATGCCTTCGCCCTTCATGCCTTCGCGTTCCATGGTCACGTAGTAGAGACCCAGAATCATATCCTGCGAAGGAACGATGATCGGCGCGCCGTTGGCGGGCGACAGGACGTTGTTCGTCGACATCATCAGCACGCGCGCTTCCAGCTGGGCTTCCAGCGAGAGCGGAACGTGGACGGCCATCTGGTCACCGTCGAAGTCGGCGTTGAACGCCGAGCAGACGAGCGGGTGCAGCTGGATCGCCTTGCCTTCGATCAGCATCGGTTCGAACGCCTGGATACCCAGACGGTGCAGCGTCGGCGCACGGTTCAGCAGAACCGGGTGCTCGCGGATCACCTCGTCGAGGATATCCCACACCTCGGGACGCTCTTTCTCGACCAGCTTCTTCGCCTGCTTCACGGTGCTCGACAGGCCTTTGGCCTCGAGGCGCGAGTAGATGAAGGGCTTGAACAGTTCGAGCGCCATCTTCTTCGGCAGACCGCACTGGTGCAGCTTGAGTTCCGGGCCGGTCACGATGACCGAACGACCCGAGAAGTCGACGCGCTTACCCAGAAGGTTCTGACGGAAGCGACCCTGCTTACCTTTCAGCATGTCCGAGAGCGACTTCAGCGGGCGCTTGTTGGTGCCCGTGATGACGCGGCCGCGACGGCCGTTGTCGAACAGCGCATCGACCGATTCCTGCAGCATCCGCTTTTCGTTGCGCACGATGATGTCGGGCGCACGCAGTTCGATCAGACGCTTCAGACGGTTGTTCCGGTTGATCACACGACGATAGAGGTCGTTGAGATCCGAAGTCGCGAAACGGCCACCATCGAGCGGGACGAGCGGACGCAGTTCCGGCGGGATCACCGGAAGCACGGTCAGCACCATCCACTCGGGACGGTTGCCCGACTCGAGGAACGACTCGACGATCTTCAGACGCTTGATGATCTTCTTCGGCTTCAGCTCGCCCGTGGCTTCCTTCAGCTCTTCGCGGAGCTGCTCGGCCGTGGCTTCGAGATCGATGCCGGCAAGCATTTCACGGATAGCCTCGGCGCCGATATTGGCGGTGAAGGCATCCGCGCCGTAGGTGTCCTGCGCGTCGAGATACTCTTCTTCGGACATCAGCTGACCGTATTGCAGGTCGGTCAGCCCCGGCTCGATCACCACGAAGTTTTCGAAGTAGAGGATACGCTCGAGGTCGCGCAGCGTCATGTCCAGCATCAGGCCGATGCGCGAGGGCAGCGACTTGAGGAACCAGATGTGAGCGACGGGCGAGGCCAGTTCGATGTGGCCCATACGCTCGCGGCGCACTTTCTGGAGGGTGACTTCCACGCCACATTTCTCGCAGACGACGCCGCGATACTTCATGCGCTTATATTTGCCGCACAGGCATTCGTAGTCTTTGATCGGGCCAAAGATGCGTGCGCAGAACAGACCGTCACGCTCGGGCTTGAACGTACGGTAGTTGATGGTTTCCGGCTTTTTGATTTCACCGAAGGACCAGCTCAGGATCCGCTCCGGCGAGGCGAGCGAGATCTTGATCTCGTCAAACGCCTTCGGCTGCGCGAGCGGGTTGAACGGGTTTTGGGTCAGTTCCTGGTTCATCTGTAAATCCTTGAATGAGGGCGGAAGGGCTTAGAGGAGGGCCGAAGCCCTCACTCCTCATCCTCCGCGTCCAGGAGTTCCATGTTGAGGCCGAGGCCCCGGACCTCTTTGACGAGAACGTTGAACGATTCCGGCACGCCGGCTTCGAAGTTGTCCTCGCCCTTGACGATCGACTCGTAGACCTTCGTCCGGCCTGCCACGTCATCCGACTTCACCGTCAGCATCTCCTGCAGGGTGTAGGCGGCACCGTAAGCTTCCAGAGCCCAGACCTCCATCTCCCCGAGACGCTGACCACCGAACTGCGCCTTACCACCCAGCGGCTGCTGCGTGACGAGCGAGTACGGACCGGTCGAACGGGCGTGCATCTTGTCATCGACGAGGTGGTGAAGCTTCAGGAAGTACTTCACACCCACCGTGACCTGACGCGCGAACTGCTCGCCGGTGCGGCCATCGAACACGATCGACTGACCGGATTCGTTGAAGCCCGCACGCTTGAGCGCGTCGTTGATGTCGGCCTCTTTGGCACCGTCGAAGACCGGGGTCGCGATCGGAACGCCGGTGCGGACGGCTTCGGCGCTCTCGATGAACGCCTCGTCATCCATACCTTCGATGATCTCGCCGTAGGTCTCGTCGCCATAGCCGATCTTCATCGCCTCGCGAACCGGGGTCAGGTCGCCGTTACGACGATAGGCTTTCAGCGCCTCGTCGATCTGGTTCCCCAGACCGCGCGAAGCCCAACCCATGTGCGTCTCGAGGATCTGACCGACGTTCATGCGCGACGGCACGCCCAGCGGGTTCAGCACGAGATCGACAGGGGTGCCATCGGCGAGGAACGGCATGTCTTCCATCGGAACGACTTTCGACACGACGCCCTTGTTGCCGTGACGGCCAGCCATTTTGTCGCCAGCCTGAAGCTTGCGCTTCACAGCCACGAAGACCTTGACCATCTTCATCACGCCCGGAGGCAGATCGTCGCCCTGACGGACCTTCTCGACCTTGTCCTCGAAGCGCAGGTCGAGCGCGCGCTTCTGCGCCTCGAACTGGTCGTTGAGGGCTTCGACTTCCTTGGCGTCGCCCTCGTCTTCGAGCGCAAGCTGCCACCACTGGCCCTTGGACAGGGTGCCCAGCAGTTCTTCGTCGATGGTCGAGCCAGCCTTGACGCCTTTCGGCCCCTTCACGGCGGTCTTGCCGGTGATCAGGGTCTTGAGACGCGCGTAGATGTTGCGCTCGAGAATGGCGAGCTCGTCGTCCCGGTCACGGGCCAGACGTTCGACTTCCTCACGCTCGATCTGCAGCGCACGCTCGTCCTTGTCGACGCCGTGACGGTTGAAGACGCGGACTTCCACGATCGTACCGTAAGCCCCCGGCGGCAGACGCAGCGAGGTGTCGCGCACGTCCGATGCCTTCTCGCCGAAGATGGCGCGGAGGAGTTTCTCTTCCGGCGTCATCGGGCTTTCGCCCTTCGGCGTGATCTTACCGACGAGGATGTCACCCGGCCCCACTTCGGCGCCGATATAGACGATACCGGCTTCGTCGAGGTTGCGCAGGGCTTCCTCGCCGACGTTCGGGATGTCGCGGGTGATCTCTTCCGGGCCGAGCTTGGTGTCGCGGGCCGCCACTTCGTATTCGTCGATATGGATCGAGGTGAACACGTCGTCGCGGTGGATCCGCTCGGAGATCAGGATCGAGTCTTCGTAGTTGTAGCCGTTCCACGGCATGAAGGCGACGACCACGTTACGGCCGATAGCCAGTTCGCCCATGTCGGTCGACGGACCGTCAGCGACGATCTGCCCCTTCACCACCCGGTCGCCCACTTTCACGATCGGACGCTGGTTGATGGTCGAGGACTGGTTCGAACGCTTGAACTTGCGCAGACGATAGATGTCCACGCCCACGTCGCCCGCTTCGAGATCGTCGGTCACGCGGATAACGATACGCTGCGCATCGACCTGGTCGATGATGCCGCCGCGGTTCGCCATGATCGCAGCGCCGGAGTCGCGTGCGACGGTCGCTTCCATGCCGGTACCGACATAGGGCGATTCCGAGCGCAGCAGCGGCACGGCCTGACGTTGCATGTTCGCACCCATCAGAGCGCGGTTCGCGTCGTCGTTTTCGAGGAACGGAATGAGCGCCGCACCGACCGAGACCAGCTGCTTCGGCGACACGTCGATCAGGTCCACCGTTTCCGGCGGGTTGAGCGCGTATTCGCCGGACTGGCGGGTCGAGACGAGATCGTTGATGAACTTGCCGTTCTCATCGAGCGTCGCGTTCGCCTGCGCCACGGTGTGACGCATTTCCTCGGTCGCGGACATGTAGACCACCTCGTCGGTGACCTGACCGTCGTTGACCTTGCGATACGGGGTTTCGATGAAGCCGTACTTGTTCACGCGGGCGAAGGTGGCCAGCGAGTTGATCAGACCGATGTTCTGACCTTCCGGCGTTTCAATCGGACACATCCGGCCGTAGTGGGTCGGGTGAACGTCGCGCACCTCGAAACCGGCACGCTCACGGGTCAGACCGCCCGGGCCGAGCGCCGAGAGACGACGCTTGTGCGTGACTTCCGACAGCGGGTTGGTTTGGTCCATGAACTGCGACAGCTGCGAGGAGCCGAAGAATTCACGCACCGCAGCCGCGGCCGGTTTCGCGTTGATCAGATCCTGCGGCATGACCGTGTCGATCTCGACCGAGGACATACGCTCCTTGATGGCGCGCTCCATGCGCAGCAGGCCGACGCGATACTGGTTTTCCATCAGTTCGCCGACCGAACGCACACGGCGGTTGCCGAGGTGGTCGATGTCGTCGATCTCGCCCTTGCCATCGCGCAGTTCCACCAGGCCCTTGATGCAGGCGATGATGTCCTCTTTGCGCAGCGTGCGCTGGGTGTCCGGCGCATCGAGGTCGAGACGCATGTTCATCTTCACGCGGCCCACGGCCGAAAGGTCGTAGCGCTCGGAGTCGAAGAACAGGCTGTTGAACAGGGTGTCCGCAGCCTCGACGGTCGGCGGCTCGCCCGGGCGCATGACGCGATAGATATCCATGAGCGCGGTTTCGCGGTTCATGTTCTTGTCCGACGCCATGGTGTTGCGGATGTAGGGACCGACATTGACGTTATCGATGTCGAGCACCGGGATCTCGGTGATGCCGTTGTCGATCAGGGTCTTGATCGAACCGCCCGAAAGCTCGCCGTTCTTGTCGTATTCCGCCGTCAGCTCGTCGCCCGCTTCGATGTAGATGAAGCCGGTTTCGTCGTTGACGATATCCTTGGCGCAGAAGCGGCCCATGATGTGGTCGAACGGCACGAGCAGCTCGGGGACCGAGTTGTCGTCACGCCATTTCTTGACCATGCGCGGGGTCGCTTTCTCGCCCGCTTTCAGGATCACTTCACCCGACGCCGCATCGACGAGGTCGAAGGTCGGACGGGTGCCGCGCACGCGGTCGGGGAAGAACTTGGTGACCCAGCCCGACTTGCCCTTCGCAGTGTAGGTGACGGTGTCGTAATAGGCATCCATGATGCCTTCCTGATCGAGACCCAGCGCATAGAGCAGCGTGGTCACCGGCAGTTTCCGACGACGGTCGATACGCGCGAAGACGAGGTCTTTGGCGTCGAATTCGAAGTCCAGCCACGAGCCGCGATAGGGAATGATGCGGCAGGCGAAGAGCAGCTTGCCCGAGGAGTGGGTCTTGCCGCGGTCATGGTCGAAGAACACGCCCGGCGAGCGGTGCATCTGGCTCACGATGACCCGCTCGGTGCCGTTCACGATGAACGTACCGTTCTTGGTCATGAGGGGCATATCCCCCATGAACACGTCTTGTTCCTTGATGTCTTTGACCGAACGCGCGCCGGTTTCCTCGTCCACATCGAACACGATGAGGCGCAGGGTCACCTTCAGCGGCGCCGAATAGGTCATGTCGCGAGCCTGGCACTCGTCGACATCGTATTTCGGTTTTTCGAGTTCGTATTTCACGAACTCCAGGATGGCGTTGTCGTTGAAATCCTTGATCGGGAAGACCGACTGGAAAACGCCCTGGATACCCTCGCCATCGGTGGGCTGATCGACTTCGCCGGAGCGAAGGAACAGATCGTAGGAGGATTTCTGAACCTCGATGAGGTTCGGCATTTCGAGGACTTCGTGGATTTTGCCGTAATAGCGACGGATGCGTTTCTGACCAACGTAAGCTTGAGCCATGCTCTGCGTGACCTTTCGTCTCTTCGCGGCACATGCAATGTCGGGGCCCATTGCACGCCGCAAGGCGAATGAAGGGGGGGCGGTTCCATACCTGCCTTTCGTCCCACCGAAAGGCTCCCGAACCGCGAACACCGCCTTGGAGAAGGCTTCAGGACGCCAAAGCCCTCTCCGAGACAGGTTCGGCTGGGCCCGGGAAAACCCCGGACCCAGCCCTTTTTTCAGATCGGATGCAGTCGCATCCGGCTCGCTTACTTGAGCTCGATTTTCGCGCCAGCGTCTTCGAGCTTTTTCTTGATCTCTTCGGCTTCCGCTTTCGCAGCGCCTTCCTTGACCTTGCCGCCAGCTTCAACGAGCTCTTTGGCTTCTTTCAGGCCCAGGCCGGTGATGCCGCGGACTTCTTTGATCACGTTGATCTTCTGAGCGCCAGCTTCGACGAGAACGACGTCAAATTCGTCTTTCTCTTCAGCAGCTTCTTCGCCACCAGCAGCCGGACCGGCCATCATGACAGCGCCACCAGCGGCGGGCTCGATGCCGTATTCGTCTTTCAGGATGGTTTTCAGTTCCTGGGCTTCCAGGAGGGTCAGACCCACGATTTCTTCGGCGAGTTTTTTCAGATCAGCCATTTTTCAGTTCCTAGATTTGGGTTTCCAACGTCGCGGTTTCAAGCCGCTACGGGACAAGTCGATTGCTTACGCAGCCTTTTCCTCGATGGTCGAAAGGATGCTCGCGATGTTCGAAGCAGGCGCGCCAACGGCACCGGCGATGTTCGAAGCGGGTGCGCCGATCTGCGACACGATCTGAGCGATAAGCTCTTCACGCGACGGCATGTCAGCGACAGCTTTGACACCAGCGATGTCGAGTGCCGAGTCTCCCATTGCGCCACCGAGGATCGAGAGTTTCTCGTTCTCTTTGGCATATTTGACGACCACTTTCGCCGCAGCGACAGGATCCTCAGAATAGGAAAGCACGGTCATGCCCGTCAGGTATTCAGCGATGCTTTCGCAGGGCTGACCTTCAAGGGCGATCTTGGCGAGCTTGTTCTTGGCAACACGAACCGAACCACCCGCTTCACGCATGCGTGCGCGGAGGTCCTGCATGTTAGCAACCGTCATGCCTTCGTAGTGAGCAACCACTACGACGCCAGAGCTTGCGAAGATCTGGCCGAGTTCCTCGACCACTTTCTCTTTTTGGGCTCTATCCACAGTTACACTCCAAGTATGGGGGTTTCCCCCCGGCTCTCATTGTCCCGGTTTCCCGGGGTCGGGTCCGAAGGGCCCGAGGCCAGATCGCCCGAGATCGGCCCGAAGGCCCAAACCCGGAATTGGTCTCGATCCCCATCTCAGGAAGGAAATTAAGCCGTCACCTTGCGGGATCAGGCACCCTCCGTCTCGGACAGGTCAGGGCGGAAGCATTAGGCCGCCGCCCTACCACCCACCGAGGTTTCCCCCGGTGGAATTCTCTTAGTTGCCGGTCGCCGACGTGATGTCGACGGCGACGCCCGGGCCCATCGTCGAGCTCAGGGACACCTTTTTCATGTAGGTGCCTTTCGCGCCGGCGGGCTTGGCTTTGGTCACGGCATCCACGAAGGCGCGGATGTTTTCGGCCAGCTGCTCCTCGGAGAAGGAGACCTTGCCGATACCGCCATGAATGACGCCGGCCTTCTCGACCTTGAACTGAACCTGGCCACCTTTCGCCGCTTCGACAGCCGCTTTCACGTCCATCGTCACGGTGCCGACTTTCGGGTTCGGCATCAGGTTGCGCGGGCCCAGGACCTTACCCAGACGGCCGACGATCGGCATCATGTCCGGGGTCGCGATGCAGCGATCGAATTCGATCGTGCCGCCCTGAATGGTTTCCATCAGGTCCTCGGCGCCGACGATATCGGCCCCGGCTTCCTTGGCTTCGTCCGCTTTCGCGCCACGAGCGAAGACAGCCACGCGGACGGTCTTGCCGGTGCCGTTCGGCAGAGCGACGACGCCACGAACCATCTGGTCGGCGTGACGGGGGTCGACACCGAGGTTCATTGCGATTTCGAGGGTCTCGTCGAATTTCGCGTTCGCGTTCGACTTGATCAGCGAAACGGCTTCCTCGACGGAGACGTTGGACTTGCCGGCGAAGGCTTCGCGGGCGGCTTTGGTGCGTTTACCGAGCTTTGCCATGACTTAGCCTTTCACCTCGATACCGATCGACTTCGCGGAGCCGAGGATGATGTTCATCGCGCCTTCGATGTCGTTGGCGTTCAGGTCCTTCATCTTCGCTTCGGCGATCTCACGCACCTGAGCGGCGGTGATGGTCGCGGCGACGACGCGGCCCGGAGCTTCCGAACCCTTCGGACGGTTACGCTTGCCGACCGGCTTGAGACCGGCTGCCTGCTTGATCATGAAGCTCGCGGTGGGCTGCTTGATCTCGAAGGTGAACGACTTGTCGGCGTAGTAGGTGATGATCGTCGGGATCTTCGCCTGCTTGTCCATTTCCTGCGTCTTGGCGTTGAACGCCTTGCAGAATTCCATGATGTTGATCCCGCGCTGACCCAGCGCCGGACCGACCGGCGGAGACGGGTTCGCGCCGCCTGCCGGAATTTGCAGCTTGAGCTGCCCAACAACTTTCTTGGCCATGTGGCCCTCTCCTTATCACTGTCACGCCCCTAGGGGGTCGCGAAGTTTAGTGGTTCGGTCCGGGCGTCCCTGTCGCGCAGGGCCCCTCGCCTCCCACGGCTCACACTCAGGCGGTTTTCTGCACCTGCGTGTATTCCAGTTCGACCGGCGTCGGCCGGCCGAAGATCGAGACGGTGACTTTCAGACGGCTCGCCGCCTCGTCCACTTCCTCGACCATGCCCGAGAAGCCCTCGAAGGGCCCGTCGGTCACATTCACGTTCTCGCCGACCTCGAAGGTGATGAGGCTGCGCGGCGCGGCCTGTTCACCCGATTCGTCGACACGGCTGAGGATGCGGTTCACTTCCGCATCGCCCATCGGCATCGGCCGGCCCTGCGGCCCGAGGAAACCGGTGACCCGGTTCGTCGAGTTGATCAGGTGATAACCCTTGTCGGTCATCTCCATCCGCACCAGCACGTAGCCCGGCATGAAGCGACGTTCGGAGGTCACTTTCTTGCCGCGACGCACCTCGATCACTTCCTCGGTCGGCACCAGAACTTCCTCGATCTGGTCTTCCAGACCTTGATCGATCACGGCCTGACGGATTTGCTCGGCCACTTTCTTCTCGAAGTTCGAGAGAACGCTCACCGAATACCAACGCTTCGCCATGCCGATTCTTTGCCCCTTGCCGACGACGCCGGAGCGCCGAAAATTCCTGTTATTTCACGGGATTACCCGTGTCTCCCAGAATAAAAAACAGCGCGCACCACGCGAATCGATGCACGCCGCCTCTGGGAAAGTCCCGCCCCTTTACCGCCGGAGCCCTGTGATTTCAAGAGCGTAAGGCCGGAGCGCGATCACTTCCTTGCCGCAACTGCGAATGAGGTCTGGCGAAGAGCGCCGGGGGCCTATCAGCTCCCGATCACCTGCGTCACGCCGAGACGGATGACCCAGTCCACGAGCGAGAAGAAGATTGCCGTCAGCGCAGCCATCGCCAGCACCATGCCGGTCGTCAGCAGAACTTCGCGGCGGCTCGGCCAAGCCACTTTGCCCGCTTCCGAGCGCACCTGCTGGAGAAACTGGAGTGGGTTTGCCATCGTCGTCGTTCCTTACGCGCCCAATGCGGCGCCCTTGAGCCGAAAATACCGCGCCGCTTTCGGCGCAACTGCCGCCAGATACTTGCTCCCCTCGCGGATTTCAAGGCTGTTGCAGCGCTATGCGCGCGAGCAGACGCCATGCGCCCACTGCAAGCCGGCTTTGATAACGGAAAATCCATCGATGCGCGTGCAACTTAACATCCGACAACCCGCGCGGTCAGCACAGCCGCGATTCGACAGGAGCCATCGATGCCCGCCATCCTCAACCGCTACGCCACGCCGTTCATCACCGGCCTTTTCCTCGTCTCTTTGATTTCAGGAATCGCCTTGTTCTTCCATTGGGGCAGCGCATGGTTCCACGGCATGCATGAATGGCTCTCGATGGTGCTGATCGTGCCGTTCGTACTGCATATCTGGAAGAACTGGCGGCCAATGACCACCTACTTCAAACGCGCGCCGATGGGGCTGGCGCTCGCGCTTTCCGTCGTGGCGGCGCTGGCCTTCGTCCTTCCCGCCGCGACGAGCTCTCAAAGCGGCGCGCGTGGTGGCCCTCCGCAATTCGCGATCGCGCAGGCGCTGTTCGACGCACCTTTGTCGGAGGCCGCGCCCGTGCTCGGCCTCTCTGGCACCGACGCCGCCGCCAAGCTGGACGCCGATGTGACGCAAAGCCTGACGGAAATCGCCTCGGCGCGCGAAAGCTCCGCCGCGACGCTTGCTCAGCAACTGATGGGGCAGCCGCAATAACGGCCCGTCGCGCCGTGCGGGGCATCTCGGGCGGCGCAAGACGGTTGCGACTGTCACGCAATCGACTAGGGTGACTCTACCAAAGGTTGTTTTTCATCAAGGAATTGCATGTCGACTTTCGTTCCGCCGCCGTCAGCCGTCTCCCTGCTCCATCGCCTGCGCGGCTATCGCGGAGCGCTGGAGCGGATCGAGAACGGGAGGGTGGTCGGCTGGATCGCAAAGAAAGGCGACGGCACCCCGCTCGATATCGAAATTCATTGCAATGCCGGGCGGCTCATCTCGGGACGCGCGGCGATGTTCCGCGCCGACCTTGCACAGGCTGGCATCGGCTCGGGCAATCACGGCTTCGCCTTGCCGCTGTCGGCGGCCCTGCAAGAGGCCGCGGGCGGCGAAATCAGCCTCCATATCCCCGGCGGCGGCCCAATCGCCACGCTGTGCTTCGACGCCGACGCGACGCCGCTTCCGAAAGAGAAAGACGCCCTGCATCGCTATATGCATGGCCCGATCATCTCGCTGCGCGCCGCGTCCACCGCGCAGGCGGATATGCCCGACCTGACCGCGCAGCAACCGCTTTTTGCGGCGCGGTCAGCGCATGGCGAAGACCTGCCCGCGCCTCTCTTTTCCTACATCGATTACGCGCGCCATCGCGCGGGCATGGCAGAACAGCTGCCCCTCGATGGCAGCGACGCGGCAGTGTCGGACATCCTGCGCTGGTATCTCGACAGCTACGCCGCGCAGCACCCGTCGCAGCAAATCCCGCTGAGCCGCGCCGCGATCGACTGGCTCAATGCGCAGACCCGCCCCGGCGGACCGAGCCGCGCGATGGACCTCTTCGGTAAGGCCGGCGACCCGGACGCGACCGCATGGGCGCTTCGCGACGCCCCGTCGCTCGGGCTCGGCGATTGTCTCCTCCCCGACAGCCTGATGGAGGCGCTGGCAGAGACGAAAGGTTCCAGCCCCTGGCCGATGACCCGCGGGCTTCTGGGCCTGCGCGAGGCGATCCCGCCGCTCGCGCAATTCTCGCCGAAGACCGAGCGCCAGCGCCGGATGCTGCATGTGCTCGCGATGATCCTCGCGGTCGAGCGGCCCGAGATCCTTCTATTCCTGCCCCGCAGCGAAACGAAAACGCTGCTCGAAGGTGGCCGCCTCTCGGATGTCTGCTCGCAACTGCATCCCGGCCCGCCGATCACACGCGCGCGCTATGCTGCGGCGCTGCGCGAGAAAGGTTTCGACCTCGAGAGCATGTCCTTCCTACGCGCCCCCGGTGGTCACCGCATCACCGCCGCCACGCGCCCCGCCCCCGAGGGCATCCCCGTCGACGTTCAAATCCACGGCCCCTTCGCGAAAGCCTCCGGGTTGGGCCAATCGACGCGGCTGTCACATGACATTTTGTCCCACTGCGACGTCACGCTCAACGCGGTGGAAAGCGCGCGCGACAATCCGACGCCCGCGCAAGATGGGACCAAGACCGCTGCGCCCCGCCCTGCGCGCATCAACCTGCTGCACCTGAATGGCGACGCGGTGCCCCCGGCCTACGCCTTCGATGCCGACTGCTACTCCGGCGCCTACAACATCGCCTATATGCATTGGGAGTTGGACCGCGCCCCTGCCTGTCACCACCTCGCGCTCGACCTTGTCGACGAGGTCTGGGTGCCCTCGGAATACTGCGCCGAGATTTACCGCAAAGAGACCGACACGCCTGTGGTGAATGTCGGGATGTGCTATCCCGAACCGCCCAGCATCGACCGGGGGCACGCCCGCAGCGCCCTGCGCCAACGCAACGATTGGCCCGAGGAAAGCTTCGTCTGCCTCGCCAGTTTCGACAGCTTCTCCTTCGTGCAGCGGAAAAACCCGCTTGGCACGATTCACGCCTTCCGCGAAGCCTTCGCCGAGGATGCGGAGGCGCGCCTGCTGATCAAGACGCAAAATCGTGGCCATGTCTGCGATCCGGCGCAGGCCACGCTCTGGACCGAGATCGACCGGCTCGTCGCAGCCGACCCGCGCATCGCTTTGCTCGACGAGACGCTCGATCACGCGGGGGTGCTGGAGTTGATGGCGGGCGCGGACCTATACGTTTCGCTGCATCGCTCCGAAGGCTGGGGGTTCGGCATGCTCGAGGCGATGGCGCTTGGCGTGCCGGTCCTGTGCACGGGCTATTCCGGCAATCTGGAATTTTGCAACGAGGACACTGCGTGGCTCGTGCCCGCGTCCGAGGTCGAGGTCGCGCCGCAGGACTATCTCTATGTCGAGCCCGGAATGCACTGGGGCGAGCCGGATCACGCCGCCGCGGTCGCCCAGTTCCGCGCGGCGCGCAGCGGCCCGGAGGCGCGCAAGAAAAAGGCGGCGCAGGCCGAAGCCTTCGTGCGCCGCCACTTCTCTGCCGATGCGATTGCCGCGCGCTACAGTACCCGCCTGGCCGAGATTTTCACCCGGCTCGACGGGGCGCGCAAACCGCTCGCCCGCCCCGCCGAATAAGCGTCACACCCAGCGCCCGATCGCGGTGACGCTCAGGTCGCAGCTTTCACCGCTGAGGAAACTCGCGCCATTCGCGGCGTAGACCACGGCGCGCGCGCCCGAGCTTGTGACGCCCTCGACCCCCGCGAAAGAGATCGCGCCCGCGCCAATGGCGCTGCCCGCCGCGAGGCTATCCGCATCGAGCGCGACACTCAGAGAGGGCGCCTGCGCGAATTGCGCCGGATAGGCCCAATCCTGCTTGAGCGCCCAATTCGCGACGTAAGTAAGGCTCACCTGGGACGAGCAAATCTGCGTGCCATCGGCAAAGCGGATGTAATCGCCCGAGGCGGTGCTGCCCTGCTCGATCACGGCGCCCGTCGACACGCCGCCGACCTGCGCGACCGTGCCGACGACACCACTGCCCGTCAGCGTCCCGTCGATCACCGCGCCTTGCGGCATCGCCGCGCGCCCGGTGGCCGCGTCGATGCGCAGCCCCTCGAACCATGTCGCGCCATCCGCGCTCACCTTGATCGCGAAATCGTCGCTGCCCGCCAGCCCCATCTCGGCCCGGCCCGACCAGTTTGACTGGAACAGAAGGCTCGCCGTCTCGCCCGCCGCCGCCTTGTTCAGCTTGAGCCGATGGCCTGCCCCGGCATGGCTCAGAAGTGTGGCCTCCGCCGCGACGGAAAGCCGGTTCATCGGGTCATAGCCGGTCATGATCCCGACCCCGTCGAGCTGGCTCAACTCCGGCAACGGCGGCACGCCCCAAGCGCCCGCGGTGAAAACCAGCTCCACCGCCTCATCCAGCACGAACGCGCGCCAGCCCTCGCGCGGGGTCAGGAATTGCCACGCCCCGGCCGCAAAGATCGCGAGCGCCCCGTCCTGCCCCGCCCATGCGCCCAGCGCCCCGGTCGGCAACAGATACCGCGCCCCCTCGGACGGACCGATCGGCGGTTCGGTGACGCGGCGCGCAATCACCGCAAGCTGCACGAGCGCGTCGAGCCATTGCAGCGCCTCGTTATGGGTGACGTGTTTCTGGGCCTGGCTGCCAAGGATAAGCGGCAGCGCGAGATTGGCGGTCTGATCGGACATCGGGAGTTCCTGCGCTGGGTTGCGATGGAGGCCGACGATAGGAACCCGGCGTTAACCGTGTTTGAGAGCGGCGCACGGTGCTTGCCTGTCCGCCCCCCTCCCCCTAGGTTCGGCCCAATTTCAACGGCGCAGCATTCGAGGACATATGGCACCGAAATTTGGCACCAGCGGCCTGCGCGGCCTCGTCACCGAACTGACCGACGCGCTGGTCACCGATTACACCCGCGCTTTCATTTCGGCCTGTCCGCAGGGCGAAGCCGTCCATGTCGGCTGGGACCTGCGTCCCTCCTCCCCCGCAATCGCCGAGACCGTCATCGCCGCGATCCGCGCCGCTGGCCTCACCGCCATTCGCGAAGGCGCACTTCCCACGCCCGCTCTGGCGCTCGCCTCGATGGGAGCGGGCAATTCGGCGATCATGGTCACCGGCAGCCACATTCCCGCCGATCGCAACGGGCTGAAGTTCTATGTCCCGCATGGCGAGATCGCGAAGGAAGACGAGGCCGCGATCCTCGACCGGCTCGGTCAGGACCATCCAGCAGCCGAGAAGCCCGGCTCCGAAATCCCGGGGACGGACAGCGCGGCACGCTACATCGCGCGCTATGTCGACGGGTCCGGGGCGGACGCCCTCGCAGGGCTGCGCATCGGCGTCTATCAACACAGCTCGGTCGCGCGCGACATCCTCGTCACCGCGGTGAAGGCGATGGGCGCGACGGCTGTGCCGCTCGCACGTTCTGACGTTTTCATCCCCGTCGATACCGAGGCGGTTGATCCCGAGACCCGCAAAACCCTGCAAGGCTGGTGCGCGGAACATGGGCTCGATGCGGTTATCTCGACCGATGGCGATGCCGACCGTCCGATGCTGAGCGACGAGACCGGCACGCTGATCCCCGGCGACGTGCTGGGCGCGCTGACCGCGCGGCTTCTCGGGGCGAAAATCCTCTGCACGCCGGTCTCCGCCAATACGATGGTCGATACGATGCCCGATTTCGACAGCATCCAGCGCACGAAGATCGGCTCGCCCTTCGTGATCGCCGCGATGGAGGCCGCGCGCGATGCCAATCCCACCGCGAAGGTCGTGGGTTACGAGCCCAATGGCGGCTTCCTCCTGGGCTTCACCGCAACGGGTCCAGCGGGGCCGATTGCGCCGCTCGCGACGCGCGATTGCCTGCTGCCGATCATCGCGCCGCTTGTTGCAGCGAAACAGGCCGGCACCGCCCTCAGCGGCCTCGTCGCCCAGCTTCCCGCCCGTTTCACCGCTGCCGACCGGGTCGCCGAAGTCCCGACGGACCGCTCGCGCGCCTTCATCGACCGCCTTGCCGACGACCCAACCGCCCGGGCAGAATTCTTCAGCGATTTCGCCCCGGCCAAACAGATCGACCGCACCGATGGGCTGCGCCTGACCTTCCCCTCGGGCGAGATCGTCCATCTGCGCCCCTCGGGCAACGCCCCCGAATGCCGTTGCTATGCCGAAGCCGCAACACCGGAGCGCGCACAGGCCCTCGTGGCGCGCTATCTTGAAGCGCTACGAACTGAACTCGCCTAGCCCGAGACGTCGAACATCCCGTCGGTGAACAGGCCGAGATCGGCATCGATGAACTCGACCGTGACGCCCTGATCGGTGAAGGTCACGCCGGAGCCCGCCTCGACCATATGGCTGCGGGCTTCGGCGGCAGAGCTGTAGTTGAAGCCATCGAAGCTCAGCCGATCCCAGGGCTCGATGTCGATAATGACGTGATGCCCGTCCTCATCGGCGCGGAAGACGAACTGATCCGCCATCGCACCGCCCTGCAGCAGATTGTACCCCTCGCCGCCATCGAGTTGATCCTCGAAGCCGAAAGAGCGGAACCAATCGATCTGCGGCTGCGCCGTCTGGGTGATCATCTCGGGGCTTTGCGCAAATGAGGCGACCACCTTCTCGCGGGTGTAGCCCCCGCTGTCGAGCTGATCGACCCACCATGTCAGCCCCTCGCTATCCGGCGCGCGCCCCAAGACGTTCTGATAGAGAAGCGAGACGAAACCGGCATCGTCGAGATTGCCATAGGTCGACGTGAATTCGGGCGAATTGACGAAGCCGGAGACGACATCGAGAAACTCCATCCCGTCCGCCTGCATCTCGCTCCAATACATCATCCCGCCAAGGTTCGGCTCGCGCCCCAGCGTCGCTTGATACAAACGGAACACGTCATCGGTGAAATCCGTCTGCGCACTGGCATGGCTCAGCATGAGCGTGTCGATCTCTGTCGAATCCCGAAATTCCGGGCTTTCCGAAAATCCCAAAACAATCTCCTCCCGACTTTTTACCCCCTGATCCAGCTGGTCGAGCCAATAGGTCAGCCCCCCGTCATCGGGGTCCCGATCCAGAACATTCTGGTAAAGCAGCGTCAGGAACTCCGCGTCGCTCGTCTCCGCGTAGTTCGACTGGAATTCCGGCGAGTTGATGAACCGATCCGCAACCTCCTGCAGTTCGACCGCGCCGCTCGACAGAAGGTCCGTCCAATAGTGCAGACCGTTCCCATCGGGCGCCCGGTCAAGCGTCGCCTGATAGACCCGGAACACCTGTGCCGCGAACGGGTCGTAGCTGCGATCGATCCGCCCGCCATTGAGCAGATCATCGCCCGCCATGCCTTGCAGGATATCCGACCCGTCATTGCCGACGAGCAGATCATCGCCGCCGCGCCCGTCGATCAGATCGCCCTGCGCGGTACCTTCCTTGTGGATATCGCCAACCTCGAGCGGGTTGATCGCGGAATGCCACAGATCGCGCAGCTCCGAGGTTTCGAAATCCGCGGCGCTCAGGCTTGAGCCGTCCGCGGTATTCACGATCACCCGCTCATCGCCGATCCGGATATCCGCCCCCGTCGCGGTCGGGGCGATATCCAGAGCCTCCTTGGTGTAGAACCACGCCATGCTCGAGAGGTCGAGCCGATCGATGCCGGGCTCGTAATCCATGATGAAATCGGTTCGCCCGTCCGCGTCGAGCACGAACACATCCTGCCCCTCGCCGCCCCAGAGAGAATCGGCGCCACCGCCATCTTGCAGTATGTCCGCCCCCGCCCCGCCACGGATTTGGTCATCGCCAGCGCCACCGGAAATCTGATCGTTTTCGACGCCTCCGTTCGCGGTGTCGCCGCCATCGCCAAGCTTCAGCGCCAGACCGTCAGGGCCCAACTCCACCTTGATATGGCTGATCCCCATCCCCTGATCGCTCACGCTCGCGGGCACGTCGCCCGCCACGAAAATATCGAGCCCGGTCGCACCGGCGATCATCGCCGCCGCAGCTGGATCAGACAGCGCGGTTGCTAGCCCGTCCGCCAGCGTCCCGATCTGGACCAGTTTGCCGCCGGGCAGCAGCGTGAGCAGGCTGACCCCGTCATCGGCGCCTCCGGCCAGCACATAAACCTGATCGCCCATCGTCACGGTTTCGAGCGTCGTCACGCCGTCGAACCGCGTGCCCAGATCGTCATTGATCTGATCGGTGACCTCCATCCGCCCGCCCGGACCAAGCGCCACGACAGAGATCGAGCTTGTGCCCGCCGCCCCCAGAAGCGCGTAGGCCTGTCCGCCCACCTGGATCGTCTCGATCGAATTCGGTGTGTTGATGAAGAGGCCGTCGCGCGCATCGATCTGACTGGCGATTTGCAGCTGTGCCTGCGCATCGAGCGCGAGCGTGGTCAGCGAATTATCCGTCACCGACGCCGCAAGGATATACTGCGCGCCCTCGATCTCGACCGTGTCGAGCGCATGGACGTCATTCTCTGACCAGACCTCGCCCGCGATGCCCTGCGCGATCTCGGTCATCCGGCCTCCAGCACCCATCTGCCAGACATGCAGCCCGCTGCCATGCGACAGGGCCCCGACGAAAAAGCTCTGCGCGTCGAGTTTCAGCGGCGCGATCGCAAGCACCGCACCGGGCGCGACCGCCCCCGGCAGCGTGAATACATCGCTGATTCCGCCGTCATTCTGGTTCAGCCAGACCGCCTGAAACGCGCCCGACGCCGAACCGGTCACCATCAAGGCAGGGCTGCCATCGATCGAAACCTCGGTCAGCGTCCCGGCTGCATCCAGCCCCGCACTCTCGCTCAGATAAGCCAGATCGCTCGAATTCAGCCGCGCAGTCAGCGGAATCTGCGAGATACCGCCCGGCGCATTCGAAATCGAATAGAGCGTCGGCCCCGTCTCGCCCTGCACGAGAAGCAGGTCGGTGATCGACGTCAGGAAATTTTCCGCGCCATTCGTAACAGTCGCGACCGGCACCAATTGAGGCATAGTCACCTCCGCTTTCCATGTTCACACTGTCTCAAATGTGAGGCGTGGCTGGGCACGGAGCGCGGAGGAAAAGCGGCCCAAAAAGGGCTTTCTCTCAATATTTTAATAGAATGCGACGGCTCACAGCGCCCAGCTCAAAGCATGTTGCGTTCGTGGCAGGTAATCGCGGCGTTGAGATCGTCGAAAAACTCAAGCCGCCCACGCTCCAGCACCGCGCCGCAATCGCAAATCTCGCGCAACTGGTTCATCGAGTGGCTGACCACGACAGCCCCGGCGTCTTTCAGACGGTCGCGAAACAGGGCCGCGCTCTTCTCGCGAAACGCGGCATCGCCGACCGCCGTAATCTCGCCGACGAGATAGGTGTCGAAGCTGATCGCCATCGACGCCGCAAACGCCAATCGCGCGCGCATCCCGGAAGAATAGCTGCGCAGCGGCATCCGGAAATGCGCCCCGAGCTCGGCGGTCGCCTCTACGAAAGCCACCATCTCATCGGTATCCACCCCGTAGATCCGCGCGATGAAGCGGCAATTCTGCGCGCCCGTCAGATCATTGTGAAACGAGCCCGCGAAGCCCACCGGGAACGACACGCTGCCCCGCGCAATCACCCTCCCGCGATCCGGACGCGCGGTACCTGCGATCATCTGCAGCAGCGTCGACTTTCCGGCCCCGTTTCTCCCCAGCAAAGCGACGGATCGCCCGCTTGGAAAGCTCGTGCAAATATTGCGCGCCACGACCTTCTCGCCACCGGGAACGCGGAACCTCTTGCTGAGATTTTGCAGCCGGATCATCGCCGTTACCGACGGTCCCGGATCGCGTAGCCCACCAGGATGCCAATCGCCCAAAGCAAAACGAGGCTACCCGCGATCAGCGCCAGAAGCGTTTCGCGCCGTGCATATTCGGCACTTTCCGCAAGGGTCGGCGCCATGAATGTTGCGAGAAAGCGGCTTTTCCGGCGCGCCTCGGCCTCCGCCGCATCATAGCTTGCGCGCGTCGCCGCATAAGCACGCTCTGAGAATTCGCGCTCCGCCATAAGCCGCTCTTACTCGCCGACGATGCTCGCGAAAGCCTCTTCCTGGGAGCCGCCATCGATCCCAAGCTTGCGGCGCTCCGCCCCGATTCTGTCCTCGATCACCGCAAGTCGCCGCTCCGCCTGCTTCAACCGCGGGTCCGTCCCGCTGCGCACCGTGCCGCGCAGCAGATCACTCTCGATCATCACCTGCGCCTGCTGTTCGAGCAGCGACCCCAGCACCCCCGCCTGACTCTGCAAATCCATCTCCGGACTGATCAGTTGGTGGCGATTGCGGAAAGTGGTGAGCGCCGTTCGCGCCGTCGTCAGACGCGCCTCGGCGCGCCGCAACTCTCCGCGCGCATGGCGAATCGCATCCTCGCGCGCCGCGTTGCTGAGCCGGTTAATCATCGCAGAGCTTTGTGCCATCAAGGTCTGCGCGATCCGCTGTGCCGCGCCCGGATCGAAAGCGCGCACCTCAATGTCGAGCAGCCCCGCGCCCGCCCCGTGCCGCACATGAACCATGCGGTTCCAATAGGCGACAAGCTCCTCCAGAGTGGCGTCGCCAGGAAGCCCGAACACCGGATCGGATCGATCGCGCGACCAGATGGCCGTCAGATCGAGCGCATCATCGATCTGCGCAACAAGGCTCGGGCTTTGAATGAATTCATAGAGAATGTCGGTGTCGCTCGAAGACGCGCCCGACAGGCTGGACAGACCGCCGAAAAGATCGAGCGCCGGCGCCATTTCCTCCCGCTGAACCGTGAAGCCGACGCGTGAAACGAACTGATCCGCCGCCTGCGCGTAAAGATAATACGCCGCCACCAGAACCGGCGCGATCACCAGCGCCAGGAAGCTTAACGCCACAGTCTGGTGCCGCCGCCGCCAGCGCGCCTTGCGTGCGGGGGGCGCGTATGCGCTCGGCATCGGCCGGAGCGGCACTGGCACTTCGCGCAATCCGGCCCCCTTCGCGAGGACGGGCGTCGGCTGCGCAGGCTCGTTAACCGCGTGTTTCACAATTGGCTCCACTATCGGTCGCGTCAGGTTCCAGCGAACACGATCCGAATTGAAAACCGGTAAACGAGGCTCGAAATGTTCTCCTCCCGCGCGGCGCACATCCCGGCCCGGTCCTTTCCGGCGCTTCGTGCCATCGGCGCGCTCATTCTGCGCGAGATCTCGGCAAGCTACGGTCGCTCACCGGGGGGCTATCTTTGGGCGTTGCTCGAGCCGATCGGCGGCGTCGCATTGTTGACGCTGTTCTTTTCGCTGACCTTTCACGCCCCGCCGCTCGGGGCCAGTTTCGCCCTTTTCTACGCGACGGGCTTACTGCCATTCATGTTGTTTTCAGACGTTCAGTCGAAGGTCGCCAACGCACTCACCTACTCGCGCGCGCTCCTCGCTTATCCGACTGTGAGCTTTGCCGACGCGCTCATCGCACGGCTCGTTCTGAATGCGCTGACGAAACTTGTTGTTTCTTACCTCGTCCTTCACGGATGCCTCCTGATTCTCGACACCCGCGCGAGCCCAGATCCGCTGCGTATCTTCGAAGCGGCAGGTCTCGCCGTATTACTGTCCTTCGGGATCGGCACCCTTAATTGCTACCTCTTTCTGCGCGCGCCGGTCTGGCAGCAGATATGGTCGATCCTGATGCGACCGATGTTCCTGATTTCCGGAGTCTTTTTTCTCACCGACCAGTTGCCGCGCTGGGCCGCGGATACCCTTTGGTTTAACCCGCTGGTCCATGTGATCGGCTATCTGCGGCGCGGCTTTTTCCCGACCTATCAGCCCGACTATCTCTCTGGGTTCTACGTCATCGGCGTGTCGCTCGTGGCGCTGGCCCTTGGCCTTTTGGCCCTCAGGATGAGCTACCTGGATCTTCTCGCAAGGTGAACGATCTGGGCCGCGGCGTTTGATCTCGCGGCGCTCCAAGGAGCGCGGTCCGCCACCGATGAGAACGGTCCTCGCCCAGAAGGACACCGAGCCGCTCCGCTATGGACGCGTCGAGTGCAACGAACTCGGCACCCTCGGACAACGGTTTTGAAAGAAGTCGTCCCGCAAACGCGCGCAATTCACCGAGATCATCAAGCGGCGCTGGTCCGCGTTCGATTTCAGGATGATACGGATATGGCGCCGTCCAGAGCGGGTCGTCGAATATTTCCTCCGCTTGAACGGCGGGTAAGACGCGCTTGAGCTCTCGACGATGGCTCTGTGCAAGCCGCTGCAGTGTCTCGACGTGATGTGGCGCGATCGCCCACGCGCGGCGCAGCGTGGGGCCGTTCGCCATTTGCCGTTGCAATACAAACTCGATCTCCGCGCGATGGCTGTCCGGCCGAAAACGACGATTGCGCAGCAAAAAACCAAACTGTGCTGCGCTGCCCGTGCTGTGGCACAGTCCGATCGCGTAGCCCGGCGTTCCCAGCAAAGCGTCGGCGAAGGTGACCACATCCTGCTTTGCCGGTGTGACCTGCAGTCCTACGTTGGGAATGCGCGCCCAGGCTGCGAGATCTCCGCCAAAGCTGAACGGGACACGGCGGGACGAAAGCCAATCGTCGAAGCGGGGCCGGCTCCAGACACCCCATTGCCAGAACGCCGCGTTCATCCACGTTAGGGGCGGACGCAGAAAGGCCAGCACGGTCACGGGCGGATGGCCGAGGTCAGAAAGTAACTGCGTGAAGAAATCGGGCCGACGAATCCAGCCCTCATTCGAGAAGAACGGGATATAGCCGCGCCGCCGCGCGCGTGCGATCTCGCGCAAGACGAAATCGCCGAGAGATTTCGCCGCGACCTCGCGGCCGGGATCGGGCATCGAGACATAGCCATAGGGAGATAGCGCTGCGGCGCGGCGCACGGCCCTCCCACGCAACGGCATGAGTTTGCCGCCCACCCGCACCGCGCCGATATAGCGCACACGCAAACCGGTGCGCGATGGTCGGTCCGGTTCCGCGCTCCATGCTGATTGAAGGGCCGAACTGCCGCATTTCGGGGCGCCTATATGGAAGATCGCATGACTGTCTTCGAACGTCATGCCACCCACCTCTGCATAGCGGGCGCCCCGAGGAGACGATCGATGTCTATATCCGATGGCCACCGTGGCCCCGGCAAGACATCCCCCTGTGCGCCTGCAGCTCTGACCGCTTCAGCTTGAGCGCCAAGGTCGAAACAATACACGGGCAGGCCGGTGGCGAGCGCCTCATGCGTGGTGAAGGAAAAGGTCTCCGGCCAGAGCGATGGGATCAGCCATCGCTCAATTCCGTAGCGCACGATCAGCATCTGCAAATCTAGGAGCTCAAACGGGCCGTGCACGTGGTTCGGCGCGCTCAAATGAAACCGCGGGTCGAGATTTCCCAACAGGACCAGCCGCGCGCGGCCATTGGCGGCGAAGGTCTCGCCCAGAGCTTCGACAACTGCGGCACCTTTGTGGACGCCGATATGACCAAGCACGCCGACAACAGAGCCCGCAGCGCAGGAAACTGCCTGGGGGCCAGGAGGCGGCCGGATGAGAGCCGCAGGCCGAGCCACATCATGCGGTTTGCACTCGATCTTATGCGCGAGATCGGGGCGGGCCGAAGCCACAATTTCTGCGGAGCTGCGCGAGAAAACTTGCAATCGCGTTGCGCTGGTCAGTGCCGCGCCCCACGCGCTTTCCCAATCCGAGAGTTCGTCGGTTGAAGAGCGCCGAGACGACTTTCGAGACTTGGCCCGAGGGCCGATGTACTCGGGGATCTCGCGCAAGCTGTTTGGCGCACGCAGGAGCGTGTAGGCCTCGCTTAGGGGCAAGTAGTCGTGAAACAGGATATCGAGCCGCTGCCCCGCGGATAGTTCCGTAAGCAGCGCGGGTATCTCGAGCGGGCTCGGATGGCCAACGCCGCAGGAATAGATGACGTGGCGATCCGGCAGAAGCTTCAGCAGGGATAGCACTACCGCGCGATCCGATGTCTCGACCGTGCTCAGGCCTAGCGGGTCGTGAAGCTCGATGGACCAGCGCACGGGCCCACCGACGCGAAAAACGACGCACCGTCGGCCGGCGCGAAGCTCCGAGGCGATTTCTTTGCGCAACCACATCTCCGCCCCACCCCCGAGGGAATGTCCGAGCCAGATCTTGATCGGCTCGGTTTGCAGTGCTCCCGCTCGGGCCAGGGCGAGCGCGAAACGCGGGGCCCCCAGCGGATCGCTGGTTAGAAAACGATCGACGGCGCGCGGATAGCTTGGATAGCGCCTCTCGATCTTCGCCTGATTGGCGTCCAGTAGCTTTCGCCGCGCCGCCGCACCGAAGGAGGCGCTACCGCGATGCTCCACGAAGAGCGAGCCGATCCCGATATGCCGCCCCCCGAGCCGCCTTACTTTCTGACACCAATCCGTCTCCTCCCCGTAGCCGCGCCCAAACGCAGGGTCGAATTGCGGAAGCTTGACAAGAAAGCGCGGTGCGAGCGCCATGCAAAAGCCGATCCCTGTCGGCAGCTCGGCGCGCGCCTGCACCGGGTTCATGCGCGCGGCGACTGCATCGATCTGATCGACGGCCCCGGGCGGTAAATCGCTCCGCGCTCCGGCTGTCGGCACGGACAATATCTGCGCGTCATTCGACATTGGCGTGACGCTTGCGACCTGCGGATCGGAAAGCGGAGCAACAAGCCGCGACGCCCAGCCCACAGGCACGAGGGCATCGGAATTCAGCAAGACTACGGGGCGCTCGGGAAAGCGCCTGAGCGCCACCTCGAACCCGCGATTGACCGACGCGACAAAGCCGAGATTTGCGTCATTTTCCAGAAGCGTCACATTGGCCCGGCCAGCACACCAATCGCGCAGAAACGGCCGCATCTCGGGATCGGTCGAGCGATCCTCGATCACAATCAGATGCCAGTCGAGATCGGTGTGCTGCACGACGCGGGCGAGCGCCTCGCGCAGCAGCGCCCGCGCATTGAACACGGGCACCACGATTACGATCGCGGGGAACGTGGACGGCTCAGTCGGCGCCGTGGCGCGGAGCAGGTCGGGCGGCAGGGTCACGCCCCGCGACTGCCCCACGAAACCGAGCGCGGATTTCACGCGAACCCCCGCGGCACTGTCGCCATGGTGTCGCCAGCGCCAGATATCGCGGGCATGACGGGCGATTCGCCACAGGAACACCGGGGCAAGACGCAGCTGCCCCCATGCGAGGCGAACCCTGCCGATCGGCGGCAAAACCCAGCTTTCCTCACCCTGCCCATCGGCATCCGTATCGGGAATGGCCAGTTCCACCTTGCCGGGCCAGAAAGGCACGTCGAAGGCAAACTTCGCCGGCCCCGACGCATCAGGTTCGAGCGCGCAGCGCTGCGCCACGCCCCCCAACCGCAAAATCACCTCGCGCGCATCGATTCGCCCTTCCAGACGAAGACGGTTGCCGCGGAAATCGTAGCGCGTGACCTGCAGCCCCCGAGCCGCCGCGCGCGGCCCCAGATCCGGCACCCTTCGCGAAATCCGGAGATTCGCATCCACATATCGCTGAAAGACCCGGAAAATTCTGCCAAGCACGACGGTTCCTCGCGACAGCGCCCAAAACCGGCGTCGGAGGACGCCACTTCAGGAACGTTACGCGAACGAACGTAAATTTTCAGGAAACGGCTGGCAGGGGCAGAGGGACTCGAACCCGCGACCCTCGGTTTTGGAGACCGATGCTCTACCAACTGAGCTATACCCCTAGGCCGTGGCGTGGGTGCTAAAGTCTCACGCGACCGAAATCAAGTGCCTTTCCACCGATCTTTCGCATTTCCCCGCCGAAGAAATCGCCGTGGAACGCATGCCGGGCGCAGATCGTTTTTCTCCCGAACCTGCGCAAGCTGCGCCTCAAGGAAAGGAAAGCAAATGCCCAAGATTTCCGAAGCCCGTATTCTGATCATGGCTACCGACGGTTTCGAGCAAGCCGAGTTGACCGTTCCGCGCGACAAGCTGACCGAGGCTGGCGCGCAAATTGACCTCGCCTCTCTCGACGGTGAAGACATTCGAGGCTGGGACGAGACCGACTGGGGCGAGACCGTTTCGGTGCAGTGCAAGATCTCGGACGTCGTCGCCTCCAACTACGATGCGATCGTTCTCCCCGGCGGTCAGATCAACCCCGACCTTCTTCGCGTCGAAAAAAGCGCGCTGGATCTCCTGCGCAGCTTCTACGACCAAGGCAAGGTGGTCGCCGCGATCTGCCACGCGCCATGGCTCCTGATCGAGACCGGCATCGCCAAGGGGCGCAAAATGACCTCGTATCACTCGGTCCGCACCGATGTCGAAAACGCCGGCGGCGACTGGGTGAACGAATCCGTGGTGTCCGACAATGGCGTCGTCACGTCGCGCAACCCGAACGATCTGGACGATTTCGTCGCCAAGATCATCGAAGAGATTCAGGAAGGCCGCCACATGCGCGAGGCCGCCTGATCTCGAGAGACTATCGCTTCCTGCGCTTCGAATAAAGGCGCAGGAAGCCCATTACGATCAACTGCGCGGCGACGATCACCACGCAGACGATTACCAGATAATTGAACGCATTGTCGGAGTTCAGCCCCGGCATCCCGCCAATGTTGACCCCGAACAGACCGGTAAGAAACCCGAGCGGCAGGAAGATCGTCGACACGACCGACAGCACGAAAGTGTTGCGGTTGACCCGGTCCGAGAGTTGGCTCGACAGTTCTTCGCGAAGCACCTGCGCCTGATCGCGCAGCTCGTCCATATCTTCCGAAATCCGCGTCATCTTCAGCGCTTCTTCCTCGATCTCGCGCCGCGTGACCTCGTCGATGATCGGGCTCGCCGCCTGTGTCAGACGGATCAACGCCTCGCGTTGCGGCGCGAGGTAACGCCGCGCCGCAATCACCTGCAGCCGCAAATCCAGAACATCGTGGCGCATGTGATCGGCCTGCCCGCCATAGACCTGATCTTCCAACGCCTCGGCACGCTCGTCCAACTCGGTCTGGAACACCCCGATATTGCCGACGATATCCTCGGTCAGTCGCACGAGGAACGTTCCCGCATCGCTGGGCCCTTTGCCGTCGCGGATCGCCGCGTTCATTCCTTCGATCGCGCGCACCCGCTTGCGCGAAATCGTCAGGATGCGCTGCCGGTCGAGATACATCCGCAGCGAGACCATATCCTCGGGGTCTTCGCCCTCGTTGAAGTTGATCGCGCGCAGGATCACCAGAAGCCCCTCGCCGATCTGACTCATCCGCGGGCGCGTATCGACGTCGAGCAACGCCTCCACCGCTTGCGGGTCCAGGTAATCCAGCTCCTCGCGAATCCAGCGCTGCGCCTGCGGATGCGTCCCGTCCAGATGCGCCCAGGCGAGCCGCTCGTCCCGCAACGCCTCGACGATGTCGGCAGGCCCGTCGGGATCGGGCGCACCCGTCAGGATATGCGAGAAGAGGATCGGGCTGTTGGTCATCCGGGCTCCGGGAGAATTCGTCGCGTTGCCCAGAGCCTAGCGTCGTTGCGCGCAGCGGCAAGCCTCTCGCTCAAGGTGCGTGTTCGGCCAGCGCCGCCACATCGCCCGCCTCCAGCGCGGGCAACGCCCTCTGGATCGCCTCCACCGGCCAGTCCCACCATGCCAGATCGAGCAATCGTGCAATCTCATCGGTGCTGAACCGGGACCGCACCACGCGCGCCGGATTGCCCGCGACGATGGCAAAGGGCGGCACGTCTTGCGCGACAACCGAGCCAGCCGCCACGATCGCCCCCGCCCCGATGCGCACACCAGGCATCACCATCGCATTGAAGCCGAGCCAGACATCCGGCCCGATCACGGTGTTGCCGATCGCGGCATTCTCCTCGAGATATTTCCCGGCCGTCTCCATGTCGAAAATCCGAAACGGATAGGTGGTGATCCCGCCCATCGGGTGATTGGCCGAAGCGGTGATGAAGCGCACCCCATGCGCGATCTGCGCGAAGGGCCCGATCACCAGCCGCTCGGGGCAGCCGGGATAGAGGTAGGGCGCAAGCTCCGCCGCCGCGTCCGTCACGGGGACAAGCGGGCTGTAATAGGCATAGCGACCGACCTCGATATTGGGATGATCGATCACCGCCTGCAGGAACACGGTCGGTTCATGCGGCGTGCCATCGGGCAGAAGAACGGGATTACGGGTATCGGGCGCAGGAAAGCGCCGCGGCAGCGGATAGGCAGACATGGAGAGACCTCTCTCGATCAGAGTTTCAGGGAAACGGGATCAGAAAAGGGTCTTGTCCATCGGAGCCTCCATCATGCGCTTCATCAGTCTAGCGCAAGCGACGGGGCCGCGCCAGCCGCCCGCTTACAGCTTGCGCGCAAGCCAGCCCTTCACCGCCTCCGCGATCTGCTCCGCCGCCTCCGGGTCGAGGTGGAAATGGTGGTCGCCCGCGATCTCGTTGCTCTCGTAATCGGCGATGAGCTCGCCCCCCCACTGCGCCAGCTCCGCCGTGCCCTCGCGCTGCGCCCGGATCCCGTCCCCGGCCCAGATGTTAAGGACCGGCGCCCGGATCGCCCGCAGCACCGCCTCCACATCGTCGCGGTCGAGCTTCACCGCCGAGCTCGCGAACAGCCGCCGGTCGCCGCGCAGATGCCAGCCCTCCGGACCTTCTTCCAGCGCACGCTCCGCCAGCGCCTCGGCCACCGCGCGCGCATTGCCCTGCCCCGCGCGGCGCGCGATATAGTCCTCACGCGTCGGGAAACTGCGCGCGGGCCGCGCCGCCTGCGTTGGCACCTCGGTCAGATAGGCGCGCAGCGTTGTGACGAAATCCTGCGCCACCGGCTCGGGGACCAGCGAATCGAGCGCGATGACCCCGCGCACCCGCTCCGGCATCGCCGCCGCCAGCAGCGCCGAGATATTGGCGCCGCGCGAATGGCCCAGCAGCACGCAGTCCTCCCAGCCCAGAGCGTCGAGCACCCGCTGGATCTGCGGCAGGTCGTCCCAGATATTGTAGCTCGCATGGGCCGCGCGATGCCCGCTCAGGCCCTGCCCGCTCAGATCGAGCGCGACGACGTGGCAGCGCTCGAGCCGCGGCGCGAGTTCGGCGAAGCTTCCCGCATGATCCATCCAGCCGTGCAGCGCCAAGACCGGCAGGCCATCCCCGGAGCCCCATTCGAGCCCCGCGATCCGCAGCCCGTCCACATCCCAATGGCACGCGCGTGCCGCAGTTGCCTCTGCCATGTCCCGCATCCTCCCCCATGGTCCGCCCTGCAGAAGACCTAGCGCGACATGCCCGCGATTACGACCACCCGCACACACCCCCTACGCAAAGCAAAAGGGCCGCCCAACCGGGCGGCCCTTCGCAATTCGCTATGATCCGAGGATCACGCGATGATTTTGGAGACGACGCCGGCGCCGACGGTGCGGCCGCCTTCGCGGATTGCGAAGCGCAGACCGTCTTCCATCGCGATCGGGGCGATCAGTTCGACTTCGAACTTCAGGTTGTCGCCCGGCATCACCATCTCGGTGCCCTCGGGCAGCGTCACGGTGCCGGTCACGTCCGTCGTGCGGAAGTAGAACTGCGGACGGTAGTTCGCGAAGAACGGGGTGTGACGGCCACCTTCCTCTTTGGTGAGGATGTAGGCTTCTGCCTCGAACTTCGTGTGCGGCTTCACCGAACCCGGCTTACACAGAACCTGACCACGCTCGACGCCGTCACGGTCCACACCGCGCAGCAGCGCGCCGATGTTGTCGCCAGCTTCACCACGGTCCAGCAGCTTGCGGAACATCTCGACGCCCGTGCAGGTCGTCTTCGTGGTGTCGCGGATACCCACGATTTCCAGTTCCACGCCGACGTTGATCACGCCACGCTCGACGCGGCCGGTCACAACCGTACCGCGGCCCGAGATCGAGAACACGTCTTCGATCGGCATCAGGAAGGGCTGGTCCACGGCGCGCTCCGGCGTCGGGATGTAGCTGTCGACAGCTTCCATCAGCGCGCGGATCGAGTTCTCGCCGATTTCCGGGTCGCGGCCTTCCATCGCGGCCAGAGCCGAACCCTTGACGATCGGGATATCGTCGCCGGGGAAGTCGTAGGACGACAGAAGTTCGCGAACTTCCATTTCCACGAGCTCGAGCAGCTCCTCGTCGTCGACCTGGTCAACCTTGTTCAGGTACACGACCATCGCCGGGATGCCGACCTGACGGCCGAGCAGGATGTGCTCGCGGGTCTGCGGCATCGGGCCGTCAGCTGCGTTCACAACCAGGATCGCGCCGTCCATCTGCGCGGCACCCGTGATCATGTTCTTCACGTAGTCGGCGTGGCCGGGGCAGTCGACGTGCGCGTAGTGACGCGACTCGGTCTCGTATTCCACGTGTGCGGTCGAGATCGTGATGCCGCGGGCTTTCTCTTCCGGCGCGCCGTCGATCTGGTCATACGCGCGGAAATCACCGAAATACTTCGTGATCGCAGCCGTCAGCGTCGTCTTGCCGTGGTCAACGTGGCCAATCGTGCCGATGTTGACGTGCGGTTTGTTACGTTCAAACTTTTCCTTTGCCATCTCGCGGGGCGCCTCTGGTTAGGGGGCCGCTAGCAGCGAGCCCGAGTCAATATCGCGCGCTACCTATTGCGCTGGCGGGGAAAAATCAAGCCCGGAATGCAGGGTTTCCCCTGTCTGTGTTCGCGGTTTCGCTTGGGCAGCGACCGGCGCCGCACTACCATCTCTCCATGGATTACGCTGCGACAGACGACACCCACCGCCTTCCGGCCCGTGCGCCCCTTGCCGAGCATCCGCTGGGCATCTTCGCGAGCTTCCGCGCCGCGCGGCGCAACCTGTTGGAAATCATACCGGAACTGGCGACCCATGCGCCGATCATCTCGGGCAATACCGGGGCGCGCTGGCATATGGTGATGGACCCAGACAGCCTGCGCCACATCCTCAAGACCCGCGTCGAGGATTATCCGAAATCGGTGGTGACCAAGCTCATTCTCGGCCCTGCCGTAGGGGAAGGACTATTCGTCGCCGAAGGGGCCGAATGGCGGTGGCAGCGCCGCGCCGCCTCTCCGGTCTTCGCCGCGCGCAACATGGAGGCGCTCGCCCCCGTCATGGGCGCCGCAGCGGAGGCCTCTGCCGCACGCATCAGCACCGCCGCCGACACCGGCCGCGCGGTGGACCTGCATCAGGAAATGGTGGCCGCGACCTTCGAGGTGATCTCGGACGTGACCTTCTCCGGCGACGAGGGTTTCGACCGCGCCGCGATCCACCGGGCGATCGACGCCTATATCGCGCAGACGGCGAAGGTCTCGCTTCTCGACCTCTTCGCCCTGCCCGCCTGGGTGCCGCGCCCGCATCGGGTGATCTCCTCGGGCGTCGTGCGCGACCTCAAGCGCCATGCCGACCGCGCGATCGAGGCCCGGCGCGCGGGCGAGGCGAAAGCGGTGCCCGACCTTCTGGACCTGCTCGACGGCGCGCAGGACCCCGAAACCGGCCGCGAGATGAGCCCGGCCGAGCTGCGCGACAACCTGCTGACTTTCATCGTCGCAGGCCACGAGACGACCGCGCTGACGCTCGCCTGGGCGCTCTATCTCTGCGCCTTCGACCCGGAGGTGCAGGAGGCCGCCCGCAGCGAGGCGCAGGCCGCGCTCGGCGCGCGCGCGGCGACCGTCGACGACCTGCCGAAGATGCCCCTCGTCGCGCAGATCGTGAACGAAAGCCTGCGCCTCTACCCGCCTGCGGGCTTCCTGTCGCGCACGGCGCGCAAACCCGACAGCCTTCTGGGGCGCGAGGTGCGCGCGGGCGACACGGTGATGCTGCCGATCTACGCGCTGCACCGCCACCATGCGCTATGGGAAGACCCGCATGCGTTCCGCCCGGATCGTTTCGCCAACCCGACGCATGACCGCTTCGCCTTCTTGCCCTTCGGGGCCGGGCCACGCATCTGCATCGGCGCGGGCTTCGCGATGCAAGAGGCGCAGATCATCCTCGCCACGCTCCTCGCCCGGTTCCGCTTCACCGCCGTGCCGGGGCGCGAGCCTGTGCCGGAGATGATCCTGACCACGCGCGCAAAGGGCGGCATCTGGCTGACAGCGGAGCGCGCGTGACGGGCGAGAGCAAACACTCACCCTTCGCCTTGGCAAAAATATCCCGGGGGTGAATTGCCCGACAGGGCAAGAGGGGGCAGCGCCCCCTGCCGGATCGCCCGGGCCTGCCCGGACGATCCCTCAGGCAAAGCCTCAGGTGAACCTGTTGTCCCGCGGGAAGCCACGCGGCGCCATGCGGCCCGCCGAAGCCCGCTTGCCGGTCCATTCGGCGAGATCGGTCTCGGTCCGGGTGCGGCCCGCCGGATCCTTCCAGCTCAGACCATCGGCCAGGGTGAAGGTCTTCGCATCGCTCAGCCCTCCATCCTTGTATTTCTGCAACCGGACGCCCTTGCCGCGTGCCATCTCGGGCAGTTCTTCAAGCGCAAAGACCAGCAGCTTGCGGTTCTGACCGACGCAGGCGACCGTATCGCCGTCGATCTTCGAACAGACGGTGGTTTTCGCCGCGCCCTTCATGTTCAGAACCTGCTTGCCCGATTTGGTCTGCGCCACGAGCTCCTCGCCCGGACAGACGAAGCCGTCGCCATCCGAGGAGGCCAGCAGATATTTCTCGCCCGCCTTCGGCAGCAGCAGATGGGTCACCTCCGCCTCGTTCGGCAAATCGACCATCAGCCGTAGCGGCTCCCCCATGCCGCGCCCGCCGGGCAGGTTTGCCCCCAGCACGGTATAGGCACGACCGTTCGAGCCCATCGCGACGATCCGGTCCGTGGTCTCGGCATGCATGGCGAACATCGGCCCGTCGCCATCCTTGAACTTCACCTCGGCATCGAGCGCGTTGTGGCCCTTCATCGCCCGGATCCAGCCCATCTTCGACAGGATAACGGTGATCGGCTCGCGCTCGATCATCGCCTCGATCGGCACTTCCTCGACCTCGCCGGCCTCGGCGAAGCCGGTGCGCCGCGCGCCGCCTTCGGCATTGCGGCCGAATTTCTTGTCGATGTCCTGCAGCTCACCGCCGATCGTCTTCCATTGCAGCTTTTCGGAGGCGAGCAGGTCTTCGAGCCCCGAGCGCTCTTCGATCAGCGCATCACGCTCGCGCTTGAGCTCCATTTCCTCGAGCTTGCGCAGACTGCGCAGGCGCATGTTGAGGATCGCTTCGGCCTGCACGTCGGACAGCTCGAACTCGGCCATCAGCATCGCCTTGGGCTCGTCCTCGTAGCGGATGATCTCAATCACCCGGTCGAGGTTCAGGAAGGCGATGATATAGCCTTCGAGCACTTCGAGACGCGCGTCGATCTTGTCCATCCGGTGCTGCGAGCGGCGCAGCAGCACCTCGCGCCGGTGATCGAGGAAGGCACGCAGCACCTCCTTGAGCGAGCAGACCTTCGGCACCCGCCCGTCGATCAGCACGTTCATGTTGAGCGAGAACCGGACCTCCAGATCGGAGTTCTTGAACAGCATCCCCATGAGCATCTCGGGCTCGACGGTGCGCGATTTCGGCTCCAGCACGATGCGGATATCGTCGGCGCTCTCGTCGCGCACATCGGCGAGTGCAGGAACCTTACGGGTCTGGATGACTTCGGCCAGACGCTCGATCAGCTTGGACTTCTGCACTTGGTAAGGAATCTCGGTGACAACGATCTGCCATTGACCGCGGCCCAGTTCCTCTTTCTCCCAACGCGCCCGCAGGCGGAACGCGCCGCGGCCCGTGCGATAGGCGTCGCGGATATTGTCGGGCGGCTCGACCAGCACGCCGCCGGTCGGGAAATCGGGGCCGGGAATATGCTCGACCAACTCGTCATCGGTGATTCCGGGGCGCTTGATCATCTCCAAAAGCGCCTCGACCAGCTCGCCGAGATTGTGCGGCGGGATATTCGTGGCCATGCCGACCGCGATGCCGCTTGCGCCATTGGCTAGGAGATTCGGGAAGGCGGCGGGCAGCACGACCGGCTCGGTCAGCGTGCCGTCGTAGTTCGGGCGGAAATCGACTGCGTCTTCGGCAAGACCTTGCAAAAGCGCCTCAGACGGGGAGGCCAGACGCGCCTCGGTGTAACGCGAAGCTGCCGGGTTATCGCCGTCGATATTGCCGAAATTGCCCTGCCCGTCGACGAGCTTGTAGCGCATCGCGAAATCCTGCGCGAGACGCGCCATCGCGTCGTAGATCGCGGCATCGCCGTGGGGGTGGTAGTTCCCCATCACGTCGCCCGAGATTTTCGCGGATTTCCGGAAACCGC
Source organism: Thioclava sp. DLFJ4-1 (assembly GCF_002020145.1). NCBI lineage: Bacteria > Pseudomonadati > Pseudomonadota > Alphaproteobacteria > Rhodobacterales > Paracoccaceae > Thioclava > Thioclava sp. DLFJ4-1. The sequence continues at coordinate 759,543 of NZ_MPZT01000002.1, forward strand.
CGGTGGGCGACAGCTTCAGCTCGCGCATCGCGAAGAGGATGCGCCGATGCACCGGCTTCAACCCGTCACGCGCATCGGGCAGCGCCCGGTGCATAATCGTCGAGAGCGCATAGGTCAGATAGCGCTCGCCGATCGCGCGGCTCAGCGGTTCGGAACTGGTGGAGAGGGGATTTTCTTCGTCACTGCTCATACGGATTTACTAAAGCCGCACCCGATCCCGGTCCAGCGGGAAAAGCAGGAATAGGAATTTCCATGGAACTTTTCCCCCGTCGGCGGAATTTCACCGACCTAGAGCAGAGAGAATCGTGTTAATATTTTCACGCTTCCCCAGCTGCCAATCGGAATCAGGGGGTTGATCATGGGCAAGTTGTTGCTGACCACTTTGGCGGGTATTTACGCCGTTATGGCCATCGCCGGACGCGACGTTCCCGGGAACGTCGAACAGGCCTCTGCGGCCACGTCGAATGACACCGTACAGGTCTCACGCGCCGCGAGCGATAATCAAGAGCTTTCGGCCAGCGAGGCCCCTCAAATTGTCGCGAAGGCTGCTGCATCACAAGCCAACACGCCGAAGATCGAGAAAGCCTCGTTGATCACCCGCGTCACGCCGAACGCGCGGATGCCGGGCCCCGAGCTCAAACCGTCGCCGGAATATCGCGACACCTCGGCGCCGAAAGTCGAAGGCGGCACGCTCTGGAGCGTGACAGCCAATGCGCTCAACGTGCGCTCGGGCCCCTCGACCAGCAACGCCGCGATCGACCGCGTCCGCAAGGGCGACGATGTGCTCGTCGTGGCCGAGATCGGCGGCTGGGCGAATGTGAAGATCGAGGGCGACGGCACCGAAGGCTGGGTCTCCAAGAAGTACCTGCGCCCGGCAAATTGACCTAAACCGGCCTGCCAGCCGCTAAAATCTTGCCTTTTCAAATGGCTCGAAATACCCCCGTCGGAGGCAAATCTCCGGCGGGTTTTTCTTTGCGTCGCCGGATCAGAGGGAAGGCGCGCGCATGGCCAAGACGATCCTTATCACTGGATGCTCCTCGGGCATCGGCTATGACGCGGCCCACGGGCTTAAAGCCGCGGGCTGGAAAGTCTTCGCCACCTGCCGCCGTGAAGAAGATTGCGAGCGCCTGCGCTCCGAAGGGCTGATCTCGTTCCAGCTCGACGTGGCCGATCCCGAAAGCATCGAGGCGGGCTTCAACGAGGCTCTCGCGCGCGGGCACGGTCGGCTCGACGCGCTCTACAACAACGCAGCCTTCGCCTGCCCCGGCGCTGCCGAGGACATCCCCCCCGGCGCACTGCGCGAGATCTTCGAGACCAACCTTTTCGGCCTGCACGACCTGACGACCCGCGCGATCAAGGTGATGCGCGCGCAGGGCGACAATGGCGAGGGGCGCATCCTGCAATGCTCCTCGGTGCTGGGCTTCGTCGGGCTGAAATGGCGCGCGGCCTATGCCTCGACGAAATTCGCGTTGGAAGGACTGACCGATGTGATGCGGCTCGAAATGGCCGATACGAATATCAAGATCGTGCTGATCCAGCCCGGCCCGATCACTTCGAAAATCCGGGTCAACTCGATCCCGCCTTTCGAGAAATGGGTGGATTGGGAGAACTCCGCTCGCCGCGCGCAATACGAGGGCAGCCTGCTCAAGCGCCTCTACCAAAGCCGCGGCAAGCCCGACACGTTCGAACTGCCCCCTTCCGAGGTGACCAAGGCGATCCTCAAGGCGCTGGAGGCCCCGAACCCGAAGCCGCGCTACAAGATCACCACGCCGACCAAGGCAATCAGCGTCGTGCGCCGCTTCCTGCCCGACCGGATGCTCGACTGGGTGCTGGACAAGGGCTGAAAATCCTTTCGCATTTTCGTGATCTCCAGCTATGTCTTGAGCCCAGAGGGAGAGAGACTACATGCGCAACGACCCATTGTTTTATATCGTCGCCGTGGCGAGTTTGGCGGTTCTGGTGATCTTGATGATCGGCATCGCGGGCTTCGGACGCGGGGGCGATTTCAACAAGAAACATGCCAACAAGCTGATGCGGTTGCGCATTGCCGCCCAGGCGGTCGCGATCGCGCTGATCCTGTTGTTCGTTTATCTTAGAAGGGGTGGCTGATGGTCGTTCTCAATCGCATCTACACGCGCACCGGCGATGCCGGGGAAACCGCGCTCTCGAACGGGGTGCGTGTCGCCAAACATTCCGCGCGCGTGACCGCCTATGGCACCGTGGACGAGCTGAATGCGACCGTGGGCATTGCGCGCCTGCATGCGGATGAGGCGCTGCAAAAGCAGCTCTCCGTGATCCAGAACGACCTCTTCGATCTGGGCGCCGATCTGGCGCGCCCGGATATGGAGCATGACGACGAGGCGGGCTACCCGGTGCTGCGCATGGTCGAGTCCCAGGTTACCCGGCTCGAGACCGAGATCGACGCGATGAACAAGAAGCTGGAGCCGCTGCGCAGCTTCATCCTGCCGGGCGGCACGCCGCTCGCCGCGCACCTGCATATGTCGCGCACCGTGGCACGGCGCGCCGAGCGTGAAACCGTTTCGCTGGCCGCGATAGAAGGTGTCAACGAATGGGCGGTGAAATACCTCAACCGCCTGTCCGACTGGTTTTTCGTCGCAGCCCGGATCGCGAATGACGACGGCAAGGACGATGTGCTCTGGGTTCCAGGAGCGAGCCGCTAAGCGCGGTCAAAGGAAGCTCTGCGGATCGATATCGACCGCGAGCCGCGCATTCGTCGGCAGCTTCAGCCCCTTGAGCCAAGCCTTGAGCGCGCCCTGTAGCGGCGCGCTTTTCTCTGCCTTCACCAAGAGCCGCACCCGGTGCCGCCCGCGTACTCGCGCGATCGGCGCAGGCGCGGGCCCGAAGACCTGCGCCCCAATCCGGCGCAGCGCGGCATCGTTCCGCGCGAGGTGATTACCGACCTCGAAGAGCGGTTGCAAATCCGGCCCCGACAGGATGATCCCCGCCATCCGCCCGTAAGGCGGCACGCCCTGCGCCTGCCGCGCGGCGGCCTCCTGCGCCCAGAACGCCTCCTCGTCGCCGCCCAGAATCGCGCGGATCACCGGATGCTCGGGCTGATAGGTCTGCAAAAGCGCCGCGCCCTTCTCCTCGGCCCGGCCCGCCCGGCCCGCCACCTGCCGCATCAGCTGGAACGTCTTCTCCGCCGCGCGCAGATCCGAGCCCTGCAAACCAAGATCGGCGTCAATAACGCCCACCAAGGTCAGGCGCGGGAAGTTATGTCCCTTCGCCACGATCTGCGTGCCGATGATGATATCCGCCTCGCCCTGCGCGATCTCCGCGATCTTTTCCTTCAGCGCGCGGGCCGAGCCGAACAGGTCCGAAGACAGCACCGCCAGACGCGCCTCGGGGAAGCGCTCCGCGACCTCCTCGGCCAGCCGCTCCACCCCCGGCCCGACAGGCGCGAGTTTCCCCTCCACCTCGCAGCTCGGACATTTCACCGGGATCGGCTTGGTCTCGCCGCATTGGTGACAGACGAGCCGCTTGAGGAAACGATGCTCCACCATCCGCGCGTCGCAATGATCGCAGCCGATCTGATGGCCGCAGGCCCGGCAGATCGTGACCGGTGCATAGCCGCGACGGTTGAGAAACAGCATCGCCTGCTGCCCCTCGGCCACCCGCGCCAGAACCTCCTTCACCAGCGTCGGCCCGATCCAATGCGCGCTTTCGATCGCTTCGTCGCGCATGTCGATCGTGCCCATCTCGGGCAGTTCCGCCGTGCCGAACCGCGCGCCCAGATCGAGCCGCTGATATTTCCCGGCCTCTGCATTCGCCCATGTCTCGAGGCTGGGTGTCGCCGAGGCCAGCACCACCTGCGCCGAACAGCCCGAGGCGCGCAGCACCGCCATGTCGCGGGCGTTATAGAGAACGCCCTCCTCCTGCTTGTAGGAGCTGTCATGCTCCTCATCGACCACGATCAGCCCCAGATCGCGGAACGGCAGGAACAGCGCCGAGCGCGCGCCGACGACAAGTTGCACCTCGCCCGCCCCGCAGGCCTTCCACAGCCTGCGCCGCTCGCTCTGCGTGACGCCGGAATGCCATTCGCCGGGGCGCGCGCCGAACCGCGCCTCGACCCGCGAGAGAAATTCCGAACTCAGCGCGATCTCGGGCAGCAGCACCAAAGCCTGCCGCCCCTTGCGCAGACATTCCGCGACCGCCTCCAGATAGACCTCCGTCTTGCCCGATCCGGTCACGCCCTTCAGAAGCGTCGTCGAATAGGCCCCGGAGCCCGCGCGCAAAGCCTCCGCCGCCGTGGTCTGTGCCTCCGACAGCGCCTTGCCGGGCCGCGCCGGATCGAGCCGCGGGAACGGCTGATCGCGCGGCACCTCCGCCTCGATCAGCGCGCCGGTCTTCACCAGCCCCTTCACGACCTGCGTCGTCACCCCGGCCAGATGCGCCAACTCGCTTAGGTAGAAGCCCGCGCCGCCATGCTCTTCCAGCACCTCGAGCACCCGCGCCCGCGCATCGGTCATCCGCGACGGCTCCCGGTCGCCCAACCGGTAAATCTTGCGCATCCCCGGCGGATCGCCCAAGCCCGGCGCGCGCGTCGCCAGACGCAGCACCTGCGGCAAGGGCGTCATCGTGTACTCCGCCATCCGCTCCAGAAACACCCGCAGCTCGTCGCGCATCGGCGGCACGTCGAAGACCCGGTTCACCGCACGCAGCTTGGCGGCATCGAAACCGCCTTCGCCCGGCCCCCAGACCACGCCCAGCACCTTGCGCGGCCCCAGAGGCACCTCGACGAAAGCCCCGTTGTAGCAGCCACCCTCCGGCGCGCGATAATCGAGCGGCCGCCCGATCGGCTCCGCCGTCAGCACCGCGACCCGCGCGCCCTCTTCGAACCAACCGGGTTCAGACATCGCCATGCCTTCCAACTGCACTAAATATCTCGGGGACCGGCGAAGCCGCGGGGCGGAGCCCCCGTCCTGCTGCGACCTCTTTCGCCGTCGCCACTTTTGCGCTAACACGCTCGCGACTGCTGCCAAGGAGAGCTGCCATGAAATTCTTCGTCGATACCGCCGACACCGCCGCGATCAAGGAACTCAACGATCTGGGCATGGTCGATGGCGTGACCACCAACCCGTCGCTGATCCTGAAATCGGGCCGCGACATTCTCGAAGTCACCAAAGAAATCTGCGACATGGTCCACGGGCCGGTCTCGGCCGAAGTCGTGGCCACCGAAGCCAAAGACATGATCGAAGAAGGTATGAAGCTCGCCAAGATCGCCCCCAATATCGCGATCAAGGTTCCGCTGACCTGGGACGGCCTGACCGCTTGCAAGGCTTTCGCATCCGAAGGCCACATGGTCAATGTCACGCTGTGCTTCTCGACCGCGCAAGCGATCCTCGCCGCGAAGGCGGGCGCGACCTTCATCTCGCCCTTCATCGGCCGTCTCGACGACATCAACCTCGACGGGATGAACCTGATCGAGGACATCCGCACGGTCTATGACAACTACGACTTCACGACCCAGATCCTCGCCGCGTCGATCCGTTCGGTGAACCACATCAGCGATGCTGCCCGCATCGGCGCCGACGTGATCACCGCACCGCCGGCGGTCATCAAGTCGATGGTCAACCACCCGCTGACCGACAAGGGTCTGGCCCAGTTCCTCAAGGACTGGGAAGCGACCGGCCAGAAGATCTGACCTTCCGCCCGCGTCCGATACAACAAAGGCCCGCCTCTCCGGCGGGCCTTTTTCGTCGAGCGGGCCGATTTTTTCAACTGCGTCGCGGGGCGCATCGTGTATGCTTGGAAAAAATGATGCATCGACCAGCGACGAGACAGGCATGACCGAACCGGCCCTCGTGGAGCAACTCCGCGACAAGATCATTTCCGACCCTGACGTGATTCTCGAGGACCGCGACCTGATGCGGGCGCTGATCGCTGCGAACGAGGCCGCGATGGGCGGCAATATCGTCGATCTGCGCGGCGCGGCAATGTCCCGGCTGGAGGCGCGGCTCGACCGGCTGGAAGATACCCACCGCTCGGTCATCGCGGCGGCCTATGAGAACCTCGCGGGCACGAACCAGATTCACCGCGCCGTGCTGCGGATGCTCGACCCGCATGACTTCCAGTCTTTCCTGTCCAACCTCGCGACCGAAGTGGCCGAGATTCTGCGCGTCGACGCCGTCCGCCTCGTGCTGGAAAGCCACCAAAACGAGAACGACCCGGCGTTGCGCCAGCTGGGCGAGGTTCTCTGCGTGGCCGAACCCGGCTTCATCACCGAATACATGCGCGGCGGGCGTGGCGGACAGCCGCGACAGGTCGTGCTGCGCCAGACCGTGCCAGGCTCCGAGGCGATTTTCGGCGAGACGGCGAACTGGGTGCGTTCCGAGGCGCTGATGCAGCTCGATCTGGGCGAGGGCCGCCTGCCCGGCATGCTGGTCATGGCCGCCGAGGACCCGCATCAGTTCAAGCCTTCCCAAGGCACCGATCTTCTGGCCTTCTTCGCGGGCGTGTTCGAACGCACGATGCGCCGCTGGCTGGATTGATGGCGGAGCCGTCCGCAGGACTGCAAGACGCGCTCGCCGAATGGCTGAGCCATTTGCGCGGGCTGCGCGACGCCTCCGATCATACGATTACCGCCTATCGGCACGACGTGGCGAGCTTCTTGGGTTTTCTGCAAACCCATCACGGCGAGAGCTTGGGCACCGCCCGGATCGCAGAACTTGGGCCCTCCGATATGCGGGCGTGGATGGCGCATGAACGCTCTCGCGAGGTCTCGTCGCGCTCGCTCGCCCGCGCGCTTTCTTCGGTGAAAAGCTTCATCCGTTGGCTCGCCGATCGCGACGGGTTCGATGCGAGCCATATCCTCTCGACCCGCAGCCCGAAATATCAGCGCAAACTGCCGCGCCCGCTGAACGAGGACGCTGCCGCCGGGATGATCGAACAGGTGGACACGCAGGCGATGGAGCCGTGGATCGCCGCGCGCGACGCCGCCGTGCTGACGCTGCTCTACGGCTGCGGGCTGCGAATCTCCGAAGCGCTCGCCCTGCGCGCCGAGGCTCATCCTCTGCCCGAGGTGCTGCGCATCCGCGGCAAGGGCGACAAGGAGCGGCTCGTGCCGGTCGTGCCCGCCGCCCGCGATGCCGTCGCGGAGTACATGCGCCTGTGCCCCTACCCCGCCGAGCCGGATGCCCCACTGTTCTACGGCGCACGCGGAAAGCCGCTCAATCCGCGCATGATCTCCAAGGCGATGGAGCGGGCGCGCATGTCGCTGGGCCTGCCCTCCACGGCGACGCCGCACGCAATGCGCCACAGCTTCGCGACGCATTTGCTGGCGGCCGGCGGCGACCTGCGCGCCATTCAGGAACTGCTGGGCCATGCGAGCCTCGGAACGACCCAAATCTACACCGCCGTCGATGCAGCGCGGCTGATGGAAATCTACGACAAGAGCCATCCGCGCGCCTGAAGTTCGCTTGCCCCTGCGTCGCAAATCCGGCATCACGGGCAGATGGATATCCGCATCAAAGCCCTGTTCGTTCACCTCCTGACCGCCACCGGCGCCGTGCTGTCGATGCTCGCGCTTCTCGCGGCCGCAGAGGGCGAATGGGCGCTGATGTTCCTCTGGCTCGTCACCGCATTCTTCGTCGACGGGATCGATGGCCCGCTCGCGCGGCGCTACGATGTGAAGGCGAATTTCCCGCTCTATGACGGCGTCCTTATGGACCTGATCATCGACTATCTGACCTATGTCTTCATCCCCGCCTTCGCGCTGTTCCAGTCGAGCCTGCTGCCGGGATGGACGGGCTGGCTCGCGATCATCGCGATCACCTATGGCAGCGTCGTCTATTTCTCCGACACCCGGATGAAGACGAAGGACAACTCGTTCCAGGGCTTCCCGGGGGCGTGGAACATGCTGGTACTGGTGCTGTTCGCACTCAAGCCCGGCTATTGGACAATCCTGCTCGTCGTCGTGGCGCTCGCCATCGCGATGTTCCTGCCCCTCAAGTTCATTCACCCGGTGCGCACGAAGCGCTGGCGCGTAGTCTCCTTGCCGATGGCGCTTTTGTGGACCTTCTTCGCGGGCTGGGCCGCATGGGTCGATTTCGATCCGGCAAGCTGGGCGCATTGGGGGCTGGTGGTCACGTCCATCTACCTGCTGCTCGTCGGCATCGTGCAACAACTCGTGCCCGAGCGAAGCTGACTCGAACTGCGGCCCCGGCGCGGCGCCCCATGCCGCACGGGCCGCGAAACGGAGGTCGCATGCGCCGCAGTCTCGCACTTCTGGCTCTCGTGTTTTCCGCGCAAGCAGCCATGGCCGCGCCGGATTATCTCGACGACCGCTCGACCCCGTCCGCGCTGATCCGCTCGCTCTATAACGCGATCTCGCTGCATCACTACGCCCGCGCCTGGAGCTATTTCGCCGATCCCGAAAAGAACGGCGATTATGCGGATTTCGCGAAAGGCTATGCAGACACCGCCGAGGCTTCGGTCACGATCGGCCCAGTGACATCGGAAGGCGCGGCAGGCTCGATCTACACCACGCTCGGGGTGACGGTGAGCGCCCGGACGGGTGACGGCAAAACCGAGAGCTTCGGCGGCTGCTATGTGACCCGCCAGATCCAGCCCGCGATTCAGGAACCGCCCTTCACGCCGCTGCATATCGTGACGGGACACCTGATCGCGCGCCCGGCGGACGATGCCATGCCTACCAGCTGCGACGACCAAGGCCAGCCGCGATTTTAATCGCTCAGACCCGCGTCAGCACCACGCCTGAGACGATCAACAACGCCGCCAGCGCCTTCGTCATCCGCATTTTCTCGCCGAAGACGAGCCAGCCGATCAGCACCGCGAACAGGATCGAGGTCTCGCGCAGGGTTGCGACCAGCGCGATCGGCGCGCGGGTCATCGCCCAGATAGAGATCGCATAAGCCCCGTAGGAAGCCGCTGCCCCTAGCGTCGCGATCCCCCATTCGCGTGGCGCGGCGCGCAACATCGCGGTCCCGCGCAGCCCGAGCATGCCCGTCGCGAAGAACACCCCGCCCAGCACCATGATCCATCCGACATAGCCCACGGGCTCGCCCGAGATGCGCGCGCCCATCCCGTCGACCAGCGTATAGCTCGCGGTCGCCAGCGCCGAGCCCAGCGCATAGGGCAGCAGGCGGCGGCTTTCGCCATCGGTGAACACCCCGCGCGCCATCAGGGCGATCCCGAGCCCCAGCACCGCGATCCCCGCATATTCGAGCCCGCTGATCGCATCGATCGCCAGTGCGGCGGAGACGATCGCCACCATCATCGGCGCGGTTCCGCGCGCGATCGGGTAGACCCGGCTCAGATCGCCCTGCTCATAGGCATGGGCGAGGAAGAACTTGTAGCCGAAATGGATCACCCCCGCGGCAAGGATCCAGCCCAGCGCGGCGCTGTCCGGCATGGGCCGCGACAAAGCGACGACAAGCCCGATCAGAGCCTCGGCAATGGACAGCATCACCATGGCGCGGATTTTCGAGCCGCCCAGACGGATCAGCGCGTTCCACAGGGCATGCAGGAAGGCCGCGCCCAGCACCGCCGCCATGATCGTCAAACTCATATCCGCGCCCTTCTCTGCCCGACCGGCCATCGGTAGCTCCGGGCCATGAGGAGGGCAAGCCGCCCCGTGCAGGGGCCCGCAATCGCGGCGCGTGGCCCGGAGGGGATTGCGAAACGGGGCGCGCTCGGGCTATGGCCGCTCCATGCCGAGATACGCGTTCAAAATCGAATATGACGGGGGCCCCTTTGCCGGGTGGCAGCGTCAGGCCGATCAGCCTTCGGTGCAGGGCGCGGTCGAGGCCGCTTTGGCGAAGCTCGAACCCGGCCCCCACACGATCGCGGCGGCCGGTCGCACCGATGCGGGTGTTCACGCGGCGGGGCAGGTCGCCCATGCCGATCTGACGAAGGATTGGGACCCGTTCCGGCTGTCGGAGGCGCTGAACTATCACCTGCGCCCCGCGCCGGTCGCGATCCTCACCTGTGCCCGGGTCGAAGACGAATTCCACTCTCGATTCTCGGCGCAGGAGCGGCGCTACCTGTTCCGGCTCGTGCAACGCCGCGCGCCGGCAACCCATGACCGCGGACTGGTCTGGCAGGTCCTCAACCCGCTCGATATCGAGGCGATGCGCGAAGGGGCCGCGCATCTGATCGGGCATCATGACTTCACCACCTTCCGCTCGACAATGTGCCAGTCGAACTCGCCGGTCAAAACGCTCGACGAGATCAGGGTCGAGGCGATCGACATCCCGCATGGGCGCGAGGTCCGGTTTCACCTGCGCGCGCGCAGCTTCCTGCACAATCAGGTCCGCTCGATCGTCGGCACGCTGGAGCGCGTCGGCGCCGGGTCCTGGCCGCCCGAGCGCGTGGGCGAAGCGCTCGCCGCGCGCGACCGCGCCGCTTGCGGACCGGTCTGCCCGCCGCAGGGGCTCTATCTAAGCGCGGTCGGCTATCCGAGCGACCCCTTCGCCTGACGCGCCCCGCGCGCCGGGCGGGGCGGGAAGAAACGGCATTCGTGTTGGCACGGCGACGCCGCGCGTGTCCGCAGGGACGAACGCCGCGTCCTCATTCACGGCGCTTGCCACTTCGCTTCCGGGCGTTCCGTTTTGCCGGCGCCAGCCCTTCGCGGTGACATCGATTTCCCGCGCGTCCGCGCTTTGTAGACGCGACGCTTCGTCCAAAACGAGCGGCGCTAGGGCATCGCCCTCAATTCGCCGCAGCGTCGATATGAGTTCCTCAAGCCGCTCTCGGCAACGCTGCGCCACAGCCACATCTAGATCACGCAGAAGCAGGGCGGTCTCGCGTTCCGAGAGGTGGGCCACTGGCGCATGCGTGATCTTCGGATGCGCAGTCGCGCAGCTATGCGCGCCGGTCACGGGGGCCTCGTGCAACTTCTCCCCCCTCCGCAAACCGATCCGCAACAACTCGATCTCGCCGTCGGGGCAGTCCGGCCCGCGCAGCCGTAACCCGCGCGCCTCGACCATCTGCCGGGCGAGATCGCCGATCCGGATCGGTGCGCCCATATCGAGCGCGTAGACCCGCCCCGAAACCTCCCAGCGCCCGGCGATCAGCACGAGCCGCGCCGCTTCGGCGATGGTCATGAAATAGCGTGTGGCGTCAGGATCGGTGAGCGTGAGCGGCCCGCCTTGCGCGATCTGCCGCTCGAAAATCGGCACGATCGATCCCGACGAGCCGATCACATTGCCGAAGCGCACGATCGAGAAAACCGTCGCGCCCGCGCGGGTAGCAAGATCCTGCACCACCAGCTCGGCCATTCGTTTCGACGCGCCCATGACCGAGCTCGGTGCAATCGCCTTGTCGCTGGAAATCAGCACGAACCGCGCAACTTTCGCGGCCCGCGCAGCCCGTACGAGACAGACCGTGGCGGTGACGTTATTCGCGAATCCGGAAAGCGGGTTTTCTTCCACCAGAGCGACGTGCTTGTAGGCGGCGGCGTGGAACACCGCGTCGATCGCCTCGCGTGCGAAGATCTCCCGCACCAGCGCCGCGTCCCCAGCGGAGCCGAGCCGGGTGACGAGGTCGACACCCGCGCGTGCGGCGAGCGGCGTCAGGTCGGACAGGAGGGCGAACAGCGCCGGCTCCGAGAGTTCGAGCAGAACGAGTTTCGCCGGGCTACAGGCGAGAATCTGACGACAAAGCTCTGCCCCGATGGAGCCGCCCGCCCCCGAGATGAGCACGGATTTTCCGCGGTAGAACTCTGCCTCAGGCGGGTCGCCCCCGGTGATCTCGCAGCGGCCCAGCCAGCGCTCGGGGCGCACCGGTTCGAGCCGCGCGGCAAGATCCGCGCCGCCGACCAGCAGGGCGAAATCCGGCAGCGCCTCGCAACGCAATCCAAGGCGCGAGAGGTCACGCGCCAGCGCTGCCTTGCGCGGCTCGGGCAGGCGCGGATCGGCGAGGACGACGCGATCGACATTGAACTTGCGAATCAGCGCCTCGCGCGCCGCGGGACCCAGAACCGGCACCCCGTCCAACGTCGCGCCGCGCAAAACCGGGCTGTCGTCGAGATAGGCGCAGGTCAAGAACCCGGACCTGTCGCGCAACGCCCGTGCCAGCGCGATCCCCTCCGGCGTAGCACCGTAGATCGCGATGCGCGAGACGACGTTCGAGCGTCGATAGAGCCATCCCGTCAGCACCAGAAGCGCCCAGCGCTGGACCACGATGCCCGATAGAAACGCGCAACCAAAGAAGAGCGCAGTGCCGCCACCCTGCCATCCGAGGCCGGCCCAGAGGGCCAGTGCAAGGAAACAGGAGAGGACGACCGCCCTTCCCGCTCCCAGCATGGCGAAGTCCTTCAGGGGCAGGCGCGCCAAGCCGGTGCCAAGGCTTGCCACCGCGGCGAGACCGCTCCCGATCAGGACCAGGAGCCAAGCATCCATTTCGAGGCTCCAGCGGCTCAAGGCAGGCGTGAGTTGCAACACCAACGCAAGGCACGCCATCGCGAGCAGCGCATCGAGCGTCGCGATGACAGCCGCCTTGCGCGGACGCGACAGCGCAATCAGGCGCGTCGCGATCTTGTCGGTGAGCGCTTCCCTCACGCGATCCCTCCGCGCAAGGTTTGCCAGATCAGCGCCAGATCGAGCCGCCACGAGGCCTGTCTTTGGTAAAGCAGATCGAGCCGTGCTTTCTCGGGGACGCAAGCCTGATCGTAGATCCGCCGCGCCTCCTCCGCCGTCCGACATCGCGCCAGCAGACGCGCCTCTTTTTGTGCAAACTGCACGCTCGCGAGGCCGGTGATCCCCGGGGGGCTTGCGAGCACCTGCGCGTAGAGCTGCGGGAAACGCGCAACCACCTCGCGCAGCGGAGGGCGCGGTCCGACGAAGCTCATATCGCCGCGCAGGACGTTCCAGATTTGCGGCAACTCATCCGCGTGGCACCGGCGCAGGATCTGCCCAAGCGGGGTGATCCGCGCGCGCTTATGCCCGGCGGTGATGCCGTGATCGCCCGCCTCCGCCTCCATCGTGCGGAACTTCCACATCTGAAAGCTGCGCGTGGGACTGTGCATCCGTTCGCCGCCGTAGAACCACGGTCGCCCCTGCACCAGTGCAACCGCCAACCAAACAAGCACGATCAGCGGCAAGACCACGGGCAGCGCCAGCACCGCCAGCGTCAGATCGAAGAGACGTTTACGCCTGCGCCGGGCCGGGGTCATGCCAAATCTCCAGTTACGGGTAGCCACAAGGGGCGAAACTTCCGCAAGCCTAGGCAGGTCGCAGTTGCGATGCGGTTAACGCAGCCCCGCTCCCATGACCGGACCTCACGACACCTGACACCGATACAATCGGTCGTATGGACTTCGCGGGGCGCGAGTGGTTGGATCGCGCCCGATACGAAGGAGGCACCGATGGCATTCGGCAAAAACATCCGCACATGGTTCGAAGGCGCATGGCACGAGGGCGATATCGCCGTGATGCGCGCCGCCGATCACGGGCTTTGGCAAGGCAGCTCGGTCTTTGACGGGGCGCGGCTTTTCGACGGGGTCGTGCCCGATCTCGACTTGCATTGCGCACGCACCAACCGCTCCGCCGAGGCGCTGATGATCACGCCGACCCTCGCCGCCGAGGAGATTGTCGAGATTGCGCGCGAGGGCCTGCGGAAATACGACAAGGGTGCTGCCGTCTACGTTCGCCCGATGTATTGGGCGATTGCGGGTTCCGATCTGGGAGTCGCGCCGAAGCCCGGCGAGACCGGATTCGCACTGTGCCTCGAAGAGGTGGCGATGCCCGATCCCGGCAAATCGACGACGCTGACCACCACGCAATTCCGTCGTCCCGTTCTGGCCGATAACGTCACGGATGCGAAGGCGGGCTGCCTTTATCCGAACAACGCCCGGATGCTGGTCGAGGCGCAGCGCAAGGGCTTTGGCAACGCGCTGGTGCAGGATGCGATGGGCAATGTCGCCGAAAGCGCGACCGCGAATGTCTGGATGGTGAAAGATGGTGAGTATTTCACGCCCATGCCGAACGGCACCTTCCTCGCGGGGCTCACGCGCAAGCGGATCATGGGCCTTCTGCGCGAGGGCGGCGAGACGGTGCATGAAGCGGTGCTGACGCTCGACGATTTCCGCAATGCCGACGAGGTCTTCCTGACCGGCAACTTCGCCAAGGTCACCCCGGTCGCGGGCTTCGACGATGTCAGCTACACGCCCGGCAAGGGCACCCAGCGGGCGCGCGAGGCCTATATGGACTGGGCGCAAGGGTCACCGCTTTGAGCCTCGACACCCCCGCGGTTGCCAAAGACCTCGCGCCGGGCGATGATCCACGCACACCCCGTCCCGGAGGAGCCATGCGCAAGTTTCTGGTTGTGCTCGACGATACCCGCGAATGCCTCAACGCGATGCGGTTCGCGGCGATGCGCGCGAACCATACCGGCGGCGGCGTCATTATCCTCTCGGTGATCCCGCCCGACGAATACCAGCACTGGATCGGCGTGGCCGAGATCATGCGCGAAGAAGCCCGCGAGCGGATCGAGGCGCATTTCGAGGTCTTCGCGAAATGGATGCGCGACCGTCAGGGCGTGGAGCCGGAGCTGGTGATCCGCGAGGGCGAACCCGTGCCCGAGATCATCGCCGTGATGGACGAACATCCCGAGATCGGCGTGCTGGTACTTGGAGCAGGCTCCGGCAAGGGCGGTGCGGGGCCGCTGGTCAGCCAGATGGTCAAGCAGGCGGGCACGCTGCCCTGCCCGCTGACGATCGTGCCGGGCGAGATGTCGAAGGAAAAGCTCGAACAGATCACCTGACCGATGCCGATGCCCTGGACCTATCGCCATGCGCAGAAGGAGTTCGCCTCTTTCCTCGCCGATGCGCGCGATCGGATGAGCCTCGACTCCGACAATATGACCTACACGGCGGTGGAGGGCGTCTTCGTCACCTTCCGTGCGCGGCTGCGCCCTGTCGAGGCGATCGCCTTCGCCGATTGCCTGCCTGCGGTGTTGCGCGCGATCTTCCTGTATCACTGGGATGTGATGGCGGCGCCGCGCCCGTTCGGCAGCCGGACCGAGATGACCCGCGAAGCGCAGGCGTTGCGCCCGCATCACAACCTGACCCCCGACAATGCCATCGAGGCCACCGCCTTTGCGCTCTGGCGCCATGTCAATCGTCGTGACTTCGAGGCCGCTCTTGCGCGGATCGGGCCGGAAGCGGAGGCGTTCTGGCGCCCGGAGGTCACCGATCCCGCCCAGATCGCGCCGCGCATCATCTAGCGCATAGCCGCGATTACTTGATTAATTCAGTCGGAAGGCGCATATGAGCGGCAAGCCAAGGAGGCACGCGATGTTTATTCAGACCGAGACGACCCCGAACCCCGCGACGCTGAAATTCCTGCCCGGCCAGACCGTGCTGGAGACCGGCACCGCTGATTTCCCCTCCGCCGAAGCGGCGGCCAAATCGCCGCTGGCCAAGCGCGTTTTCGCAGTGCCCGGCGTGACCGGCGTGTTCTTCGGCTCGGACTTCGTGACCGTGACGAAAGATGACGCGACTAGCTGGGATCACGCGAAACCGGCGATCCTCGGCGCGATCATGGAGCATTTCCAGTCCGGCGCCCCGGTGATCGAAGGCGAAGCCGCGCCCTCGGGCCATGCCGAGCATGACGGCGAGGACGGCGCGATCGTCTCGCAGATCAAAGAGTTGCTCGACACCCGCGTGCGCCCGGCCGTGGCGCAGGACGGTGGCGACATCACCTTCCACGGGTTCGAGCGTGGCGTGGTCTACCTGCACATGCAGGGCGCCTGCGCTGGTTGCCCGTCGTCGACGCTGACGCTCAAGATGGGGATCGAGAACCTGCTCAGACACTACATTCCTGAGGTTTCAGAGGTGCGTCCGGTCAATGCCTGATCTGACGCTAGGCTTCGACACATCGGCCGCGCATTGCGCGGCCGCTTTGCTGTCGGGTGAAGACTGCCTCGTTTCGCGACACGAGGAAATGGGACGCGGACAGGCCGAACGGCTGATGCCGCTTCTCGAAGAGGTGCTCGCAGAGGCGGGCGTCGGCTGGCGCGACCTGACGCGGATCGGCGTCGGGATCGGGCCGGGAAACTTCACCGGCGTCCGTATCGCCGTCTCCGCCGCGCGTGGGCTGTCGCTGAGCCTGCGGGCCCCGGCGCTCGGCGTCTCGATCACCGACGCCGCACAATTCGGCAGCGAAGGTCCGGTGCTTGCCGCCGTCGCAGCACCTCGGGAACGCGTCTATCTCGAGGGCTTCCGTACCGCACAGGCCATCCCGCTGGATCTGCATGAGCTCGACGCGCTGCCCGAAGGTCTGACCGAACCCGGCCTGACCTGCATCGGCACTGCCGCCGAGGAGGTCGCCCAACGGATCGGGGCCGCCGCCGCACCCGCGGCTTTCGCGCCTGCCGAAGCCATCGCACGGATCGCGGCCTCTCGCGAATTCATCCCCGGAGAGCGCCCCGCGCCGCTCTACCTGCGCGCGGCCGATGCCGCCCCGCCCTCCGACCCGCCGCCGAGGATCCTCGACTGATGCGCGCCGAAGCCCTCGCCGAGCTGCATGCCGCCTGCTTCACCACACCGCGCCCGTGGAACGAGGCCGAATTCCGGGATCTGATGCGCGGCCCCGGCACCTTCCTGTTGAACGAAAACCGAGGCTTCCTGCTGGGACGCGTCATCGCGGGCGAAGCCGAGCTTCTGACCCTCGCCGTCGACCCGAAAGCGCGGCGCAACGGCACCGGCCGCGCGCTCGTGGAGCGGTTCGCACAGGAAGCCGAGGCGCTTGGGGCCGAAAGCGCCTTCCTCGAAGTCTCCGCCGAGAACGACGCCGCGCGCGCGCTTTATGCCGCGACCGGCTGGAAGGAATCGGGGCGTCGCAAGGGGTATTACCGCAGCCCGGAGGGCGATCGCATCGACGCGATGGTTCTCACTTTGCCGCTCGCTAGAGCGACAAGCTGACCGTTCAATCAAATTTGTCTTGCGACCCCGCGTCATCCACAACTTGACGCTTGACCCCTTTGGCAAGCTCTGCCCAAATCGCTGGGTCCGCGCGCTGAACCGAGCGCGCCAACAGGCTTATCCAACAGGGCCATAACGTTCGGGAGTAATCCATGACCTATTTCACCAAGTTCCTCGGCGCCGCGACCGCGCTCGCGCTCAGCGCCGGGGCCGCGCTGGCCGATCCCGCGATCATTTACGATCTGGGCGGCAAATACGACAAGAGCTTCAACGAGGCCGCCTTCAACGGCGCCAAGCGTTGGGCCGAAGAGACCGGCGGCTCCTACAAGGAACTGGAAATGCAGTCGGAAGCTCAGCGTGAGCAGGCCCTGCGCAAACTCGCCGAGTCGGGCGCCAACCCGATCGTGATGACCGGCTTCGCCTTCGGCGACACGCTCAACACCGTCGCCCCCGACTACCCCGACACCAAGTTCGCGATCGTCGACATGGTCGTCGACCAGCCCAACGTCGAGTCGATCGTCTTCAAGGAAGAGCAAGGCTCCTACCTCGTCGGCATGATGGCCGCGATGGCGTCGAAAACCGGCACCGTCGGCTTCGTCGGCGGCATGGACATCCCGCTGATCCGCAAATTCGCCTGCGGTTACGTTCAGGGCGTGAAAGCCGTGAACCCCGACGCGAAAGTCATCCAGAACATGACCGGCACCACCCCGGCAGCCTGGAACGACCCGGTGAAGGGCGGCGAGATCGCCAAGGCCCAGATCAGCCAGGGCGCGGACGTGATCTACGCAGCCGCTGGCGGCACCGGCATCGGCGTTCTGCAGGCAGCCGCGGATGGCGACGTCCTGTCGATCGGCGTGGACAGCAACCAGAACTACCTGCACCCGGGCAAGGTCCTGACCTCGATGCTCAAGCGCGTCGACAACGCCGTCTATGACGCGTTCTCGGCGGGCCCCGATCTGAAGCCGGGCATCAAGGTGATGGGTCTGGCCCAGAACGGCGTCGGCGTCGCGATGGACGACAACAACAAGTCGCTCGTCACGCCCGAGATGGAAAAAGCCGTTGAGCAGGCGAAAGCCGACATCGCGTCGGGCAAGATCGAAGTGCATGACTACATGTCGGACGACAGCTGCCCGGTCGAGTGATGAGCACAACAGAGTCGAACAACGCGGGGCGGCAGGCAACTGCCGCCCTTGCCACTGAAAACGCCAGCGATGCGGCCGAAGCGGCCCACGCTGCCGCCACGCCCACGGGCGCGCCCGCGATCGAGCTGAAAGGCATCTCGAAAGCCTTCGGCACGGTGCAGGCCAACAAGGACATTTCGATCCGGGTCATGCCCGGCACGATCCACGGTATCATCGGCGAGAACGGCGCGGGGAAATCCACGCTGATGTCGATCCTGTACGGCTTCTACAAGGCCGATGCGGGCGAGATCTGGATCAAGGGCAAGCACACCCATATCCCCGACAGCCAGGCTGCGATCAGCGCCGGCATCGGCATGGTCTTCCAGCATTTCAAGCTGGTGCAGAATTTCACCGTGCTCGAGAACATCATCCTTGGGGCCGAGGATGGCGCGCTGCTGCGCCCTTCGCTCTCCAAGGCCCGCAAGGAACTCAAGCGCCTCGCCGAGGAATACGAACTCAACGTCGATCCCGACGAGAAGATCGAAGAGCTCTCCGTCGGCCACCAGCAGCGCGTGGAAATCCTCAAGGCGCTCTATCGTCAGGCGGATATCCTGATCCTCGACGAGCCAACCGGGGTGCTGACGCCCGCCGAGGCCGATCACCTGTTCCGGATCCTCGATTTCCTCCGCAAGGAAGGAAAGACGATCATCCTGATCACCCACAAGCTGCGTGAGATCATGGAGATCACCGACACGGTCAGCGTGATGCGTCGCGGCGAGATGACGGCGACGGTGAAGACCGCCGAGACCTCGCCCGAGCAGCTGGCCGAGCTGATGGTCGGCCGCAAGGTTCTGCTGAACGTCGACAAGACGCCTGCGCAGCCCGGCAAGACCGTACTGGAGGTCGAGAACCTCCGCGTGAAGGACGAAGACGGGATCGAACGCCTCAAGGGCATCAATCTCGAAATCCGCGCGGGCGAGATTCTCGGCATCGCGGGCGTGGCGGGCAACGGCCAGTCCGAATTGCTGGAAATCCTCGGCGGTTTCGCCAAGGGCACCGGCAACATCCGCATCAACGGCGAAGAGATCGACCTCACCGGCAAACATAGCGACGGCCAGTCCCGCCGCCGCCGGGGCATCTCGCACGTCCCCGAAGACCGCCACAGTCTCGGGCTGATCCTCGATTTCGCCGCGTGGGAGAACATGGTCTTCGGCTATCACTCCGATCCGGCCTATCAGAAGAACCGCTTCGTGATGGACAATGCGGGGATCGTCGCCCACACGGCCGAGGCGATGGAACGCTTCGACGTGCGTCCGCCGATCCCGACCCTGCCCGCGAAGAGCTTCTCGGGCGGCAACCAGCAAAAGATCGTGCTGGCCCGCGAGATCGAACGGAATCCGGCGCTGCTGCTGGTGGGCCAACCCACCCGCGGCGTCGATATCGGCGCGATCGAATTCATCCACAAACGCATTATCGAACTGCGCGACCAGGGCGCCGCGATCCTGCTGGTCTCCGTCGAGCTCGACGAGATCCGGGCGCTCTCGGACCGGGTCGCGGTCATGTTCGACGGGCAGGTCATGGGCATCGGCCCCGTCGAGACCGCCACCCAGACCGGCATGGGCTGCCTGATGGCGGGCATGGGCGGCGAGGACGTGCGCGGCATGGACGGCTGGACCATCGCCGCGCCCGAGGAGAGCCAATAATGGAAAAGACACCGAGATGGGTCGATGTGGCCCTGATCCCGCTCCTCAACCTGCTGATCGCTTTCGTGATCTCGGGGATCGTGGTGCTGCTGATCGGCGAAGACCCGATCAAGGCGATCAAGGTCATGGTCTCGGGCGCGCTCGGCTCGCCCTATGGCTGGGGCTACACGCTGTACTACGCGACCAACTTCATCTTCACCGGCCTCGCGGTCGCGGTCGCCTATCACGCCAGTCAGTTCAACATCGGCGGCGAGGGTCAGGCGACGCTCGGCGGGCTTGGCGTGGCGCTGGTGCTGCTCGCGTTCCCGTGGCCGCATTGGACCATCGCGCTGATCGCAGCGATGGCGGGCGGCGCGATCTTCGGCGCGGCATGGGCGGCGATCCCGGCCTATCTGCAAGCCAAGCGCGGCAGCCATATCGTGATCACCACGATCATGTTCAACTTCATCGGCGCGGCGGTGCTGAACTACATGCTGGTCAACGTGCTGCGTCCGCGCGGCTCGATGGACCCGGCCACCGCGCGCTTCGGCGCTTCGACGCATCTGCCGACCTTTCATGACTTCCCGCTCGTCGGTCAGTTCTTCTCGAAATCGGTCCCGGCAAACGTGTCCTTCTTTGTGGCGATCCTCGCCTGCTACCTAGTCTGGGTGCTGATCTGGCGCACCAAGCTGGGCTTCGAGATCCGCGCCTTCGGGCGGTCGGAGTCGGCAGCGCGCTATGCAGGCATCTCGCCGGTGAAAATCGTGATGGCGGCGATGCTGATCTCGGGCGGCCTCGCCGGTCTCATGGCGATCAACAACGTGATGGGCGAGGCGCATCGCCTCGTGCTAAACTCGGTCGAGGGCGCGGGCTTCATCGGGATCGCGGTCGCACTGATGGGCCGCAACCACCCGTTCGGCGTGTTCCTCGCCGCGCTTCTCTTCGGCTTCCTCTATCAGGGCGGCGGCGAGCTGGCGCTGGAAACCACGATCCCGCGCGAGCTGATCACCGTGATCCAGGCGCTCGTGATCCTGTTCACCGGGGCCTTCGACAACATGCTGCGCGCACCGATCGAGAGCTTCTTCGTCGCGCGCGCCAACGCCCGGAAGGAGGCCTGAGATGGATTTCGGAACGATCATCGAAATTCTCGATAGCGCCGTTCGCCTCGGCACGCCGCTGCTGCTCGCCTGCCTCGCGGGTCTGTTCTCGGAACGCGCGGGCATCTTCGACATCGGCCTTGAGGGCAAGATGCTGATGGCCGCCTTCTTTTCCGGCGCGGTCGCGGCGGTGACGGGCAATGCGTGGCTCGGCCTACTGGCGGGCGTCGGCGGCTCGATGAGCCTCGCCTTCGTGCATGGCCTCGCCTCGATCACCTTCCGCGGCAATCAGCTGATCTCCGGCGTCGCGGTAAACTTCCTTGCCTCGGGCTTTACCGTTCTGATCGCGCAAAGCTGGTTCCATCAGGGCGGTCGCACGCCGCAACTGTCGGGCAACGGGCGCTTCGATCCGATCACCCTGCCCGGCGCCGACGCGGTCCAAGATGTACCCTTCCTCGGTCCGATCTATTCGAACCTGATCTCGGGACACTCGATCCTCGTCTATGTCGCCTTCGCGATGGTGCCGATCACCTGGTGGGTGCTGTTCCGCACCCGCTTCGGCCTGCGCCTGCGCGCGGTGGGCGAGAACCCGGAATCGGTCGACACCGCAGGCATCTCGGTCATTCGGATGCGCTACACCGCCGTCGCCATCACCGGCGTTCTGGCGGGTCTGGGCGGCGTCTATCTGGCAACCGGTCTGGCGGCTGGCTTCGTGAAGGAAATGACCGCCGGGCGCGGCTATATCGCTCTCGCGGCTCTGATTTTCGCGAAATGGCGGCCCGTTCCGGCGCTTGGGGCCACGATGCTCTTCGGCCTGCTGGAAGCGATCTCGAACCGCTATCCGAATATCGATCTGGGCGTCGTAACCCTGCCGATCCAGTTCATGCAGGCGGTGCCCTACATCCTCACCGTGATCATCCTCGCGGGTTTCATCGGCAAGGCGATCCCGCCGCGTGCAGGGGGGCAGCCCTATGTCAAAGAGCGCTGAACTCGCGCAACTGATCCGCGCGCGCGCAGGCGACGAGGCCCCGCGCCTCGGCCTGATTCTCGGCTCCGGCCTCGGCCATCTGGCCGAGGAGATCGAGGGCGTGGCGATCCCCTATTCGGAACTGCCGGGCTTTCCCCATGCGGGCGTCTCGGGCCACAATCCGAAGCTGGTGATCGGCACGCTCGAGGGCGTCCGTGTGGCCGTCTTCGGCGGTCGGGTTCACTATTATGAACACGGCAACCCTGCCGAGATGCGCCTGCCGCTGGAGATCCTCAAGGAACTCGGCTGCGAGAGCCTGCTGCTGACCAATGCGGCCGGCAGCCTGCGCGAGGACATCCAGCCCGGCGGGCTGATGATGCTGAACGATCACATCAACTTCTCGGGCAACAATCCCCTGATCGGCGAACCCTCGGATGCGCGTTTCGTGCCGCTGACCGAGGCGCATGACCCGGAGATCCGCGCCGGGCTCAAAGCCGCAGCTCAGGCCGAAGGGATCGAACTGCCCGAAGGCGTCTACTGCTGGTTCTCCGGCCCGACCTTCGAGACCCCCGCCGAAATCCGCGCCGCGAAAGTCTTCGGCGCCGATGCGGTGGGCATGTCGACCGTGCCGGAAGTGATCCTCGCCCGGTTCCTCGGCCTTCGCGTCGCCGCCGTTTCCGTCATCACCAATATGGGGGCGGGCATGGCGCAGGAGAATATCAGCCACGAGCAAACTAAGGCGATCGCGCCGATGGGCGCGGCCAAGCTCGAACAGGTTTTGCGACGATATCTGCAACAGTTGTAACCCCGCGGCACGGCGGGGTTTGACTTCGCCTGCCCTTCGGGGACACTAACGATGCAACCTCCTCAGCGGGTGCAGCTCATGCAGATCTACCTGCCCATCGCCGAAGTCTCGGTCAATATCTTCACCCTGCTGGGGCTCGGCGGCATCGTGGGGCTGCTCTCGGGCCTGTTCGGCGTGGGCGGCGGCTTCCTGATCACCCCGCTTCTGTTCTTCATCGGCATCCCCCCTTCCGTCGCCGTGGCCACCGGCGCGAACCAAGTTGTCGCCTCGTCCGTGTCGGGCGTTCTGGCGCAGCTCAAACGCAAGGCGGTCGACATTCCGATGGGGCTCGTGCTGCTGGTGGGCGGCCTGCTCGGCTCGGCCAGCGGCATCTACGTCTTCAACCTGCTGACCGAGCTGGGCCAGATCGATCTCGCGGTGCAGCTTTGCTACGTCGTCTTCCTCGGCCTGATCGGCCTTCTGATGCTGCAAGAGGGCATCCGCACCATCCAAAAGCAGCGCAAGGGCGGTGGCGTGCGCAAGAAACGCGTGCAGCACACTTGGGTCCACAAGCTGCCCTTCAAGTTCAAGTTCCGCGCCTCGGGCCTCTATATCTCGGTGATCCCGCCGCTGCTGGTCGGGGTCGCGGTCGGTATCCTCGCGGCGATCATGGGTGTCGGCGGCGGCTTCATCATGGTCCCGGCGATGATCTATCTGCTGAACATGCCGACCAAGGTCGTGATCGGCACCTCGCTGTTCCAGATCCTGTTCGTCTCGGCCTTCACCACGCTGATGCACGCGATCACCAACCAGACGGTGGACGTGATGCTGGCGCTCCTGCTGATCGTCGGGGGCGTGATCGGCGCACAGATCGGCTCGCGGCTGGGCGCGCGACTGAAGGCGGAACAGCTGCGCATTCTGCTGGCGCTTCTCGTGATCCTCGTCGCCGGCAAGCTCGGCCTCGACCTCGTGCTGCATCCGAGCAACCTCTACTCCATCGCGACGGGGGGCGAATGATGATCCGTACCGCCCTCCTCGCCCTCGGCCTCTGCGCTGTCGCCCTGCCCGCTCTGGCACAGGACCAACAGGTTCTGCCCGCGCGTCCGGGAATGCCGATCACCAATCGCCCCGAACCCGACGAGCAGATCGTGGCCGGTCTCAGCCGCGACAATATCGGGATCACGACCTCCTTCGACGGGTCGCAAATCCTGATCTATGGCGCGATCAAACGCGAAACGCCGGAGCCCAAAGGGCAGAAACTCGCGGTGATCGTGACGCTCGAAGGGCCGCTCGGCCCCGTCACCATCCGCAAGAAATCGCGTGAATTCGGGATCTGGGTGAACACGGCTTCGGTCGGCGTCGCCGCTGCCCCCAGCTATTACGCCGTCGCCACCTCCGGCCCGCTCGGCGATATCCTCGATCGGCGCACCGACACCCAGCAGCGGATCTCGATTCCGCTCGCGATGCGCGCCTTCTCGGGTCCGATCACCGTCGACGACTCGATCCCCTTCACCGAAGCGCTGGTCGACATCCGAAAGGAGCAGGGGCTCTACAAACTCGAGACCGGCGGCGTGCATATCGTGGACAACACGCTGTTCCGCGCCGATTTCGCGCTGCCTGCGAACCTCACCGAGGGCGATTACAAGACGCGTATCTTCCTGCTGCGCGACGGCAAGCTGGTGGACAAATACCAATCCGCGATCGAGGTGCGCAAAGTCGGGCTGGAGCGCTGGCTCTACACGCTCGCGCATGAGAACGCGGCGCTCTACGGGCTCTTGTCGCTAGCGCTTGCGGTCTTCGCAGGCTGGGCGGCCGCCGCGATCTTCCGCTTCGTGCGTTAACCGCGCCCGACGAAGGGCATCGCGCTCGCCATCACCGTCATGTTGAGCACATTCGCCTCGAGCGGCAGCGAGGCCATGTGCAGCACCGAGCGCGCGACATTGGCCACGTCCATCGTGGGCTCCGCCGTCTTTGTCGCCGCCGAATCCATGTTCGCCAGAAGCCCCGTGCGCGCATTGCCGACGTCGATCTGTCCGCAGGCGATGTCGAAATCGCGCCCGTCCAGCGCGATCTGCTTGGTCATGCCGTTGATCGCGTGTTTGGTGGTCGTATAGGCGAGCGATTTCGCGCGCGGCACCTGCCCCGAGATCGAGCCGTTATTGATGATCCGCCCGCCGCGCGGCGCCTGCCCCCGCATCTGCCCGAAAGCGGCCCGGGCGCAGAGAAACATCCCCGTCAGGTTCACCGCGATACAGGCGTCCCAATCCTCCAGCGTGACCTCGTCGGGCAAGGCCGCAGGCGGGAACATCCCGGCATTGTTGAACAGCACGTCGATCCGCCCGAACTTCGCGACGACCTCGGCAAAGGCGCGCTCCACCGCTGTTGCATCGCTCACATCGCAAGCCACCGCCAGCCCGTCGCCTTGCGCGGCGACCTCCGCCAGCTTGTCCTCCGAGCGCGCCAGACAGGCGACCTGCCAGCCTTCGGCCAGCGCGGCCTCTGCCACTGCGCGCCCGATCCCGGCGCTCGCCCCGGTCACCACCATCACGCCCATCTCGCCCCTCCTTCGCCTTGGCTCAAATATCCCCGCCGGAGGCTCCTGCCCTATCCGTCCTGCGGTTCGGCTTTCAGTTCCAGCTTACCGCCGCCTTTCGGCAGGTCGTCAATGGTCAGCGGCGCCGAGGGCCGCGCCAACCGCGCCCGCACCACCCACAAGAGTCGATGCTGCGCCCGGGTGATCGCGACATAGGCGAGGCGCTTCCACAGCGGGATGCCCGCCTCGATGCGCCCTGCCCGGTAGGCGGCGTAGATATCGGGCGCGAAGACCTGCACGTCTTCCCATTGCGAGCCCTGCGCCTTGTGGATCGTCACCGCCGCGCCATGCAGGAAGGTCGCGCCCATCCGGGCCGCGAAAGGAATGAACGGCTCCTCCTCGTCGGGCATCTCGATCTTCACGATCGAGGCCGCCGAGAGCCGCGGGTCTTCCGCCCCCATCACATGCAGCCGCGAGAAACCGGGTTTCTTGCCGGGGCCGAGATAGATCACCTGCGCGCCCTTGATCAGGCCGCGCGCCTCCAGATCGATCCGCTTCTTGCGGTGCTTCACCGGCAGTTCGATCCCGTCGCAGATCAAGGGCTCGCCCGGCAGCATCATGTCGGCCGGCGCGGAATGGGCGGCGCGGAAGGCATGGATCAGCCGGATGCGCGTGGCGTTGCGCCAGACCAGCACCGGCGAGCGCGCCATCAGATCACTCTCCACCCGCTCGGCCCAGACGACGCGGTCGTCCTTGGCGGCGGCTTTTTCGATCTCACGCTCGAACTGCTCGAAGGTCACGCTCTCATCGCCCAGCATATGCGCCAGATCGAGGATCGGGTTATCCTCGGCCTGCCGGTGGATGCGGTGCAGGATGTGTTTTCGCTCGTCGGGCAGACGCTCGAAGACCATCTCGCCCGACTGGTTCACCGGCGCCAGCTGCGCCGGATCGCCGAACAGCACAAGCGTCGGGAAAATTTCGCGCAGATCGTCGAACTGACGCTCATCCAGCATCGAGGCCTCATCGACAAACCCGATATCGAGCGGGTCTTCGCGACGCTTCCAGCCATTGATGAAATCCGAGCCGCGCAGCCCCGCCGACGCCAGCGCCGCCGGGATCGATTTGTGCAGATCGTAGAAGGCTTTCGCCCGGTCGAGCGTCGCTTCGGTCAGGCCCATCTCGATCAGCAATTCGGGCTTGGGCCGCTCGCCCTGCCCGGTCAGCCATTCCGCGATCCGCTCATATTCGGGATCGTAGACCGGCGTGTAGAGAATGCGGTGGATCGTCGTCGCGGGCACGCCGCGCGAGCGCAACACGCTCGCCGCCTTGTTCGTGGGCGCGAGGATCGCCAGCGTGCGCTTTTCGCGGCGCCGCTTGCCCTCGAAATCGCCCGAGACCAGATCGACGCCTGCCGCCTCCAACGCTTTATAGAGCTCCGCCAGAAGCAGCGTCTTGCCCGACCCCGCCTTGCCGATCACCGAAAGCACGCGATTGCTGCCGCTTTCCGGCGTCATCGAGCCTTCGAGAATATCGACCCCTGCCGCCTCGAGCGCGGAAGCAACGGCATCCCAAGCCTCGGCCTGGTCCTCGGAAAACTGGATCATGGGGGTCGTCATGGCGCGACCTTACCTGCGCGCCTTGGCGGGCGGAAGGGCGAAAGGGCTCGGTTTTCGCGGGGTCCGACGCCGGGAGCCTCCGGCGGGGATATTTGGGTCGAGAAGAAGACGCCTGCTCCTTCCCGATCCCAAACGGGCTGCTTGCTCAGGCGGCTTTTTCGGCCGGGGTCGCGAGCGTCACGATATCCATCATGATCCGGTTCAGCTCGAAATCCTTGGGCGTATAGACGCGCGCGACGCCGAAGCTCAGGAGCTTCTTCGCGTCCTCATCCGGGATGATCCCGCCGACGACGACCGGGACATGGTCGAGGCCAGCGGCGCGCATCCGCTCCATCAACTCCTCGATCAGGGGCATATGCGAGCCCGACAGGATCGACAGCCCCACCACATGCGCCTCGTCCTCGATGGCTTTGGCGACGATCTGTTCCGGCGTCAGGCGAATGCCGTCATAGGTGATGTCCATGCCGCAATCGCGGGCGCGGAAGGCGATCTGCTCGGCGCCGTTCGAGTGGCCGTCGAGGCCCGGCTTGCCGACGAGGAATTTCAGACGACGGCCCAGCTGCGAGCTCACCGCATCCACGGCCTCGCGGATATCGTCGAGCCCTTCGGTCTGGTTCGAGGGCGAGCGCGAGACCCCCGTGGGGCCGCGATACTCGCCATGAACGGCGCGCATCACGCCTGCCCATTCGCCGGTGGTCGCGCCCGCTTTCGCGGCAGCGATCGAAGCTTCCATGATATTCTTGCCAGCCTTCGCGTCCGCCTTGAGTTGCGCGAGCGCATCCTGCACCGCGGCCTCGTCACGCTCGGCGCGCCAGGCGTTCAGACGGTCGATCTGCTCCTGCTCCACCGCCGGGTCGACGACCATGATGCCGCCATCGCCTGCGGTCAGCGGCGAGGGTTCGCCCTGCTGCCAGCGGTTCACACCGACGACGATGGTTTCCTCGGCTTCGATCCGGTTGATCCGCGCGGCGTTCGATTCCACCAGACGCGATTTCATGTAGTCGATCGCGGCAATCGCCCCGCCCATACCGTCGAGCGTTTCCAGCTCGGCCCGCGCGCCGTCCTTCAGCGCCTCGACCTTCGCACTCACCGCCGGGTTGCCGTCGAACAGATCGCCATATTCCAGAAGGTCGGTCTCATAGGCCATGATCTGCTGCATCCGCAGCGACCATTGCTGATCCCAGGGGCGCGGCAGGCCGAGCGCTTCGTTCCAGGCGGGCAGCTGCACCGCGCGGGCGCGCGCGTTCTTCGACAGCGTCACGGCCAGCATCTCGATCAGGATGCGGTAGACGTTGTTCTCGGGCTGCTGTTCGGTCAGGCCGAGCGAGTTCACCTGCACGCCATAGCGGAAACGGCGGAATTTTTCGTCCTCGACGCCGTAGCGGTCACGGCAGATCTCGTCCCACAGCTCGGTGAAGGCGCGCATCTTGCACATCTCGGTGACGAAGCGGATGCCCGCATTCACGAAGAAGGAGATGCGCCCGACCATCGCGGGGAAGGCCTCTTCCGGCACCTTGGTTTTCAGATCGTCCAGCACCGCAATCGCGGTCGCGAGCGCGAAGGCCAGCTCCTGCTGCGGCGTCGCCCCGGCTTCCTGCAGATGATAGGAACAGACGTTCATCGGGTTCCATTTCGGCAGGTGCTCGCGGGTATAGGCCGCGACATCGGTGATCATCGCGAGCGAGGGCTTCGGCGGGCAGATATAGGTGCCGCGCGAGAGGTATTCCTTCACCAGATCGTTCTGAACCGTCCCCTGCAGCTTCGACACATCCGCACCCTGCTCCTCGGCCACAGCGATATAGAGCGACAAGAGCCACGGCGCGGTCGCGTTGATCGTCATCGAAGTGTTCATCTGCTCGAGCGGGATCTCATCGAACAGCGCACGCATGTCGCCCAGATGGCAGACCGGCACACCGACCTTGCCCACCTCGCCGCGCGACAGGACATGGTCACTGTCATAGCCGGTCTGGGTCGGCAGATCGAAAGCCACGGAGAGGCCCGTCTGCCCCTTGGCGAGGTTGTTGCGATAGAGCGCGTTCGAGGCGGAGGCCGTGGAATGGCCCGCATAGGTGCGAAACAGCCAGGGGCGGTCTTTGGCGGGCATCGTGTCGGTCATGGCGGCCTCCATCGGAATACGAATCTTCGTTGCGCAATATTGTTGCGCGTTGGGATGGTTTAAATTGAATTTTGTGATCCTGTCAATTCGCTGCAACGCGGCGTGACTGGTTTCATGCAGCGTCCGCGACGCGAAGCTTTATAAATAGGAGTTTGCTCGCCGCTCGAAAATCGAGAGGGACATAAAATTACAAAAACGGAACGTCAGGGATTGAAAAGTTGCGCAGCCATGCGTATCCCTCTGAACGAACACCGCCCGATTCTGCGGCGCGGCAAGGACAGACAGGAGAAAGCCATGGCCCTTGATCAGGAAACCGGTATCGCGCCCTACGATGCGCCGGAGAAGGACCTTTACGAGATCGGCGAGATGCCGCCCCTCGGCTACGTCCCCCCGAAAATGTACGCTTGGGCGATCCGTCGCGAACGCCATGGCGAGCCTGAGCAGTCGTTCCAGCAGGAAGTCGTCGACACCTGGGAGATCGACAGCCACGAAGTGCTGGTTCTCGTGATGGCCGCGGGCGTGAACTATAACGGCGTCTGGGCCGGTCTCGGCGTGCCAATCTCGCCCTTCGACGGCCACAAGCAACCCTATCACATCGCGGGCTCGGATGCCGCGGGCATCGTCTGGAAGGTGGGCGACAAGGTCAAACGCTGGAAAGTCGGCGACGAAGTGGTGATCCACTGCAACCAGGACGATGGCGACGACGAGGAGTGCAACGGCGGCGACCCGATGTTCTCTCCCTCCCAGCGGATCTGGGGCTACGAGACGCATGACGGCTCGTTCTCGCAGTTCACCCGCGTGCAGGCGCAACAGCTGATGCCGCGCCCGAAGCACCTGACCTGGGAAGAGGCCGCCTGCTACACGCTGACGCTGGCCACTGCCTACCGGATGCTGTTCGGTCACCATCCGCATGAGCTCAAGCCCGGCCAGAACGTGCTGGTCTGGGGCGCCTCGGGCGGTCTTGGCTCCTACGCGATCCAGCTTGCGAACACCGCAGGCGCCAACGCGATCGGCGTGATCTCGGACGAGAGCAAGCGTCAATTCGTGATGGATCAGGGCGCCAAGGGCGTGATCAATCGCAAGGACTTCAAGTGCTGGGGGCAGCTGCCCACCGTCAACACGCCGGAATATAACGAGTGGCTGAAAGAGGCCCGCAAGTTCGGCAAGGCGATCTGGGACATCACCGGCAAGGGCGTGAACGTGGACATGGTCTTCGAACACCCCGGCGAGGCGACCTTCCCGGTCTCGACGCTGATCGTGAAGAAGGGCGGCATGGTCGTGATCTGCGCCGGCACCTCGGGCTTCAACTGCACCTTCGACGTGCGCTACATGTGGATGCACCAGAAGCGCCTTCAGGGTTCGCACTTCGCCAACCTCAAGCAGGCGGCCTCGGCCAACAAGCTGATGGTGGAGCGGCGTCTGGACCCCTGCATGTCCGAGGTTTTCCCGTGGGATCAGATCCCGCAGGCCCATACCAAGATGCTGCGCAACGAGCATAAGCCGGGCAACATGGCCGTGCTGGTTCAGGCCCCGAAAACCGGGCTGCGTACCTTCGAGGACGCGCTGGAAGCGGGCCGCCGTAACTGACCACCCATTGTTGTTTCACGGGAAACCCGCGCTCGGGAGGGCGCGGGTTTTCTTTTGGGGGTTGAAGGGGGGGGGGCGCCCTTGGCGCGGGGCGACCAGCCCCGGGCCGCGCCCGACCCTCCCCCCGGGAGGGCGCATTGGCGAGGTCATCGCGGGCACGAATGACTTGCGGGCTTGCGAGATAAAGCGCGCAGCCACGCACCGATCAAAGCGCCCACCCAAGGCTCGGGCGCGCCCCTCACCCCCCAAACGAAAAACGCCCGGCCGATCCGACCGGGCGCTTAGGGCTCACTTGCCTGCTCTCAAGCGGCTTCGTTCGCATCCTCGGGCTGCTTCGCGCCGGTCATGTAGGCCACCGCATCCGACATCGAATGGTTCTTCGGATCGATCACGCAAAGCCGCTTGCCCAGCCGGTGGACGTGGACCCGATCCGCCACCTCGAACACATGCGGCATGTTGTGCGAGATCAGGATGATCGGCAGACCCTTTGCCTTGAGGTCGAGGATCAGGTTCAGCACCTGACGGCTCTCCTTCACGCCCAGCGCCGCCGTCGGTTCGTCCATGATGATCACCTTCGACCCGAAGGCCGCCGCGCGGGCCACCGCCACGCCCTGACGCTGACCACCCGACAGCGTCTCGACCGCCTGATCGATGTCCTGAATGGTCGCCAGCCCCAGATCGTTGAGCTTCTCGCGGGCGAAGGCGCGCATCGCGGGCTTGTCGAGCATCCGCAGCCATTTGCCCATCGGACCGGCGCGACGCAATTCGCGCCCGACGAACATGTTGTCCACGATCGACAGCGCGGGAGAGAGCGCGAGCGTCTGGTAGACCGTCGCGATCCCGGCATCCTGCGCCTCGAGCGGGCTCTTGAAGGAGATCGGCTTGCCTTCGAGCTTGATCTCGCCCTCGTCGGCCGTAACGGCCCCGGAGATCGCCTTGATGAGCGAGGATTTCCCGGCCCCGTTATCGCCGATCACGGCAAGGATTTCGCCCGGGTAGAGATCGAAGTCGCATTCGTCGAGGGCGGTGACGCGGCCATAGCGTTTGACCAGACCGCGTGCGGTGAGAATGGGCTCTTGCGTCATGCCGAAACCTTTCTGATCCATTGGTCGATAGCGACCGCGATGATGATGAGCCAGCCGATGGCGAAGACCTGCCAGAGCACGTCCACATTCGCGAGCCGCAGCCCCGACTGGAACACGCCCACGATCAGCGCCCCGAACAATGCGCCGAGGATCGAGCCGCGCCCGCCGAAGAGCGAGATGCCCCCGATCACCACGGCGGTGATGGAATGCAGGTTCGCCTCGTAGAAGGCCTGCGGCGAGATCGATCCCACGCGGCCGATCGACGCCCAGGCTGCGATCGCGCAGACGAGACCCGCCAGACCGTAGACCGACAGCAGCGTGCGGTCGGTGCGGATACCCGCGAGTTCCGCCGCCTCCTTGTCGTCGCCCACGGCATAGACGTGGCGGCCCCAGGCGGTCTTGTTCAGCAGATACCAGAGCACTAGGAACACCACGACCATCAGGACCGAGCCATAGGTCAGTCGCGCATTGCCGACGGTGATCGTGTTGCCGAAGAATTTCAGAAGGGGCGCGAACTTGTCGATATCCTGCGAGCGGATCGACTGCGCGCCCGAAAGCCACAGGTTCAGCGCGTAGAAGATCGACCAGGTGCCGAGCGTGGTGATGAAGGGCGGCAGTTTCACCTTGGTGACGAGGAAGCCGTTCAGCAAACCGGCGCCGGTGCCGCCTGCGAAGGAAATCAGCAGCGCGATCGGTGCGGGCACGCCCATGTAGACGGCAAGGTTGCCGGCGATGACCGACATCAGCACCATGATCGCGGCCACCGAAAGGTCGATGCCTGCGGTCAGGATGATCAGCGATTGCGCCGCAGCCAGCATCCCGATGATCGAGACCTGCTGCATGATCAGGGTCAGGTTGAAGGCCGAGAAGAACTTGCCCCCTGCGACCAGGCCGAACACGGCGACGGACAACAGCAGCACGATCACCGGCACCATCGTCGGATTGCCGTGCAGCCCGTGCTGGATCGTGCCGAGAAGCCCGCGTTTCTTACTCTTGAAGGCCGCGACGGTCTTGTCGCTTTGGTCGAGGCCGTGCTCGAAGGACTGGCCGCGAGGCGGAACGGTCTGGGTCATGTCCGTCATCCTCTTTGTGCAATGTGGGGTGAAGGGCCGTCACGCGGCCCAAAGGAAAGGGCCACCGCGCGGGGCGGCCCTTCCGGTCTTTCAGGCGGGGATCAGCCCCAGCACTGCTTCAGGCCTTCTTCCGACGAGATCGAGTCGATGCCATCGACCGGCTGGTCGGTGATCAGCGTCACGCCGGTGTTGTAGAAGTCGAGACCTTCGGAGTTCTGCGGCTTCGTGCCGTCCTTGGCGAAGGCCGCGATCGCTTCGATGCCCATCGAGGCCATCTTCAGCGGGAACTGCATCGAGGTCGCGCCGATGATGCCTTCCTTGACGTTCTGTACGCCCGGGCAGCCGCCGTCGACCGAAACGATGATCGCCTGATCCTGCATGCCGACCGATTTCAGCGCCTCGTAGGCACCGGCGGCAGCGGGCTCGTTGATCGTGTAAACGACGTTGATGCCCGGATCTTTCTGGAGAAGGTTCTCCATCGCGGTGCGGCCGCCCTGCTCGTTGCCGTTGGTCACGTCATGGCCGACGATGCGCGGATCGTCTTCGTCGCCGATCTTCTTCTCGTCTTTGATGTCGATGCCGAAGCCCTTCATGAAGCCCTGATCGCGCAGGTAATCGACCGAGACCTGGCTCGGGTTGAGGTCGAGGAAGCCGATCTTCGCATCCGCAGCCTTGTCGCCCATTTTCGCTTTGGCCCACTGACCGATCAGCTCGCCTGCCTTGAAGTTGTCGGTGGCGAAGGTCGCATCCGCGGTGTCGGCGGGCTCGAACGGGGTGTCGAGCGCGATCACCAGCGCACCGGCCTCGCGCGCCTTCGTGACCGCAGGCGCAAGCGCACGGCTGTCGGACGGGGTGATCAGGATACCCTTGGCGCCTGCCGCGATGCAGCTTTCGACCGCCGCGACCTGGCTTTCCACGTCGCCGTCGAGCTTGCCGGCATAGGTGTTGAGCGTGATGCCCATCTCTTTGGCCTTGGCCGAGGCACCCTCTTTCATCTTCACGAAGAACGGGTTGGTGTCGGTCTTGGTGATCAGGCAGGCGGTGGTTTCCGCCCAAGCGCCCGTCGCCATCAGGCCAAGCGCGGTCGCACCGAGAATTGCGGTTTTCTTCATCATGTCAGGTCTCCTCCCAGAAACAATTCAGCCGTCTCTCCGATCGGCTTCGAGGCAAATCATGTGCGAAGACGGGGCGACTCGTCAATAGATAAATCACGTGGATTTATTAATTGACAGAACACCCTCTGGAAGCCGATAAATACTCAGCGTAACTTAAGCGCGAGCAGCCTCGGAGAATGAACTGTGCCCCAGCGCGTGATGGAAATGATCAAGACCGCCCCGGTGAAAATTGGCACGGATCATTCCTCGATGCGCAACCGCAACGAACGGCTGGTGATGTCGCTGATTCGCCGCCGTGGCGCCTTGGCGAAATCAGAGATCGCGCGGATGACGGGCCTCTCGGCGCAGACCGTTTCCGTCATCATGCGTGCGCTCGAAGATGAAGGCTTTCTGCTGCGCTGCGACCCGGTGCGCGGCAAGGTCGGTCAGCCCACGGTTCCGATGCGCCTGAACCCCGAGGGCGCTTATTTTCTAGGCCTGAAAGTCGGACGTCGCCGCAGCGAAGTGATCCTGATCGACATGATGGGCACACCGATCTCGCGCAGCGTCTCGCGCCACGACTACCCCACCGCCGCCGACACCATCGCCTTCGCCATCGACGCGATCGCCCGGATGGTGACGGAATTGCCCGCCTCGAAACGCGAGCGCATCTCGGGCCTCGGCATCGGCGCGCCGTTCCGGATGTGGGACTGGGGCGTCGCGCTCGGACTGGAAGAAAGCGCGATGGCCGATTGGCGCGAGCGCGACATCCGCGCCGAGCTTGAGGCGATCTACCCGTTCCCCGTGGTGCTGGAAAACGACGCCTCCGCCGCCTGTTCGGCAGAGCTTTTGCTGGGCGATCAGACCCTGCCGGACGATTTCCTCTATGCGTTCGTGGGCTTCTTCGTGGGCGGAGGACTGGTGATGAACGGCTCGCTTGTGACCGGTCCCAACAACAATGCGGGCGCGCTTGCCTCGATGCCGGTGCCCGACGGTCACGGCGGCCAGTGCCAATTGCTCGACGTGGCCTCGCTCTCAGCCATCGAGACGGCCATGGCCGAGCGCGGTCTCAATGCGAGCTTCCTCTGGGAGCGGCGCGATGTGTGGGACCTTCCCGAAGACATCGTCGAGGACTGGCTCGCGAAAGCGGCGCGCGGTCTCGCGACTGTCGCCGCCTCCTCGGCTGCGCTGTGCGATCTCGATGCGATCGTGATCGATGGCTGGATGCCTGACGATTTGCGCGCGCGGCTCGTCGCCGCCACCGAAGCGGAACTGGCGAAGATCAACCTCTCGGGCGCGGGCGTTCCGATCGTGCGCGAGGGGCAGGTGGGCCCCGATGCCCGCGCGCTGGGGGCCGCGACCCTGCCGCTGAGCCTGCGTTTCCTGACCGAAATCGATCTGCCCGATCAGGCCGACTGACCCGGCGCGGCGAAGCGCAGCGACACGATCAGACCGGGCCGATTGTCGGACAGCTCCAGTTCCGCCTCGTGCAGCCCCGCCACCGCATGCACCAGCGCAAGCCCCAGCCCATTGCCCGGCGTCGTGCGCGAGCGTTCCAGCCGATAGAGCCTACGCAGAACCTTCTCGCGCTCCGCCTCGGGAATGCCGGGGCCATGATCGGCCACGCTGAGAATGATCGCGCCGTTCTCGCGCGACAGGCGCACCGCGATCTGCGGCGCAGGGCCACCGTGACGGATCGCGTTCTCGATCAGGTTCGACAGCATCTGCCCCAGCAAGCCCCGGTCGCCGTGCACCATCAGAGGCGCATCGGGCCGTTGCAAGGTCAGCGCCCCGCCCGCCTCTTCCGCACTGGCCTCGTAAAGCTCGGTGATATCGGCCGCGAGCGCGCCCAGATCGACCCGCGCGAACCGCGCCTTCGGACTGCCGCCCTCGATCTGCGCGATCCGCAGGAGAGAATGGAACACTGCCACCGCGCGTTCGGCCTCGGTGCCCGCTTGCTCGGCCAGCGTCCGGGGCGGCGTGTCCTCGGGCAAAGCCTCTTGCAGCTCCGACAGCAGCACGGAGATCCGCTGCATCGGCGTTTTCAGGTCATGGGCGATATCCGCGGAGACCTGACGCAGCGCCGCGACCGTCGCCTCCTGCGTCTCGGCCATCACGTTCAGCCGCGCCCCGATCCGCGCGAGGTCGTCGCCCTTCCGAGCCTTCACCTCGTCGCGCGGCACCCGCGCCTCCAACCGCCCTTCGGTCAGATCGTCGAGCGTTTCTTCGATCGCGCTCACCCGTTTGCGTGCCCGCATCCCGACCCACGCGCCATAGGCGGCAGAGACCAAAAGCGACGGCACGAAGGAGAAAACGAGGATCGCGAGGAAGGTCGAGGTCAGTTCCGCAATCGGCGCGCGGCTCTCGCCGATCACCAGCAAGCCGCCCGCAAGCGGCATCGTCAGCGTGAAATAGCCATGTTTCGAGAGCGGCGCATATTCGGGATGCCGCGAGATGACCCAGCGGTCGCCCTGATGCGTGACCCGCACATTGCCGACCTGCCGCCCATCCGACATCACGAAGGCGATCGCCCGCTCGGACGGGTCCGAGGCCCGCGCCTCCGCCGAGACGATAACCGAGAGCGTCTCGGGGTTGGCGGCCACCTGAAATACTGCCGTTTGCTGCTTGAGATCGGCACGGATCGAATCCTCGGTCGAGGAACGCAGCGCGACATAGGCAAAGCCGAGCGTCACCAGAAGGATCGCGAAGACGATCCCCATCAGCCCCAGCGCCTGCCGCAGCGGCGTCGAGGCAAGGATTTCCGCGCGGTTCAGACGTGTCTTCATCAGCCCTCGATCCGGTAGCCCGCACCGCGCACGGTGTGGATGAGGTCACGGTCGAACGGCTTGTCGACCTTGTTCCGGAGCCGGGAGATATGGGTCTCCACCACATTGGTCTGCGGGTCGAAATTCAGATCCCACACGCCCTCCAGCAACATCGTCCGGGTCTGCACCCGGCCCTTGCGGCGCAGCAGGAATTCCAACAGCGAGAACTCCCGAGGCAGAAGGTCGATCTCCTGCCCGCCGCGCGTTACCTTGCGCGCGATCAGGTCCATCTTCAGATCGCCTGCCTCCAGCATCACCTGCTCCGACTGCGCCTGCGGGCGGCGCGCCAATGCGGCGAGCCGCGCCGAGAGCTCGCCGAAGGCGAAGGGTTTCACGAGGTAATCATCCGCGCCTGCGTTGAGCCCCTCGATCCGGTCATCCACCCCGCCGATCGCGGTCAGGAAGATAATCGGCGTCGTGACCTTTGCGGCGCGGATCGCGCGGGTAATCGAAAGACCGTCCAGCTCGGGCAGCATCCGGTCGATGATCATCACGTCATAGCTGCCGCCCAGCGCTTGGGTCAGCCCGTCGCGGCCATTCGCGAGATGGTCGACCGTATGGCCCTCTTCGCGCAGGCCCCGCAGCACGTAATCGGCGGTGGTCGCGTCGTCTTCGATCAACAGCAGTTTCATCGCACTCGCTTTCTCGGTTCGCGACATATGTGGCCGATGCCACCGCACAAGTCACGCACCCCTCCCCTAAAGGTGAAAAGGATAACAGGTCTGCAATCTTCCCGCAGAGTCCCTGACAGGCTAGGCCCTCACATAGGGTGCATACCTGTCAACAAGGAGAGAAACATGCAGGACTTCCGCAAAGCCCCCCTGCTGCGCACCCTCGCCACCACCGCCATGCTCGGCGCAGGCGCCGTTGCGACGAGCGGTCTGGCACTGGTCCCGAACGTGGCCGCCGCCGAAACCTTCACCAACACCGTCGATCTGGTGAAGAAGGTGATGCCCGCCGTGGTCACCATCGAGATCAAGAAGCAGGCCAACGATCAGGAAATGGCCCAGATGGGGATGCCGCAGGATTTCCCCTTCGAGTTCTTCCAGCGTCGTTTCGGCATGCCCGACATGGGTCCGGGTCCCAACGGTCAGGGCCAGCAGATGCAACGTCCTGAGATCACCGGCCTCGGCACCGGCTTCATCATCCAGAAAGACGGCCATATCGTCACCAACGCCCATGTCGTGGACGGTGCCGAGAGCGTGAAGGTTACCTTCTCCGACGGCTCGACCGCGGATGCGAAAGTGATCGGCGAAGACAAGGCCACCGATATCGCGCTGATCAAGGTCGATACCGACAAGGACCTGCCGACCGTGGGCTTCGGCGACAGCCAGACCGCACAGGTCGGCGAGCCCGTCGTGGCAATCGGCAACCCGTTCGGCCTTGGCACCTCCGTGTCGACCGGCATCGTCTCGGCCAAGGGCCGCGACTTGAAATCGGGCCCGTTCGATAACTACATCCAGACCGATGCAGCCATCAACAAAGGCAACTCGGGTGGCCCGCTCTTTGACGCCCAAGGCGAAGTGATCGGCATGAACACCGCGATCCTGTCGCCCACCGGCGGCTCCGTCGGAATCGGTTTCTCGGTGCCCTCCGACACGATCAAGGGCGTCGTCGCCGATCTGCAGAACGACGGCACCGTCAAGCGCGGCTTCCTCGGCGTGCAGATCCAGCCGGTCAGCGAGGACATCGCGGCGGCGCTGGGTCTCGACAAGCCCGAAGGCGTGCTCGTGGCCGATGTGTCGTCCGATACGCCCGCGAAGAAAGCTGGCCTGAAGCGCGGCGACATCATCGTCGGCGTCGATGGCAAGCCGATGAAAGAGCCCCGCGATCTGACCCGTGCGATCGGGTCCGACGCGCCGGGCACCGAAGTGCAGCTCTCGCTGCTGCGCGCGAACAAGCCGCTCACGCTCTCCGTCACTCTTGATGAGCGGCCCACCGAGAAGACCAAGTCATAATACTTGACGTCTATCGGTTAGAAGGCACGCCCGGAGCATCTGCTTCGGGCGTGTCTTTTAGTTTGGAGGGTCAGTTTGCGCCGTTGGGCGCGGCAGTCGATGCGGGCGCGGGCGCAGCGTCGGAGGTCGGCGGCGCGATCGTCTCCGCCACCTGATAAAGCCGCCAGTCGTCCTGCCGGAAATGCCGCTCCGCGATCTGGCTGAGACCGTCGGCGCCCTCGATCGGCTTCGCTGCGAGGATCAGACCGCCGGGATGATCCGCCATCCAGCGCCCCAGATCGGCGCTGTTGTCGAGCACCGTCACGGGTTTCTCAAGCCGCGCGACGAACGAGAACTGTCCCGCATAGCCGCGATCGGTGGTGGCCACGCCATTTTCGGAATGCGCGGCGATCAGGCTCGCGATCGGGGCCGGATCATAGACTTTCCAAAGGATCGGCCAGACCATGATCTGAATGGCGATCAGCACGAGCGGTGCGACGAAGGCCTCGGCGAACCAGCCCTGCCGCGCCTTGAGCACGATCAGCGCACCACCCACGAGAAGCGCCACACCCGCGATCACGAAGAGCCACGAGCCGGTGCCCTCGGGCAGATCCGGGAACGCCCCGAAATGCACCGCCGCGGCAGCGATCGCCGTCGCCACGCCGGGCAGGAGCCACAGCAGCCGCAGCCAACGCATCCGACGCTCCGCCGTGGGCAGCAGCCCCGACAGGATCAGCGCCAGCGCAGGCAGTTCCGGCACGAGGTAATGCGCCTGTTTGCCCGAAATCAGCGAGAAGGCGACAAAGGCGGTGACGAACCAGACCGTCGCCAACCGCGAACCCGCATCCTCCCAGAGCCGCGAGGGTTTGAAGGTGGCCAGCCCCGCGCGGCTCCAGCCCCACGGCCAGAGGAAGAAGGGCAGCAGCGCCACGAAGAACCAGACCGGGCGGCCGTGGGCGAAGCTTTCCACCATCCGCCCGGCGCTTTGCTTCCACAGGATCTGCTCGCGATATTCCGCCCCGCCGAAGATGATCGCCGGGCCGAGCCACAGCAGCACGATGCCGAACCCGATCAGAAAACCGAACCCGATCCGCGCATACCATTGCTTGAGCGCGGGCCGCTCCGCCCCCGTCGCCCAAAGCGGCATCAAAAGCGCGGTCGGCAGCACATGCACCAGGATCACCGGCCCCTTGGCGAAGACGCCGAAGGCCAGCGCGATACCAAGCCCGATCACCGGGGCGAAGCGCTCCGTGTCGCGCATCGCCCAGACCGCGAGCATCCCCAGCAGCGTCGCCGCCGTCAACATCGTGTCGAACATCGTCGTCGAGCCGAACAGCAGGAACACTCCGCTCGTCCCGAGGATCAGCGCGGCGAGCCCGGCGCGCTCGGGTTCCTCCGGCCAGAGCCTGCGCGCGAGCATCGCGACCAGCCCGACCGACAGCAGCCCGAAGGCGGGCGCGACCAGCCGCGCCGCCCATTCGCTGGGGCCCGTGACGCTCCAGACGATATTGATGAGCCAGAACAGAAGCGGCGGCTTGTCGGAATAGATCGCGCCGTTGAGATGCGGCACCAGCTTGGAGCCGCCCTGCCACATCTCCCAGGCGACCGTGACATAACGCGTCTCGTCGATCGCCATCAGCGGACGCATGATCATCAACACCACCGCGCTCAGCGCGAAAAGGAAAAGCGCCCCGATCAGGGGAACGCGCCAAGCGGTCGAACTCATAGGCGTGTCTTTCTGTCGTCTGTGTCGAAGGGTTCCATACTGCTTGACCCCCGAATGACCTCGCGTGTCAAGGCGCACGACCATCACGGCTTCAGGATAGGCGCTCAAAACTAATTAATAAAAACTTGGAACTGCTCGGAGAGGGGCGACGTTGGATGTCCGAAGATACAGAAGGGAGACACGTACCATGAAGAAGATGTTCCTCATCCTGCCGCTCAGCGCCACCGTTGCCGTTGCAGGCTGCCAGATGTCGCAACAAGACCGCGCTGCCGCGACCGGCGGTGTTGCCGGTGCCGCGATCGGCGCTGCTGTTTCGGATGACGGCGACCGCGTGCAGAACGCCGCGATCGGCGGCGCAGTCGGCACCGTTGCCGGCGCTCTGATCGGCAAAGCCAACCAGCCGGGTCAGTGCCGCTATCGCGACTCCTATGGCCGCGAGTACATCGCGCCCTGCTAAGGCCCCGCCACAGGTAACCTCGAAAACCGTTCGGACCCTCATCCGAACGGTTTTTTCATGCGCGCATGGCGGGATGTCCCGCAGACGTGACAAGCGCGGATTGTCGCACGCCATTGCCGCAGACCCTCTGCCCGGCTATCTCCACAGCCAAGCGCGACAGAGGAAAAGACCCCAAAATCCCTATGACAGACGCCACGACCGAAGCGCCGAAGCCGAAAGCCGTTCTTGCCCGTATCGCTCAGCCGGTGGCGGGGAAGTTGAAGCTCGCCGGGTGGCTCGGCGTAGCCTCGGCGCTGATCTGGCCCGCACAGGCCGCACTGATCGGGTTGGTCCTTGGCGATCTGGTCGCGCCCGGGGTGAGCCCCGCGCTTTCGCCGCTTGCCGGGGCCGCGGGTTTCGTGGCGCTGGCGCTCGTGCGGATCGCGCTCGACTGGATTTCGCAGAAGCTTTCCGCCGATGCCGCCGAGGTCGTGCTGCGCGAGAGCCGCGAGACACTGATCCGAAAGGCGCTGCGTCAGGCCAGCGGGGCCGCCGCGCTGTCGCCTGCGGAACTGGCCTCGCTCTCGGCGGAGAAGCTCGGCGCACTCGGTCCTTGGGCCACGCGCTACCAGCCCGCCTTCCTGCGCGCCCGGATCATCCCCCTCGCCTTCATCCTGCTCGCCGCCACGCAAAGCTGGGCGGTCGCGGGCATCTTGCTGATCGCGGGGCCGCTGATCCCGCTCTTCATGGCACTTGTGGGCATGGCCGCGCAGGACGCCTCGGAAAAGCAGATGGTCGAGATCGGCTCGCTCAACCGGCTGCTGATTGATCGGATCGCCGCGATCACAGATCTGCGGCTTCTGGGCGCGGAGGCCCGCTCGCGCGCCGATCTGGAGACCAAATCCGAAGACCTGCGCGTCCGCACGATGGCGGTTCTGCGGGTGGCCTTCCTCTCCTCGACTCTTCTGGAACTGTTCGCCGCGATCGGCGTGGCGCTGGTCGCGGTCTATGTCGGCTTCTCGCTGATCGGCTGGATGAATTTCGGCACATGGGGCAGCAAGATGACCCCGGCCGAGGGGATTTTCCTGCTGATGATCGCACCCGAGTTCTTCCAGCCGCTGCGTGATCTGGCAGCGGCGTGGCATGACCGAGCCGCCGCACTCGCCGTCGCCTCCGAGCTGGAGACGACCGAGACCGAAATCGCCAAGGCCAACACGCTGATGGGCACCGGGGGCGAAGGCACGGCGCCGCAGCTTGGGCCGCTGCACTGGCACGGTCTGCAAATCCGCCCCGGCGAGGCCGCCGATCCGATCGCCCTGCCCGATGGCGACATCGCGCCGGGCGAGGCGGTGGCGATCACCGGGCCGTCGGGCGCAGGCAAGACGACGCTTCTGACCGCGCTGGTCGGGTTGATCCACCCGGAGGCGGGGGAGATCACGCTGGGCGACACCGCGCTGACCGAACAAAACGCCGATGACTGGCGCGCGGCCTTCGGCTGGATTCCGCAAAGCCCACGCTTTGCCGATGCGAGCCTGCGCGAGCTGATCACGCTCAACCGTCCCGGCGATCTCGATGCGGCGCTGGACGCGGCGCAGGCGACCGAGGTCGTCGCGGGCCTCCCCGGCGGGCTCGACGCCCGGCTGGGCGACATGGGCGGCGGCGTCTCGGGCGGCGAGGCACGGCGTCTGCTGATCGCGCGTGCCCATTACGCGGGCCGCCCGATCGTGCTGGCCGACGAACCGACCGCCGATCTCGATGCCGAGACGGGCGCCAAGGTGATCGCGGCGCTGCTGGCGCTGCGCGCCCACGGCACCACCTTGATCGTCGCGAGCCACGACCCCGCCCTCGTTGCCGCGATGGACCGCCAGATCGACTTGGAGGGTGCAGCATGAAAACGCTTCTGACCCTCACCGCCCGCCTGATCGCCGATCAGAAATGGGCCTTCAGCCGAGGGCTCGCGCTGTCCTTCCTCGTGCTCGCAATGGGGGCGGCACTGCTCGGCCTGTCGGGCTGGTTCATCACCGCCTCGGCCTTGGCCGGGATCACGGGGCTGGGCCTCAACTTCAATTTCTTCACCCCCTCGGCAGGCGTGCGCGGCCTCGCGCTTGGCCGCGCGGTTTCACGCTATGGCGAACGGCTCTTGACCCATGACGCCACGCTGCGCGCGCTGGCCAAGCTGCGCATCGACCTGATGGATGGCGTCTCGCGCCGCCCGCATGAGGAGCAGGCACGACTGCGCGGTGCGCAGGCGCTGAACCGGATCACTTCGGATGTGGATGCGCTCGACGGCGTGCTGCTGCGGCTGGTCATCCCCTTCCTCGCAGGCGGCATGGTGCAGATTGCGGCTCTTCTGATGCTGTGGTGGCTCGAAGGGCTGCCGATCGGGCTGGCGGTCTTCCTGATCTACCTGCTGGGCGGCGGGCTCGGGCTGATCTGGGTGGCCCGCGCCGCCCGCCACGATGCCCGCGCGGCCGAGACCGCGCTGCAAAACATCCGCCGCCGCGCATTGGAAACGATGCGTGCGCGGGCTGATCTGGCAGTGGCCGGACAGTTGGAGGCTGCCACGGAGCAGACCTTGGCCGAGGTCGAGGCCGAGGCGCTCGCGCGGCGCAATCTCGAGGCGCTCGACCGGCGCGTGGGGGCCGTGATTTCGGCCACCACCGCGCTAGCCGGGGCCGCCGCCCTGGCCATCGCCGGGCAAATGGCGCTTGCCGGGCAGATCACCCCCGCCCGCGCTGCGATGGGCCTGTTCGTCGCACTGGCGCTGGCCGAGTCGCTGATGCTGCTCCGTCGCGGCATGGCCGAGATCGGAAGGATGCAGGAGGCGGGCGCGCGGGTCATGGACCTGACCGATACGCCCGAGCGCCCCCAGCCCGACGGCCACGCGCCCATCAATACGGACGCCCCGCTGATCGATTCGCGCAACGTGGCCTTCACCCGTGCCAAGAGCGCCGCGCCGCTCTTCTCCGATCTGACCTTCAGCCTCGCGCGTGGCGAGACGGTGATGCTTGCCGGACCTTCGGGCGCGGGGAAATCCACCGCGCTCGCCGTGCTGTCCGGTCTTCTCAAACCGTCCGGCGGTGAGATCACGGTGAAGGGCCGCGCGCTGGCCGACTGGCCGGAGGGCGACCTGCGCGATGTGCTCACCATGGTCCCGCAGCGCAGCCAGCTGATCGGCGGCACCATCGCCGAAAACCTCGCGCTCGCGCTGCCGCCCGAGGCGCAGCTCGATGAAGACGCGGCTTGGGCCGCGCTGCGCGCCGTCGCGCTCGATGAGGTGATCGCCGCGCGCGGTGGTCTCGAGGCGCGGCTTGGCGAAGGCGGCACCGGTCTTTCGGGCGGTCAGACGAAACGTCTGGCGCTGGCCCGTGCGGCTTTGCGCCAGCCCGACATCCTGCTGCTGGACGAGCCGACCGAAGGGCTCGACGCGCCGACGGCCGCCGCGACTCTCTCCGGATTGCGCGCGCTTTTGCCCGATGCAGGCTTCCTTCTGGTGTCTCACAGACAGCCCGATCAGAGCGCCGCCACGGGCACCATCGCGCTGAAATGACGCACGACCTGCGACAATAAGTCCTTAATTTTATGTGACATATTGTCGTTCACGGCTCTTCACACCTCCGTGCGACACATCGTCAATTTGATTTGGCTCAATGTCAGGCGCAGACCGCCCGCCCATAAGCTGCATCCAGGAATAATATTTCCGAGAAACTCGGCTTTTGGCGAGGTCGGGTGCAAGTAGGGAAACGGAGAACGAGAATGGATTTCGGGATCGTTGAGCTGTCACGGCTGCAATTTGCCATGACCGCCATGTATCACTTCCTCTTCGTGCCGCTGACGCTTGGTCTGTCGATCATCGTGGCGATCATGGAGACGGTCTATGTGATGACCAACCGCCCCATCTGGCGGCAAATGACCAAGTTCTGGGCCACGCTGTTCGGCATCAATTTCGTGCTGGGCGTGGCCACGGGCCTCACGATGGAATTCCAGTTCGGCATGAACTGGAGCT
This sequence comes from Thioclava sp. DLFJ4-1, assembly GCF_002020145.1. Classification (NCBI taxonomy): domain Bacteria; kingdom Pseudomonadati; phylum Pseudomonadota; class Alphaproteobacteria; order Rhodobacterales; family Paracoccaceae; genus Thioclava; species Thioclava sp. DLFJ4-1. Next base: position 804,134 of record NZ_MPZT01000002.1, read on the forward strand.
ACTATTCGCATTACGTCGGCGACATCTTCGGCGCACCGCTCGCGATCGAGGGCCTGATGGCCTTCTTCATGGAAGCGACTTTCGTCGGGTTGATGTTCTTCGGCTGGGAGAAACTCTCGCCGGTCAAGCACATGGTCGTCACCTGGCTCGTCGCCATCGGGTCGAACTTCTCGGCGCTCTGGATCCTCATCGCCAATGGCTGGATGCAGAACCCGGTCGGGGCGCATTTCAACCCGCTGACGATGCGGATGGAGATGACCTCCTTCTTCGACGTCGTGTTCAACCCCGTCGCACAAGCCAAGTTCGTGCACACGGTGTCGGCAGGCTACGTCACGGCGGCTGTTTTCGTGATGGGCGTGTCGAGCTGGTACATGCTCAAGGGCCGTCATTTCGAACTCGCCCGCCGCTCGATCGCGGTCGCGGCGGCCTTCGGTCTCGCCTCGGCCCTGTCGGTCGTCATCCTCGGCGACGAGTCGGGCTACGAGACGACTCACAACCAGAAAATGAAACTCGCCGCGATGGAAGCGATGTGGGAGACCGAACCGGCCCCCGCCTCCTTCACCCTCTTCGGCATTCCCGACCAGCAAGATCGCGAGACCAAATACGCGATCCACATCCCGTGGGTGATGGGCCTGATCGGCACCCGCTCGCTGACCGAGCAGATCACCGGGATCGACGAGCTCGTCAAAGGCTCGGAAGAGCGGATTCGCAACGGTATCGTCGCCTATGACGACCTGCTGAAGATCCGCGAAGCCAAGGGCGACGTGTCCGCCGATGTCGAGAAGCAGTTCAACGAGAATGTCGGCGATCTGGGCTATGCCTATCTGCTCAAACGCTACGTGGACGACCCGCGTCAGGCGACCGATGCGCAGATCAAGATGGCCGCGGATGACACCGTGCCGACGGTCTGGCCGATCTTCTGGTCCTTCCGCCTGATGGTGGCGCTTGGCTTCTCCTTCATCGCGCTGATGGTCTACTTCTTCGTCGTCTCGAACTGGAAGGGCATGCAATATCCGCGTTGGGCGCTGCGTCTGGCCGTGATCGTCATCCCCGCACCGTGGATCGCCGCGGAACTGGGCTGGTTCACCGCCGAGTTCGGACGCCAACCCTGGACGGTGGACGGCGTGTTGCCGACGGCACTCTCGGTCAGTCACCTGTCGGTGGGCGACCTGCTGTTCACCCTGCTGGGCTTCGTGGCCTTCTACACCGTGCTCTTCGTCATCGAGATGGGCCTTATGATCAAATACATCAAAAAAGGCCCGTATCAGGATGTCGAGGTCACTCAAGAGTGGCTGCAGCGCCATGACGACCGCCTGTCCGGTCGCGACGGCAATGCCCCTGTCACCATGCCTGCGGAGTAAGAACCAATGATCCTCTATGAACTCATCCCCCTCGACGTTCTGCGCGTCATCTGGTGGCTGCTGCTGGGCGTCCTGCTGATCGGCTTCGCGCTCACCGACGGCTTCGATATGGGCGTGGGTGCCCTTCTGCCCTTCGTCGGCAAGACCGACAGCGAGCGCCGCGTGGCGATCAACACGGTCGGCCCGGTCTGGGAAGGCAACCAGGTCTGGTTCATCCTCGGCGGGGGCGCGATCTTCGCGGCCTGGCCACCCCTCTACGCGGTGAGCTTCTCGGGGTTCTACCTCGCGATGTTCCTCGTGCTCGCGGCGCTGATCCTGCGCCCGGTCGGCTTCAAGTATCGCTCGAAGCGCGACTCGGCGGCTTGGCGCAACGGCTGGGACTGGGCGCTCTTCGTGGGCGGCGGGGTGCCGGCACTGATCTTCGGCGTCGCCGTGGGCAACGTCCTGCAAGGCGTGCCCTTCGAGCTCAACGACATGCTGATGCCGCTCTATCCGGGCAACTTCATCATGAAGCTGCTGGGCCTTCTGAACCCCTACGCGCTGCTGGCTGGCGTGGTGTCGCTGTCGATGCTGATGATGCATGGCGCGGCGTGGCTCTCGGTGAAGACCGAAGGCGCGGTGAAAGTCCGCGCGACCGAGATCGGCTCCGTTGCGGGCATGGTGGCCTTCGTCGCCTATATCCTTGCGGGGATCTGGCTCGCTTTTGGGATCACGGGCTACCACATCACTTCGGTGGTGCCGGACAACGGCCCCTCCAACCCGCTCTTCTCGACGGTCGAGCATAGCGGGAGCTGGATGCAGGCCTATGCGGACCGCCCGTGGATCGCGATTGCGCCGATCCTTGGCCTCGCGGGTATCGCGATGGCGGTGCGGGGGCTGCGCGCCGGGCGCGAAGTCTCGACGCTGCTGTGGTCGAAACTGGGCATCTTCGGCGTGATCTCCTCGGTCGGCCTGACGATGTTCCCCTTCATCCTGCCGAGCTCGAAAATGCCCGACGCGTCGCTGACGGTCTGGGACGCTTCGTCCTCGCACCAGACGCTGTTCATCATGCTCGTCTGCGCGCTCATCTTCATGCCGCTCATCCTCGCCTATACCGCATGGGTCTATAAGGTCCTGTGGGGCAAGGTGACGGTCGAAGATGTCGAGCGCGACAGCCATACCGTTTACTAAGGAGACAGACAGATGTGGTATTTCGCATGGATCCTCGGGCTTCCGCTGGCCGCTCTGGTCGCCGTCGCCAACGCGATGTGGCTCGAGATGCAGAACGACTGCAAGATCGCCGGTGAGTGCAAGGACGACTGACCTTGCCCGGCAGACAAACGCGAAAGGCCGCCTTCGGGCGGCCTTTTTCATGGGCGGATCGCGGACACAGCGCGACGCTAGGGCAATCTGCACGCACCGCAAGCGCAAACAGTCGAAAAGACGTGACGTTTCAGGGCCAAAACGAGGCGTTTTCCCCCTGTCCCTTCGCCCTTTGCTCTTGTAACAAAATTGCCGAATGAATCCGTTCGCCGCAATTTGGCGGACTACACAAGGGAGACACGCCATGAAGGTTCTCGTGCCTGTGAAGCGCGTGATCGACTATAACGTGAAAGCTCGCGTGAAAGCGGACGGAAGCGGTGTCGATCTCGCCAATGTCAAAATGTCGATGAACCCGTTCGACGAAATCGCTGTCGAAGAGGCGATCCGTCTGAAGGAGAAGGGCGCCGTCGAAGAGATCATCGCGGTCTCCATCGGCGTGAAGCAGGCGCAGGAAACGCTGCGCACCGCGCTTGCGATGGGTGCGGACCGTGCGATTCTCGTGGTCGCCGCCGATGACGTGCAGACCGATATCGAGCCGCTGGCCGTCGCCAAGATCCTCGCCAAGGTCGTCGAGGAAGAGCAGCCCGGCATGGTGATCCTCGGCAAGCAGGCGATCGACAACGACATGAACGCGACCGGCCAGATGCTGGCGGCGCTTCTGGGCTGGGGTCAGGCGACCTTCGCCTCGGAAGTCGTGGTCGAGGGCGAGGCCGCGAAGGTCACCCGTGAAGTCGACGGCGGTCTGCAGACCATCGAGGTCAAGCTGCCCGCGATCGTCACCACCGACCTTCGTCTGAACGAGCCGCGCTACGCCTCGCTGCCGAACATCATGAAGGCGAAGAAGAAGCCGCTCGAAGAGAAGACAGCCGACGACTACGGCGTCGACGTCTCGCCGCGCCTCGAAGTGGTGAAGACCACCGAGCCGGAAGCGCGTCAGGCTGGCGAAATGGTGCCGGACGTCGACACGCTGGTTGCGAAACTCAAAGAGAAGGGGGTCGTGTGATGGCCGTTCTGCTGCTGGGTGAAGTGAATGATGGCGAACTGTCGGTCGACGCGACCGCCAAGGCCGTCTCCGCCGCAAAATCGCTGGGCGATGTGACCGTGCTCTGCGCGGCCGCGTCTGCTGCCGCCGCGGGGGAAGCCGCCGCCAAGATCGACGGTGTCGCGAAGGTGCTCGTGGCCGAGGATCCCTCGCTGAGCCACCGTCTGGCGGAGCCGACCGCCGCGCTGATCGTGTCGCTCGCGGGCGACTATTCGCATATCGTGGCGCCTGCCACGACCGATGCGAAGAACGTGATGCCGCGCGTGGCGGCCCTGCTCGACGTGATGGTGATCTCGGATGTCTCCGGCGTTGTCGATGCCGACACGTTCGAGCGCCCGATCTACGCGGGTAACGCGATCCAGACCGTGAAATCGAAGGACGAGAAGAAGGTCATCACCTTCCGCACCTCGACCTTCGACGCCGCCGGTGAAGGCGGTTCGGCTTCGGTCGAGACCGTCGCCATGTCGGACGCGCCGGCTCTGTCGAGCTGGATCGAAGACAAGGTCGCCGAGAGCGATCGTCCGGAGCTGACCTCGGCGAAGATCGTCGTGTCGGGCGGCCGTGGCGTCGGCTCGGAAGAGGACTTCAAGGTGATCGAAGCGCTGGCCGACAAGCTTGGCGCTGCTGTGGGTGCCTCGCGCGCCGCCGTCGACTCGGGCTTCGCGCCGAACGACTGGCAGGTCGGTCAGACCGGTAAGGTCGTGGCCCCCGAACTCTACATCGCCTGCGGCATCTCGGGTGCTATCCAGCACCTCGCCGGCATGAAGGACTCGAAGATCATCGTCGCGATCAACAAGGACGAAGAAGCGCCGATCTTCCAGGTCGCCGATTACGGCCTGGTCGCGGACCTCTTCGACGCTGTTCCGGCGCTGACCGAAAAGCTCTGATCCACGTAAGGGGCGCTGCCCCCCCCGGGAGAGTTGAACCAAGTCGAAAGGGCGGGGAATTTCCCCGCCCTTTCCTTTTAGAGAAATGGCTGCAGCGCAGGCGCGAGCGCCGCGGCGATCTCCTCATGCACCAGCGGCCCCGGCACCATTTCCGCCGCAGGCTCTTCCAGCGGGGAGAAATGCATCCCCGTCGTGCCCGCACTGCGCGCCGTCACCGACGGCTCGACCCGCACGATATCGGCCACGAGCGGTCGCAGCGTCTCCACCATCGCCTCCGTCACCATCAGAGGCTCGTGCCCGAGCGTGTCGCTATGGGCCGGATCATGGAATTCGCCCAGCCAAAGCAGCAGCTTGCGCCCCTTGATCTTGGCCAGAAGCGCGGTCATCCGCTGCAGCCACGCCTCCTGCAACTCGACCTCGAGCAAGGCGAATTTCTCGGGCTCGCGTTCTTTCAATGCGCTCAGCATGTGACGCGTGAAGTTGAACTCGGTGAAATCCACGCCGCGGAAGATCGAGCGCATCAGGCTCGACGCGCGCAGGAAGCGGTCATTGCGGCGCGGATGCACCGCATAGAAGCGGTTCGACATGTTCTGCGCGCCGAGCAACTGGATCACCGTGACCTTCGCGGCCTCCGATGCGGCGGCCAGTTGCAGCTCGTGCAGAAACACGTCGATCCCGGCATTCAGATAGCCGAAATTCACCACCGGCATCTCCAGCCGCGCCTCGAGCAGCGCGGGCCAAGGATGCTCCACGAATTTACCATAGGTCTCCGTCCCGCCCATCGCGGCAATGAAATCCCCCTGCAGCGCACGGCGCGGCCCGCGGAACAGAAGTTTGGATTTCCCGTATCGGCACGGAAAGTAATCGAGGGCTCCATCGCCCGTATATTCGAAAGCCATTTTCCCACCTCAGTCTGTGTTCGACTCACCCGAGGCCAGATTGCGCCCAAATTCTTGCCAAACGGCTAATGTTAAAATGATCTCAGCCCTGCGTTTCGCTTGCATGGACCGAGCGGAGAACTATGGTCAGGGCGCAAAGCGTGAGAGGGAAAATTATGGCGATCGAGAAAGTGGGCATCGTGGGTGCAGGGCAGATGGGCAACGGGATCGCCCATGTCTTCGCGCTGGCCGGATATGACGTTCTGCTGAACGACATCAGCGAAGACGCGCTGACGAAGGCGCTCTCCACGGTTACCAAGAACCTCGATCGACAGGTGTCGCGCGGCAAGATCTCGGAGGACGAGAAGAACACCGCGCTGAAGAAGATCACCACGACCACGAAACTGAGCGATCTCGGCCCGACCGATCTGGTCATCGAGGCCGCGACCGAGCGCGAGACGGTCAAGCAGGCGATCTTCGAAGACCTGCTTCCGCATCTCAAGCCGACGACGATCCTGACCTCGAACACCTCGTCGATCTCGATCACCCGGCTCGCCTCGCGCACCGACCGACCCGAGAAATTCATGGGCTTCCACTTCATGAACCCGGTGCCGGTGATGCAGCTGGTCGAACTGATCCGCGGCATCGCGACCGATCAGGAGACCTACAAGGCGCTGCACGAGGTGGTGGAAAAGCTCGGCAAGACCGCCGCGTCTGCCGAAGATTTCCCGGCCTTCATCGTGAACCGCATCCTGATGCCGATGATCAATGAGGCGGTCTATACGCTCTATGAAGGGGTCGGGAATGTGCGCTCGATCGACGAGTCGATGAAGCTCGGCGCGAACCATCCGATGGGGCCGCTGGAACTGGCGGATTTCATCGGGCTCGACACCTGCCTCGCGATCATGAACGTGCTGCATGACGGGCTGGCCGATACCAAGTACCGCCCCTGCCCGCTTCTGACGAAATATGTCGAAGCCGGCTGGCTCGGTCGCAAGACCGGGCGCGGCTTCTACGACTATCGTGGCGACGAGCCGGTGCCGACGCGCTGAGGCGAAGGGGTAGAGGGGCGCTGCCCCTCGCGGCTTTGCCGCTCACCCCGGGATATTTCGGGCAGTTGGAAGACCGGTAAGGTTTTCTAAACCCTGATCCCCTTAAATGGTCTCACGGAACAGGCGGGGACGCCGATGACCGTGCAGTTGGAAGCGCCCGGTTCGCCGCCACTTAAGGGGCATAACCGGGCGTTTTTCTTTCCAACTGCGTCAAATATCCCGGGGGGCGGCGGAGCCGCGGGGGCAGAGCCCCCTCCACCAGTCGCCTTACAGCGCCAGCGTTTCCGCCCGCAGGTCCGCGAGGAACTTGCGCGGGTTCTGCAGCGCCTCGGCGATCTCGTCTGCGCTCTTCGCAGGGCCGATCGCGGGACTCTGGGGCTTGTTCAGCGCACGTTTGATCTCATAGAGCAGCAGGCCCTGCCGCACCGTCGCGCTCAGCTTGTTGGCGATCTGATAGGCGCGCGAATTCTGCCCCGGGAAGTGGATCGGCAGCACCGAGGCGTTCGACCGGGCGAGCATTTTCGCGGTGAAGGGGTTCCATTCCTGCTCGATCACCGGGCCCATCAGCGTCTCGGAATGCGCCACCTGCCCCGCCGGGAACAGAACCACCACGCCGCCGCGCTTGAGCTGCGCCATGCAGGCGGCGCGCATCTTGAGGCTGTCCTCGCGGGCATTGGGCTCATGCGGGAAGGGCACAGGCAGCATGTATTGCTCGACCTCGGGAATGCCGGTCAGCAACGAGCGGGTGAGGATCAGGAAATCATCGCGCACCTGCCCGATCAGATAGGCCAGCACCATCCCGTCCACCAGCCCGTGCGGGTGGTTGGCCACGACCACCAGCGGGCCCTCTTTCGGGATATGGGCGATCTGTTCGGGCGGCGTGGTGACATCGATCCCCATCACATCGAGCGCCTGCGGCCAGAACTCGGCCCCGACCGGCGCGCCGCGCTTCTCGAACTTGCGGATCAGATGCAGAAGCTGCGCTTTCGCGGTCAGCCATTCCAAAGTGCGGATCGTACCAACCTTGAACGGGTTGGAAAACGTCCCCGCATAGGACAGGCGACGCTTATCATACGGCTTCGATACGGCTTGCGCGGCTTCGATTGCGATCTCGCTCTCTTGGTTCATTGGGCGAACCCCCTCGCTGGGTGCGGAGCGCGTCACATACCTTCGCCGAATTTATCGGCCACCAATGCCTGAAGCGCATCGGCGAGCTTCTCTGCCTCGGCCCCGCTTGTCGTCACTTCAATAGTGGTTCCACGCGAAGCTGCCAACATCAAAAGCCCCATGATCGAGTCGCCAGAGACCGACTGGCCATCCTTCGCCACCGTCGCACGGGCGTCATGATCCTCGACAACCTCGACGAAACGGGCAGAGGCGCGCGCATGCAGGCCCTTCTCGTTCACGATCTCCAACTCGCGGGTCACGGACATTTCACCACTCCCGCTTGGGCATTGTAACTATTGATATATTTTCGTCCCGCATCGAGCGCGGCCTCGACCGCTGCATGGACCGCGAGGCTGCGGGATTTCGCCAGCTTGATCAGCAGCGGCAGGTTCGCACCGTAGATGATTTCGCGGTCTCGCGCCTCGCAGGCCATCAGCGACAGGTTGGACGGAGAGCCGCCGAACATGTCGGTCACAACCACGACACCGGTGCCGTCATCGACCGCATCGGCGGCGGCGCGAATCTCCGCCTGCTTGCCCGCGCGGTCGTGATCGTCCTCGATCGTGATGGCACGAATGCCGCGCTGCGGGCCCACGACATGCTCTATAGCGGCGAGATATTCGCGCGCCAGACCACCATGTGCCACGATCACGATACCGATCACGCGCCCGACCTCACCTTCGTTTCTTCGTTCTCGGCATGGCCGAGACGCTCCAATTCCCTATGACGTTTAGACACGCGCCACCCTGCTTCCGCAAGCGCTTTGGCGATGCTCTCGGTCATTGCGACCGAGCGGTGTTGCCCCCCGGTACACCCGAAGCCGACCGAGAGGTAAGCCTTGCCCTCCGCGACATAGGCGGGAAGCAGGAACAACAGCAGATCGAGCACGCGCTGGTGGAACTCCGCAAAGCGCGGATCGGCGGCGACATAATCCGCGACCGCCGCGTCGCGCCCGTCAAGCGCGCGCAGCTCCGGCTCCCAATGGGGGTTGGCGAGGAAGCGGCAATCGAACATCAGGTCGAGCCCGCGCTGCACCCCGCGCTTGTAGCTGAAAGAATTCACCGTGACCGAGAGCGCCTCGGTGCGGCCCGTGTCGAAGAAGCGCCCGACCTCGGCGCGCAGATCATGCGGGCTCATCTCGGAGCTGTCGATCAGAACATCGGCGCGCATCCGGATCGGCGAGAGCAGATCCATCTCCTGCGCGATGCCCGCGCCGGGGTCTTCCTCGGGCGACAGCGGATGGCGGCGACGGGTCTCGGAATAGCGCCGTTCGAGCACTTCGGGGCGCGCATCGAGATAGAGCAGGTCGAGATGCAGATCCGGGCGCTTGGTCAACATATCGACCAGTTCGATCAGCGCCGCGGCCGAGAAATCGCGCCCGCGTACATCGACGCCAAGCGCGACCGGGCCGGTCAGATGCCCCTTGAGAAGGCGCGGCACGAGACTCAGCGGCAGGTTGACGATCGGCTCGTAGCCCAGATCCTCCAAAGCGCCGATTGCGGTGGTGCGGCCCGCACCTGACGGGCCGGTCACCAGCACGACGCGCTGGCCAGCCTGTGCCCATACCGGATCGGATCGGGTCACGCCCATCGGCCCCCTTTCAGCCATTGCAAGATTGCCACATCAAGATGACCATGCTGCACGCGCAGCACAAGGGGCAGATTGACCCCCAACACCCTGTCTTTTCGACAGGTTGGCAGGCGTTCGACCTCTTCCCGATCGAGATCGACCAGCAAGGTGATGCGGGCCTGCGACAGGTGATCAGCGCGCAGGATACCCATGCCGCGCGCCTCGATCCGGCCCGCGATCGCCTCCGGTGCGCTTGCGATCAGCGCCCCATTTTCGGCGCGCAGGTCGACCCGGTCATCGGCGACGAGTGACGCCCCCAGCGCCATCAACCGCAACGCGAGAAGCGATTTGCCACTGCCCGAGGCGCCACGAATGAGAACGCCGCGCTCGGGGTCGAGCGCGACGGCACTGGCATGGAGATTGGTCGAGAGGTCGTCCGACCCGGTCATTCAGCTGACCGGCAGGCCCACGACGAAACGCGCGCCCAGAGGATCGGAGGTCCGGTCGGCATCGGTGGGGCGGATATTCTCGGCCCAGATCACGCCGCCATGGGCTTCGACGATCTGCTTGGAAATCGCGAGCCCGAGGCCCGAGTGATCGCCGAACTGCCCCTCGGGGCGTTCCGAATAGAAGCGCTTGAACACCTTGGTCAGCGCCTCTTCGGGAATACCCGGCCCGGTATCCTCGACCACGACCAGCACGCGATTGTCGCGCTGACGTGCCCAGACCCGCACCGCGTCGCCCTCTTCGCAGAACGAGGTCGCATTGGTGATCAGGTTGACGAAGACCTGCGCCAGACGCGCTTCCAGCCCCGAGATGACCACGGATTGCGACGGCAGATCGGTGATGAAATCGACGCCTTTCTCGCGCGCCTGCTGCCCGAGGAATTCGCTGAGATTCGACACCATCTTGATCAGGTCGAACTGCTCTTCCTCTTCTTTCACCAGCTCGGAATCGAGCCGCGATGCATTGGAAATGTCACTCACCAGACGATCCAATCTGCGCACGTCGTGATCGATGACCTCGAGAAGACGGGTGCGCTGTTCGTCTTTCTTGACCATATGCAGCGAGGCCACGGCAGAGCGCAGACTGGCCAGCGGGTTCTTGATCTCGTGGGCGACGTCGGCGGCGAACTGTTCATTCGCGTCGATACGTTCGTAAAGCGCGCCGACCATGCCGCGCATCGCGCCCGATAGTCGCCCGATCTCGTCAGGTCGCGCGGTCAGGTCGGGGATGCGCACCCGCGCGGGCGCCATCTTGCGCGCGTTCTTGTCGCGCCCGATTTCGGCAGCGGCGGCCAAATCGGAAAGCGGGTTGGCGATGGTCGAGGCCAGCACCAGCGACAGCCCGATCGAGACGATGATCGCGATCACGAACATCTGCAGCACCTGCTCGCGCTCGACGCGGACCAGCGCGTCGATCTGCCCCGCGACGGAGATCAGCCCGACCACGCCCACGACGCGATCGCCCTGCCGGATCGGCGTGGCGACGGCGAAGATGGTCTCTCCGGCGGCATTCTTCTGCGAGGCGATCTTGGTGCGGCCATCCAGCGCCGAGGGCACCAGATCGCGCACCATGTCGAGCGCGCTATCGGCGGCGGTGCCGCCACCGCGCTCGAACAGACCCGCGACCGAGTCCCAGATCTGACCGAGGAAATCGCTCAGCACGGTTGAGCGCTTGTCGAAATTGAGACCGTCAACCTCTTCGACCGGCGCGCGGTCGCCCGTGGTCGTGGTGCCGAGCAGCGCCGCACTGGGATCGAACAGGTAGAGATCGGCACCTTCGGGCAGCTCCATCCCGCGGATCGTCGCGAGCGGGTCGAGCCCGTCTCCCGCCGCCAGATTGACCGGAGCGCCCGCCGGAAGCTGCGCCTCGAACACGTCGGCGGCCAGCTGCGCCTCGTTCACCAACCCGCCTTCGCGCTGCAGCACGAGGCTGTCACGAAACGGGTTGAGGTAGAGCACGCCGGTCACCAGGACGATCATCGCCAACAGGTTGAAGGTGATGATCTTGCGCGCCAGTGGCGAGCGGTTGAGCGAGAACATCGACCGCCGTGCGCGACCCTTGCGCAGATCGTCGTCGACGATATCGGCCGGGCCGATCCAATCCTCGCCGAGCACGACTTCCGTTTCCGGCGCGCGACGGGCGAAGTTTGAGGAGCGCTTACGAGCCAATCCGATCTTCCCGGCAATACTCATCTACGTAGCATCACTCTTCGTTATACCGGTATCCGATGCCGTAGAGTGTCTCGATCGCCGTGAAATCATCATCGACGCTGCGCATCTTCTTACGCAGGCGCTTGATGTGGCTGTCGATCGTGCGGTCGTCGACATAGACCTGATCGTCGTAAGCCACGTCCATCAGCTGATCGCGCGATTTCACGAAACCGGGCCGCTGCGCGAGCGCCTGAAGCAGCAGGAATTCGGTCACGGTCAGCGTGACGTCCTTGCCCTTCCAGGTCACCGCGTGGCGCAGCGGATCCATTTCGAGCGAGCCGCGCACCATGACTTTGGTGTCTTCGGTCGAGGCGACCTCACCGGTCGAGATCGCTTCCTGCCGGCGCAGCAGCGCGCGGATGCGTTCGACCAGAAGGCGTTGCGAGAAAGGTTTCTTGACGTAGTCGTCCGCGCCCATGCGCAGGCCCAGAACCTCGTCGATTTCGTCGTCTTTGGAGGTCAGGAAGATCACCGGGATCGCGGTCTTCTGGCGAAGCCGCTGAAGCAGCTCCATGCCATCCATCCGCGGCATCTTTATATCCAGAACCGCCATGTCCGGGAGACGCTTGGTGAATGCGTCGAATGCAGCCTGTCCATCGTTATACGTTTCGACATCGTAACCTTCCGCCTCGAGCGTCATCGAGACAGAGGTCAGAATATTGCGGTCGTCGTCGACCAGCGCGATTCTCGACATGTCGGAATACCCCTTCACTGCTACTTTATAGTTATTAGACGCATATTCCGCGTTCGTTGCCTTCAAATCAACAAAAAGCTGCGAATCACCAAGGTTTCCCGAATCATCAGAGCCAGAATTTCCAAATCTTTGACTAATTTGCCTCACCTTTCCGCGACATTTTGCCGTGATTGCGCTAAACCTAGAAATGGTTGCGCTAACTCCCCCTATCCATTCTGTTCCTTCGCAAAATTGTCATGCTATAGGCGATCCATCCGGGTAACATTGTTACGCGGATCGGCGCTTCGAGGCCCCGAGGCGCCGGGAATAACCCTGTGAACGCCGCGCGACGGCATCGGGAGCATCAAATGGACATTGGACGCGTTAACCCCGCGAAACGGCTGGAAGATCAAGGCATCGAAGGTCTCGGGAATGTCTATTATAACCTGCTGGAACCGGCGCTGATCCAAGAAGCGATCAAGCGCGACGAAGGTACGCTCGGCAAGGGTGGCGCCTTCTACTGCACCACCGGGAAACACACGGGCCGGTCGCCCAAAGACAAGTTCGTCGTGCGCACCGCCTCGGTCGAAGACAGCATCTGGTGGGAGAACAACTCCCCGATGGAGCCCGAAGCCTTCGACCGCCTCCATGCCGACATGCTGGAGCACATGAAGGGCAAGGATTACTTCGTCGAGGACCTCTTCGGCGGCGCCGATCCCGAGCATCGTCTCGACGTGCGCCTCGTGGCGGAGATGGCTTGGCACGGGCTGTTCCTGCGCACCATGCTGCGCCGCCCCGAGCGTGAGGAGCTCGACGCGTTCAACCCGGAATGGACGATCATCAACTGCCCGAGCTTCAAGGCCGATCCCGAGAAGCACGGCTGCCGCTCGGAAACCGTGATCGCGCTGAACTTCGAGAAGAAGACGATCCTGATCGGCAACACGGCCTATGCGGGTGAGAACAAGAAGGGCGTTTTCACCCTTCTCAACTACATCCTGCCCGGCGAAGGCATCATGGCGATGCACTGCTCGGCCAACCACGCGATCGACGACCCCGATGACGCGGCGGTCTTCTTCGGCCTCTCGGGCACCGGCAAGACGACGCTCTCGGCCGATCCCTCGCGCATCCTCGTGGGCGATGACGAGCATGGCTGGTCGCATAACGGCATCTTCAACTTCGAAGGCGGCTGCTACGCCAAGACGATCAACCTGTCGAAAGAAGCCGAGCCGGAGATCTACAACACCTGCTCGATGTTCGGCACCGTGGTCGAGAACATGGTGTTCGACGAAGAGACGCTCGAGCTGGACTTCAACGACAACTCGATCACCGACAACATGCGCTGCGCCTATCCGCTGCATTACATCCCGAACGCCTCGGATACCGCGATGGCGGGCCAGCCCAAGAACGTGATCATGCTGACCTGTGACGCTTTCGGCGTGCTGCCGCCCATCGCGCGGCTCACCCCGGCGCAGGCGATGTATCACTTCCTGTCGGGCTTCACCTCGAAGACCCCGGGCACCGAGGTCGGCGTGGTCGAGCCGCTCCCGACTTTCTCGACCTGCTTCGGCGCGCCCTTCATGCCGCGTCGCCCAGAGGTCTATGGCAAGCTGCTGCAGGAAAAGATCCGCAACACCGGCGCGTCGTGCTGGCTGGTCAACACCGGTTGGACCGGCGGCGCCTTCGGCACCGGCTCGCGGATGCCGATCCGCGCGACTCGTGCGCTGCTGAAAGCCGCGCTCGACGGTTCGCTGCATGACGTGCAGTTCCGCAAGGACCCCAACTTCGGCTTCGAAGTTCCGGTCTCGGTCCCGAACGTCTCGGACGTGCTTCTGGACCCGCGCCGCACCTGGGACGACGCGGCGGCCTATGATGCGCAGGCGCAGAAGCTGGTGGAGATGTTCTCGGACAACTTCGCGCAATACGTGCCCTATATCGACGACGACGTGAAAGCCGCGGCGATCGGCTGATTCGCCGAACGCGGAACACGACATTTTTAAGAAGGCCGGCGATCACGTCGGCCTTTTTCATGCGCGAAGCCCACTTTCCTAAACCCTTGAACCGCCTACATGATGCCAGCCATGAAACTGGAACTGCTTCATATTCTGGGCTTCGCCCTGATCGCTGGCCTCATCGCGCTGGCCGGTCTGACGCTGATCGTCGCACGGCTGTCGCATCGGCGTCCGAAAGGCCCGTTCCCCAAGTCCCATATGCAACTCGCCCCCGAAACCGGGCGCTTCGCGATGGCGTTGCAGAACCGGCTCGCTGGAATTGAGACAAAGAGCGCGGTCCAGCTGCTCGCAGATCCGCTCGACGCGCTGGCGGCGCGGCTGGAACTGATCGACGCGGCGGAGGTCTCGCTCGATCTGCAATACTACATCTGGCAGAACGACACCGCGGGCGCGATCATGCTCGGCGCGCTGCGCAAGGCCGCCAAACGCGGGGTCCATATCCGTCTGCTGATCGACGATAACGGCACGGCGGGGATGGACCGCACGCTGGCCGCGCTCGACCAGTTGCCCAATGTCGACGTGCGCCTGTTCAACCCCTTCCCGATCAGGACCGCGCGCTTCCTGGGCTACCTTTCCGATTTCCGCCGCCTTAACCGCCGGATGCACAACAAGGCGATGATCGCGGATGGGCGGATGGCGATCCTTGGCGGGCGCAATATCGGCGACGACTACTTTAACAGCCTCTCCGAGAGCGGCCTCTACATGGATCTCGACGTCGCTGTCGCGGGTCCGGTTCTGGCGCAGATCGGCAAGCAGTTCGACCTCTATTGGAACGCGCCCCCCGCGATCCCGGCGGAAAAGATGCTGGGCGGCTGCGAGGCGAAAGAGGCCGAGACCATCATCAAGACCGAAGAGCTCCGCCTCTCGGAGCCCGAGGCGAAGCGCTATGCCGACGACCTTCAGCATCCCGACCGGCTGTCGCGGTTGCTGTCGGGCAAGGCGCGGGTGATCTTCGCCGAGGCGCAACTGATCTACGACCACCCGTCGAAAATCCACGGGCTTTTGCAGGGGCGCAAACTGCTCTGGCAATATCTGGTGCGCGCCTTGGGGCAACCGCTGGAAGAACTGGTGCTGGTGACGCCCTACCTCGTGCCGACGCGGACGGGGGTGCGATACCTCAAGCGGATCGCCAAGTCCGGCGCGACGATCAAGGTGCTTACGAATTCCTATGCCGCGACCGATGTGGCGCTGGTCCATTCCGGCTATGCGCATCGCCGCAAGGGGCTGTTGCGCGCAGGCATCGAGCTTTACGAATACGCCGCCGATGCCGAAGACCGCCGCCCGAGCGAGCGCAACCGGCGCGAGCGGCTGCTGGGCTCCGACATTCGCGGCACTTCGCCGTTTTCGCGCAACAAGCTGCACGCGAAGGTCTTCGCGGTGGATCGCGCGCGCGTCTTCATCGGCTCGTTCAACTTCGATCCGCGCTCGATGCGCCTGAATACCGAGCTGGGCATCGTGATCGACGCGCCCGAGATCGCGACGGAAATCTCCGAGACCTTCAAGGAATTTATCCCCGCCCGCGCATGGCGGCTGCGCCTCACCCGTGCGCAGCAATTGCGCTGGTCGCGGCCCGGGCATGGCGTGCGCAAGCGCGAGCCGGGCGTGCCCTTCTCGCACCGCATCTTCCTGTGGATTGCGCAGCGCCTGCCGATCGAGTGGATGCTGTAAGCCTCAGCTCTTGCGCGTGCGTTTCACCTTGCGCGCGACCGCCTTCTTCTTGGCTGCGTCGCGGGCCGGTTTGCGCGGCCCCTTACCGGGACCTTTCCGCGGCGGACGCGTGCCGGGGCGGCGGCCCTTGCGGCGCTTGCCGTCGCCCGAGGGCATCCCCTGCCCTTCGACTTCCAGCAGCTCCAGCATCAGCCCGCCGGTGATCGGCACGGCCTCGGACAGCCGCACCCGGACGCGCTGCCCAATGGTGATGACCATGCCGGTGTCCGAACCCACCAGCTCCTGCGCCTCGCGGTCGAAATGGAAGAACTCGCGCCCGATCTCGCGGATCGGGATCAGCCCGTCCGCGCCGGTCTCGTCGAGCTTCACGAAGGCGCCGAATTTCTGCACGCCCGAGATGCGGCCCGTAAACTCGCTGCCCACGCGGTCTGACAGGTAGGCGGCCAGATAGCGGTCGGTCGTGTCACGTTCGGCCACCATCGACCGCCGCTCGGTATCGGAAATCTGCTTCGCGGTGTCCTCGAGGTTCTCGATATCCCACACGCTCAGCCCGTCCTTGCCCCAGCCATGCCCGAGGATCAGCGCGCGGTGCACGATCAGGTCGGAATAGCGCCGGATCGGCGAGGTGAAATGCGCATAGGAGCGCAGCGCGAGGCCGAAATGCCCGTAATTCGTCGGCGCGTAATAGGCCTGCGTCATCGAGCGCAGCGTCGAGATATTGATCAGCTCGTCGAACTCGGAGCCCTCTGACTGGCTGAGCAGGTTGTTGAGATGCGCGGTTTGCAGCACCTGCCCCTTCGCCAGCGTGAAGCCCGACGCCTGCGCCACTTCGCGCAAGCTCTCGATCTTGTCGAGGCTGGGTTCTTCGTGGACACGATACAGCAGCGGACGGCGCAGCTTCTCCAGTTCCTCGGCGGCGGCCACATTGGCCAGCACCATGAACTCCTCGATCAGCTTATGGGCGTCGAGCCGTTCCTTGAACCGGATCGAGGCGACATGTCCGTCGTCGCCGATCACGATCTGCCGCTCGGGCAGGTCCAGCTCCAGCGGCTGACGGATCGCGCGGGCGTGCTTGAGCGCCTCGTAAGCCTCGTAGATCGGGTCGATGATCTCCTCGACCATATCCTCGGTCTTCTCGTCCGGATTGCCGTCGCGCGCCGACTGCACCTGCCCGTATTCCAGCGAGCCGACCGAACGGATCATCCCGCGCGTGAAGCGATGCGAGACCTTGCGCCCCTGCGCGTCGATCTTCATCCGCACCGCCAATACCGCACGGTCCACATTCTCGTGCAGCGAGCACAGATCGCCCGAGAGGCTATCGGGCAGCATCGGCACGACGCGGTCGGGGAAATAGGTGGAATTGCCGCGCTTGCGCGCCTCGCGGTCCAGCTCGGAGCCCGGCGTCACGTAATGCGCCACGTCGGCAATCGCGACCCAGATCAGGAAGCCGCCATCGTTCTTCGGATCGTCATCGCGGATCACCAGAACGGCGTCGTCGCGGTCGCGCGCATCCGCCGGGTCGATCGTGACGAAAGACAGCTTACGCAGGTCTTCGCGATCGTCCAATGGCGCGGGCTTGGCGGCATCGGCCTCGGCCACGACCGCATCGGGGAAATCGTCGGGGATGCCATGCTGATGGATCGCGATCAGCGACACGGCTTTCGGCGCGGACGGATCGCCCAGCACCTCGATCACGCGCGCCTTGGGCAGGCCCATGCGCCCGCGCGGCCCGGTCTGTTCGGCCTCGACCAGCTCGCCATCCTTGGCGCCCTGCGTGACAGCTGCGGGCACTTGCCATTCGTTGCCGACACCCTTGTCGATCGGCATGATCCGCCCGCCCTCGGCATTCTTGCGGAAGATGCCGACGATGCGATGCGAGGCCTGCCCGATCTTGCGGATCAGCCGCGCCTCGTAGCCGTAATCCTCATCCTCGACCGGGGTCAGGCGGCCGAGGATACGGTCGCCCTCGGCCAGCGTCGGATCGCCGTCCTTCGGAACGAAGAGCACCAAAGGCGCGAGCCCGTCACCGGTCCATTCCGCAGGCTCGGCCCATTGGTCGCCTTGGCTGTCCTCCCGCATCACGCGCAGCACGGACACCGGCGGAAGCACGTTGGGGTCGCGGAAATTGCGGCGGCGCTTCTCGATCAGACCTTCGTCGGCCATGTCCTTGAGAATGCGCTTCAGCTCGATCTTCGCCTGCCCCTTCACACCGAAGGCCCGCGCGATGTCGCGCTTGGCCCCTTGGTCGGGGTTGTCGTTCAGCCAGTCGAGGATCTGCTGGCGCGAGGGGATGGGGGCGGGTTTGCTCATGGGTTTGCCTAACATGGGGCGTGAGGGGCGTCACTCAAAGAGTGTGGCGCGAATGAGTGGTGTCGAGGGGTGCTGCCCCCGCGCGTAGGCGCGCATGGCTTGGGCGGAGGGGGCTCTGCCCCCGCGCTGACGCGCCCCCCGGGATACTTGGATCAAGAGGAAGCTCAGAGCGTCTTTTCCATATCGCGATGCGGGATGCCCGCGTCGTCGTAATCTTCGCCGTAGGGCACGAAGCCAAGCTTCTCGTAGAACGGGATCGCGTAGCTCTGGGCCGAGAGATAGGCGCGGGTGCAGCCCATCTCGGCGAACCGCGCGCAGGCGTCGCGCACCAGCGCCGCGCCGAGCCCGGTGCCACGCGCGGATTTCGCCACGCAGATGCGACCGATCTTGCCGGTCTCACCCTTGCGGATCAGCCGCGCGGTGCCGAGCGGCGTGCCATCCTCGCTGGCCAGAAGATGGACCGCCTGATCGTCGAGATCGTCCCATTCCTCGGGCTCCGGGATGCCCTGTTCTTCGATAAACACGGCGCGGCGCAGCGCGTGGCAGGGCGTGTAATCGGTGACCGGCTCGATCTTGATCATGCGAAATAGTCTCTCAATATGCGGGCATAGACGCGCGTGAGCGCTTCGATCTGATCGAGCGGCACGCGCTCGTCCACCTGATGCATCGTCGCGCCGACGAGGCCGAATTCCACGACCGGGCAGTGATCCTTCACGAAGCGCGCATCCGAGGTGCCGCCCGAGGTGGACAGCTCCGGCGCGCGGCCCGTTTCCGCCTGGACCGATTTCGCGACGAGATCGACGAAGGGACCGGGCGGCGTGACAAAGCTCTCGCCCGAGATATCGGGGTTGAGCGCGATACGGATGCCGGTCTCGGCGGCGATCTCGGAGGCCATCGCCTCGGCCCAGGCGATCAGCCCCTCGCCGGTATGCGCATCGTTGAAGCGGATATTCACGGTCGCGCGCGCCTTGGCCGGGATCACGTTATTGGCCGGGTTGCCGCAATCGATGGTGGTGATCTGCAGGCTCGAGGGCTGGAAATGATCCGTGCCGTGATCGAGCGGCTCTGCGGTCATCCGGCCCAGCAGATCGACCAGCGCATGCAGCGGGTTCTTCGCGCGATGCGGATAGGCGGCATGGCCCTGCACGCCCTCAGCCTCGATATAGAAGCTGAGCGAGCCGCGCCGCCCGATCTTCATCATCTCTCCCATTTCATTGGGGCAGGTCGGCTCGCCCACGAGGCAGACCGACATTGCCTCGCCCTCGGCCTTCATCCAATCCAGAAGCGCCCGCGTGCCGTCGCGGCCCGGCCCTTCCTCGTCGCCGGTGATGGCGAGGATCACCGCCCCGTCGGGCGGCGTCTCGGTCACGAAATCCACCGCTGCCGCGGCAAAGGCCGCCACGGCGGTCTTCATGTCGGTCGCGCCGCGCCCCCACATCACGCCGTCGACGATCTCGGCGCCGAACGGGTCATGCGTCCAGGCGCTCGCATCGCCCACCGGCACGACATCCGTGTGCCCGTTGAAACCGAAGCTTTTCGCCGCCCCCTTCGCGCCCCAGCGCGCATAAAGGTTCGGCGTGCCATTGCGATCGACGCGCGTGCAGGTGAAGCCCGCCTCCGTCAGCAGCGTCTCGAGCAAGACCAGCGCGCCGCCCTCCTCCGGGGTCACCGAGGGGCAGCGGATCAGATCGGCGCTCAGGCGGATGGGATCGGTCGTCATGGGCACTCCTTTTCAGCGCTACAGGCTTAGAGCGCCGAGGCCTTCGGGGCAATGGCTGTTGCAGGCTCGACACCGGGCGCAAGTGACGCGGAGACAGGGGCTACCCAAAGGCAGGTCGCGGTGTCATGATATGTCAAAAGCAAAAGCCCGAAATCGGGCATATCGAGCAGGGCAAAGCCCGGAGTCAGACGCAACAAACCCACGCGCGGCCCATTCAGGCGGCGTGCGTTGTCCGTGTCGGCTTCCCCGGGCGCGGAGATAGGCATGGGATCAAGGCAGCATTCGGAGCGTCGCGGATGAGGGCGCAACAGGGCTGGATCGGTGCGCAGATCGCACATCGCGGCGCGGTCAGGTTCGACGAGCGCAGGTTGCCGGAGCTGCTCGCACGCGGCAGCCTGATGCTGGAATTCACCCTGATGCGCGGCGAGCAATCGCCCCTGCCGCTGATCCATCTGCATCAGCGCGAAGGCTGGCGGAATTTCCTCTCGCTCAATCTCGATGTCGACGGGCGCATCGTGCTGGCGCAGCGGCGCGGCTCGGCGGTCCATGCGATCTCGATCGACGCCACGCAGGAGCGGCTGACCGGTGGGCGGATGCGGCTCACATGGCGCTGGGACGGTCCGGGACGCGAGAGCCTGCTGACGCTGGAGGCGCTCGATCAGCGCACGATCCGGCAGCAGACGGGCGTGGCGCCGCTGCCGCTGACCCGTGACGAGGCCGCGGCCCTGATCGATCCGGCCGGGCCCGCGCGGATCGGGCCGCGCGTCGACTGGCTGGCGCTTGGCGATCATCTGCAACCGATGGGACCGGCGGGCTGTTTCGCCCCTGCGACCCCGATCCAGACGCCGGAGGGCGTGGTGCCTGCCGCGCGGCTGCGCGAGGGCGATCTGGTCGAGACCGTCGATGCCGGACCGCAGCCGGTGCTCTGGTCGGGGCGGGTCAGCCTGCCTGCGATCGGGAACCTGCGTCCGGTGAAGCTCTGTGCGCCGGTCTTCTCGGCGCGTCAGGACCTCTGGGTTATGCCGCAGCACCGCGTGGCGCTCAGCGGGCCGTCGGTGGATTTCATCTTTGGCGAGGACGAGGTGCTGATCGAGGCGCGCTCGCTGGCCGATGGCTGCGCTGCGCTGCAACCCGATTGCCCGGGCATTCTGGAATGGCACGGGCTGCTGCTGGGCGGCCATCACCTGCTGATGGCGGATGGCTGCAAGCTGGAGAGCCTGCATATCGGGCGGCTCGCCCGGCAACCGCTTCTGGCGGCGACGACGGCCTTTGCGGGGCTGGTGCGCGAAGGCGGGGTGCCGCTCCATCGCAAGCCGGTGCGCAAGATCGTCTCGGGCTATGAGGCGAAGACGCTGGCCTCCGCCCGCCGTCAGGGGCTGCGCCCCTTCGTGGCTTAACCCATCAGCGCACGGCGCAGCAGGTTCAGCCCGGCCACGCCCAGCAGGATCAGCGTCCACCACCGGAACCGCACCGGGTCGAGCCGGTCCTGCGCCTTGAAGCCCAGCCTCATCCCTGCCAGCGCGGGCAGGATCATCAAAAGCGACAGCGGGATCGTCTGCGCGTTCAGCACGCCCGAGACCAGATGCGAGCCGGTCAGGATGATCGCCCCGGTCAGGAAGACGACGCCAAGGATGCGCACGGCCTCCTGTTTCGGCGCGTCGATCGAGATCAGGTAGATGATCAGCGGCGGCCCCCAAATCCCGGAAATCCCGCCATAGAGCCCCGCGACGATGCCCAGACCCGTCTCGGTCACCGCCCGGTGGCGGGTCGGCATCGGGATCTGCCGCCCCGAGATCTGCCAGATAGAGAAGGCGACGATCGGCCCGCCCAAGAGCGCGTACATCACCGGCTGCGGGATCACGTCGACGAGGGTCGCGCTAATCGGGATGAAGACGATGATCATCGCGATGAACAGCCGGTAATTCTTGATCGACCCCACCGCCGCGCCGACCCCTTGACGGAAGGCCTGCATCACGTTGGTCACCAGCGTCGGCAGGATCAAAAGCGCCAGCGCCTGATGCGGCGGCAGGAAGGACGCGAAGCTCGACAGCATGATCATCGGCATCGCGAAACCGACCGCGCCTTTCACGAAACCTGCGAAAAGCGTGACGCCAAGCGCCGCGAATATTTGCCAAACTTCCATCCCGAACATGCGCGTTCCCTTTCCTGTCCCGCGTCGCTTCTACCGGGTTACGCGGCGGGATGCAGCCGTGAAGCGACGTGAAATCAGGCGGATACCCGACCGCGCCGACAACCTCCGCGACATTATCCGTCGCAATTGTCGCTACTGGCGAATTTTTATTGCGCTGCGGTTGCGAAGTAACTAGACAGGCTGCAACTGCAGAATAAGGAGCCGACTCATGGCACATGACGGGGCCGATATGCCGACGACGATCATTCTGGACGACCTGATGGGCCTTGCGGAGGCGAGCCTGCCCGAACTGGAGACGCTGGTCTCCGACGCGACCGCGAGCCTGCGCGCCGCGACCGAGAAAGACGGCCGCATTTCCGGCGCCGCTCTCGAGGCGAACCAATATCGCGCCCACGGCCTTGCCTGGCTGACCACCTATCAGCAGTCGCTCAAGCAGCTGCACGGCTGGGCTACGCGTCTGGCCGAAGACGGCAAGCTGGGCGAGATGGAGAAGCTGATCGTGCAGATCGGCTTCGGCGAATATCTCGCGCAGATCGCGGGCGGCATCCAGATGAACCAGGGCGAGATGGTGCGCCTGGCCGATATGGACGTCAGCTGGACCCCGTCCGAGGCCGCCGCGAAACTGATCGCCGAGGGCAATTCCAACGCCGCCCGGATGCGTCTGGTCGAGCTGATGCGCGACGTTCAGGGCCGCTCGATCTTCGGCAATTCGGGTCTCGACGAAGACCTCGAAATGATCCGAGAGCAGTTCTACCGCTATGCTGAGGACCGCGTGAAGCCGAATGCGCATGAATGGCACCTCAAGGACGAGCTGATCCCGATGGAAATCATCGAGGAACTGGCCGAACTGGGCGTCTTCGGCCTGACCATTCCGGAAGAATATGGCGGGCTCGGCCTGTCGAAAGCCTCGATGGTTGTCGTGACCGAGGAGCTTTCGCGCGGCTATATCGGCGTGGGCTCGCTCGGCACCCGTTCCGAGATCGCAGCCGAGCTGATCATCTGCGGCGGCACCGAGGAGCAGAAGCAGAAATGGCTTCCGGGCCTGTCGTCGGGTGAAATCCTGTCGACCGCCGTCTTCACCGAGCCCAATACCGGCTCGGATCTGGGCTCCTTGCGCACCCGCGCGGTCAAGGATGGCGACGACTGGCTGGTGACCGGCAACAAGACGTGGATCACCCATGCGCAGCGCACCCATGTGATGACGCTGCTCGCGCGCACCGATCCCGCAACCGACAATTACAAAGGTCTGTCGATGTTCCTGGCCGAGAAGACGCCGGGCACCGATGACAACCCCTTCCCCACCGAGGGCATGACCGGCGGCGAGATCGAAGTGCTCGGCTATCGCGGCATGAAGGAATACGAGCTCGGCTTCGATAATTTCCGCGTGAAGGGCGAGAACCTTCTGGGCGGCGAAGAGGGCAAGGGCTTCAAGCAACTCATGGAGACGTTCGAATCCGCCCGCATCCAGACCGCCGCCCGCGCCGTGGGCGTGGCGCAGTCGGCTCTGGAGATCGGGATGCAATACGCGATCGACCGCAAGCAATTCGGCAAGTCGCTGATCGAATTCCCGCGCGTGTCGTCGAAGCTCGCGATGATGGCGGTGGAGACGATGATCGCCCGCCAGCTGACCTATTTCTCGGCCTGGGAAAAGGATCACGGCCATCGCTGCGATCTGGAAGCCGGTATGGCGAAACTGCTGGGTGCGCGGGTGGCGTGGGCCGCTGCCGACAACGCGCTGCAGATCCATGGCGGCAACGGTTTCGCGCTGGAATACCAGATCAGCCGCATCCTCTGCGACGCGCGTATCCTGAACATCTTCGAGGGTGCCGCCGAGATTCAGGCGCAGGTGATCGCGCGGCGTCTCCTCGGCTGAGCCAGAGAAACTCTATTCAACGGGGCGATGCGGGCGAACCTCGCATCGCCCCGTTCTGATTTGACACCCGCCCAACGCCCCCGCAAGCTGAACGACGAGGTTCAGCACAATGGAGGGCGCATGGCTCGCACAATTCTGGTCACAGGCATCACCGGCTTCATCGCCAAACGCATTGCCTATGACCTTCTGGCGCAGGGCGAGATCGTGCGCGGCACGCTGCGCAAGGCCAGCCGCGGCGAGGAGGTGAAAGCCGCCTTGAGTGACCTCGGCCCCGAAGCGCTGGAACGGCTGAGCTTCGTCGAGGCCGATCTGATGGCGGACAAGGGCTGGGACGCGGCGATGGCGGGGGTCGACGCCGTGATCCACACCGCCTCCCCCTTCCCGCTCAGCAAGCCCAAGAACGAGGCCGAGGTGATCCAGCCTGCGGTCGAGGGCACCAAGCGGGTGCTGGCTGCGGCACAGGCCGCCGGTGTGAACCGGGTGATCCAGACCTCCTCGATGGAGGCGGTGATGCATGGCGTGACCTCTGACCCAATGACCGAGCGCGATTGGTCGAACCCGCGCGCGCCGACCTGCAGCCCCTATACGCGCTCGAAGATTTTCGCCGAGGAAGCGGCGTGGGAATTCATCGAGGATCATCACGAGATGCGGCTGACCGTGATCAATCCCGGCCTCGTCTGCGGCACCCCGATGGATCGTCACACCGGATCGTCGGTCGCGGTGATCGAGCGGCTGATGGCGGGCAAGGACCCGATGGCGCCGGAATTCGATATTCCGGTGGTCGATGTCGCCGATGTCTCCGCCTGTCATGTCGCGGCGCTCGACCGGTCCGAGAGCATCGGCCGTCGCTACATCTGTGCGGAAAGCTTCATGTCCTTCCTCGAGATGGCGAAGGTGCTGAAGGCCGAGTTCCCCGACCGCAAGATCCCGACGCGGAAGGCACCGAACTGGATCGTCTCCATCCTCGCGCTGTTCGATGAGCAGATCGCGCTGATCAAGCCGATGCTCGGGATGAAGATGCACCTCAGCCACGAGGCCGCGACCCGCGATCTTGGGGTGGAGTTCGTGTCCGCCGCCGAGGCCGTGCGCCGCACCGGACATTTCATCGTGCAGAAATAGCGTTGCGCTCGCCCGGTTTCGCGGCCAAATCTGGCGCGACAGACTGGAGGGGCACAGATGATCCGCGACGCAAGACCGCAAGACGCAGAGGCGATTACCGAGATTTACAATGACGCGGTGCGCAACACGACCGCGATCTGGAACGAGATCGAGGTCGGCCCCGAGAACCGCCGCGCCTATATCGCGGATCGGCAGGCGGCGGGTTATCCGGTGCTGGTCTGGGAGGAAGACGGGCGCGCCGTGGGCTATGCGAGCTTCGGCCCGTTCCGCCCCCATGACGGCTATCACCTAAGCGTCGAACATTCCGTATACGTCCACCGCGACCACCGCGCGGGCGGCAAGGGCGCGAAGCTTATGGAAGCGCTGATCGCGCGCGCCAAAGAGGGCGGCTTCCACGTCATGGTCGGCGCGATCGACGCCGCGAATGAGGGCTCGATCCGGCTGCATGAGCGGCTGGGCTTCACGCAGGTCGGCTTGATGCCGCAGGTCGGCAAGAAGTTCGGGCGCTGGCTGGATCTGGCGCTGCTGACGTTGTTGCTGGACGATCGCGAGCGGCCTTGAGCACCACTGCGGTTTTCTAGCTATAGCACGGGGCGACCAGCCCCGGGCCGCGCCCGACCCTCCCCCCGGGAGGGCGCATTGGCGAAGACAGCGCAGGCACGACCGACCTACGGGCTTGCGAGATAAAGCCCCCAGCCACGAGCCGAACAAAGCGCCCACCCGAGGCTCGGGCGCGGGCCTCCGTCAGCGCGCACTTCGCCCCAGCAAATCCACGAAACGCTGCCGCGCCTCGGGCAAGGGCCGATCCCCCAGATCGGGCGCCATCCGTTCGCCAAGGAAGAACCCGGTCAGCCGCAGCCCCTGCACGATCTCGCCAAGGCTCGCAGGCCCCTGCCCCAACAGGCAGAGCGGCAGCGGCAGAAGTCTGGGCGCCCATTCCCCGGCGCCCTGACGGCTCACCGCACGCCCCGACCGCGGGCTCACATAGGCCAGATCGTCGCGCGACCCGGTGACCGCACACCGCGACAGGTCGAGCCCGTAGCCCATCTCCTCCAGCAACCCCAGCTCCCAGCGCAGATAGGTCGGCACCCAGTCGCCGCCCTCGGCCATCGCATCGAACAGCGCCTCGGAGGCCATGAACAACGCGTCATGCGCCTCACGTTCGGGCAGCGTGAACCTCAGAAGCGCCGTCGCCGCGTTCAGCCCGGCCAGCGCCTGCCGGTCCGACAGGATCACCGCGCGGCTCTGCAATGGCTCGATCGTGTAGCTGCCAAGGTGATCTTCCAGCCGCGCGCGCCACGTCGCCGTGACCCGGTTTCCCGGCTGCAAGATCCCCGTCATCTTGCGCGACGCCCCACCGCGCACGACGCCCGCATGTCGCCCATGCGCCGAAGTGAACAGCTCGACGATCATCGAGCTTTCGCCATGCGGTCGTGCCGAGAGGATCGTGCCGAGGTCTTGCCAGTCCATGCGAGGGACTATCCTTGCCGTGACGTTGCGGCGCAAGCGGCTTCGTGAATTGCGCAGACGTCGCGCGCCGCACTAGCTTCACACCCATGAAACGCGCCTCGATCCTTTTCGCCGTCCTGATCGCCCTCGTCGAGTTGGCGGCCTTCGGCGCGAGCTTCGTCAACAACATGGCCGAACACCCCCATGCCGCCGTGCCGCTGGGCATCCTGTGGCTGATGTTTCGCTATTTCACGATCTGGACGAACACGCTGGTGGGCCTCGCCTTCGGCTGGATGGCGTGGCGCAAGCGGGCACTGGCCAAGCCGTTCCTCGCGGCGCTGGTGCTGTGGATCCTGATCGTCGGCGTGGTCTATCACCTGCTGCTGGCGGGAGATACGCCGCTGCACGGGCTCGATTACGTCTCGAACCTGCTCTACCACACCGCAGCGCCGATCCTCGTGCCGGTCTGGTGGCTGGCCTTCGCGCCGAAAGGCGGGCTGACGAGCCATCACGCCGTGATCTGGCTGGCCTGGCCGCTGGTCTATCTGGTCTATGCGGTGATCCGGGGGCTGGAAACCGGGTTCTACCCGTATTTCTTCCTCAACCTCGACAAGCTCGGATGGGGCGGGCTGGGCCTGTGGTGCGTGAAGTTCCTCGTGGCCTTCTGGATCGGCGGGCTGGTGATCGTGACCTTGGGCCGCGGGCTCAACCGGCTCGGGATCAGCCGCTGAGGCCGTCCTCCTCAAGCATCGTGCGCCCCTCGCGGCTCTCGATTTCGATCACCCAAAGGTCGGGGTCGAAGCCGCGTTGCTTGCGGATACTGGCATCGACTTCGGCCTCGGGACCATCATGCAAAAGCATCCACGCGCTTTTGCCAGTCATCAGGTCCGCGCGCCGCTCGTAGCTTTGCGCGGTCCCGTCGAGCCGCGCGCATTTCACCAGCACGGCCCCCGAAGACGCCTGCCCATGCGCGGTGACGTAGGCGGGGATATTCGCCAGCTCCAGCCGCTTGAGATAGGCGCGGACCCAGAAATCCGTGGTCAGACGCCCCTCGCTCATCACTTCGAGTCCTTGAAATCGAGACCCATCTCGGAATAGCGCTCGGCCTCTTCCAGCCAGTTCGGGCGCACCTTCACCTGCAGGAACAGATGCACGGGCCGGTCGAGAAATTCGATCAGCTCCTCGCGCGCGGCTTTCGAGATCGCCTTGATCGTCTCGCCGCCCTTGCCGAGGATGATCCCCTTGTGACCGTCGCGCGCGACGTAGATCACCTGATCGATCCGGGCGGAGCCGTCCTTGCGCTCTTCCCAGCTCTCGGTCTCGACGGTGAGCTGATAGGGCAGCTCTTCGTGCAGGCGCAGGGTCAGCTTCTCGCGGGTGATCTCGGCCGCGATCATGCGCATCGGCAGATCGGCGATCTGGTCTTCGGGATAAAGCCACGGCCCCTCGGGCATCTCGCCAGCAAGCCATTCCTTGAGGTCCTGTACACCGTAGCCGCGCTCGGCGGAGATCATGAAGGTCTTGGTGAACTGATACGCCTCGTTGAGCTTCGCGGTCAGACCCAGAAGCTCCTCGGATTTCACCTTGTCGATCTTGTTGATCGCAAGCGCCACCGGCTGCGTGCCTTCGCGACCGCGCAGGGCTTCAAGGATGCTCTCGACACCCGGCGTCAGTCCGCGATGCGCCTCGACCAGCAGGACGATCATGTCGGCATCGGCCGCCCCGCCCCAAGCCGCGTTGACCATTGCGCGATCCAGACGACGGCGCGGGCGGAAGATGCCGGGCGTGTCGACGAAGACGATCTGGCTCTGGCCTTCCATCGCGACGCCACGGATGCGGGCGCGGGTCGTTTGCACCTTATGGGTGACGATCGAGACCTTCGCGCCAACCATCGCGTTGAGCAGCGTGGATTTGCCCGCATTGGGCTCTCCGATCAGGGCGACGAAACCGGCGCGTGTGGTCATGGGTGTTCCTTTTTGGCGATACGCGAAAGCGATACGGGGCGCGGGGTAGCTTATAACGGCGCGCGTTGCCAGTCATCTTGTCATGTCGCTTGTGCGACGAGGGCCGCGCCCGATCCTTGGGTGGGCGCTTCGCCCCGTTCGTGGCCGGGCAGTTTATCTTTCAAGCTCGAGTGGCGGATATGCCCGCGACGACATCGCCAATGCGCCCTCCCATGGGGAGGGTCGGGCGCGGCCCGGGGCTAGTCGCCCCGCGCCAAGGCATTGGCTCAGCCCTCGGTGCCCTCTTCCAGACGTTTCAGCAGCGTCTTCGCCGCCGTCATCTCGCCCTGACGCTTCGATCCGGCCTTCGCCGTTTCGCGCGCGCCGTTTTCCAGACGCACCTCGATGGTGAAATTGGGGGCGTGATCGGGACCGTCGCGATGGATGATCTCGTAGCGCGGCGGCGGCAGGCCGCGGGCCTGCGCCCATTCCTGCAGCGCGGTTTTCGGGTCGCGCGCGTCTTCCGCGACACTGTCGAGCCGGTCTTCCCAAAGCCGCAGGATCAGCACCTTCGCCGCGTCGAACCCGCCATCGAGATAAACCGCGGCGATCACCGCCTCCATCGCGTCGCCCAGCAGGGCCAGCTTGCGCCGCCCGCCGGTCATCATCTCGGACCGACCTAACTTGAGCACCGCACCGAGGTCGATCTTGCGGGCGATATCGGCGCAGGCTTCCTTGCGCACGAGCGCATTGAAGCGCGGCGCCATCTGGCCCTCGGAAGCGGCGCGGTCGCCCAGGAACAGCGCTTCGGCCATCACGAGGCCCAAAACGCGGTCGCCCAGAAATTCCAGCCGCTGGTTGTCGGGCCGGGTCGGCGTGGAGATCGAACTATGCGTCAGCGCGCGCGCGAGCAGCTCGGGCCGTTTGAACTTGTGCCCGAGGCGCTGCTCGAATGCCTTGATCTCCGCGCTTAGCTTCAATTGATCGCCTTGAAGAACCGATCCGGACGCCAGGTCCAGAAGTAGAACAGCGAGCGACCCGCCGAGGAGAACATCACCCGGTCGGCCCGGCCGATCAGGTTCTCTTTCGGAACGAAGCCGAGACCGCCCACCGATTGCGGGAAGCGGCTGTCCTCGGAGTTGTCGCGGTTGTCGCCCATGAAGAAATACATGCCCTCGGGCACGGTGTAGACGGGCGTGTTGTCCACGGGGCCGTCATTGTTGATCTGCAGAATGTCATGCGTGACGCCATTGGGCAGCGTCTCGGCATAGCGTTTCTTGATGCAGGTATCGCCCATGCCCACCGGCGAGTTCGAGCAGCGCGGCAGCAGCCCCTGCGGACCCTGCGGTTGCATGACTTCCTCGAAATCGGGCTCGGGCTTCATCTCGACGGCCTTGCCGTTGATCTGCAGCACGCCGTTGATCATCTGGATCTTGTCGCCCGGCAGGCCGATCAGACGCTTGATGAAATCGACGTTCTTGGTCGGGTGACGGAACACCACCACGTCGCCGCGCTCGGGGTCGCTGGCCAGCAAGCGCCCGTCGAAGGGGCAGGCCGAGAACGGGCAGGAGTAACGCGAATAGCCGTAGGCCATCTTGTTCACGAAGAGGAAGTCGCCGATCAGCAGCGTGTCCTTCATCGAGCCGGAGGGAATCCAGAAGGGCTGGAAGAACAGCGTGCGGAACACCCCCGCGATCACCAGTGCCCAGACAATCGTCTTGATCGTGTCGAGGATACCGCCCTCGGCCTTGTTCTTCGCCATTATCTCTTACCCTGCCTCAAAATTCCTTGGCCTCAATACGCGGCCTCGCGCCCGAGTCAAGAAAGCTTGCGGGCCTCGATCACGACGAAGGCCTGCGCCCAGGGGTGGTCATCGGTCAGCGTCACATGGATGACGGACTCGTAACCCTCTGGTGTCATTTCCTTAAGCCGGTCCGCCGCCCAGCCCGTGACCTGCATCACCGGCTGCCCCGTTGGCAGATTCGTGACCGCCATATCCTTCCATGCGATGCCCATGCGCAACCCGGTCCCAAGCGCTTTGGAACAGGCCTCTTTCGCCGCCCAGCGTTTGGCATAGGTGCCGGCCACATCCTTGCGGCGCTCGGCCTTGCGCTGCTCGGTCTCGGTGAAGACCCGATTGCGGAAGCGGTCGCCAAAGCGTTCGAGCGTGCGCTCGATCCGCTCGATATTCGCGAGATCGGTGCCGATACCGAGGATCATGGGGTGACCTCGGTGGTGATCGCGCCCGTCGCCTGATTGAGCGTCATGTGCAACTGATGCGACATTGCGTCACCCGTGCCGTCATAGGTGGAGACCGGCAGGGTGAGGCTCAACCCGGTCGCGGGATCGTAGCTGGCCGAGAGCGCCGCGAAATCGACCCCGCCGAAGCCGGTGCCCTCTGCAGCCGAGATGACCCGGCATTGCCGCCCGCCGACCTCGTCATAGGGGGGCGACAGGACGAGAATATGGAACGCCGCCGCAGCCGGCTCGATCGTATCCATCAGCGCCAGCCGCACCGCGCCCTTGGCGAAAGTCGCGGTATTCTCCGACCAAGGCTCGACGATATTATCGGCGCGCGCAGTGAAATCGCAGGGCCCGACATAGGCCGGACCTGCCTGCGCCGCGCAAGCCGCGCCAAGCAACGCACCGGTCAGCATGACGCCGCGCAGCTTCATCCCCGCGCCGCGTCCATCAGCTTGCGCATATGCACGATCGCGGGCCCGAGCCCCACGAAGATTGCCTCGGAGATCAGGAAATGGCCGATGTTCAACTCGCGGATCTGCTTCATCTCGGCGATCGGCTCGACCGTCTCATAGGTCAGACCGTGGCCCGCATGCACCTCCAGCCCGAGACTGTCGGCATAGGCCGCCCCTGCTTTCAGCGCCTCCAGCTCGGCATCGCGGGCGGCGAAATCGCCCGCGTAATGCATGTCGCAGAAATGGCCCGTATGTAGTTCGATCACCTGCGCGCCGATCTTGGCGGAGGCTTCGATCTGCGCCGGGTCGTGGCCGATGAACATCGACACGCGGATGCCCGCCTCGACGAGCGGCCCCACGTAATCGGTCAGCCGCGACAGATCGCCCGCGACGTCGAGACCGCCTTCGGTCGTCACCTCTTCGCGCTTTTCCGGCACGATGCAGCAGGCATGGGGCAGATGGCGCAGCGCGATCTCCTGCATCTCGGGCGTTGCGGCCATCTCGAAATTCAGCGGGATGTCGAGCCCGCCGCGCAGCGCGTCGATATCCGCGTCGCGGATATGGCGGCGGTCTTCGCGCAGATGCGCGGTGATTCCGTCGGCCCCGGCCTGCTCGGCCAGACGCGCGGCGCGCAGCGGGTCGGGATAGGCCGCGCCGCGGGCATTCCGCACGGTGGCCACGTGATCGATATTGACACCAAGGCGCAAGGGTTTGGGCATCGGGCTCTCCGCAATAAGTCTCGCAGGAGTATGCCTGCGCGCGCAGGCGGGGAAAAGACCTGCGATTGTATCGGTTTCAGAACGGAACGGGCGCGGTGAAGGTCATATGCATCCCGCCATCGGGATGCCGAAAGCGCAGGGTCTCGGCATGGAGCATCAGGCGCTCGAACGCCTGCGCCGGGCCTTCGGCATAAAGCGGATCGCCGAGGATCGGGTGGCCAAGCTCGGCCATATGCACCCGCAGCTGGTGGCTACGCCCGGTGATCGGCATCAGCCGCACCCGCGTCGTGCCGTCCTCATGGCGCATCACCCGCCAGTCGGTCTGGGCGGGGCGGCCGTTCTCGTGATCGACATGCTGGCGCGGACGGTTCGGCCAGTCGACACACAGCGGCAGATCGACCCGCCCCTCCTTCTCGGCCAGCTCACCCCAGAGCCGCGCCTGATAGGCTTTCTTCGTCTGGCGTTTCTCGAATTGCAGGCCAAGGTGGCGCTGCGCGTGGGGCGTCAGCGCGAAGACCATCACGCCCGAGGTATCGGTATCGAGCCGGTGAACCAGCAGCACCTCGGGGTGAAGCGCACGCAGCCGCGCAATCAGGCAATCCGCCTTGTCCGGCCCTTTGCCCGGCACGGACAGCAACCCCGCCTGCTTGTCGACCACGAGAATTTCGTGATCGGCATGAAGGATGCGCGGGGCATCCTGTGGCGGGTCATAGACGTAACTCATGCGCTGCGAGATGCACTGCGCCGCCTGTCGGGTCAAGCCTCAGGGCGATTGCGGCGGCCCCGGCTCGATTTCGTAGTAATCGCCCTTATCGGCCACGAAGATATGCTCCGCCATCGAAAGCCCCGTCGGCAGGTTGAGCGTGCCCGCCGCGATCGAGATGCGCCCCTCCCCGTCCAGCCGCCAGAACACGGAGCTGCCGCAGACCGCGCAAAAGCCCCGCTCCGCCGTCTCTGACGAACGATACCAGCGCAGCCCGTCGCGGTTGATCAGCACAAGCTGATGGTCATCGATCTGCGAGGAGGCCCAGATATGGCCGGAGGTCTTGCGGCACTGGGAGCAATGGCAGGCCACCACAGGCCGCATGTCGCCCTCGACCTCGTAGCTGACCGCCCCGCAAAGGCACGCGCCGGTATGTTTCATGGCTTCCTCACAAATGTCCGAACACGTCTTTCAGGATTGCTTCCAGCGCCGCGGCATCCTCTTCGGTGAAGGCATCCGGCTGGTCGCTGTCGATATCGAGCACCGCGATGATACCACACTGCGCATGGACCGGGATCACCAGTTCCGAGCGGGTGGAGCTGGCGCAGGCGATATGACCGGGGAAGGCCTCGACGTCGGGCACCAGTTGGGTAGCTCCCTCGCGGGCAGCCGCCCCGCAGACCCCGCGCGAAAACGGGATCACGAGGCAGCCATGCCCACCCTGATAGGGGCCGATCTTCAGCAGTTCCGGCTCGGTGACCCGGTAGAACCCGGTCCAGTCGAAGCGGTCATCCGCATGATGGATTTCGCAGGCCAGCGTCGCCATCAACGCGACCTCGTCGGTCTCGCCTTCGGTCAGCGCGGCGATGCGTTTCGCCAGATCGTCGTAATCCACGCTCATACCCGTTCGATCGCGATGGCCGTGCCCTCGCCCCCACCGATACAGATCGCGGCCACGCCGCGCTTGAGATCGGCCTTTTCCAGCGCATTGAGCAGCGTCACGATGATCCGCGCGCCCGACGCCCCGATCGGATGGCCAAGCGCACAGGCGCCGCCATTCACATTCACCTTGTCATGCGAAATGCCCAGCTTATGCATGAAGGCCATCGGCACGACCGCGAAGGCCTCGTTGACCTCCCACAGATCGACGTCATCGACCGTCCAGCCGAGCTTCTTCAGCAGCTTCTCCGCCGCCGGAACCGGCGCCGTCGGGAAATCGGCGGGCGCCTGCGCATGGCTCGCATGGCCCAGAATGCGGGCGCGGATCGGCAGGCCCTCGGCCTTCGCCGCAGCCTCCGAGGCCAGCACCAGCGCAGCCGCCCCGTCCGAGATCGAGGACGAATTCGCCGCCGTCACCGTGCCGTCCTTGCGGAAGGCGGGCTTGAGATGCGGGATCTTGTCGGGGCGCGCATTGCCCGGCTGCTCGTCGATCGCGACCACGGTCTCGCCCTTACGGGTTTTCACGGTCACCGGCGCGATCTCGTCGGCGAAGGCCCCGGATTTCTCCGCTGCAACGGCCCGGTTCAGCGACGCCATCGCGTAATCGTCCTGCGCCTCACGCGTGAACTGGATCGCCTGCGCGCAATCCTCGGCAAAGGTCCCCATCAGACGCCCCTTGTCATAGGCGTCCTCCAGCCCGTCGAGGAACATATGATCGAGCGCCTGAGCATGCCCGAGCCGCGCCCCTGCGCGCATCTTCGGCAGCATGTAGGGCGCGTTGGTCATGCTCTCCATGCCGCCCGCGACCATCACCCCGGTCTGGCCGAGCGCGATCTGGTCATAGGCCACCATCGCCGCTTTCATGCCCGAGCCACACATCTTGTTCAGCGTCGTCGCGGGCACCTCTTCGCCAAGACCCGCCGCGAAGCCTGCCTGCCGTGCGGGCGCCTGCCCCTGACCTGCGGGCAGCACGCAGCCCATCAGCACTTCCTCGATCCGCGCAGGCGCAACGCCCGCACCTTCCATCGCCGCCTTGATGGCGGCCCCACCCAGTTCCGACGCAGGCACAGCTGCAAACACGCCCTGCATTCCGCCCATCGGCGTGCGCGAGGCTCCGACGATCACCACGTTTTCCATGATACCCTCCAAAATTCTGTCCCACGGATACCGAATGGTAAGCATTGCCGTCTAGCCTTCCCGTCAGATCAACCGTGGGAGTCGGACATGAACCTCACTGCCGAAGCGCTGGAAGGCGCGCTTGTCGTCCATCTGGCCGAGGCGCGGCTGGATGCTGCCATCGCGATCCGGTTCAAGGAAAGAATGCGCGATGTGACCGTGCAACCGGCGGCGCGGGTGCTGCTGGACCTCTCCAGGGTGGAGTTTCTCGACAGTTCCGGGCTGGGTGCGGTGGTGGCGGTGATGAAATCGCTCGCGCCAAACCGACAGCTGGAGCTTTGCGGGCTGACGCCGAATGTCGCGAAGGTGTTCCGCCTGACCCGCATGGATTCGGTGCTGCCGATCCACGCCGACCTCGAAGCCGCGCTGGGGGAGGGCCGGAAATATGCGTGAGCGTGTGAGACCGAAATCGCCGCCCAGCACCCCGCGCCCAAGCCCGCACCCGCAGCAGGCGGAAGTGCGGGTCTTCAACCTCAGCTTCGCGGCGACACCGATCGCGGTGCGCGACGCGCTGCGGGCCGCCGTGGCGCGTTTCATCCGTCTGATGACCGAGGAAGAGGCCGGGACGCTCGAATTGATTCTCGCGGAAATCCTCAACAACATCGTCGAGCATGGCTACGGCGATAGCGGCAAAGGCACGATCTCGCTCTCCATCGCGCGCGACAGAAAGGGGCTCACCTGCTCGGTCAGCGACGATGGGGTCGCGCTGCCTCCGGCCTGCCTCGACCTGGAAGACCGCGACCCGGAGCGGCCCGACCCGACCAGCCTGCCCGAAGGCGGTTTCGGCTGGTTCCTGATCCGCGATCTTGCGACCGATCTGGGATACCACCGCGAGGAGGGGCGCAATCTACTCGCCTTCCGCATGCCGCTAGACCCGATCGAGATGCGACAGGCGGGATAAGCCCCCTGCCCGACTTGTGGCTTTGCGCCATGCCCGGCGCGGTTCAGTTCAGTTGGAATTGCAGCTGATACGACCCGTTACCGAATTCGCCGAAGAGGTCCTCGAGATCGGGATGGCTTACCGGCTCGCCGGAGAAATCCGCGACGAGGTTCTGCTCGGACACATAGGCCACGTAATAGCTTTCGTCGTTCTCGGCGAGCAGGTGGTAATAGGGCTGATCCTTGGACGGGCGCGATTCCTCGGGGATCGCGTCATACCATTCCTGCGAGTTGGAGAAGATCGCATCGACATCGAACACCACCCCGCGGAACGGGTGGTTGCGATGCCGCACCACTTGGCCGATGTGATATTTCGCGTGCGTGGTATGCATATCTATCCTCATACCTTAATTCTAAATCGTGAAACCGCTCAGGTCCACGTTTTCGCCTCATTTCCGCCGGAAACAGATTGTCCGATTCGTCGCGACAGTCCGCTGATCCTGTGCGTTTCCCGGTTTTCGAACGGGCCAATTACGCATAGACTGACAAAAAACAAGGCCGTCAGAGCAAAGAAGAGCAGCTATGAAGAAATACCTCGCCCTCGGCGTAGTGCTTGCGGTGGCCGCCTGCGGAGGCGGACCGTCCAAGCCCCCGCGCAATCTTGATGACGCCTGCGCGATCATCAAAGAACGCCCGCAATACTTCAACGCCATGCGCCGGACGGAGGCCCGCTGGGGCGTGCCGGTCGCCGTGCAGATGGCCACGATCCACCAGGAAAGCAAGTTCGACGGCAATGCGAAGACGCCGCAGCGCTTCGCGCTCGGGATCATCCCGCTTGGCCGCCAGAGCTCCGCCTATGGCTACAGCCAGGCCCTGGACGGCACCTGGGACGAGTATCGCGAAGACACCCATCGCTTCGGCGCAAGGCGCAACCGCATCGCCGACGCCACCGATTTCATGGGTTGGTACATGGACGGCACGCAGAAGAAGCTTGGCATCTCCAAGGCCGACGCGCGCAACCAGTATCTGGCCTATCACGAAGGGCGCGGCGGCTACTCGCGCGGGTCACACCGGTCGAAATCCTGGCTTCTCGCCGTGGCCGACCGCGTCGCATCCCGCGCGCAGATGTACGAAATCCAACTGCAATCCTGCCGGCGCTGAGAAATCAGCGCCGCTGGGCCAATGCCTGATCGATGGAGAACATCGACGTGGCGAAGTTGCCGCCCTTTTGCAGGTTGTTCAGGATCGTCGTGGTCTTCTCGCCCGACTGGTTGGTGATCACCCATTGGCGCAGCTCGACCGGCCCGTCGGTGAAGACCAGCTGAATATTCCCGTATTCGGGATGCTGCGGATCCTGTGCGGTCACGATCGTCTTCGGCCCGTCCGTCGTGTAGCCCACGACCATACCGTTGCGGTTCAGGTCGATATTGCGCCCGAGGATCAGGTTCAGCGGCGTCTTCACCAGCGGATATTGCTCCGGCGGCTGGTTCGATTTCGGATCGAACACCGCGACCCGGTTGGCCGAGGCCAGCACCAGCGTCTTGTCGTTATTGTACTGGAAGCGCGCCCGACCAGGCCGCTTGATGAACAGCTTGCCGGTCGAGATAGACCCGTCCGAATTGACCTGCGTGAAATCCGCCGAGGCGGAGGTCAGCGAGTTCAGATAGGACGATATCTGATTCAGCGAGACTTTCCCGGCCGAAGCCGGAAGGGCGAGCGCCAGCGTGAAGATCGCGGCGAGCAGGATGCGGATCTGTTTCATGACCATAGATTTAGGCACTCCTTGCGAAAGCGGAAGTCCCGCCGTAACGCGCCAATCGCGCTGCGGGTCCGTCTTGAGCGCATTTGCGCCTAACAGGGGATGTCATTCAATAACAGCGCCCCCGTATCCGATCACTGCGCCCGGCGGTCGTCCCGAGTAAGAGCCCCCTAAAATGCAAAGCGCCCCGAGGTCTCCCCCGGGGCGCGTCGAATTTCTGACTGTGACCGGCTTACTGCTGCTCGGGCACGAGGATTTCGCGCTTCCCGACATGGTTGGCCGAGGACACGATGCCCTGATCTTCCATCTGCTCCACGAGGCGCGCGGCCTTGTTATAGCCGATGCCCAGCTTGCGCTGGATATAGGAGGTCGAGCATTTGCGATCCTTTATCACGATGCCCACCGCCTGATCGTAGAGCGCATCCTCGCCGCCGGT
The DNA here is from genome assembly GCF_002020145.1 of Thioclava sp. DLFJ4-1. Lineage (NCBI taxonomy): Bacteria > Pseudomonadati > Pseudomonadota > Alphaproteobacteria > Rhodobacterales > Paracoccaceae > Thioclava > Thioclava sp. DLFJ4-1. Next base: position 841,831 of record NZ_MPZT01000002.1, read on the forward strand.
ATTGCCGCCGGTGTTGAGGCCGAGCACCGCGTCGATATCGCTCGCTGTGTCGTCATCGGGGCCTTCGACCACGCCCGACATGTATTCCGGCGGACCGAAGCTCTTGAGGTGGTTGACGATTTCCTCGACTTCCTCGTCGGACACGAAGGGCCCGTGGCAACGGGTGATTTTGCCGCCCCCCGCCATGTAGAGCATGTCGCCCATGCCCAGAAGCTGCTCGGCGCCCTGCTCGCCCAGAATGGTCCGCGAGTCGATCTTCGAGGTAACCTGGAAGGAGATCCGGGTCGGGAAGTTCGCCTTGATCGTGCCGGTGATGACATCGACCGAGGGGCGCTGCGTGGCCATGATCAGGTGGATCCCCGAGGCCCGCGCCATCTGCGCCAGACGCTGAATGCAGGCTTCGATCTCCTTGCCCGCGACCATCATCAGGTCGGCCATCTCGTCGACGATGACGACGATATAGGGGAAGGGCTCGGGCTGGAATTCATCCGTCTCGAAGATCGGCTCGCCGGTTTCCTCGTCGAAGCCGGTCTGCACGGTCCGCTTGAACATCTCGCCCTTGTCGAGGCTTTCCTTCACGCGCCCGTTGTAGCCCTCGATGTTCCGCACGCCCATCTTGGACATCTTGCGGTAACGCTCTTCCATCTCCGAGACGACCCATTTCAGGGCGACGACCGCCTTCTTCGGGTCGGTCACAACCGGCGACAGCAGATGCGGAATGCCGTCATAGACGGAGAGTTCGAGCATCTTCGGGTCGATCATGATCAAGCGGCACTCTTCCGGCGTCAGGCGGTAGAGCAGCGACAGGATCATCGTGTTGATCGCCACCGATTTACCCGAGCCGGTCGTCCCCGCGATCAGCAGGTGAGGCATCTTGGCGAGGTTGGTGACGATCGGCTCGCCGCCGATGGTCTTGCCCAGAGCCAGCGGCAGCTTGATGTTCTTGTCGTCGAAATCGCGCGCCGAGAGGATCTCGCGCAGCACGACCTTCTCGCGGTGATCGTTGGGCAGTTCGATGCCGATCACCGAGCGGCCCGGCACGGTCGAAACGCGCGCCGACAGCGCCGACATCGAGCGGGCGATATCGTCGGCCAGACCGATCACACGGCTGGCTTTCAGACCCGGCGCGGGCTCGAGCTCATACATCGTGACGACGGGGCCGGGGCGGACCGAGACGATCTCGCCCTTCACGCCGTAATCGTCGAGCACGGTCTCGAGCATCCGCGCGTTCTCTTCCAACGCCTCGTCGGAAAGCTGGTGACGCTGGATCGTCGTGGGGTTGGTCAGCAGCGACAGCGGCGGCATCTCGAAGGGCGCGGTTTTCGGCTTCTCGAAAGCCATCTTCGGCTGCGCCTCTTCGATCGCACGACGCGAGGGGGCTGCGGGTTTCGCCGCAGGCTGCACGACGCGCTTCGGCTCGGGCTGCTTGATGACCTGACGGTCGAGACCACGCGCGGAGGCCGGGATCTCCGGCACGACGTCTTCCTCGATCCATTGCGCAGCGCCCGACTCGTCGAAGGAGTGCGGCTCGCCTGCGTAGAAATGCTCGGTGCGCATGTCGCGGGGATCGGCCTCGAAGCCTTCGTAATCCGGGTGGGTCCAGTCGCGGCTGTCATCGTCCGTGTAGTCATAACCCTGCGCGACCTGCTCAGCCGCCGTCATCTGCGGCTCGTCGGCACCGGCATAGGCCATTTCGGGCGCATGCTCGGCGGCAGCGGCAGGTGCGCCAAAGCCCGGCATGAAGCGCGGTTTGGCCTTGAGCGGCGGCTCGGCGCGCAGTTGCGGCTCGGCCCGCAGCGGCGGTTCCTGATGCACGACCTGCGGCTGACGCGGCGCGCGCGCGAGGCGCTTGGCGACGGCCGCCAGCACCGAGGCCGAAGGACGCGGCGGCTCCGGCTCGGGGTCGGCGAAGGTCTCGGGCATATCGTGATGCAGCGGAGCCTCGGGCTCGGGCGCGTAATCGGTCACGATCGGCGCCGACTTGCGGTTCTGCACCGCCTGGCTGATCCGGGCGCGAATGCGGTCCTCGGTCGGCGCCGCAGGCTGCGGCTGGTCGTCCCAATAGGGCTCGGTCTCGAACAGTTCGGGCGAGGCATCATAGGGATCGTAATCGGGTTCCACCGGGCGACGGATGCGCGACAGGAAGGACGGGCGTGCCGCCGGTGCCGCTTCGACCTCGGGCGCCCAGTCATGTGCGGCATAGGCCTGCTGCTCTTCCCAAGCTGCCAGCTCTGCGGCGCGTTCGGCCGCTTCGGCGCGGCGCTGACGCGCACGCTCTGCGGCCGAGCGAGCCCCCGTGACCGAGGCCGACGCCCCACGGCCCAGAATGTTCATCGCGCCGACATAGATCGCGACCGTGCCCAGCCACATGAAGCGCGTGATCGCCTGCAGCTCGGGCTTGGTGAAGCCGAGAACGAAGGTCGCCATGGCCAGCATTGCCGCGGCGAGGACCAGCGACAGAAGCTTCAGACCGACCACGCCCGAGATCGGAACGATCCCCAGCATCGCGCCCGCGATCATGTCGCCGAAATGCCCGCCGAGGCCAAAGGCCTGACCCCATTGGTCGCCCGGCACCAGAAGGGCTGCGTAAACGGCGGCGACGGCCACGGCGATCGGGAAGAAGATCATCCTCGATACGAGGCGCTCCTCGCCGCGATGGGTGATCATGCGCAGGCCCCAGGCCACCAGCGCCGCGGGCAGCAGCCACGCGCCATGCCCGACGATCACGAAGAGCGGCGAGGCGATCCCGGCACCGATCCGGCCCAGCCAGTTCTGCACCGGTTCATCCGAGGACGCCATCCAGCTTGGATCTTCGGGGTGATAGGAGAACAGCATCATCGCGGCGAGCAGGCCGAAGACGACCAGCAGCCCCCCCACCAATTCCTTGCCACGCCGTTCCAGAACGGCTTGCGTGTCCTGATCGAAAAGCGGATCGCGCTGTCGAACCTGATAAGATGCCATAACCTACCGTCCTCAACCGTATAGGCAGTCACGGAGCTGCATCAGCCCGCGCTGCGTTTCTGCTTTTGGAGCGACCAGAGCCACTCTGATATATTTCTGGCCGGGGTTTTCCCCGTTCACCTCGCGCGCGAGATAGGCGCCCGGCAGCACGCGAATGCCGGTCTCTGTCCAAAGCTTGAGCGCCGCCGCCTCCCCGTCTTCGACGGGAAGCCAGAGGAAGAAGCCGCCCTGCGGCAGCTGGAAGCCATCGACGCCGTCGAAGATCTGTCCCGCGATCTCGTATTTCTCGGCGTAGAGGCGACGATTTTCCGTGACATGGGCCTCATCCGCCCAAGCGCGCTCGGCCACGCGCTGCAGCGGCTGCGGCAGCGGCGCGCCGGCATAGGCGCGCAGGCGACGGATATGTTTGATGCTTTGCGGCCCGGCGGCGAGGAAGCCCGAGCGCAGACCCGGCAGGTTCGACCGCTTCGACAGCGAATGGAAGATCACCACGCGCTCGGGGTCGATGCCCTCCTCGGCGGCGACCTGTGCCGCACCGGGCGGCGGGGCCTCGCGCCAGATCTCGGAATAGCACTCGTCGGCGAAAACGATGAAATCGTGCTTCTCGGCCAGATGCAGCAGATCGGCCAGATAATCGCGGCTCGCGACTGCACCCTGCGGGTTCGAGGGCGAGCACAGATAGGCCACGGTGATGCGGTCCAGCACCTCGGGCGCAAGTGCCGAATAATTAGGCAAAAACCCCGTATCAGCGCCTGCAGGCACGAAAATCGGCTCCGCGCCGACCGCTGCCGCCGCCACCGCGTAGACCTGATAGAACGGGTTCGGGATCGCGATCACGGGCGTTTTGCCGCGTTTCGTCTCGGGCGAAAGCGCCATCGCGGCGTTGTAGAGACCCTCGCGGGTGCCGTTGAGCGCCATGATCCGCTCGGGTCCGATCTCGACCGAATAGCGCCGTTTCAGCCAGCCAGAGATCGCGTCCAGCAATTCGGGCGTGCCGTCATTGGCGGGATATTTCCCAAACTCTCCAAGGCTTTGCGCGATCACATCGCCGACGAACTCGGGCATGGGATGGCGCGGCTCACCGATGGACATAGCCAAGACGTCGCCGCCCGGTTCATGCGAATCGAGCAGCGCGCGCAAACGCGGAAATGCGTATTCGGGCAGGTTCGAAAACCGCTCGGGAAAGTCCATCTGTGCCTCATCGAATGGGGTCTATGTCGCCCCTTATTGCCGACGAGGTTACAAAAGCTCCGCCGTTTCGTCCAGAAAAAGACAAGCTCCAGAGCGGGTTGACCACAAGAAATGTGGTTTTCAGGCCAGCGACGATTCGGCGGCCATGCCCAAACGCAGCAACCGATCCTCCGTCATCGGCGGCGCCATCAGCGAAATCCCGCAGCTTGGGATGCCCGTCGGAAGGTTGAGCGCGCATAGCCCCAACACGTTGCCGATCCGGGTGTTGCGCAGCGCGAGCACGTTCTCTTCCTGGAAATAGGCCTTGTCGCTGAGAAGGCGGCGGACATCGGGCGGCAGGATCGGCGAGGTCGGCACCAGAACGGCATCATATTCCGCGGTCGCCTCCAGATAGGCGGCGCGATAGCCCGCCAGTTCATGCCAGCCTTTCGCGTAATCCGAGGCCAGCGCGTCGCGCCCGCTGCGGAACCGTTCGAGGATCGCCGCGAACATCTTCTCGGGCGCGGCTTCGATCTCGTGCTTCCATTCGCCATAGGCTTCGGGGGCGAAGAGAACACCGGAAAGGTCCATCGCCGGGCGCACCATCGGCAGGCCCCGGCGCTCGATCACCGCGCCCGCCTTGGCGAAGACCTCGACGGCCCGCTCGAAGCCCTGCACCGGCTTTTCGCGGGTGCCCTCAAAGGGCAGCCCTTCCAGCACCAGCAGCCGTTTGCCCTTGAGGCTCGCGTCACGCAGATCGGGCGCGCTGCGCCCTTCGAGCAGCGCAAAGACATGCGCGGCATCCTCGACATTGCGCGTGATCGGCCCGACCGTGTCGAAGGTCCGGCACAGCGGCACGACACCTTTCGTCGTGATCCGGCCATGCGTCGTCTTGAGCCCCACGAGATCGTTCCACGCCGCCGGAATACGCACCGAGCCGCCCGTGTCCGAGCCAATCGCCGCCGCCGCCAAGCCGCGTGCCACCGACAGCGCCGCACCCGAGGACGAACCGCCCGGCGCGAGTTCGGGATCATGAATATTCGGCGGCGTCGCCGTCATCGGGTTCACGCCAAGCCCGGAGAAGGCCAGCTCGGTCATGTGCGTTTTGCCCAGACAGACCGAGCCGCCCAGCGTGGCTTCGGTCAGCACATCCGCATCGCGCTCGGGCACGCGCCCGGCCAGCAGCCGCGAGCCCGCCTCGGTCGCGACCCCGGCGGTGTCGTAGAGATCCTTCCAAGACAGCGCGACCCCGTCGAGCATCCCGCGTCTGGTTCCCTGCTTGGCGCGTTGATGCGCGGCCATCGCCTCGTCGCGCGCCCGCTGCGGCGTGAGACGCGCATAGATGTCCTCCGAGGCTTCAGCCGCCTCCAGATAGGCCTCGGTCTGCTCCACCGGATCGAGCTGACCGGCGGCAATCGCCCGCCCCTGTTCCGCAGCCCCTGCCAACCGCCATTCCATGCCCGCCTCCTTCGTTCTTTCCGCCACGCTAGCGACAGTCCCGCGCATGGACAATCCCGCTTCCAGCGCCATAGTAAGCGCCATGAAACACGATTCAGACGTCATCATCGCGGGCGGCGGGCTCAACGGCCCCGCCTTGGCGCTTGCACTGGCCTCCGCCGGCCTTTCCGTGACCCTTGTCGACGCCGCTCCGGCGCGCCAACGTGCGACCGACACGTTCGACGGCCGCGCCTATGCGCTGGCGATCGCGTCGCAGAAACTGCTGCGCGCGATCGGCGTCTGGGACGGTCTGGCCGATCAGGCGCAGCCGATGATGGAAGTAAAAGCCGCCGACGGTCACGCAGGCGAAGGTGCGGCCCCTTTCTTCCTGCATTTCGACGCGCGCGAGCTGGATCAGGCGCCGGTCGGCTACATGCTGGAGGACCGCTACCTCTATCGCGCCTTCCTCGATGCGATGGAGGCGAGCGACAAGATCACGCTGCTGCACGAGACGCAGGTGACAGGGCAGCAGGTCGTGCCGGGCGGCGTAGAAGTGAGCCTGTCCACCGGCAAGACCCTGACCGCGAAGCTGCTGATCGGGGCCGATGGTCGCCGCTCAGGCGTGGCAGAACGCGCCGGGATCACCCGCGAGGGCTGGGGCTACGGCCAGACTGCGCTGGTCGCGGCGGTCGAGCACGAGAAGCCCCATAACGGCATCGCGCAGCAGTTCTTCATGCCGACCGGGCCGCTGGCGATCCTGCCGCTGAAGGGCAACCGGTCGTCGATCGTCTGGAGCGAGACCGAAGAAAACGCGAAGACAATCTCGGCGCTGGATGACGAGGATTTCCTCGCCGTGCTGCGCCCGCGCTTCGGGGATTTCCTGGGCGAGATCAAACTGGCCGGGCCGCGCTTCTCCTACCCGCTGAACCTGACGCTTGCGAAAGCCTATGTCGCGCCGCGCGTGGCGCTGGTGGGCGATGCGGCGCATGGCGTGCATCCGATCGCCGGGCAAGGTCTGAACCTCGGGCTGCGCGATGTGGCGGCGCTGGCGGAGATCGTCGTGGAAGCGATGCGCCGCGGCGAGGATATCGGCGCCGAGGACGTGCTGGAGCGCTATCAGGGCTGGCGGCGCTTCGACTCGACCTCGCTCGCGCTCGGCATGGATACCGTGAACAAGCTGTTCTCGAACGACAATCCGCTGCTGAAAGCGGGGCGCGATCTGGGGATGGGTCTGGTGCAGGCGATCCCGGGGCTGCGGCGCGGATTCATGCAGCAAGCGGCGGGCCTGTCAGGCTCCCTGCCCCGCCTGTTACAGGGCCGCGCGCTGTAAGCGACGCGCCTTACTCGTCGATCCGGCGAGCCTCGTCTGCCAGCAGGATCGGAATGCCGCCTCGGATCGGGAAGGCCAGCTTCGCGGGCTGCGAAACCAGCTCCTGCTTCTCGGCATCGTATTTCAGCACCGCATGGGTCAGAGGGCACACGAGCGCCTCCAGCATGTGCCGGTCGAACAGCGGCTTCTCGCGAGCCGTCTCGGGCGCCGGTGCGCTCTCAGTCTCGTCGCTCATTGCAACCGCTCCTCTCCGCCGCCATGCAGCGCATATTCGATCAGGGTCACCAAGGTCTCGCGCCGGGTGGCCAGACAGGGCGCCTCCAGCAGCGCCTGCTTATCCTCCGGCTCCAGCGGCAACAGCATCCCGAGCGAGTTGATCAGCAACTCGTCATCGGCATCTTTCAAGGTTTCCCAATCGGTATCCAGCCCCTGCGCATGGAAAAACTTCGCCAGCAGGTCGAGAAACTCGTCGCGGTCGAAGCCGTTGTCATGCTCGGCCGCACCAAGATCCCGCTCGAACCCGGCCCAGCTGACCTCGGCGCGAATATAGGGGGTGAAGCCCTCGATCTGTTTCACGATGCGATAGCGCGAGATCCCCGACAGGGTGATCATGTAGCGCCCGTCCTCGGTCTCAGAGAACCCGGTCAGACGGCCCGCGCAGCCGATCGCGTTGAGGTGGTTTTGCCCCTCCGGCCCCTTGATCGGCTGGATCATCCCGATCAGCCGAGACTTGGTCTTCATGCAATCTTCGATCATCTGCAGATAGCGCGGCTCGAAGATATGCAGCGGAAGCCGCGCCCGGGGCAGCAGCAGCGCACCGGGCAGCGGAAAAAGCGGAAGGATTTCGGGCAAGTCGCCTTTCTTCATCATGCGGATGAAACTAGCGCGCCCATGCCCTCAGGCAAATATCATCGACGACAGACGACGGCGGCCTTTCGCCACGATCGGATCGTTCGGCTTGAGCGCGTCGAAAATGGTGAAAAGCTGCGTCTTCGCGGCCTCGTTGTCCCATTCGCGATCGCGGCGGAACAACTCGAGCAGCTGGTCCACGGCTTCCTCGGCATTGCCGGCCGCATAAAGCGCCTGCGCATAGTCGAAGCGCTCCTGATGATCGTCGGGATTGGCCTCGACCTTGGCTTTGAGATCGTCGAGCGGCCCCGCCGATTGCGCCTGTTTCGCCAGATCGAGCTGCGCGCGCGCAGCCTCCACCGGGGCGCTGTCGGACAGTTTCGGGGGCACAGCCGCCAAAGCCGCGCCTGCCGCGTCCAGTTGATCCAGCGCGATGCGCGCGCGGATCAGGCCGCCATGGGCCTCCGCCAGCTCGCCATCTTCTTCGAGGATCGCTGCGAAGGTCTCCGCAGCGTCTTCCGCCGCGCCTTCGGCCAGCATCGCTTCCGCCGCCTCGACCGCGTCGCCCAGACCGTTGCCGGCCTCACCGCCGGACGCTTCGATCAGCTTGGCCACGAAGCTCTTGATCTCGGAAGGCGGCAGCGCGCCCTGGAAACCGTCGATCGGCTGGCCCTGCCAGAAGGCGTAGACTGTCGGGATCGACTGCACCCGCATCTGGCCTGCGATCATCTGGTTTTCGTCGACATTGACCTTGGCCATCACGACCGCGCCTTTCGCAGCTTCGACCTCGGCCTCCAGCGCCGGGCCGAGCTGCTTGCACGGGCCGCACCACGGCGCCCAGAAGTCGACGATGACCGGCACGGTCTGCGATTTCTCGATCACCTCGGCCATGAAGTTGGCTTCGGTCACGTCCTTGACGTATTCGCTCTTGCCTGCGGCCTTGGCGCCGCCACCCAGTTCCAGCATGTCCGTCTCCCGAAATTGCGGAGGATTTGCTTTCCTATATGGCCTCGGATGGGCCGAACGCAAACCCGTTTGACCGCGGCGCGCTGCCGCAAGCGATTACAGATCGAAGGTCGCAAAAACCGGCGCGTGATCGGAGGGCTTCTCCCAACCGCGCGCAGCCCGCAGCACACGACTGCCATGGGCCGCGTTCGAAATATCCGGCGTCGCCCAGATGTGATCGAGCCTGCGCCCCTTGTCGGCGGCATCCCAGTCGCGCGCCCGATAGGACCACCACGAATACAAAAGCCCCTCGGGAATGTCCTGCCGGGTGATGTCCACCCATTTGCCCGCTTCCATCGTGTCGTGCAGATGCTCGACCTCGATCGGCGTGTGGCTGACGATCTTCAGAAGCTGCTTGTGGCTCCAGACGTCATCCTCGCGCGGAGCAATATTCAGATCGCCCACGAGGATCGATTTCTGCGGCGTTTCCGCTTTGAAGTAATCGCGCATCTGAGTGAGGTAATCGAGCTTCTGCCCGAACTTCTCATTCACCTCGCGGTCCGGCACGTCGCCGCCTGCGGGGACATAGAAGTTGTGGATCGTCACGCCATTCTCGAGCGTGCCCGCGACGTGACGCGCATGGCCGAGATCGGCGAAATCATGGGCGCAGTTCTCTTCCATCGGGATTTTCGAGAAGATCGCGACGCCGTTATAGCCCTTCTGGCCGCGCGCAACCATGTGGGTGTAGCCGAGCTCTTTGAATCCCTCGAGCGGGATCTTCTCGACGGGGCTCTTGCACTCCTGCAGGCAGAGCACGTCGGGCGCCTCTTCCTCCATCAGCTTGCGCACCAGCCCCTCGCGCAGCCGCACCGAGTTGATGTTCCAGGTCGCCAGCGTGAAGCTCATCTCATTCTCCCGTTCCAAAAGCCGCGCGATCATGTCGAAGGGCGGCCGCTTGCGCAACCGCCCCTCTTCGCTCTTTCAAAATATCCCGGGGTGAATTGGCCGATAGGCCAAGAGGGGCAGCGCCCCCTTTTACTCCGCCCAGCCCGAGATCGACTTCACGTCGCAGAATTCCTCGATGCCCCAGCGGCCACCCTCGCGCGCCCGGCCAGAGGAACCCACGCCGCCGAACGGCGCGCCTGCGCCTCGGTCCTGGCCGTTCATCTCGACCATCCCCGAGCGCAGCTGCCGCGCCAGACGGTTGCGCCGCGCGCCATCGCCCGATTGCAGGTAATTGGTCAGACCATAAGGCGTAGCATTGGCCACTTCGATTGCCTGCTCTTCGCTGTCAAACGGCATGATCGACAGGACGGGGCCGAAGATTTCCTCGTTCATGATCGTCATCGAGGGATCGCAATCGGCAAAGACCGTCGGACGGACATAGAAGCCGCGATTGAGATGCTCGGGCCGTCCGGGACCACCCGCGACGAGCTTCGCACCTTCCGCGATGCCTGTCTCGATCAGGCCCTGGATCTTGTCGAACTGCGCTTTGTTCACGACCGGCCCGATATGCTTGCCTTCCTCGCGCGGGCTGGCCACCTGCGTCGCCTCGGCGGTCTGGCGCGCGATTTCCACGGCCTTGTCATAGGCCGAACGCTCGACCAGCATCCGCGTCGGCGCGTTGCAGCTTTGGCCCGAGTTCTGGAAGCAGTGCTTTACGCCGCGCGCCACCGCATCTTCATCCGCATCGGCGAAGATCAGGTTGGCGCCCTTGCCGCCCAGCTCCAGCGTCACCCGCTTGAGCGTATCGGCCGCCGCCTTCGAGATGGCCTTGCCGGCCCGGGTCGAGCCGGTGAAGGAAATCATCTCGACATCGGGATGGGTCGAAAGCTGCGTGCCGACGCCAACGCCGTCACCGTTCACGAGGTTGAACACGCCCTTGGGCAGACCCGCCGCGTCGAGGATTTCCGCAAACAGCAGCGAGGACAGCGGCGCTTCCTCGGACGGTTTCAGCACCATCGTGCAGCCTGCGAGGATCGCCGGGATCACCTTAAGCGTCACCTGATTCATCGGCCAGTTCCACGGCGTGATCAGACCGACGACGCCCACGGCCTCATAAGCGATCATCGCGCCCGGCGTGCCGTCGCCCAGAGGATGCACCCAGTCGAACGCTTTCGCCGCGTCGATGAAGTTCTTGATGTGATAGGCGCCCGCGCCCCACTGGTTCTTGCGCGCCAGATCGATCGGCGCGCCCATCTCGAGGCTCATCGCCTGCGCCATGTCCTCGGCGCGCTCGGCATAGACCTTCGCGATCCGCTCGACCGCCGCGATCCGCTCTGCCGGGTCCGTGGCCTTCCAGCCGGGCAGCGCGGCCTTCGCCGCGGCGACCGCCGCATCCGTATCGGCTTGGTCACCCAGCGAGATCACCGCGCAGGGATCCTCAGTGGACGGGTCGATCACCTCGTACTCGCGCGCCGCCTTGGGAGCGACCCACGCCCCGTCGATGTAGAAATTCCGTTTCTCGATCATATCAGCCTCCGGCACACAGATGTTGCGCGCGAGCGTTTCACCACTCCCCGTCCTGCGCAAGGCCTGACGAAAGGTCGCAGGCTCCGAGTTTAAAAAGGTTCTAAACTGGCTGGAACGGACCCCGGCGAGGGCTTATATCCCGGAAAGACGTGATTTTACGCAAACACAGGAGGTTTTTCATGGGCCTGCGTATCAATGACACCGCTCCCGATTTCACCGCCGACTCGACCGCTGGCGAGATCAAGTTCCACGACTGGATCGGCGACAGCTACGCCATCCTGTTCTCGCACCCGAAAGACTTCACCCCGGTTTGCACCACCGAATTCGGCGCCGTGGCGCAGCTCGCCCCCGAGTTCGAGAAGCGCAACACCAAGGTCATGGGTGTCTCGGTCGATAGCGTCGAAGAGCACGTGAAGTGGAAATCGGACATCGAGCAGGTCGCCGGCGCGCCCGCGAACTTCCCGATCATCGACGACACCTCGCTGAACGTGTCGAAGCTCTATGACATGCTGCCCGCCGATGCCTACATGCCCGACGGTCGCACCGCCGCGGATTCGGCCTCCGTGCGCACCGTCTTCATCATCGGCCCGGACAAGAAAGTCCGCCTGACCATGTCCTATCCGATGTCGGTCGGCCGCAACTTCGCCGAGATCATCCGCGCGCTGGACGCCGTTCAGGCGACCGACGGCAAGCCCTTCGCGACCCCCGCGAACTGGGTGCCGGGTCAGGACGTGATCGTCGCGCTCTCGGTCTCGACCGACGAGGCGAAAGAGAAGTTCGGCGAAGTCGACGTCAAGCTGCCCTACCTGCGCACCGTCAAGTCGCAGGGCTGAGCCCAGCTTACCCGTTTACGAGAGAGCCCCGGCAGCGTCCGGGGCTTTTTCATATCCGCGCGCCCCACCCGAAGCGCAAGAAGCAAAAGGCCCCGGATCGCTCCGGGGCCTTTCTCAATCTTCCAGCGGATCAAACCGATCAGTCGGCTTTCTCTTCACGCTTTTCCGGCGCGATTTCTTCGCCGGTTTCCTGATCGACCATCTTCATGCCAAGGCGCACCTTGCCGCGATCGTCGAAGCCCAGAAGTTTCACCTTCACTTCCTGACCTTCCTTGAGCAGATCGCTCGGGTGGTTCAGGCGCTTGTTGGCGATCTGGGACACGTGGACGAGACCGTCACGCTTGCCGAAGAAGTTCACGAAGGCGCCGAAATCGACGAGCTTCACGACCTTGCCGGTGTAGATCTGGCCCTCTTCGGGCTCAGCCACGATGGCGTGGATCATGTCATGCGCTTTCTTGATGGCCTCGGCATTGGCCGAAGCAATCTTGATCACGCCGTCGTCGTTGATGTCGACCTTGGCACCCGAAACTTCCACGATCTCGCGGATGACCTTGCCGCCCGAACCGATCACTTCACGGATCTTGTCGGTGGGAACGGTCATCGTCTCGATGCGCGGAGCGTGGGCGGAGAATTCCGTGCGGCCCGCGGAGAGCGCCTTGTTCATCTCGCCGAGGATGTGCATGCGGCCAGCGCGTGCCTGCTCCAGAGCTTTCTCCATGATCTCGGCGGTGATGCCGGCGACCTTGATGTCCATCTGCAGCGAGGTGATGCCCTCTTCGGTGCCTGCGACCTTGAAGTCCATGTCGCCGAGGTGATCCTCGTCGCCAAGGATGTCGGTCAGAACGGCCCAGGAGCCATCCTCTTCCAGCACCAGACCCATCGCGACACCCGCCACGGCCGATTTCAGCGGAACGCCCGCATCCATCATTGCCAGCGAGCCACCACAGACCGACGCCATCGAGGACGAGCCGTTGGACTCGGTGATCTCGGAGACGAGGCGGATCGTGTAGGGGAAGTCGGTCGCAGCCGGGAGAACCGCCTGCAGCGCGCGCCATGCGAGCTTGCCGTGGCCGATCTCGCGACGACCGGGCGAACCGACGCGGCCCACTTCGCCGACCGAGTAGGGCGGGAAGTTGTAGTGCAGCAGGAAGTTCGAGCGCGAGTTGCCATGCAGCGCGTCGATGATCTGCTCATCGTCGCCGGTGCCCAGCGTGGTCACGACCAGCGCCTGCGTCTCGCCGCGGGTGAACAGCGACGAACCGTGGGTGCGCGGCAGCAGACCGGTTTCCGCCACGATCGGGCGAACCTCGTCCAGCGCACGACCGTCGATGCGGCGACCGTTCTTCACGACGTCACCACGCAGAACAGCCGATTCCAGCTTCTTCATCGCGGTGCCGAGGGTCGGATCTTCGAGCTGCTCTTCGGTGAGCTGCGCTTTGATCTCTTCCTTGGCGGCGTTGACGGCGGCGACGCGCTCTTGCTTGTCCGAGATCGCGTAAGCGGCACGCATCTTCTCTTCGCCCAGACCTTTGACGGTCTCGAGCATCGCCGAGTAGTCCGGCGCTTTGAAGTCGAAGGGCTCTTTCGCGGCGGCTTCGGCGAGATCGATGATCATGTCGATCACCGGCTGCATCGCGTCATGGCCGAACTTGACCGCGCCCAGCATCTCGGCTTCGGACAGCTCGTAAGCTTCCGATTCCACCATCATCACGGCGTCCTTGGTGCCCGCGACGACGAGGTCCAGACGCTGCTCGGGGTTCTCCCGCAGCTTCTGCATGTCGTCGACTTCGGGGTTCAGGATGTATTCGCCATCCGAGAAACCGACGCGCGCAGCGGCGATCGGGCCCATGAACGGCACGCCCGAGATCGTCAGCGCGGCCGAAGCGGCGATCATCGCGACGATGTCGGGCTCGTTGACGAGGTCATGCGACAGCACGGTGCACATCACGAGCACTTCATGCTTGAAGCCTTCCACGAAGAGCGGACGGCACGGGCGGTCGATCAGGCGCGAGGTGAGCGTCTCTTTTTCGGACGGACGAGCCTCACGCTTGAAGAAGCCGCCCGGCACTTTACCGGCGGCATAGTATTTCTCTTGGTAATGAACCGTGAGCGGGAAGAAGTCCTGGCCCGGCTTCGGTTCCTTGGCAAAGGTCACGTTGGCCATGACGGAGGTTTCGCCCAGAGTGGCGATGACCGAACCGTCAGCCTGACGGGCAACCTTGCCGGTTTCCAGCGTGAGCTCTTCTTCGCCCCACTGGATGGATTTTTTCACAACATTGAACATTCAGCGTATCCTGTCTGGGAGCTCTCACGGGCGTATCCCGTGTCTCCCGATTTGAATGGCGGCCCCATTGCCGCCGCCCCCTTATCCTGTTGCACGCGCCCGGGGGCTCGAGGCGTCACGTCTCAGATGGGCCTGCCAATACAGGAAATGAAGGGGTTTGGGAAGCGAAGAGTCCTTAGGGAAAGAAACGGCCAACGCCCAATTCTGGCCAGATTGGCGCGCCATCCTCAGCCGGTAGTTATTAACATTGATTATTGTGACCCCATGAACAAACCCACCGCCCTTTTCATCGACGGCGAGAATATCTCCGCCACTTTTGCTTCCCAGATCCTCAAGTTCGCGCCAGGCGCTTTCATCCGGCGTGCCTACGGTGATGTTGCGCAGATTAGATCGTGGGGCGACAGCCCTTCGATCCGGCTGGTGCATTCCGGAAGCGGCAAGAACGCAGGAGACGTGTTGCTCGCCCTCGACGCACTCGAGCTCGCTTTGGAACGACGCGCCGAACGGTTCGTCATCGCAAGCTCCGATGGTGACTTCACCCACCTCGCGACCAGGCTCCGCGAAAAAGGGATGGAAGTGCTCGGCGTCGGACAGGAGAAAGCGCCGAAGGCATTTCGTGAAAGCTGTTCAGTGTTTCATCTGCTGAAGTCAAAAACGACCGCAGCTCCGGCACGACCGCCAGCAGTCAAGAAATCTGCCAGTCTCGATGAAAAAATTCGCGCAGCGATCGAGGCACACAGCAAGGACGGCGCTGGAGTGCCCCTCGCGGAACTGGCGACGATCATGAAGAAAGACCACGGGGTCTTGATCGGGAACTTGCCAGATAAAAAGTGGCGCCCCTATTTTTCGAACCGTCCGAACCTCTTCGCGCTTGATCCAAAGGGGCCCAAGGCACGCGTGCGATGCCGTCCTAATGGATTTTCTCAACTTTCCGCCGCAGCGAAATAGCCAGAATGCAAAACGCCCGCCCCTTTCGGGACGGGCGCAATGATGCTCGTAAGCTCTTCGATCATTCGATCGGACGGAACTCGCCTCTGTCTTCGGACGCTAGGCTCACCACCACGATGGCGATGAAGGCCGCGATGAAGCCCGGGATGATCTCGTAGAGGAACGAGCCCCAACCCAGCGAAATCCAGACGATCACGGTCAGCGCACCGACGACGAGGCCAGCCACGCCGCCCAGACCCGTCATCCGCTTCCAGGTCAGCGACAGGATGATCAGCGGACCGAAAGCGGCACCGAAACCGGCCCATGCGTTCGACACGAGGCCGAGCACTTTGCTGTCGGGGTTCGACGCGATGATGATCGCCGCGATCCCCACTGCCAGCACGGCAAGACGGCCGACATTCACCAACGTGCGGTCCGAGGCGTCCTTGTTGAAGACGATCTTGTAGAAGTCTTCGGTCAGCGACGAGGACGACACCAGAAGCTGGCTCGACACGGTCGACATGATCGCTGCCAGAAGCGCAGCATAGAGGAAGCCGGTCACCAGCGGATGGAACAGCAGGTTCGACAGGATGATGAAGATCGTCTCCGGATCCTGCACGTCGAGCCCGTTACGCTGCGCATAGGCGCGGCCGAAGATACCGACCGAGATCGCGCCGATCAGCGAGATCGCCATCCAGCCCATACCGATATTCCGCGCTTTCGGCACATCGGCGACCGAGCGCACGGCCATGAAGCGCACGATGATATGCGGCTGGCCGAAATAGCCCAGACCCCAGGCGACCGCCGAGAGCCAGCCCGCGAAGGTCAGCCCGTTCGTCATCGACAGGAAATTCGGGTCGATATTGCTCAGCCGGCTCGCAGCCGCGTCCACCCCGTCGCCCTGACCGGTCGTGAGGATCACGATCGGCATGATGACGAGCGCGAGCATCATGATGCAGCCCTGCACGAAATCGGTGAGCGACACGGCGAGGAAGCCGCCGATCACGGTGTAGACCAGAACGACACCCAGCGTCAGGATCACACCGGTCATGTAGCTGCCACCGAAGGCGCTGGCGAAGAGCTTGCCGCCGCCGACGAGGCCCGACGCGGTGTAGACCGCGAAGAACACCACGATGATCACCGCCGAAACCATCCGCAGCAATGTCGCGTGGCTCGGGAAGCGATTGGCGAGGAAGCCGGGGATGGTCAGAGCGTTGTCATAGCGCTCGGTCTGCTCGCGCAGGCGCGGCGCCACGACGATCCAGTTCACGAAAGCGCCGACGAAAAGGCCGATGCCGATCCAGCTTTGCGTCAGGCCCGACACGAAGAGCGCGCCCGGCAGGCCAAGAAGCAGCCAGCCCGACATGTCCGATGCGCCTGCCGACAGGGCGGCAACCGCGGGCGGCAGGTTACGTCCGCCCAGCATATATTCCTCGGAACTCGACGTGGACTTCCGCCACGCATAGACCCCGATGGCCAGCATCAGCACGAAATACAGTGCCAAGCTGATCCAGACTCCGATCTGCATATCTCAATCCTCCCTGTTAACGCACCTGCAAGGTAGGGCAGGTGCTCGCGTTTTCCCGTTTGGAGCGGACGATACAGGAGGACAAGAAGTCGAACCGACCAAAGTTTTTTAGCGGGAAGACCATTCACCCAAAAGTTTTAAATTTTGCAGGCAGAAGGGCTGTTATTGCCAATTTGCGCAATTCAGTCGGAATAGTGCAAATGAAAACGCCCGCACCAAAGGCACGGGCGTTTCGAATTCCAATCCGAGGCGGATTAGCGGCGCAGGCCGAGACGCTCGATCAGCGACTGGTAACGTGCGACGTCTTTCGCCTTCAGGTAGTCGAGCAGCTTGCGGCGCTGCGCGACGAGCATCAGAAGACCACGACGCGAGTGGTTGTCTTTCTTGTGCTCCTTGAAGTGCTCGGTCAGGTTCGCGATGCGCTTGGTCAGAACTGCGACCTGAACTTCCGGGGAACCGGTGTCACCTTCTTTGGTGCCGTATTCCTTGATAAGCGCGTTCTTGTCTTCGACAGTGATCGACATCGGGATCTCCTTACATTGAGGGTTCGGGCGCAAGCCGGGATGTCGTCCAGCAAGGTCCATAGACTGCCCCTTTCGGAACAGATGCGCGCGTATAGACGCGAATCGTCTTGTTGAAAAGCCTTATTTCAAAGCGCTATGGCCTGCTGCGCCGCGAATTGCGCGGGCGTGAGCAGCGCCACGTCCTGCGCGTTCAGCCCCGCCGCGTCCAGCACCTCGGCCAGCCGGATGCCGTCGAGCAGGATCCACGCCGCACCGGGATGCGCCTCGGAAGGCTCGATACTGATCTGCGGCGTGGCGGTGCCCTGCGGATCGTAGATGACCGCCAGCCGGTCCTGCCCGGCCGTGTAATCTGCGATTGTCGCAGGGGCGTTCGGATCGATCCAATCGCCCAGCGCGAAGCTATCGCCCCCTTCGCCGCCATGCAGCCAATCGCCCGAGCCGCCTAGCAGCACGTCCTCCCCTGCCCCGCCATTGAGCGTATCGGCATCGGCCGCCCCCGCATCGCGCGTCTCCGGCGTGACGCCGAACAGCACATCGTTCCCGGCATCGCCGTTCAGCTCGTCGCGCCCGGCATCCCCGCTCAGCACATCCGCGCCTTCGGCCCCGATTAGCGTGTCGTCGTCGGCGCCGCCCGCGAGCATATCGTCGCCCGCGCCCCCGATCAGCGTGTCCTCCCCGGCCTCGCCAAAGAGCCGATCCGATCCGAACTCGCCGGATAGGAGATCCGCCTCCATGCCGCCGACGAGTTCATCCTCGCCGTCGCCGCCGATCAGCGTGTCGGTCCCCGCATCGCCCCAGAGCGTATCGTTGCCGGACGCACCGAGGATCTGGTCGTCGCCGTCCCCGCCCCAAAGGCTGTCATCGCCATCATAGCCGTTGATCTGATCGTCACCCGCCTCCCCGGCGATCGCATCGTCGGACGCATCGCCCCAAGTGATGTCATCGCCCGGCCCCGGCTCGGACGCTGCGAGCGGCTCGGGTGCGATTTCTCCAGCACTGACCTCGGCCAGCAGAGAGACCTCCCCAGCCTCGGCATCAGCGGTCTCGAGATCGTCCGGCGTCTCCTCCTCGGGTTCGGAGGAAGCCACCATGAGACCCGCCGTGGCGCCCGCCATCAGCAGGCCCAGAACACCCGACAGAAACAACATCTCTCTCACCCCCGTGAAGATGCGAGAAATCTACCGCTGCCGGCGCGGATACCCTAGGAAACAAGCGTTAAATGCTTAACGGTTCGCTCAGTCTTCGCGGGTGAACCACAGCTCGGGCTGATGCTCATAGGCGATATAGAGCGGATGCTTCGGCGCGCCCGCCTTGGTCAGCCCGAGGTGATGCAGCGCCCGACCGCTTTCGCGCAGCAGGTCTTCCACCGCAGCGCCCCGCGCGAGATGCGCGCCATGCGCGCCCCAGGCGCAGATGATCCGGTCCTCGGGACCGCCCGCCCAGTCGACGCTCTCGCGGATCGCCGCATCGTTCTCGGGCCCGACCGGGTCCGGCTGCGCCCGCATCACCTTCGGATCGGTCGCACGATAGGCGAAGATATTGGTCACCCGGAACGCCCCGAAGCCCAGCGCCCGCGCGCGGCGCTCGCAGCGCTCCACGGTCGGGTCGTTCTGCACCTCGGTCGCGGTCGAGGGGTTGAGCATGATGAACAGCGCCCGCGGTTTGCTGTCATCCCAAACCCTCGTGAGCAGATAGCGGTAATTCTCGCAATCCGAATAGACCGCGATGGAGGGGGCGTCGCCTTTGATATGCTCGCGGGTGATCATCTCTCGTCCTGACCGTTATGTGCGTGACAGAGGGCGGATGCCTCCGGCGGGGATATTTGGACCAAGGGGAAGGGGCGCGTCAAAGGTTGAAGACGCGGCTCGGATGGACCTCGCCGGATTTATAGATACCGACGGCAAGCGGCTTGCCCTCATGGCTGACCCAGACTTCTTCGCCCCATTCGACCTCGCCCGGCAGCACCATCCCCGGATTGCCGTTCTTCAGCCGCACCGCGCCTTCAGGCGTCGCTTTCAGCTGCGGCAAATCATCAAGGCCCAGTTCCACGGGCAGCAGTTTCTCATCGAGCTCGGGCGTCTTGGCGAGCTCGTCGATCTCCGCAAGCGTGATCCCGTCGCTCGCCTCGAAGGGCCCCGACCATTCGCGGCGCAGCCAGAGCACGTGGCCGAGGCAGCCCAGCTTCTGCCCCAGATCGCGCGCGATGGAGCGCACATAGCCGCCCTTGCCGCAGACCAGCTCCAGCTCGACCGTGTCGGCATCGGGACGGCCCAGCATCACGAGGCTTTCGACATAGAGAGGCCGCGCGGCCAGTTCCATTTCCTCGCCCGCACGGGCCAGCGCATAGGCGCGCTCGCCATCGACCTTCACGGCGGAAAACTGCGGCGGCACCTGTTCGATATCGCCTTCGAAGGCGGTCAGCGCAGTGGCGATCTCTTCATCCGTGGGGCGTAGATCGGATGTCTCGATCACCTCGCCCTCGGCATCGTCGGTCTTGGTCGCAGCGCCCAGCCGCACTTGAAACCGGTAGCATTTCAGCGCATCGGTGATGAACGGCACGGTCTTCGTGGCCTCGCCCAGCGCGACCGCCAGAACCCCGGTCGCCGCCGGGTCGAGCGTGCCCGCATGGCCCGCCTTCTTGGCGCCCAGCGCCCAGCGCACCTTGTTCACCACCGAGGTGGAGGTGATGTCCGCGGGCTTATCCACGATCAGCCAGCCGGAAATGTCGCGACCCTTCTTGCGTGCCATGAGGCCTCCATATTCCAAGGGTGCGCCTGCTAGCCCAAGCGGCGCGAACCGTCAATCTCCAGCGGTGGGGGCGGCAGGCGCGATCAGCGCGACGATCGGTCCCATCGGCAGGCCCATATCCTCGCGCCCCTGACCGGGCACGGTCAGCCGCGAGATCTTGCCGTCGAGATAGAGCGCATTCGGCACCTGTATCTCGTCACGGAAGAAGCGGCCGAATTCGTGAAAGCTCACCGGCGCATCGGAGATCGCGAAATAGGCGGTCTTGCCATCGGCCGAGACCCCGACCCCGTTACGGATATTCTTCGACGTGCCATCGGCGAGGAATTTCGGATGCAGCGCGCCGTCGATCACCAGCATCGGCCCCGATTGCGTCGCATAGGTGCAGTCCTTCGGATCGGCGGCAAAAGCGCGCGATTCCGTCACCGAGAACGTCTCGCCGATGCAGAAGACCCCGTTGGGCAGCAGGCCGAAATTGCCCGGCCCTTCCGAGGTGACGATCGAATGCAGCTCTTTGCCGTTCTCGATGAACAGACCCACCGGCTTGCGATCAGGATGGTACATCCCCGCATTCATCGCGAAGACGACACGGTCACCCTTGGGCACGACTTCCGAGAGCCGCTCGGGCGTGCCGATCAGATTGCCGTCGGGGTCGTCGAGGAACAACTTTAGGTCCTGCCCGAGCTGCGCTTCGCAAACCGTGTAGGTCGTTCCGTCGAAGCTGCGATCTGCGCAGGGTGCGTCGGCCAGCGCAGGCGCGGCCAGCAGCATCAGCGCGGCAGCATTAGTCGCGATCGTCTTCATCGTCTTCGTCATCGTCGCGCGCAGCGATATCGCGCTGCACCGTCTCGTCCGAGAAAATCCGACGCGTCTCATCGAGACGGTCATAGGTCTCGTCCAGCCGGAAGCGCAGATCGGGGCTGTACTTCGCAGTCATTTCCTTGCCGAGCAAGCGGCGCAGCTCGCCCTTGTTGCGCGCAAGCGCCGCGATCAGCTCTTTGCCGCCTTCGCCGCCCAAGGGCGTGACATAGGCGGTCGCGACCTTCAGGTCGGGAGAGCAGCGCACCTCGCCCACCGTCACCGAGACGCGGTTGAGATCGGGATCATGCACATCGCCCCGCATCAGGAGGTCCGACAGCGTGCGTCGGATCAACTCGCCCATGCGAAGCTGACGTTGCGAAGGGCCATCGCCCGAGGAGAAACGGTTCTTTGCCATGGCGCTCACATAGGGCGTCTGCGGGTTTTGCGCAACGGGGGCTTTGCCAAGCCCGCCTGTGCAAGCTAGATAGCGCGAAACCGTGAAGGAGAAAGACATGAGCGACCTGCCGGGCATCGTGATCACCGGAGCGTCGGGCCGGATGGGCCAGATGCTGATCCGCACCGTGAGCGAGAGCGACAAGGCGCGCCTTGTGGGCGCCGTCGAACGCACGGGCCATGACTGGGTCGGCAAGGATCTGGGCGAGGCGATGGGCGGCGCGCCGAACGGGGTGATCGTGACCGACGATCCGCTCGAGGCGTTTTCCGGCGCGCAGGCGGTGATCGACTTCACCGCGCCCGCCGCTACCCGCGAATTCGCCAAGATCGCGGCGCAGGCACGCCTGACCCATGTGATCGGCACGACCGGCATGGACGAGGACGACATCGCGGCGCTCGCACCTTGCGCGCGGCACGCCGTGATCGTGCGGGCGGGGAATATGAGCCTTGGGGTGAACCTTCTCACGCAGCTGACGAAGAAAGTCGCAGCCGCGCTCGATACCGATTGGGATATCGAGGTGATCGAAGCGCATCACAACAAGAAGGTCGATGCGCCCTCGGGCACCGCGCTGATGCTGGGCGAGGCGGCGGCGGAAGGCCGTGGCATCTCGCTCGAAGACAATCGCGAGTCGGGCCGCGACGGTATCACCGGTGCGCGCAAGCATGGCGCGATCGGCTTCTCGGCCATTCGTGGCGGCGATATCGTGGGCGAGCATGACGTGCTGTTTGCCGGCATGGGCGAGCGGATCATCCTGCGCCATGTCGCCACCGACCGGGCCATCTTCGCACGCGGCGCGCTCAAGGCCGCGCTCTGGGGTCAGGACAAGCGGCCGGGCGAATACGACATGCTCGACGTGCTGGGGCTCTAAAAGGCGCCCCCTTCCTCTTGGTTCAAATATCCCGGGGGTCCGGGGGCAGCGCCCCCGGCCTCTGAGACCCCACCGCGATCAGAAGTCGATCGCGAGGCCTTTCTTCTCCCAATCGCCATAACGCACGGGCTCGGGTCCGTCGCGACCGCCAAGCTCGGTCGGCAGTTCCGCCGCCTGCGCGTTCCTGCGGCGCTCTTCGGCTTCGGCGAGCGCGCGGATCGCGGCGGGCGGCAGGTCGCGGGTCTCTTTGGGCTGATCGGACATGGCGCGTCCTTTCTTGTCTGTGGATCGGGGCATGATATAGGCCCGTGCTTAAGCCGCAACAAGCCAGGAAGCCGCAGCCCATGTCCAGACCCGACCCCGCGCGCCGCGCAGCCCTTGGCCTGATCGTGGGCGTTCTCGAGGATCATGAGAGCCTCGCCGAGCAGATCGGTGCGGAGGCGCTCGACGGGCTGGAGCCTGCACAGCGTGCCCGCGCCCAGCGCCTCGCGACGACGACGCTGCGCCATCTGGGCCGCGCCGACCGGATCATCAAACCGCATCTGCGCCGCCGCACGCCAACGGATGTAATGGCGATCCTGCGGCTGGCCACGGTCGAACTGCTGGAGGAAAAACAAGCCCCGCATGGCGTGGTCGATGCTGCCGTGACGCTGGTGAAATCGGCCGGGCCGAAGCTGCAAAGCTTCTCGGGGCTGGTGAATGCCGTGCTGCGCAAGGTCTCCGAGGAAGGCGAGAAATGGGCCGCGACGCCCGCGCCCGAAATGCCGGGCTGGCTGCGCGGGCGCGTCATGTCGTCTTTCGGCAAGAAGGCCGCGCAAGCGATGGAGGTTGCGCATCTGGCGGGCGCGCCGCTCGATCTGAGCGTAAAGGACGATGCCGCCGGTTGGGCCGAGACGCTGGGGGCGACGCTTCTACCGACGGGATCGCTGCGGCTGACCGATCCGGGCAAGGTGTCCGAGCTGGCCGGTTTCGAAGACGGCGCTTGGTGGGTGCAGGATGCTGCCGCCGCGCTGCCCGCGAAGCTGCTGGCCCCGGCATCTGGCGCACGCGTGCTCGACCTGTGTGCGGCCCCCGGCGGCAAGACGCTGCAACTCGCTGCGATGGGGGCCGATGTCACCGCGCTCGATATTTCCGAGGCGCGGCTGGAGCGGCTGGCGGAAAACCTCGACCGGACGCAGATGGAGGCCGAGATCATCGCCGCCGATGCGCTCGAATGGGATCCTAACGCGCCCTTCGACGCGATCCTGCTCGATGCGCCCTGCTCGGCCACCGGCACGATCCGCCGCCATCCCGACCTGCCCTTCATCAAGGACGGCGCGTCGATCAAGCCGCTCTTCGCGTTGCAGGAACAGCTTCTGGACCGCGCGCTGAAATGGCTCAAACCCGGCGGCACGCTGGTCTATGCGACCTGCTCGCTTCTGCCCGAAGAGGGCGAGGCGCAGATCAAGGCCGCGCTTGCCCGGCATCCGGACCTCACCGTGATCCGTCCGGACCTGCCCGGCATCGCGCCGGACTGGATCACCGAGGAGGGCGGGCTGCGGCTGCGGCCCGATTTCTGGCCTGATCTCGGGGGGATGGACGGGTTCTACATGGCGCGACTGCAACGCTCTGCGTGAACCGACCGCCGAGGCGGTGACAGCGCGCCTGCCTCCCAGTAACGTGACCGCATTCCCCGACAGAAGGGCATGCAAGCGGCAACGGAATGGGTAAGGACAGAACCCGATCATCGGCAAAACTCGGCACGGCGCTGAACCGCCTTGCTGCTGCGCGCGCAGGCCGTGCGCAGACGGCGACCGGATTCGTCAGCCAGCCCGAGCCGCGCACGATCGGCTCTTACGCCAAGGGACGGCAACTCGTTCAGGGCAACTTCCTGTTTGCGGGCTCTCTGATCGAAGGCCCCGGGGTCAATATCTGGGACCTGCCGATACCCGGCCCGGCTTTCGAGGATGCGCTGCAGGGCTGCGGCTGGCTCGACGATCTCGCGGCGCTGGGCACCCGCGAGGCGCGCCTGCGCGCACAGGATTGGGTCTTCGGCTGGATCGACCGCTTCGGCGACGGCAGCGGTCCGGGCTGGACGCCCGATCTGACGGGGCGCCGCCTGATCCGCTGGATCAACCATGCGATCCTGCTGCTGAACGGACGCGAACGCGAGGATGCCGACCGTTTCTTCCGCGCGCTGGGGCAACAGACGATCTTCCTATCGAAACGCTGGGCGGGCGCGGCCTGCGGGCTTCCGCGGTTTGAGGCGCTAACCGGGCTTGTCTATGCGGGGCTCGCGCTGACCGGGATGGAGCGCCATGCCGACCCCGCGCTGGAGGCCCTGTCGCGCGATTGCGCGGCGGAGATCGACCCCGAGGGCGGGATCGCGACCCGAAATCCCGAG
Source organism: Thioclava sp. DLFJ4-1 (assembly GCF_002020145.1). Lineage (NCBI taxonomy): Bacteria > Pseudomonadati > Pseudomonadota > Alphaproteobacteria > Rhodobacterales > Paracoccaceae > Thioclava > Thioclava sp. DLFJ4-1. The sequence goes on from NZ_MPZT01000002.1 coordinate 866,342, forward strand.
GAATTGCTGGAAATTCTGACGCTGTTGAACTGGGCAGCGGAGGCGTTGCAGACGGCAGGACGCACGCCGCCCGGTCCGATCCTCGATGCGATCGCGCGGATCGCGCCGACCCTGCGCGCGCTGCGCCACTCCGATGGGGCACTGGCGCGGTTTCACGGTGGCGGGCGCGGACCCGAAGGGCGGCTCGACACGGCGCTTTCGGCGACCGGCATCCGCAGCGTCCGGCGCGAGCCAATCGCGATGGGTTTCGTGCGGATGCAGGGCGGGCGCGGCTCGCTGATCATCGACGCGGCACGGCCGCCGCAGGGCGAGGCCTCGGCCAATGCCCATGCCTCGACGCTGGCCTTCGAGCTGACCTCGGGACGTCGCCCGCTGATCGTCAATTGCGGCTCGGGTGCGCAGTTCGGATCTGACTGGCACCGCGCAGGCCGCGCCACTGCCAGCCATTCGACCCTCTCGATCTACGGCTATTCCTCGTCCCGCCTCGGCCCCGAGCGTCTGTTCGGGCGGGCCCCGCGCGCCTATCTCGACAAGACGCCGAAAACCGTCTGGTTCAAGCAGGACGATCTGTCGGAGACCGGGATGATCTTCGGCCATGACGGCTATGCCGAGACCCACGGCATGTCGCATATCCGCGAACTGGACCTCTCCGTCGACGGGCGCGAATTGCGCGGCCGCGACACGCTGGGCGCGATGACCCCTGACGACATCGAGCGCTTCGACCAGATTTTCGAGCGCGAAGGCCTGCGCGGCATTCCCTTCGACATCCGCTTCCACCTGCATCCCGATTGCGACGCGGCGCTCGATCTGGGCGGTACCGCCGTCTCAGTTGCGCTGCGCACCGGGGAAATCTGGATTTTCCGCCATGACGGGGTCGCCGATCTGGCGCTGGAACCCTCCGTTTACCTCGAAAAAGGGCGTATCCGCCCGCGTCCTGCACAACAGATCGTGCTTTCGAGCAAGGTTCTGGACCGGGCTTGCCAGATTGGCTGGACCTTTTCGCAAGCACGCGATAACTCCACGGCCATCGACGCGCCCTGACCTTGGGGCAGATCCCGAGGATGGCCCTGGGCGCCCCTGACCTGAGCCTTGCGAGGAGCTGCCCGTGACCCGCCCGATCCCCCTGACCCGTGCGCTGATTTCCGTTTCCGACAAGACCGGACTGGTCGACTTCGCCCAGGCTCTTGCCGCGCGCGGCGTCGAACTTCTCTCGACTGGCGGCACCGCCAAGACCCTGCGCGAAGCTGGCCTCAGCGTGCGCGACGTCGCCGATCTGACGGGCTTCCCGGAGATGATGGACGGCCGCGTGAAGACGCTGCACCCGAAAGTGCATGGCGGTCTGCTGGCGCTGCGTGACAACGAAGAGCATCTGGCCGCGATGGAAGCGCACCAGATCGAGGCGATCGACCTGCTGGTGGTGAACCTCTACCCGTTCGAGGAAACGGTCGCGAAGGGCGCCGATTACGACACCTGCATCGAGAATATCGATATCGGTGGCCCGGCGATGATCCGGGCCGCGGCGAAGAACCATGCCTTCGTCTCGACCGTCGTGGATGTCGAAGATTACGCCGCCGTTCTGGAAGAGCTCGACGCGAATGACGGCGCGACCTCCTACCCGTTCCGCCAGCGCCTCGCCCAGATCGCCTATGCGCGCACCGCGGCCTATGACGCCGCCGTCTCGACCTGGATGGCTGGCGCGATCGGCGAAGAGACCCCGCGCCGCCGCGCTTTCGCTGGTACGCTCGCGCAGACCCTGCGCTATGGCGAGAACCCGCACCAGCAGGCTGCCTTCTATCTCGACGGCACGAACCGTCCGGGCGTCGCGACCGCCAAGCAGCTTCAGGGCAAGGAACTGAGCTACAACAACATCAACGACACCGATGCCGCCTATGAGCTGGTTTCGGAATTCGGCACCGAAAAACCCGCCGTCGCGATCATCAAGCACGCGAACCCCTGCGGCGTGGCGACCGGCGAGACGGTGATCGAGGCCTATAAGCGCGCCTTCGACTGCGACCGGACCTCGGCCTTCGGCGGCATCATCGCGCTGAACCAGACGCTCGACGCGGCGACCGCCGAAGAGATCACCAAGATCTTCTCCGAAGTCATCATCGCGCCCTCCGTGGACAACGCCGCGAAAGAAGTCATCGCGAAGAAGAAGAACGTGCGCCTGCTGGAAACCGGCGGCCTTCCCGACATCACCGCACCGATCACGACCTATCGTCAGGTCGCGGGCGGCTTCCTCGTGCAGGACAAGGACAACGGCGTGATCACGCTCGACGATCTGAAAGTCGTGACCGAGCGCCAGCCCTCCGAGCGGGAACTCAAAGACCTGCTCTTCGCGTGGAAAGTCGCGAAACACGTCAAGTCGAACGCGATCATCTACGTCAAGGACGGCGCGACCGTCGGCGTGGGCGCGGGCCAGATGAGCCGTGTCGACTCGACCCGGATCGCGGCGCGCAAGGCTGAAGACATGATGGAAGCCGCTGGCCTGACCGAGACGCCCACCAAGGGATCGGTCGTGGCGTCCGACGCCTTCTTCCCCTTCGCAGACGGTCTGATCACCGCGGCTGAGGCCGGCGCCACCGCGATCATCCAGCCCGGCGGCTCGATGCGCGATCAGGAAGTGATCGACGCGGCGAACGAGCGCGGGCTCGCGATGGTCTTCACCGGAATGCGCCATTTCCGCCACTGATCTGCCGGTATCTTTGCGTAGCCCGGTAGATACCGGGCTGCGCCTTCTGGCATGAAGACGTGACGAGAAACAAACGAGGGCCAGATGCGGCTAGCAGCGAAAGTGACAGCGGGCGTCCTGCTCCTCGACCAAGTGTCGAAATATATCGTCGTGCAGGGGATGCATCTCGATCAGCGCGGCGCGATCGACGTGGTGCCGCCCTATCTCAACTTTCGCATGGCATGGAATCGCGGCGTGAATTTCGGCCTGTTCTCCGGCGAAACCGACTGGATGCGCTGGGTACTGATTATCGTGGCGCTTGTGATTTCGCTCTGGGTCTGGGCCTGGATCGCGCGTGAGCCGCATTCGGCGCGGGTGAATATCTCGGCAGGGCTGCTGGTCGGCGGTGCGCTTGGCAACGTGGTCGACAGGCTCGTCTATGGCGCGGTGGCGGACTTTCTGAACATGTCGCTACCGGGTTGGCAGAACCCCTATTCTTTCAACGTCGCCGATGTGGCGATTTTCCTCGGCGCGGTCGGTCTGGTGCTGTTCACCGGCAAGGACCATCGCGCCAACGACGGCTAGCCTGTTTTTCGCAGGTGACGACGCTCCAATGTTGCGTTAAGACGGGGGCGGAACTGGCAAGGGAGTGGTTCATGCAGGCGAAGATCGGCACGCTCGGACTCGCGTTTACAGCGGTACTGACGCTGGCTGCCTGCGGCAATTCCCGCGACCCCAGCCTTATGAATCTGCGCTCTTCGCACCAAGGCCCGGACGAATTCGGCGTGATTCCGACGAAGCCGTTGGAGATGCCGGAGAACCTCGATGCGCTGCCGCCGCCCACGCCGGGCGGCAAGAACATCACCGATCCCACGCCCGAGGCCGATGCCGTCGCCGCTCTTGGTGGCAATCCGCGCCGCCTTGACGAAACCGGTCAGGTCCCGACCTCGGATCGCGCGCTGGTCTCCGCCGCGTCGCGCTACGGCAGCCAGTCGGGCATCCGCCAGACCCTCGCCGCCGAGGATTACCAGTGGCGCAAGGATCACGACGGCCGCCTGCTGGAGCGTCTGTTCCAGGTCTCGGTCTATTACAAAGCCTACAAGCCGATGGAGCTCGACCAGTCGGCAGAGCTCGAGCGCTGGCGTCGTCTCGGCGTCGTCACGCCCGGCGCACCGCCCTCGGGCGAAGCGCAGCGCGCGGTCAAGTAATCCGAAAAATCATCACGAGAACGTCACCGGCGTTTGCACGTCGGGCGAGAGTGCTTATCTTCGCCCAAACTGTGTCTTGTGAGGAGTTGGGCATTGCGTGCATTCCTGTTCGCCCTGCTGACATTAGCAGGTCTGAGCCCGGCGGTGGCCGGTGACGTCTCTACCTTCGAGTTGGAAAATGGCCTGAAAGGCGTCGTGATCGAGGATCACCGCGCTCCGGTCGTGGTCCATATGGTCTGGTACAAGGCCGGATCGGCCGACGAGAAGCGCGGTAAATCCGGCATCGCCCATTACCTCGAACACCTGATGTTCAAGGGCACCGACACGATGGCGCCCGGTGAGCTGTCGAAGACGGTCGCGGCCAATGGCGGCTCGGACAACGCCTTTACCAGCTACGACTACACCGCCTATTTCCAGCGCATCGCGGCCGACCGGCTGCCGCTGGTGATGAAGATGGAAGCGGACCGGATGCGCAATCTGCGGATCTCGCCCGATGACGCGAAGACCGAACTGCAGGTTATCCTCGAAGAACGCGCGCAACGCACCGATTCCAACCCGCGGGCGCTGTTCAACGAGCAGGAGCGCGCCGCCCAGTTCCTCAATTCGCCCTACGGCACGCCGGTCATCGGCTGGCGCAAGGAGATGGAAGGGCTGACCCGGCAGGACGCGCTCAACTGGTATCACGAATATTACGCCCCCAATAACGCGATCCTCGTGGTCGCGGGCGATGTGAAGCCCGACGAGGTGAAGGCGCTGGCCGAGAAGTATTACGGCAAGCTGAAACCGACCGAGGACCTCAGCCCCCGCGCCCGCCCGCAGGAGCCGCCGCAACGCGCCTCGCGGCACCTGACCTTCGAGGACCCGCAGATCGCCCAGCCCTATCTGGTACGCAGCTACCTCGCCCCCGAACGCAATCCGGGCGACCAGAAGCGCGCCGCCGCCCTGACTGTGCTGTCCGAGATTCTCGGCGGCAATCAGGCGACCTCCGTGCTGGGCCGCAAGCTGATCTACGGCGACGGCACCGCGATCTATGCGTCGAGCTATTATGACGGCATGTCGATCGATGCGACGACCTTCAATCTCTCGGTGATGCCCGCCAAGGATGTGAGCCTCCCCGAGGCCGAAAAGGCGCTCGACACGGCGCTGAAGCAATTCCTGAAGGAAGGCATCGACCCCGAGCAATTCGCCCGCATCAAGACGCAGGTGAAGGCCGCCGAAATCTATTCGCGCGACAACACGCAAGGGCTCGCGCGGCGCTATGGCGAGGCGCTGGCCTCCGGCTTCTCGGTGAAAGATGTCGAGGATTGGCCGGATGTTCTGACCTCGGTGACGGAAGAGGACGTGATGGCCGCCGCCCGCGACCTGTTCCAGAACAAGGACTCGGTGACGGGCTATGCCAAGCGCCCCGATGACGCCCCCACCGAAGCTGCGGCCCCCGCCGCACCGCCCGCGCCTGCGCAGGAGATCACCCAATGATCCACACCCGTTTCCCGATCACAGCGCGCCTCGTGATGGCGTCGCTCTTCGCCTTCGTGCTGGCCCTGCCCGCCCGTGCGATCGACATTCAGCAGGTCACCTCGCCCGGCGGCATCAAGGCGTGGCTGGTGGAGAATCACGACATCCCCTTCACCGCGCTCGACATCGCCTTTCGCGGCGGCGCGAGCCTAGATGCCGAAGGCAAGCGCGGCGCGATCAACCTGATGACCGCCACGCTCGAAGAGGGCGCGGGCGAGAAGAATTCGCAGCAATTCGCCGAGGCCGAGGAGGCGCTGGCCGCGCAATTCGGCTTCGACGTGGGCGACGACTCGCTCGATATCTCGGCCCGGATGCTGACCGAGAACCGCGACAAATCCGTCGACCTTCTGCGCGAGGCGCTGGTCAATCCGCGCTTCGATCAAAGCGCGATCGAACGCGTGCGCCAGCAGGTGCTGGCCGTGATCGCGTCTGACAAGCAAAATCCCAACGACATCGCGGCCGAGAAATTCCGCGAGATCACCTATGGCGATCACCCCTATGGCAGCTCGCTCAACGGCACCGTCGACAGCGTGAAGGGCCTCACGCGCGAGGACCTGTTCGAGGCCAAGGACCGCGTGATGAGCCGCGATCACTTGGTAGTCTCCGCCGTGGGCGACATCACCCCGGAAGAGCTCGGGCCGATGCTCGACAAGCTGCTGGGCGACCTGCCCGCCAAGGGCGCCGACATGCCGCCCCCCGCCGACCCCTCCTTCAAGGGCGGCGTGACCACGGTCGATTTCGACAGCCCGCAATCGGTGGTGATGTTCGGCCAGAAGGGGATCGGGCTGAAAGACCCGGATTTCTTCGCGGCCTATGTGCTCAACCAGATCGTCGGCGCGGGCGGGTTCTCGTCGCGGCTGATGGACGAGGTGCGCGAGAAGCGCGGCCTGACCTATGGCATCGCCTCCTATATCGTCGACAAGGATTTGGCGAAGACGTGGCAGGGCAGCTTCGCCTCCGCCAATGAGAAGGTCGCCGAGGCGATCTCGGTCGTCAAAGAACAGTGGAAGAAAGCGGCGACCGGCCAGGTCACCGACAAGGAGCTGGAGGACGCCAAGACCTACCTCACCGGCGCCTATCCGTTGCGTTTCGACGGCAATGGCACGATCGCGGGCATCCTCACGGGGATGCAGCTCAACGAGATGGCGCCGAGCTATATCGACACCCGCAACGACAAGGTGAACGCGGTCACGAAAGACGATGTCCAGCGCGTGGCCAAGCGGATCCTGAACCCCGACAACCTGACCTTCGTGGTTGTCGGACGCCCGCAGGGGCTGAACTGATTTGGCTGGGGATAGCTGGCGCGAATCTCTTTAGATGAGCGCCGCGCCATGCTATCCCTAGTGGAATGAACCAGCACAACCGCAATATCGGCGCGACCGAGCGCCCCGTGATCCGGCAGCTCGATGACGCTGCGGCAAACCGCATCGCGGCAGGCGAGGTGGTTGAGCGCCCGGCCTCTGCCGTGAAGGAACTGGTGGAGAACGCGCTGGATGCGGGCGCCTCGCGGGTCGCGGTGGAATATTGCGATGGTGGCAAGACGCTGATCCGCGTGACCGATGACGGCTGCGGGATGACCGCCGAGGATCTGCCGCTGGCGCTCTCGCGCCATGCCACCTCGAAGATCGACGGCTCGGACCTTCTCAACATCCACACTTTCGGCTTTCGCGGCGAGGCGCTGCCCTCGCTCGGCGCGGTCGGACGGCTGACGATCACCTCGCGTGTCGATGGTCTCGACGCCTTCCAGATCAGCGTGGCGGGCGGCCAGATCGGACCGGTCAAACCGGCGGCGCTGAACCGCGGCACCGTGGTCGAACTGCGCGACCTGTTTTTCGCCACGCCCGCGCGGCTGAAGTTCATGCGCACCGACCGGGCCGAGGCGCAGGCGATCGCCGATGTGATGAGGCGGCTGGCGATGGCCGAGCCCTATGTCAGCTTCACCCTCACCGATGTCTCGAACGGCAAATCGCGCGAGATTTTCCGCGCCGATGGCGAGCAGGGCGAGCTGTTCGACGCGCTCTCGGAACGTCTGGCCCGGGTGATCGGGCGCGCCTTCTCGGATAACGCGGTGCGGATCGACGCCGAGCGCGAAGATATCCGCCTGACCGGCTACGCGGCGCTGCCCACCTATTCGCGTGGCGCGGCGGTGGAGCAGTTCCTCTTCGTCAATGGCCGCCCGGTGCGCGACAAACAGCTGACCGGGGCGCTGCGCGCGGCCTACATGGATTTCCTCAGCCGCGAGCGTCACCCCGCCGCCTGCCTGTTCCTGACCAGCGAGCCCGATCGCGTCGACGTCAACGTCCACCCCGCCAAGGCCGAGGTCCGCTTCCGCGAGGCCGCGACCGTGCGCGGGCTGATCGTGACCGGGCTGCGCCATGCGCTGGCGCAAGCCGGGCACCGGGCGTCCTCGACCGTCTCGGATGCGACGCTTGGCGCGATGCGCCCCGAACCCACCGCCGATCAGCCGCCGCGCATCTATCAGATGGATCGCCCGAGCCTCGGCGCGATGCGGTCGTCCTACTCCGCGCAGGCGCCGCTGCCCGATCCGGGCTACCAGCCCCCCTCCTACCAGCAGCCGTCCTTCCAGGAGGCCCCCGCGCCGAGCTTCGACTATGCGCCCTCGGCCCGCGCCGAGGCCCCGGCCCCCGCCGAACCCGCGCTGACCGAGAGGCCCTTGGGCGCGGCGCGTGCGCAGGTGCATGAGAATTACATCATCGCCCAGACCGAGCGCGGCATCGTCATCGTCGATCAGCACGCCGCGCATGAGCGGCTCGTCTATGAGAAGCTGAAAGGCCAGATGGCCGAGAATGGGGTGCCCGCGCAGGCGCTGCTGATCCCCGAGATCGTCGAACTCAGCCAAGGCGACGCCGCGCTGCTTTTGGAACATGCCGACGCGCTCGCCCGCCTTGGCCTCACCATCGAACCCTTCGGCGGCAGCGCGATCGCGGTGCGCGAAACCCCCGCCGTTCTGGGCGAGATCAATGCCGAAGGGCTGCTGCGCGACGTGCTCGACGAGCTGTCCGATCTCGGCGACAGCCAGTTGGTGCAGGCCAAGATCGAAGCGGTGCTCAGCCGCATGGCCTGCCACGGCTCGATCCGCTCGGGCCGCCAGATGCGCGCCGACGAAATGAACGCGCTGCTGCGCCAGATGGAGGCCACGCCCCATTCCGGCCAGTGCAACCATGGGCGTCCGACGTATGTCGAATTGAAGCTCAGCGATATTGAAAGACTGTTTGGCCGCACATGATCCAGCTTGGCGATATGACCCTGACCCTGAACGACCCGCTGACGCTCGGCCTTCTGCTCGGCAGCGCGGCGCTTGTTATCCTGCTAATCTTGATGGTCGCCATGCTGCGTGCTGCGGGCCGTCAGACCCGTGCTATGGACCCGATGGTTGGCCAGATGAACCTTCTCGCTCAGCGGGTGCAAAGCCTCTCGGACGGACAGCAGCAGCTGTCCGGCGGGCTGCATCACGTCTCCGAGGCGCAGGCCGCGAGCCAGACCAAGGTGCTCGCTCTGATGGAACAGCGCCTGGCCGAGGTCTCGCGCGGCATGTCGGAAAGCCTGCATGGCACCGCGACCCGCACGGCGCGCTCGCTGGGAGACCTGCATCAGCGACTGGAAGCGATCGACAAGGCGCAGGCCAATATCGAGAAGCTTTCCGGCAATGTGCTGGGCCTGCAGGACATCCTGTCGAACAAGCAGACCCGTGGCGCTTTCGGAGAGATTCAGCTGCACGATATCGTCGGCAAGGCGCTGCCCTCGGACAGTTTCACGATGCAGGCGACGCTCTCGAACGGGAAGCGCGCGGATTGCCTGATCCATCTGCCGAACCCGCCCGGCCCCATCGTGATCGATAGCAAATTCCCGCTGGAAGCCTATGAGGCGCTGCGCCGCGCCGACACGCAATGGGAGCGCCAAGAGGCCACCCGCGCGATGAAAACGGCGGTGCGCGCCCATATCAAGGCGATCTCGGAGAAATACATCCTCGAAGGCGAGACGGCGGACGGCGCGCTGATGTTCCTGCCCTCCGAAGCCGTCTATGCCGAGCTGCACGCGAATTTCCCCGAGCTGGTGCGCGAAGGCTTTGCCGCGAAGGTCTGGATCGTCTCGCCCACGACCTGCATGGCGACGCTGAACACGATGCGCGCCGTGCTGAAAGATGCGCGGATGCGCGAACAGGCGGGCGCGATCCGGAAAGAACTGGCCGCGCTTTATTCCGATGTCGACCGGCTCGGCACCCGTGTCGAAAACCTCGACCGGCATTTCGGGCAGGCGGCGAAAGACATCTCCGAGATCAAGATCTCCGCCGAGAAGGCCGGGAAACGCGCGCGTCGGCTCGACAATTTCGATTTCGAGGAGCTGGCCCCCGATACGGCCGCACAGCCGCTGCTTGTCTCGACCGCCGAAAAGAAGGCCTAAGCGGCGCCAAGCGTCGCTTTTCGGCTGCGTGACCCTTCGGAGACTGGCATAGAGTGCGCCCATGAGTGACGAGGTCCGTTTCGACAGGGGGCCGGACGGTCGGCCCTGCCGCTTCCGCGAGCCCCATGAGGTCATCCGCGCCGATGCGCCGGAGGATCTGCCCGCAGCTTTCGCGGCGATCACGCGCGCGCAGGACGACGGGCGATGGCTGGCGGGGTTCGCGTCCTACGAGCTGGGCTATTGTCTGAGCGAACGCCTCGCACCGCTCCTACCCGAGAACCGGGATTTGCCGCTGCTGGCCTTCGGGGTTTACGACGCGCCCGAGGGTCTGCCGCCGCCGGTCTCGGAGAACACGCCGCAGATCGAACTGGGCGAGCCGCTCTGGTCGGAGGCGCGTTATGCCGAGGCGTTCGAGGCCGTCCACGACTATATCGGCGCGGGCGACTGCTATCAGGTGAACCTGACTTTCCCGATCCCCGTGATAAGCGACGCCGCGCCCGATGCGCTATACGCGGCCCTGTCCAGCGCGGGCCAAGTGCCGCACGGGGCCGATGTCGCGCTGGCCGGGGTGCGGTTGCTGTCGCGCTCGCCCGAACTGTTCTTCCGCGTCGAGGGAGGCAAGATCGTCACCCGGCCGATGAAGGGGACCCGCCCGCGCGGGGCGACGCCCGATGAGGACGCCGCGCTGAAATCCGATCTGATGGGGGCCGAGAAAGACCGCGCCGAGAACCTGATGATCGTCGATCTGCTGCGCAACGACATCTCGCGGATTTGCGCGCCGGGCTCGGTCAAGGTGCCGCGCCTGTTCGAGGTCGAGACCTATCGCTCGGTTCACCAGATGATCTCGGAGATCGAGGGCGAACTGGTCCCCGGCACCGGCCTGCCCGAGATCCTGCGCGCGATGTTCCCCTGCGGCTCTGTCACCGGCGCGCCGAAGATCCGCGCGATGGAGATCATCCACGAGCTGGAACCCGAGCCGCGCGGCATCTATTGCGGCGCGATCGGCTGGGCCGCGCCCGATGGCCGGATGGAGTTCAACGTCGCGATCCGCACGCTGATGCAGACCGGCCCCGGCCAATGGCGAGTGAATGTCGGCGGCGGGCTGGTCTATGATTCCACCGCCCATGGCGAATATGAGGAAGCGCTTTGGAAAACCCGGTTCCTGAAGATCTGAAGCTGATCGAGACCTTCGGCTGGCATCCCGGCGAAGGCATCCGCCGCCGCGCCCGGCATATCGCGCGGCTGACGCGCAGCGCCGAGCAGCTTGGCTATCCGCTCGACCGAGAGAAACTGACGGCAGCCCTCTCGGCAGTTTCCGGCGAGAGCCCGCTGCGGGTGCGCCTGACCCTCGACGCCCAGGGCGCGATCGAGATCGCCTCCGCCCCCCTGACGCCAACCACCGCCTGGCGCCTCCATATCTCGGGCGTCACCCTCGACAGCCAGGACCCGATGCTGCGCCTCAAGACCACGGCGCGCGCGCCCTACGATGCCGCCCGCGCCGCCCTACCCGAGGGCGTGGACGAGGCGATCCTGCTCAACGAGCGGGGCGAGCTCTGCGAAGGCACGATCACCAATCTCTTCCTGAAACGCGGTGGAATCTACCTGACCCCGCCACGCGCCTGCGGCTTGCTGCCGGGCATCCTGCGCGAGGAGATGCTGGAGACAGGGGCCGCCCGCGAAGCCGTCCTGCGGCCCGAAGATCTGGCGCAAGGCGAGGTCTTCATGGGTAACTCCCTGCGCGGCCTGATCCCCGCGCAGTTATGATGCGACACGCAAACGCTTGCGCAGGTCGTGCAATGGCGAGATGATGAGCCCAAGAACGGAGGCAGCCATGCTCACCATCAGCCCGGCGAAAATCGCCCATGTCATCATCCGCGCCCGCAAGTTCGACGCGGACGTGCCCGGCTCGGGTCAGGCCCGCGAGCTGCGCGCCTTCATCGCGGCGCTGAACGAGGATGAAAAGGCATCGCTGACCGCGGTGATGTGGATCGGGCGCGACACCTATGACGCGTCGGAACTCGACGAGGCGATCGCCACCGCCAAGGCCGAGGCGACCGCGCCGACCGAGGATTATCTGCTGGGCAATCCGATGCTGGCCGATCATCTCGAAGACGGGCTGAATGCGCTCGGCATCTCGCTCGAAGAGGCCGAGGAAGACATCTACCCCACGGTCTGAGCCACGCATCCCAAGCGCCGGACAGGAAAAAGGCGGCCCCCGCAGGAGCCGCCTTCCTCATTTCCAACCTTGGCGCGCGTCACGCAGCCCATGCCGCGCGAAACGCTTCAGTTCAGGCCACCAGACGATAGCCGCCCGATTCCGTCACCAGCAGGCGCGCATTCGAGGGATCGGGCTCGATCTTCTGACGCAGGCGATAGATATGCGTCTCGAGCGTGTGGGTGGTGACGCCCGCATTGTAGCCCCAGACCTCGTGCAGCAGCACATCGCGCGGCACCACGCCGTCGGTCGCACGGTAAAGGAACTTGAGGATGTTGGTTTCCTTCTCCGTCAGGCGCACCTTGCGGTCCTTGTCGTCCACCAGCATCTTCATCGCGGGCTTGAACGTATACGGGCCGAGCTGGAAGACGGCGTCTTCGGACTGTTCATGGGTGCGAAGCTGGGCGCGCAGACGGGCCAGAAGCACCGGGAACTTGAAGGGCTTGGTAACGTAGTCGTTGGCGCCGGAATCGAGGCCGAGGATCGTGTCGGCATCGGTGTCATGGCCGGTCAGCATCACGACCGGGCATTTCACGCCGCTCTTGCGCAGCTTCTTGCACAGCTCGCGGCCATCTGTATCGGGAAGGCCCACATCCAGCACGACGAGGTCGTAAAGCGTCGATTTCGCCTTATCTACCGCTTCGTGACCGTTGCTGGCCTCGAAGACCTCGAAATCGTCGGTCGCGACGAGCTGCTCGGCGAGCGCCTCGCGCAGATCGTTGTCATCGTCAACCAAAAGGACCTTCTTCAATGATGCCATGTCCTGAGCCTCCATATGTGTTCGACGAATAGCTGTTGCCCTTTCACAGCGATGGCAAGGGTGGTGAAACCTATCTCACGCTGACGTGTCGAATCACCGGGAGATATTTCAATTTGTTACAGTCGAGGCTATCTCAGAGCGCATGACCGGCAATTTTTCCCTCGGGCCGAGCCCGGCTGAACGACTGAATCGCGCCCGCGCCGATCTGCGCATGGGGCTGCCCGTTTTGCTGTCCGATCACCTCACCGTGGCGGTCGAGACGCTCTCGCCCGAGCGGCTGGCGGCGTTGCGCGCGCTGGGGCCGCTGACGCTGGTCCTGACCGCGCGCCGGGCCGAGACGCTGAAAGCGCGCGTCTACGACGCCGATATCGCGCGAATCGAGGTGCCCTCTGACGCCGATCTGCTCTGGCTGCGCGCGCTCGCCGATCCGGCAGACGATCTGCGCGTGCCGATGAAAGGACCGCTCAAGGCGCTCCGCGGCGGCGATGCGGACCTCGCCCGCGCCGCGATCCGGCTGGCGAAATCGGCGCAGCTTCTGCCCGCAGCGCTGATGGTCGCAGCGCCCGACCCTGCGCCGACGGATCTGACCTGCATCACCGCCGAAGAGGCGCTTGCCGCTGCCGACATCCCGCAGGCTTTCGCGCCGGTCTCCGCCGCGCGCGTGCCGATGCGCGCCGCAGAAGCCGGTCGGCTGCATATCTTCCGCCCCGATAATGGCGCAGAGGAGCATTACGCGATCGAGATCGGTCGTCCGGATCGCTCCAAACCTGTGCTCGCGCGGCTGCATTCGGCCTGCTTCACCGGCGACGTGCTGGGCTCGCTGAAATGCGATTGCGGCCCGCAGCTGGACGCGGCGCTGACGCTGATGGGCCATGAGGGCGCGGGCATCCTGCTCTATCTCAATCAGGAAGGGCGCGGGATCGGGCTTGCCAACAAGATGCGCGCCTATTCGCTGCAGGATCAGGGTTTCGACACGGTCGAAGCGAACCACCGGCTCGGTTTCGAGGATGACGAACGCGATTTCCGCATCGGCGCCGCGCTGCTGCGCAAGCTCGGGTTTTCGCAGGTGCGGCTGTTGACCAACAACCCCGCCAAGGTGGCGATGCTGGAAGCCAACGGCATCGACGTGACCGAACGCGTGCCGCTGAAGGTCGGCATGAGCCGCCACAACGAGAACTACCTCGCCACGAAAGCCGCGAAATCGGGGCATATCCTGTGATGCGCCTAACGCCCACGGGCCTGCTGTTCCGCGGCCGCCGCTTCCCAGTCGAGATCGGCCGCGGCGGCGTCACCGGTACCAAGCAGGAGGGCGACGGCGCGACCCCCTCGGGACGGCTGCATATCCTGCGCATGTTCTACCGCGCGGATCGGATCGTCGCGCCTCAGGACTGGGCCGAACCGGTCGGTCCGCGCGATCTGTGGTGCGACGCGACCGGGGATTCGGCCTATAACCACTTGGTTCGCGCCCCCTACCCCGCTTCGCATGAGGCGATGCGGCGCGCCGATCCCCTCTACGACATCGTTCTGGTGACCGATTGGAACTATCCGACCGCAGAGGCAGGCAAAGGCTCGGCCATCTTCCTGCATCAGCGCCGCCGGGCGGGCTACCCGACTGCGGGCTGCCTCGCCTTCCGCCGCGATCACCTGATCTGGATCGCACAGCGCATCGCACCGGGCGAGCCGCTGGAGATTCCCCTTCGGCTTGGCGGAAATATCCTCCGGGGGTCCGGGGGCGGAAAGCCCCCGGCGCTCAACGCCCGCGACAAAGCTTAGGAATAGTCGCGCGCGCCGAAGATCGCCGAACCCACACGCACATGGGTCGCGCCCGCCGCGATCGCTTTCTCGAAATCGGAACTCATCCCCATCGACAGACCGTCGAGCCCGTTGCGCCCGGCCATCTCGCCCAGCATCGCGAAATGCGGCGCGGGGTCCTCGGATTCGGGCGGGATGCACATCAGACCGACGACCGGCAGGTCCTTCCCGCGCATATCCGCGACGAAAGCGTCGAGATCATCGGGCAGCACGCCCGCCTTTTGCGGCTCGCACCCGGTATTGACCTGAATGAAAAGGTCCGGCGAAGCCCCGCGCGTCTGCGCCAGATTGGCCAGCTTCTTGCCCAGCGAGGGCCGGTCGAGCGTGTGAATCGCCTCGAACAGCTCCACCGCCAGCTTCGCCTTGTTCGATTGCAGCGGCCCGATCATATGAACTTCGCAGCCGGGAAATTCCTCGCGCCAGGCGGGCCACTTGCCCTGCGCTTCCTGCACATAGTTTTCGCCGAACAGCCGATGGCCTTCGCGCAGAACCGCCTCGACTCGCTCGGCGGGCTGAACCTTGGACACGGCGATCAGTTTCACCGATCCCGTCTCGCGCCCTGCCTCTGCTTCCGCTTTCGCGATCCGCGCCTGAATCTCGCTCAGTCCCATCTGGCCCTCCCTCGTCAGCGCGCCCAAGAAACACCGCCGGGCCAAAAAAGAAAAGAGCGGGCGCAAGGCCCGCTCTTCCCATCGTTCTGTCCCGAAGGATTAGAACGAGAACTTCACGCCGAGGTCAGCAACCGCGTCCGAACCCGAAACGTCGGAGTCAGCGATACCGCCTTTGATCGACGCGCCGCCGCCGAGGTCGTACTCAGCGCCGAGACCGTACCAGGTCACGTCGGTGTTGGCGTTGTTGTCTTCAGCGTACTGGATGTAGCCGCCAACGGTGGTTGCGCCGAAGACCGACGAAGCACCGATGCCGTACCAATCAACGTCAGCATCCTGACCGCGGTGAGCGATCACGGCTTTGACCGAGGTGTTGCCGAACTGACCGACGCCAGCGAGCGAGATCATGTCGACGTCCATGTCGGTGCCCGAGAGCTGGTTGCGGCCGTTCGAGTACTCGTAGCCCATGCCAACGGTGTAGTTGCCGAAGGTGTAAGCGCCAGCGATGGCGTACTCTTGGGTGACCGAGGTCTCGGTGGTGAGCGTAGCAACGGTGCTGTTGCCGACCGCGACCGGAACGCCGAGACCGCCGATGGTTGCGCCGTTCAGCTTGCCGTCCGACATCGAGGCTGCGACCGAGAACGCACCGAAGGTGCCGGTGTACAGCAGGTTCGGGCCGGAGTTGGCGCAAGCGCTGATGCCCGGACCGACGCTGGTGCAGTCGACGTTGCCGCCGTTGTCAGCCGTCAGGTAGCCGATGTCGTTCGAACCGCCAGCCGACGACAGGTCGGTGTAGCCAACTTCATAGAAGTCGCCGAACAGAGCTTCCGGAGCGCCGACAACGTCGCCCATCGAGAGCTTGCCGAACGCGCCCGAGATGTAGACCGAAGCCGAGGTGCCGCGGGTAGCAGCGATAGCTTGGTCAGCACGGACGGAGCCGCCGAACTCGAGGCCACCGTCGGTGGTGCCCGAAGCGGTGAACGAGACGCGGATGCGGCTCGAGAAATTCCAGTCGTCGCCGTTGTAGACGACACCCATGCGGCCGTCGCCGCCAACCGAGACCTCAGCGGCAGCGATGCCAGCCGAGAACACGAGCGCGGTCGTCGCGAAGAGAACCTTTTTCATCGTTTTCCCTCATTGTCTTACAGGTAACCCCCAACCTGGGGAATCCGAAGTTGGGTATGACGGTGTTTTCTCTCCCCACCCCTTTCATTGCAACTCAAAGCGCCCGCCCGGGTCGAATAGGGTGTTTGATGGTGCAGACATGTCACAGTAACGTCAGCGTGCAATTGCGGTTGGCCTCTGACACCGCCCTACAATGCCCCTTACACGCGCGTATAGCGGCATCGGGCGGCATTCCCCCGAGGCGCCGGTCGGTCGAAATCCGGGGGCAAAGGGGAAAAACCTTGTCGGGCTGGGGGCCATGAGCTAGAGAAAAGGCAATCAATGACGCAGGCCGACGGGGACAGCTTCGCATGACTTCCAGAACCCTTTTGAAACGCACGGCAATTCTGGGCGTGTGCCTCGTGCTCGCAGGCTGCGGCAAGGGTATCTCGAGCGGCAACATCTTCTCGGGTGGCAGCGGGGCTACCGCTTCACAGCGCGAAGCCAATCAGCTCGACCACACCCCCGGCTCGAACGAAGCCGTGATCGACGGCCCGACGCGCCGCGTTCAGAAGAAATCGACCGTTTGGGATATTTTCGGCGGAAATGGCGATCCGAACATCACCGTCGAGGTGAACAAGTATCTCTGGCAGGCTTCGCTCGAAGTGCTCGACTTCCTGCCGATTCAAGAGGTTGACCCCTTCTCCGGTGTCATCATGACCGGCTACGGCACCCCGCCGGGCGGCGGTCGCGCCTACAAGGCCACGGTTTACGTGACCGACCCGGCGCTCGATGCGCGTTCGCTCAAAGTGTCGATCCGCACCCGGGGTGGCGCAGTTTCCGCCGATACGCAGCGCGCCGTGGAGAACGCGATTCTCACCCGTGCACGTCAGCTGCGGGTCCGCGACTCGCAACTCTGATTCCCGCAAGGCGACCGCAGGACGCATTCAGATCCCCGCCCGAGCCAGCCTCCGGCGGGGATATTTCTGTCCAAATGAGCGCGGCGGCTGGACCTCGCCCCCAAGGCCAGTGTAGCAAGCTCGCGCAGAATTTGACGTGATGAGGGGCCCGACATGGCACGCTACGAACCGAGCCAGAGCGAGACGAAATGGCAAGAGGCTTGGAACAAGGCGGATCTCTTCGCCGCGCGCCGTGACCCGGCCAAACCGAAATATTACGTCCTCGAGATGTTCCCCTACCCGTCGGGCCGCATCCATATGGGCCACGTGCGCAACTACACGATGGGCGACGTCGTCGCGCGCTATAAGATGGCCAAGGGCTTTTCCGTGCTGCATCCGATGGGCTGGGACGCCTTCGGGATGCCCGCCGAGAACGCCGCGATGGACAATAACGGCCACCCGAAGGACTGGACCTACGGCAATATCGCCGTGATGAAGGACCAGATGAAGCCGCTCGGCCTCTCGATCGACTGGTCGCGCGAATTCGCGACCTGCGACCCGGACTATTACGGTCAGCAGCAGGCGATGTTCATCGACATGCTCGAGGCCGGTCTCGTCTATCGCAAGAACGCGGTGGTGAACTGGGACCCGGTCGACATGACCGTGCTCGCCAATGAGCAGGTGATCGACGGCAAGGGCTGGCGCTCGGGCGCGGAAGTCGAACGCCGAGAGCTGACGCAGTGGTTCTTCAAGATCTCCGACTACGCCGAGGAATTGCTCGACGCGCTCGACAACCTCAAGGACTGGCCCGAGAAGGTGCGCCTGATGCAGGCCAACTGGATCGGCAAGTCGCGCGGCCTGCAATTCGCCTTCTCGACCGTCGATGCGCCGGAAGGCTTCGACCGGCTGGAAGTCTACACCACCCGCCCCGACACGCTACGCGGCGCGAGCTTTGCGGCGATCTCGCCCGATCACCCGCTCGCCAAGCATCTGGAGCGGCACGATCCCAAGGTCGCGGAATTCGTCGCGAAATGCCGCGCGGGCGGCACGACGGAAGAAGCCATCGAGACCGCCGAGAAGCTGGGGATGGATACCGGCATCAAGGTCCGCCACCCGCTCGACACGAGCTGGGAGCTGCCGGTCTATATCGCCAACTTCATCCTGATGGATTACGGCACCGGCGCGATCTTCGGCTGCCCGGCGCATGACGCGCGCGACTTCGAATTCGCGACGAAATACGAGCTGCCGATCACGCCCGTCTTCGAGCCGGTCGAGGGCGACTACCCCGAGGCCGAATACGTTCCGCTGAAATCCGAGAAAGTCAGCTACATCCGCGGCTTCGCGGGCGACGAGGTGCAGACCGGCGAAGAGGGCGTCGCGAGTGCCATCGCCTTCTGCGAGGAAAACGGCATCGGTCAGGGCGTGACCAAGTTCCGCCTGCGCGACTGGGGCCTGAGCCGCCAGCGCTACTGGGGCTGCCCGATCCCGGTCGTGCATTGCGAGACCTGCGGCGTGGTGCCGGAGAAGAAGGAAAACCTCCCCGTCGAGCTTCCCTACGATGAGGACGGCCAGAAGATCGACTTCTCGATTCCCGGCAACCCGCTGGATCGCCATCCGAGCTGGCGCGACTGCACCTGTCCGAATTGCGGCGGGCCCGGTCAGCGCGAGACCGATACGATGGACACGTTCGTCGATTCGAGCTGGTATTACGCGCGCTTCACCTCGCCGGGTGCCGCCACGCCGACCGATCCGGCCGAGGCCGAGTACTGGATGAACGTCGATCAATATATCGGCGGTATCGAGCATGCGATTCTGCACCTGCTCTATTCGCGCTTCTATGCCCGCGCGATGCACAAGACCGGCCACCTGCCCGCGAAAGCGATCGAGCCTTTCGATGCGCTGTTCACGCAAGGCATGGTGACGCATGAGATCTACCTCACGCGCGACGCCAAGAATCGCCCTGTCTACCACCTCCCCGAAGAGGTCGAGGACGGCAAGCTGAAGGCGACGGGCGAAGCGGTCGAGACCATCCCCTCGGCCAAGATGTCGAAATCGAAGAAGAACGTCGTCGATCCGATGAACATCATCGCCGAGTTCGGGGCCGATACCGCCCGCTTCTTCGTGATGTCCGACAGCCCGCCCGAGCGGGACGTCGAATGGACCGCCGCCGGCGCCGAAGCGACCTCGAAATTCCTCGCCCGCGTGCACCGCATTGCCGACGATATCGCCAATTCGGATGCGCCCGCGAATGAGGCGGAGGACACGGCGCTCCTGAAGGCCACCCATAAGGCGATCGACGAAGTCACCAAGTCGATCGAGGGCTTCACCTTCAACAAGGCGGTCGCCACGCTTTATGGCCTGACCAACACGATGTCGAAATCGCAGGCCGGAGCCGAGACCAAGCACGACGCGATGAAGCTTATGGCGCAACTGCTGGCACCGATGGTCCCGCACCTCGCCGAAGAGGTCTGGTCGATGCTGGGCGGCGAGGGCTTCGTGATCGCGGCGCGTTGGCCCGAGGCCGACCCGGCGCTGCTGGTCGAGGATTCGGTGACGCTGCCGATCCAGATCAACGGCAAGCGCCGCGCCGAAATCTCGGTACCCAAGGACATGCCGAAGGAAGAGGTTGAAAAGCTGGTTCTGGCCGACGAAGCTGTCGTGAAGGCGCTGGCCGGTGGCCAGCCCAAGAAGCTGATCGTTGTGCCGGGGCGGATCGTCAATGTGGTCATCTGACAGACGCGGATTTCTGGGACTCGCGGGGGCCGCAGGCCTGCTCGCGGGCTGCGGCTTCACCCCGGCCTACGGGCCTCAGGGCGGGGCTGCGAAGCTGCTCGAAGGGGTCGAACCGGCTGCGCCCACGACACGCGACGCCTTCGCCCTCGTTCAGCAGCTGAACGCGCGGTTGGGGGCCTCGCAGGTCACCCGCTACCGGCTCGACTACAAGATCGACACCGAGTCGCTCGGTCAGGGCATCTCGCCCGACAACGCGACGACACGCTACCAGCTCAACGGCACGGTGGATTACACGCTGCGCGATGCGGCGGATAATGCCGTGCTACTGACCGGGCGCGTGACCTCCTTCACCTCGTGGTCCGCAACCGGCACCGTGGTCGCCTCGCAGGCCGCGCAGGAAGACGCGCATCGCCGTCTGATGGTGATCCTCGCCGATCAGATCGTGACGCGCCTGCTGTCACAAGCGCCGGGTCTGCCGGAATGAAGCTGACCGGCGTAGCAGCGACCCGCTATTTCGCCAAACCCGAGCCCGAGCGCACCGGCCTGCTGATCTTCGGGGGCGATGCGATGCGCGTGGCGCTGCGGCGGCAGGAAGTCATCGCCGCACTGATCGGCCCGAAGGGCGAAGAAGAGATGCGCCTGAGCCGGATCGCGGGCGGCGATCTGCGCAAGCAACCCTCGCTGCTGCTCGATGCGATTAAGGAGGTCGGCTTCTTCCCCGGCCCGCGCGTGGCTTTCGTCGAGGATGCGACCGATGCGGTCTCGGACGCGGTGAAGACCGCGCTCGACGAATGGCGCGAGGGCGACGCGCAGATCGTGGTCACCGCAGGCTCGCTCGCCGCGAAATCGAAGCTGCGCAAAGCCTTCGAGGGCCACAACAACGCCTATTCCGTCGGGATTTACGACGACCCGCCGAGCCGCGAGGAGATCGAGGATATCCTGCGCCGCGCCGGTCTGCGCGACATCTCGAACGACGCGATGACCGACCTCGTGGCGCTGTCGCGCGCGCTCGATCCGGGCGATTTCCGCCAGACCGTCGAGAAGATCTCGCTCTACAAATTCGGCGACACCACGCCACTTGGCCCCGCCGACGTGGCCGCCTGCGCGCCGTCTTCGGTCGAGGCGGGCGTCGATGATGTGCTCTCCATCGTGGCCGAGGGCCGCGCACCAGAGCTTGGCCCGGTGATGCGGCGGCTGGAAAGCCAAGGGGTGCAGCCCGTGCAACTCGCCATCGCCGCGATGCGCCATTTCCGCGCGCTGCATGCCGCCGCTTCCGACCCGCAGGGCCCGGGTGCCGGCATCGCCCGGATGCGCCCGCCGATCTTCGGCCCGCGCCGCGACAGGATGCAGCGGCAGGCGCAAAGCTGGGGCATGTACAAGCTCGAGACCGCGCTGAAGGAACTGGTCGAGACCGATCTGACGTTGCGCTCCGCCAGCCGCGCGCCGCAAATGGCGGTGATGGAGCGCGCGCTGATGCGGCTCGCGATGCTGGCCCGGCGGTGAGCGCGGCGGCGAAATCCGCGCTCGTCATCGGTGGCGGCCCGGCGGGCCTGATGGCAGCCGAGGAACTGGCGCGGGCCGGCGTCTCCGTCACACTGGCAGAGGCCAAACCGACGCTCGCGCGCAAATTCCTGATGGCGGGAAAATCCGGACTGAACCTGACGAGGGACGAGCCGCTCGACGCCTTCCTGTCCCACTATTCCCACCCGCAGATCACCGCGATCACCCGCGATTTCGGCCCCGAGGCGGCGCAGAGCTTCGCCCGCGATCTTGGGATCGAGCTGTTTACCGGCTCCACCGGTCGGGTCTTCCCGACCGTGATGAAAGCCTCGCCGATGCTGCGCGCCTGGATCGCGCGGCTCGAATCCCTCGGCGTCACGATCCACACCCGCTGGCGCTGGCAAGGCTTCGACGGCGCAGCGCTGATCTTCGACACGCCCGAAGGCCGTCAGAGCCTGAGGCCCGACGCTACGATCCTCGCGCTCGGCGGCGCAAGCTGGCCGCGGCTTGGCTCGGATGCGGCCTGGGTGCCGTGGCTGAGCGCGAAAGGCGTGGAGATCACCCTATTCACCCCCGCCAATATGGGCTTCGAGATCGACTGGTCGGCGCATATGACAAACCAGCTTGGCCAGCCCGTGAAAGGTGCGGCGCTGATTACGCCGACGCGGCGCACGCGCGGAGAATTCGTGATCTCGGAGCGCGGGCTCGAAGGCGGCGGCATCTATGAACTCTCCACCGAGTTGCGCGAGGGCGCGCCGTTGAGCCTCGATCTCGCCCCGGATCAAAGCGCCGAAGACCTCGCCGCGCGGCTTGCGAAAATCCCGCCGAAACAGAGCCTGACGAACCGCCTGCGCAAAGGCGCGAAGCTGGATCCGGTGAAACTCGCGCTTGCGCTGGAATGGGGCCGCCCGCTGCCCAAGGACCCGGCGCAGCTTGCAGCAACGCTCAAATCTCTGCGTATCCCGCTCGGCCCGCCGCGCCCGATCGCCGAGGCGATCTCCAGCGCGGGCGGCATCGCATGGGACAGCCTCACCGACGATCTGGAACTGACAGCCCTGCCCGGCGTCTTCGCCGCGGGCGAGATGCTCGACTGGGAGGCCCCGACGGGCGGCTACCTGCTGACCGCCTGCCTCGCTTCAGGCCGCCATGCCGGGCGCGCCGCGGCCCAACGGCTCTCTTCCCCTTGATGTAAATATCCCGGGGGGAGGTCCGTAGGACCGGGGGCAGAGCCCCCTCTTTCCGCATTGCTTGTCGCCCTCCGGCGACCGGGGGCAGCGCCCCCCTCACCCGTCGCGCATCGCCACCGCCCAGGCCGATCACCGAACGCTCACGCCGCATCCCATCCGCGTGCATCCGCGGGGGTCTCACCCAGTGGTGATGGTGCGTGAGCGGGACTGTCACCAAATTGCCAAACGCCGTTCCTAGCGAGATGCCACGCGCCCCGTAGCTCACGGGGAAGCTGCCATTTGAATGAGGGACTTTAGATGACCGACACGCTCCGCCTCACCGGTGCCGTCAGCGCACTCGCGCTGGCTTGCGCCGCCGCGACCGCCCAAGCGGGCACCTCCGCCGCCGCCGACACCCAGACCGCCACCCCGATCAAGCACCTCGTGGTGATCTTTCAGGAGAACGTCTCCTTCGACCATTACTTCGCGACCTATCCGAACGCTGCGAACCCCAAGGGCGAGCCGCAATTCACCGCCGCGAAGGACACGCCCAAGGCCGATACGCTCGCAAGCGCCGGTCTGCTGAAGAACAACCCCAACAAGACCAATGCCGCGAATGGCGCGAATGCCGCCGCCCCGTTCCGGCTCGACCGGACGCAGGCCGCGACTGCGGACCAGAACCACGGCTACACCGCCGAGCAGGCCGCGTTCCACGGCGGCAAGATGGATGCCTTCCCGGCCAATACCGGCAAGGGCACCAAGGGCGGCACGGGCGCCTTCGGCACCAAGGGTCAGGTGATGGGCTATTATGACGGCAACACCGTCACCGCGCTGTGGAACTACGCGCAGGCCTACACGATGAACGACAACGCCTTCTCGAGCACCTTCGGCCCCTCGACGCCCGGCGCGATCAACCTCGTCTCGGGCCAGACCAATGGCGCGGTGCTGCCCAAGGGCTACAAACTCGCGGCCGATGGCACCTATGACAAGGGCCGCGTCGTGCCCGACGGCAATGGCGGCTGGACCATGATCTCGGATCTCGACCCGACCGGCGATGTCTGCTCGAACCCGAAATACCCGACGACACTGATGGGCGGCAAGAATATCGGCGATCTTCTGAACGCGAAGAACGTCACTTGGGGCTGGTTCGAGGGCGGCTTCGATCTGACCGCGGTGAACGGCAACGGCACCACCGGCTGCGACCGCTCCTCGCTCTCGCAGGTGACCGGCGAGACCTCGAAGGACTACATCCCCCACCACGAGCCCTTCCAGTATTACAAATCGACCCAGAACCTCGATCACACCCGGCCCGCCTCGGTCGATGCAATCGGCACCTCGGACGATGGCGGCGCGAACCACCAATATGACAGCAAGGATTTCTACGCTGCGCTGAAGAACGGCAACCTGCCGGCGGTGACGTTCCTGAAAGCGTCCGCCTATCAGGACGGCCATGCGGGCTATTCCGACCCGCTCGACGGGCAGGAGTTCATCGTCAACGCGGTCAACGCGCTGCAGCAATCGAAGGGCTGGAAGGACACGGCGATCGTCGTGACCTATGACGACTCCGATGGCTGGTATGACCACGCGATGGCGGTGGTGAACGGCTCGAACATCCCGGTCGCGGGCTATGACGTGCTCAATGGCAGCAACTGCGCCAGCGACAAGACGCTGCCCGGTCTCGACGGCAAGCCGGCGCAGGGCCGCTGCGGCTACGGCACCCGCATCCCGATGCTGGTGATCTCGCCCTATGCGAAGAAGAACGCGGTGGATCACACGCTGGTCGATCAATCCTCGGTCACCAAGTTCATCGAGGATAACTGGCTGAACGGGCAGCGCATCGGTCAGGGCTCCTTCGACGCACAGGCGGGCACGCTCAACGGCATGTTCGACTTCTCGAAAGCGGCCAATGGTAAGCTGATCCTCGACCCTGCCACCGGCACCCCGAAGGGTTGAGGCGATGAGATTGCCGAACCTACGATTGATCACTCCCAAGACGATCCGTTCGGCAGAGGGGGCCGCGAGCATCACGCTCGCGGCTTTCCTTTCGGCCGCCTCCGTCGGGGCGGCGACCGATCCCGCGCCGGGTGCGCGCCCTCAGGGCGATGTCGATCTGAGCGCCGTGGCCGCGATCGGCAAGGCGCTGTTTTCCGACCCCACGCTGTCAGCCAGTGGCCAGATGAGCTGCGCGAGCTGCCACGACCCGAAAAATCACTTCGCCCCCGCCAACGCCCGCGCAGTGCAGCTTGGCGGGCCGCATCTCGACCTGCCGGGGCTGCGCGCGGTGCCCTCGCTCACTTATAAGCGCCAGACGCCGCCCTTCACCTTCGGCGTGCTCGACCCGACCTCGGAGGCGGGCGAGGCCGCGCCGCTGGCGGTCGCACAGCAGGGGACGGGCGCGAAAGAGACTGCAGCGCCAAGCGCCTCCACCCAGCCCGCGCCGCGAAAAACCGCTGGCGCGCCCCCTGCTGCGAGCCCGGTGCCGCGCGGCGGTCTGTTCTGGGACGGGCGCGCGGACACGCTGCAAGAGCAGGCGCTGGCTGTCCTCTTCACCCATTTCGAGATGGCAGAGCCCGACCGCGCAACTCTCGCCGCGACCCTGCGAGCGCGCTACGGCGACCGCTTCGCGCAGCTCTTCGGCGGGTCCGTGCGTGACGACGACAAGATGCTGATCGACGAGGCTGCCTTCGCGCTGTCGCGCTACCAGACCGAGGCGGTGGAATTTCACCCCTATACCAGCAAATACGATGCCGTTCTCGCGGGTGAGGCGCAGCTGTCGCCCCCAGAGGCCCGCGGGCGTGCGCTTTTCGACGATCCGAGGAAAGGCAATTGCGCGGCCTGTCATCTCGACACGCGGTCCGCCGACGGTCGTCCGCCGCAATTCACCGATTACGAATACGAGGCGCTCGGCGTGCCGCGCAACCCGGCGATCCCGGCCAATGCCGATCCGCATTATGTCGATCTCGGCCTCTGCGGCCCGCTGCGCCATGATGCGATTTCGACGCAGCCCGGCAATTGCGGGATGTTCAAGACCCCGAGCCTGCGCAATGTCGCGACCCGGCACGTCTTCTTTCACAACGGGGTCTATACGAGCCTGAAACAGGTGCTGCGTTTCTACGCCAAGCGCGACAGCGACCCGCGCGCGATCTATCCCATACGCGACGGTCAGGTTGAGCGGTTCGACGATCTGCCCGCCCGCTATCAGGGAAATATCGACCGCGCCGATGCGCCGTTCGGACGCGCGCCCGAGGATGGCGACGCGCTGACCGAGGCCGATCAGGCGGATATCATCGCCTTCCTGCAAACCCTCACCGACGGCTACTCGCCTTCAGATGAATGACTTGGGTCAAGGCTGATTGCCGGTGCGGAGTGGGGGCTCGTAGGCCGCCCCCTCACCCGTCGCGCATCGCCACCGCGCGTTTGTAGGCGGGGCGCGCCCGCATCCGGTCGTGATATTCGCTCAGCCGATGCTCGACGATCGGAAATTTCGCCATCAGCGCCCAGTCGAGGCAATGCGCCAGAATGATATCGGGCACGGTCATTTCCTCGCCCATCACGAACTCTCCCTCGCCCATCCGATGGATCAGCGTGCGCTGCGACCGCTCGAACTCCCAGCGCAGGGAATTCTTTATGCCCGACAGCCGCAATTCCTCGGGCAGGATGAAGCTGTGCCGCGCCGCGGTCCAAAGATTCGCGTCGAATTCATCGAGCAGGAATTGCGTCAGACTGTCCTGCCGCGCGCGCTCCAGCGTGCCCGCCTCATGCGTGAATTTCCCATGCGCATCCGCGAGATAGGTGAGAATCGCCGTGGAATCGGTGATCGGCGTGCCGTCGATGACCAGCACCGGCACCTTGCCCGCCGGATTAAAAGCGACGACATCGTCCGAGCGCGGCGCGGCCCGCACATGCTGATACTCCGCGCCCAGCTCTTCCAGCATCCACAGCACGCGCAGCGTCCGCGAGCCGACCGTTCCGATAACCGTATACATCCTGCCTCCCGTCGAAAGTCGCGACATTGGGCCACGGCTGCCGGGGAGGTTCAAGGGCAGCGCGCCATCATCTCCGCGCGATTGTGACCCGGACAAGCCCAAGATTGACGCGCTGCAGCATACATGTCGATATGCGGTCCGCGCGGAAGGGAGATCCGCCGGGAGATGTAAAATGACGCAAGCCAAACTGTTCACGCCGGTTCTGATCGGCGGTGCCGTGATCCTGATGCTGAGCTTCGCCATCCGGGCGAGCTTCGGCGTTTTCCAGATTCCGATCGCCAGCGAGTTCAACTGGCCACGCGCCGAATTCTCGCTCGCCATCGCGGTGCAGAACCTCGCCTGGGGGATCGGGCAGCCGATCTTCGGCGCGATTGCCGAGCGCTGGGGCGACCGGCTGGCGATCATTCTCGGCGCGCTGGTCTATGCGCTCGGTCTCGTGCTTTCGGCCTTCGCGGTGGAGCCGGGACAGCATCAGCTTCTGGAAATCCTCGTGGGCTTCGGCATCGCGGGTACGGGCTTCGGCGTGATCCTTGCCGTGGTGGGCCGCGCGACCTCGGACGAGAACCGCTCGCTCGCGCTTGGCATCGCGACGGCGGCAGGCTCGGCCGGGCAGGTCTTCGGCGCCCCGATGGCGGAGCTGCTGCTGGGCCATTTCCCATGGCAGACGGTCTTCGTGATCTTCGCCGCCGTGATCCTCGCCTCGCTGGCCTTCCTGCCGCTGATCCGCGCGCCCGAACGCGCCAGCCGCGAAGAACTGGCCGAGAGCATGGGCAGCGTCCTGATGCGCGCCTTCCGCGATCCGTCTTACACGCTGATCTTCCTCGGCTTCTTCTCCTGCGGCTATCAGCTTGGCTTCATCACCGCGCACTTCCCCGCGATGGTGACCGAGATGTGCGGCGCGGTGCCACCCGGATCGCTGCTCGCCGGGATCGGGATCGAGACGACCTCGGCGCTTGGCGCGGCGGCGATCTCGGTAATCGGGCTGGCCAATATCGTGGGCACGATCTACGCGGGCTGGGCGGGCAAACGCTGGTCGAAGAAATACCTGCTGGCCGGGATTTACCTGCTGCGGACCTTCGTCGCCGGCGCCTTCATCCTGACGCCGATGACGCCCGCGACGGTGCTGATCTTCTCGCTCGCGATGGGGGCGCTGTGGCTTGCGACGGTGCCGCTGACCTCGGGGCTGGTCGCGCATATCTACGGGCTGCGCTACATGGGCACGCTCTACGGGATCGTCTTCTTCTCGCATCAGGTGGGCGCCTTCCTCGGCGTCTGGCTGGGCGGCAAGCTCTACGACATCTACGGCGATTACACGCTGGTCTGGTGGGTCGGCGTGGGCGTGGGCGCGTTCTCGGCCATCGTGCATCTGCCGGTGCGTGAAAAGCGGGTCGAGCTTCAGCCCGCCTGATCGAGCAGCGCGCGCAGCCCTTCGCGGTAATCCGGGTAGCGCAGCGTGACGCCAAGGTCGCGTTTGATCTTGTCGTTCCGCACGCGCTTGCTCTCGGCATAGAAGCTGCGCGCCATTGGGCTGAGATCGGCCTCCTCGAACGGGACCTCAGGCGGCAGCGGCAGGTCGAGCAGCTCAGCCGCATAGGCGATCACGTCCTGCGGCGACGCAGGATCGTCGTCGCAGACATTATAGACTGCGCCCGGATCGGGATGCTCGATCGAGGCCAACAGCACCTGCGCGATATCCTCTACATGGATGCGCGAGAAGACCTGCCCCTCCTTGACGATCCGCCGGGCTGTGCCCTGCCGTACCTTCTCGAAGGGTCCGCGCCCGGGGCCGTAGATCCCCGCGAGCCGGAAGATATGGAGCGGCAGGTCACGGGCTGCGGCCAGCGCACCCCAAGCCGCCTCGGCCTCCACCCGCGCCTGTCCGCGCTTGGTCGAGGGGGTCAGCGGCGTTGCCTCATCGACCCAGCCGCCCGCGTGATCGCCATAGACGCCGACGGTCGAAAGATAGCCGATCCACTCCAGATGCTGCGCTGCAGCAATTTCGGAATGCTGCGCAGCGAGAACCGGGTCGCCCTCCGGTCCCGGGGCCACGGAACTCAGTAGATGCGTCGCCTGATCGAGCGGCAGAGGCCCGCCTTCCCAGACCAGCGGCTCCACGCCTTCGCTGCGCAGCATTTCGGCCTTCTCTACGCTGCGCGTCGTGCCGATCACCCGCCAGCCGCGCGCCAGAAGAAGCGGCGCGAGGGCACGGGCGGAATAGCCATGTCCGATGGAAAGAAGCGTCGGCATCACGGCCCCCTTTGCGTTTCTGTCATCCGTCATAGGTAGAGGCTGTGTGAAGGCATAACAACGTCTCTTGAACCTTCCCGCACGCAATGACAGGCTTGGACATGGAACAGAAGAACAAGACCAAATCCTGGCCCGAAGCCGCACCGCGATTGATTGCCGTGGCTGCCGGGCGCGAACCCGCCGACCTCGTGATCCGGGGTGGCAAATGGGTCAATGTCCACACGCGTGAGGTTCTCGAGGGCTACGATATTTCCGTGGCCGAAGGGCGATTTGCCGCCGTGGCTCCCGATCTGTCGGACAGTATCGGACCCGACACCGAAGTGATCGACGCCGCGGGGCGCTACATGGTGCCGGGCCTGTGCGACGCGCATATGCATATCGAGAGCGGCATGCTCACGCCCGCCGAATTCGCCGCCGCGGTGATCCCGCATGGCACGACGAGCATGTTCACCGATCCGCATGAGATCGCCAACGTGCTGGGCCTCGACGGCGTGCGGATGATGCATGACGAGGCGCTGATGCAGCCGGTGAACATCTTCACCCAGATGCCCTCCTGCGCGCCCTCCGCGCCGGGTCTGGAGACCACCGGCTTCGAGATCACCCCCGAGGATGTGGCCGAGGCGATGACATGGCCCGGCATCATCGGCCTAGGCGAGATGATGAACTTCCCCGGCGTGATCAATGCCGATCCTAAGATGCTGGCCGAGATCGCCGCGACGCAGAACGCGCATAAGACCGTGGGCGGTCATTACGCCTCCCCCGATCTGGGCGCGCCGTTCCGCGCCTATGTCGCGGGCGGGCCCGCCGACGATCACGAGGGCACCTGCGAGGCCGACGCGATCGCGCGGGTGCGCAACGGGATGCGCTCGATGATGCGGCTGGGCTCGGCTTGGTATGATGTGGAGACGCAGATTACTGCCGTCACCGAGAAGGGTCTCGATCCGCGCAACTTCATCCTCTGCACCGATGACTGCCATTCCGGCACGCTGGTGAATGACGGGCATATGAACCGCGTCTTCCGCCATGCCGTGGAGTGCGGCGCCGATCCTCTGGTCGCGCTGCAGATGTGTACGATCAACACTGCGACCCATTTCGGGCTGGAGCGCGAACTTGGCTCTATCACGCCGGGCCGCCGGGCCGATGTGATCCTGACCTCGGATCTGGCGACGCTGCCGGTCGAGCAGGTCATCGCGCGTGGGCGCACCGTGGCGAAGGATGGAAAACTGCTGGCGGAGTGCCCGCATTACGACTGGCCCGAAAGCGCG
Organism: Thioclava sp. DLFJ4-1; assembly: GCF_002020145.1. Lineage (NCBI taxonomy): Bacteria > Pseudomonadati > Pseudomonadota > Alphaproteobacteria > Rhodobacterales > Paracoccaceae > Thioclava > Thioclava sp. DLFJ4-1. Next base: position 896,453 of record NZ_MPZT01000002.1, read on the forward strand.
CGCGACACTGTGCACCTGGGCAAGACCCTGACGGGCGCGGATTTCGAGATCGCGGCCCCTGAGGGCGCCAACACGGTCACCGCCCGCGTGATCGGCGTGGTCGAGAACCAGGCGCCGACCAAGGCGCTGACGGCAGAGCTGGACGTGACCGACGGGCTCGCCCAGCCCGACACCGCCAAGGACATCGCGCAGATTGCGCTGGTGGAACGCCATCAAGGCACCGGCGGCGTCACCAACGGCTTCGTCTCGGGCTTCGGCTACAAGGGCCGGATGGCCATGGGTTCGACCGTGGCGCATGACAGCCACCACATGATCGTGGTCGGCACCGACCGCGAGATGATGGCCGCCTGCGCCAACGCGCTTGGCGAGATGGGCGGCGGGGTCTCCGTCTGGAAGGACGGCGAAGAGATCGCCGCCGTGCCGCTGCCGATCGCAGGGTTGATGTCGGACGATCCGGCGCAGACCGTGGCCGCACGCGCCGCCAAGATGGTCGAGGCGATGGGCGCCTGCGGCTGCACTTTGAACAACGCTTACATGCAGCATTCGCTGCTCGCGCTCGTCGTCATTCCCGAGATCCGCATCTCGGATCTGGGCCTCGTCGACGTGACGCGTTTTGAACTGACGGATCTTTTTGAATGAATGAAACGCTAGACCTCATCACCCCCGACGCAGCCCCTGCGGAGAGCTTCACCGATGCCGCCGAGGCCGTCGCCCGGCTCGAGGCGCTCTATGACGAGGCGACCGCCTTCCTGCTCGAGAAATTCAACGAAACGCTCGAGAGCAAGACCGCGCGGAACCGCTTTCGCGCCTTCTACCCGGAGGTGCGCATCTCCGTTTCCTCGCATATCAAGGCTGATAGCCGCTTGAGCTTCGGCCATGTGGCGCTGCCGGGCACCTACACGGCGACGATCACGCGGCCCGACCTGTTCCGCAATTACCTGACGCAGCAGCTGGGCCTCCTGATCAAGAACCACAATATCCCGGTCACGATCGGCCCCTCCGACACCCCGATCCCGGTGCATTTCGCCGTGGCCGCGCATCCGGAAGTGACGGTGCCGCAGGAAGGCGTTCTCGACTTCTCGCTGCGGGACGTGTTCGACGTGCCTGACCTTGCGGGGATGAACGACGATATCGTCAACGGCATGGCCGGGCCAAACCCGGATGGCTCGGGCCACCTCGCGCCCTTCACCGCGCAGCGGGTGGATTACTCGCTGGCGCGCCTGTCGCATTACACCGCGACCAAGGCCGAGCATTTCCAGAACCACGTGCTGTTCACGAACTACCAGTTCTACGTGGATGAGTTCGAGGCCGTCGCGCGCCGCCTGCTGGGCGACAAGAACTCGGGCTATACGAGCTTCGTCGCGCCGGGCAATCAGGAGATCACCGACCCGCAGGATGAGATTCCGGGCCTCGCGAAGCTGCCGCAGATGCCCGCCTATCACCTCAAGCGTGCGGATGGCGGCGGGATCACGCTAGTCAATATCGGCGTCGGCCCGTCCAATGCGAAGACCGCGACGGACCACATCGCCGTGCTGCGCCCGCATGCCTGGCTGATGGTCGGTCACTGCGCGGGTCTGCGCAATTCGCAGCAGCTTGGGGACTTCGTCCTCGCCCACGCCTATCTGCGCGAAGACCATGTGCTCGACGACGATCTGCCCGTCTGGGTGCCGATCCCGGCGCTGGCCGAGATCCAGATCGCGCTGCAGGAAGCGGTGGCCGAAGTGACGAAGCTGGAAGGCTACGAGCTGAAGCGGATCATGCGGACCGGCACTGTCGCCACCATCGACAACCGCAACTGGGAGTTGAGAGACCAATCCGGCCCGGTTCATCGCCTGAGCCAGTCACGCGCGGTTGCGCTCGATATGGAAAGCGCCACGATCGCGGCGAATGGCTTCCGCTTCCGGGTGCCCTACGGCACGCTTCTCTGCGTCTCGGACAAACCGCTGCATGGCGAGCTGAAGCTGCCGGGCATGGCGACCGAATTCTACCGCACGCAGGTGGCGAGCCATTTGCTGATCGGCATCCTCGCGATGGAGAAACTTCGCGAGATGCCTCTGGATCGGATTCACAGCAGGAAATTGCGTAGCTTCGAGGAAACAGCTTTTCTGTGACGTGGGAAAAACCCGCCCATTCTGGGAAAAGGGCTTGCCATGCTCAATAAAAACGTGTGGAACATGGCCCACCAACCGTGCAACGCGGACGAAATTGACCCTGGATTACCGGGGCGGAGAGAGGAACGAATATGTCGAAACCGATGACCAAGACCCAGCTGGTGGCAGCCCTCGCCGAGGCGATGGACGCCGACAAGAAGACGGCTTCGGCCGCACTCGACGCGATCACCGACGTCGTCACCAAAGAAGTGTCGAACGGCGGCGCCGTTACCCTGCCGGGCATTGGCAAAGTCTACTGCCGCGAGCGCCCCGAGCGCATGGTCCGCAACCCGGCCACCGGCGAGCAGATGCAGAAGCCGGCTGACAAGCAGGTCAAAGTGACCGTGGCGAAAGCGCTCAAGGACAGCGTTAACTCCTGATCGCAGGACTCTCTCAATCGAGGGACAGCCAATTTTTTAGGGCGCTCGCGAGCAATCGGGGCGCCCTTTTTCAGGCCCGGAGGAAAGATGGATCTGCGCGCGATCGGAATGGGGCTCGCTTTTGCCCTGATGTGGTCTTCGGCTTTCACGTCCACGCATATCATCGTGGCAGAGGCTCCGCCCCTTGCAGCCCTTGCCCTGCGCTTCGCCCTGTCCGGGGGGATCGGCATCGCGCTGGCACTGGCCTTCGGCCAAAGCTGGCGGCTGAGCCGGGCGCAATGGCGCGCCACGATCATCTTCGGAATTTGCCAAAACGCGCTCTACCTAGGGTTTAACTGGGTCGCGATGACCACGGTCGAAGCCTCGGTCGCGGCGATCATCGCCTCGACCATGCCGCTGATCGTCGGCGCGCTCGGCTGGATCGTCTTTCGCGACCGGATTCCGCCCCTCGGCATCGCCGGGCTGGTGGCAGGTTTCGCGGGCGTCGGCATCATCATGGGCGCACGGCTGCAAGGCGGGATCGACCCGTTCGGGCTCGGCCTCTGCGTCGCGGGCGCATTGGCGCTGGCGGTGGCGACGCTCACCGTACGCGGCGCGAGCGGCGGCGGTGGCGGCGTGCTGATGATCGTCGGCCTGCAGATGCTGGTGGGGGCTGTGAGCCTCGCCGTGGTCTCCGCCTTCACCGAGCATCTCGTGGTCGAGGTGACGTCGACACTGGCGCTGGCCTTCACCTACACGGTGATCGTACCAGGGTTGATGGCGACCTGGGTCTGGTTCCGGCTGGTGGGCCGCATCGGCGCGGTGCGCGCGGCGACCTTCCACTTCCTCACGCCGGTCTTCGGCGTCGCGATCGCCTGGGCGGTGCTGGGCGAGCATGTCGACTGGCACGACGCGCTTGGCGTTCTGGTGATCGCAGGCGGCATTCTCGCGGTGCAGATCTCAAAGCAGGAGGCGCGGAGGTAACCCCCCGCGCCCCTGAACTTTACGCCTAGCAATTCACGAGCCGCGCAGCACCTGCAGCAGCTCCAGCGTGGCGTAGCCATCGGGCGGCAGACCGCGCGATTTCTGGAAGGCCACGATCGCCTTCGACGTATTCGCACCGATCTTGCCGTCCGTGCCGTCCGTATCGAAGCCCGCCGCGGTCAGCCGCTCCTGCAGCTCGACCTTCTGCTTGGAACTGAGCGGCTTGCCGGTGCGGGGCCAATCCTGCACGAAGGGCCCCTTCCCTTTCAGACGATCCGACAGATGCCCCACGCCGATCACGTAGCTGTCGGCGGAGTTGTAGCGCGAGATCGCGCGGAAGTTGCCGAAGATCATGAAGGCGGGCCCCTTCGCGCCCGCTGGCACGAGGATCGACGCCGAACCGTAATTCGGCACCGTGCCGCCCGTGGCCGAGCGCACGCCAAGCGCCGCCCAGTCGGCAGGGCTCTTCTTCGTACCCTTGCCGGTGAGGCCGTAGTTGAAGCCTGAGGGCAGGATGACCTCGACGCCCCAGGGCTGCCCCTTCGACCAGCCCGAACGCGCCAGATAGGCCGCCGTCGAGGCCAGCGCATCAGTCGGGTCTTCCGACCAGATATCGCGCCGACCATCGCCGGTGAAATCAACCGCGTAGGACAGGTAGGAGGTCGGGATGAACTGCGTGTGGCCCATCGCCCCGGCCCAAGAGCCGGTCATGTGCCGCTCGTCCACGTCGCCCGACTGAATGATCTTGAGCGCCGCGATCAGCTGCTTGGCGAAGAACTCGCCGCGCCGCCCGTCATAGGCAAGCGTCGCAAGCGCGGGGATGATCGCCGTCTTGCCACGATAAGCGCCGTAGCGGCTCTCCATACCCCAGATCGCGACGACGACCTCTTTGTCGACGCCGTATTTGCGCTCGATCGCGTTCAGCTGCCGGTCGTATTGCCGCAGCATCTGCTTGCCGGTTGCGACGCGCTCATCCGAAACCGCGCTATCGAGGTAATCCCAGATCGACTTGGTGAACTCCGATTGGTAGCGGTCGCGCTCGATCACCTTGGGATTGTAGCGCACATCGGCCATCGCGCGGTTCCAGGTGTATTCGGTGATGCCGTTGGCCAGCGCACGGGATTTGAAGCCCGCGAGGAAGGACTCGAAACGCGCTTCCGTCGCGGCGTCCGTCGGCGGGATCGGGTCCGCCACCGGCGCGCTGCCCCGCGCCAGCGGCCGGGGCGAGGATTCGGGGGGCCCCGCACAGGCCGAAAGCGCAGAAAATGCCATAAATGTCAGTGGGATGATCTTGCCGGGAATTGCCATGGTGCCTGCTCGCTGTTTTGCTCTTTGAACCAGTGTATCAACGGTTCGTGAGGTTTCAACGGGCGTCACATGACACTCTAAGGCTTACTGGAGCGGCTTCTTGTCGTTGCCGAAAAACGGCTCCATCTGGGCGATGATCACGGAGTTCTCGTCGAGCGCACGCTGCATCAATTCACGTTCCGCATCGTCGATCTCATGGCCCTGTTTCTCGCGTTCCGCGAGCGTGCCGTAACCCGTGACGTCAAGCGGCGCCATCTCGGCCTGCTTGAGGATCGCCACGGTCTCGCGCACGGCCTCTGCCTCGTCCACGCCCGAGGCGTAGCACAGCAGCCCCGCCCCCGACGCGCCTTTCGGCAGACCGTCATTGGGCGAGCGACCAACCTCGACCAGCAGGGTAAAGACCTGCTGGCGCGAGGGTTTCTTCTTCGGCTTTTCCGGCGTCTCAGTCACGCAGCAGCTCGTTGATGCCGGTCTTCGACCGGGTTTGCGCATCGACGCGCTTCACGATCACCGCGCAATAGAGGTTGATGCCGTTCTTGGACGGCATCGAGCCCGACACGACAACCGAATAAGGCGGCACTTCGCCATACATCACGTCGCCGGTCTCGCGATCGACGATCTTGGTCGACTTGCCGATATAGACGCCCATGCCCAGCACCGAGCCTTCGCGGACGATGCAGCCTTCGACGACTTCCGAGCGCGCGCCAATGAAGCAGTTGTCCTCGATGATGGTCGGGCCGGCCTGCATCGGCTCCAGCACGCCGCCGATGCCGACGCCGCCCGAGAGGTGCACGCCCTTGCCGATCTGCGCGCAGCTGCCGACGGTGGCCCAAGTGTCGACCATCGTGCCCTCGTCGACATAGGCGCCGAGATTCACGAAGGAGGGCATCAGCACCACGCCCGGCGCGATATAGGCCGATTTGCGCACGATGCAGTTCGGCACGGCGCGGAAGCCACCGGCTTTCCACTCTTTGTCGCCCCAGCCTTTGAACTTGCTGTCGACCTTGTCCCACCAGTGGCCGCCCTGCGGGCCGCCATCCTGCTGCTCCATGTCCTTGAGGCGGAAGCCGAGCAGAACCGCTTTCTTGGCCCATTGGTTCACATGCCAGTCGCCGTTCTCGCGTTTCTCCGCAACACGCAGCTCGCCGCGATCCAGCGCGTTGAGCGTATCTTCGATGGCCTCGCGGGTCTCACCGCCGGTCGAGGGCGTGATGGTGTCGCGGGCTTCCCAAGCGGCTTCGATTGCAGTTTCGAGCGCGGCGTTCGACATGGGCAAATCCTCTTTCAGGTGGCCTTTACAGCGTTCACGCTATAGTTGGTCAAAGCGAAACGCGCAATGAGCAGGTGCCCCATGAAGGACGACACGACGCATTCGTTCCGCCACTCGCGGGACGACGCGCAGACCGCAAAGAACATTCCCGACACGCCACAGACCCGCGCGCCCGCCTATCGGCTGGCCTATACGGATGTGGATTTCATGCTGCGCGACGAGCTGCGCCCGGTGCGGCTGCAGCTCGAATTGCTCAAGCCGCAGCTGATCATGGACGAGCGCGGCATCGAGTCGACCATCGTCATGTTCGGCGGCGCGCGCATCCCCGCGCCCGAGAACAAGGCCAACGCGAAGACCGAGTATCTCGCGGAACTTTCGGGCTACTACGAAGAGGCCCGCATCTTCGCGCGCGAGATGACCGAACGCTCGATGCAGGAATACGGCCGGGAGAACGTGATCTGCACCGGCGGCGGCCCCGGCGTGATGGAGGCGGGCAATCGCGGCGCGCATGAGGCGGGCGGTCAGTCGATCGGTCTCAACATCGTGCTGCCGCATGAGCAGGCGCCGAACGAATACGTCACGCCCGATCTGACCTTCAACTTCCACTATTTCGCGATCCGGAAGATGCATTTCCTGATGCGCGCCCGCGCCGTGTGCGTCTTCCCCGGCGGCTTCGGCACGCTCGACGAGATGTTCGAGGCGCTGACCCTGATCCAGACGGGCCGGATGTCGAGAATCCCCTTCATCCTGTTCGGGCGCCAGTTCTGGGAAGAGATCATCAACTGGGATCGGCTGGCCGAGGCCGGAACGATTTCGCCCGAGGATCTCGATCTGGTGAGCTTCGTCGAGAGCGCCAAGGACGCGGTCGCGATCATCGACAATTGGAATTACGAGAACTGCTGAGGCGCGGCGCTCAGGCCTTCGCCTCGGCGCTGACCTCGGGCAGTTGCGCGCGGTGCTCATGGCTTGCGCGCGCTGCCGCCACCAGTGCCCGGAACAGCGCACGCTGCCGGTGGGCATAGGTGAGGTATTCCGGGTGCCACTGAACGCCGAGGGCGAAAGGCTCCTCGACGCGCTCGACTGCCTGTACCATTCCCGACCCATCGCGCGCCGCGACCCGTAGCCCGTCGCCCAAGCGATCCACGGCCTGACTGTGCAGCGCGTTGACCCGCATCGGCGCGAGCCCTGCCAGCGCACCGAGCCGCGAGCCGGGTTCGACTCGCACGTCCTTCTTCGGCAGAAGCGTCGTGTGTTTATGCGCGTTGTAATGATCGTAGGCGTCCTGATGCAGATCGCCGCCCAGCGCGACATTTATCATCTGCGCGCCACGACAAATCCCAAGCACCGGCTTGCCCTGCGCCATCGCTTCCTCGACGAGGCATTTTTCCAGCTCGTCGCGCGCCGGGTCGAGCACCGCGCTCGCGATCAGATCGCCGCCATAGAGTTCGGGTGAAATGTCATCGCCGCCGCCCACGATCACACCGTCGACATGCTGCACCTCAGCGCGTTTGCCCGCGACCCAGCGAACCGAGCGACCGCCCGCCAGCCAGACGCCGAAGGCGATGAACGGGTAGACCCGCCACCCGGTGCGACGCGATGTCGATATGCCGATCAGGGGCTTCATCTATGCCCGGCAAGCCTCAGAATTTTCTCGCAGGTCTCGACCCATTTCCCGCCCAGCAGATGGAATTCGGTCTTCGCCGTCAACCATTCGCGACACATCAGGCCCAACAACTCGGGCTCCGCCGCGAGCGTCTCCACGAACCACCAGCGCCGCCACTCGCTGTCGAGCGACCAGGTTTCATCGTCGATGCGGCAATCGGGCAGACGGAAATGGAAGGCGGGACGCGGCGAAACGGTGCCCCCCTTCCCTTCCTCCGGTGCAATCAGATCGGGCCGTAGCTCGCAGAAGATCGGCAGCATATCCAGCCCGTGGTTCCGCGACAGCGTGTGCCTGCGATAGGTGACGATCACCTCGTCGAGCGCGGCATCGGGGCCAAGCCGCGCCAAATCCTCGATCAGCTTCTTCGGATAAGGCGCAGTGAAAGGCAGCACTTCGCGCGTCCTCTCGATCGGCCAGGTCTCGCGCATCCACTCCTCGATCAGCGCGAAGGCCAGAAGCGGGCGAACGATATCTTCAGCCTTGCTGGAGGCGATCTCCGGGTTGAGATGAAGGCCGAACCCATAGAGCAGAGACCGCCCCGTACCTTGCGCGCCTTCGCTGCGCAGCAATTCAATGAAATCAGAGAGTTGAAGAAGGCCTTCGCGGTCCAGCGGCTCGGTCACAATCTCGACCGGAATGACCTCGCGCCCGATACGCAGACCCAGTTCCTTGAGCGCACCGTCGGCTTGCTTGCGCACCGAGATGTCGAGATAGACCTGCAGATCGCCGAGCTTCGTGCCGGTGACTTCCCAGTCCTGACCGTCGCTGCGCCGCGCCTCGCCCCCAAGGGCCTGCGCGGCGATCTGCGCGATGCGCGCCTCGGTCAGCCCGGCAAACTCGATCTCCACGCCAGTGCGGCGCGGCTTTCCCTCGGCATTACAGGGCTTTGGAAGCGGGGCGATGGCCTCTCGCGTCATGACGTCTCCGGTTACTTCCCACACGTAGCGTCAATGCAGAAGCGGCGAAGCGGGTTCCCTTAAAGCCCCGCCTCAGCCTGAATCTGCGCCCGCGATTTGCGCGCCCGCTCGGTCGCCGATTTCAGCTGACCGCAGGCGGCCATAATGTCTTCGCCGCGCGGCGTGCGGATCGGCGAGGCATAGCCCGCCTTGTAGATGATGTCGGCGAAGCTCTCGATCCGCTCCCAATCGCTGCGCTCATAGGGCGCGCCGGGCCATTCGTTGAACGGGATCAGGTTGATCTTCGCGGGGATGCCACGGATCAGCTTCACCAGACGGCGCGCGTCCTCGTCGCTGTCGTTCACACCCTTGAGCATGACGTATTCAAACGTGATCCGCTCGGAGTTCGACAGGCGCGGATATTCCCGCAGCGCGTTCAGCAGCGTCTCGATATTCCAGCGCTTGTTGATCGGCACCAGCTTGTCGCGCACCTCGTCGGTCGTGGCGTGGAAGGACACCGCCAGCAGACAGCCGATCTCCTCGGCGGTCTTCGCGATCTCCGGCACGACGCCCGAGGTCGACAGCGTGATCCGGCGGCGGCTGAGGCTGATGCCTTCACCATCCATCACGACCTGCATCGCGTCGCGGACATTCTCGAAGTTATAAAGCGGCTCGCCCATCCCCATCAGAACGACGTTCGACACCAGACGGGTCTCGTTCTTCGGGCTGTTCTTCTCGGGCCATTCGCCCAGATCGTCGCGTGCGAGCATCACCTGCCCGACGATCTCGCCTGGCGTCAGGTTGCGCACGAGTTTCTGCGTGCCGGTGTGGCAGAACGAACAGGTCAGCGTGCAGCCCACCTGGCTCGAGATGCACAGCGTGCCGCGGCTTTCCTCGGGGATGTAGACCGCTTCGACCTCGTGGCCGCCGGCGATCTTCAGAAGGTATTTCCGCGTGCCGTCCTCGGACACCTGCTTCGAGACAATCTCGGGCAGGGTAATCTCGAACGTCTCGGCCAGCATCGCCCGGTAATCCTTGGCGAGGTTGGTCATCGCCGCGAAATCGCGCACGCCCCAGTAATAGAGCCACTGCCAGATCTGGCCGACGCGCATCTTCGCCTGCTTCTCGGGCGTGCCCGCCTCGATCAGCGCCGCGCGGAGCTGGTCACGGGTGAGACCGATGAGGTTCACCTTGCCGCCTTCGGGCAGCTTGCGCGGGATCGTGTGCACGTCTTGCGTGATCGGAGCCTGAGACTGGGTCATCGCATGTTTCCTTGAAATGAGGCGCCTCATATAGGGGATTCGCCCCTGCATTAACAGGGGGCGTCGCGCTTTTGGCTCGAACGCGAAAACCCCGGCGCATGGCCGGGGCTCCAATGTCAGGCGCGAGGGTCGCTTACTGGCAGCGCTGCTCGGCTTCGGTGGTCGCGGCGGTGAAGCCCATCAGCGAGAACGTGTCCTCGGTCTGGGTGCCACGGCTCGAACGCCCCGTCAGCTTCACGTCAGACCCGGCCTTGAGCGCGCCGATGATCTTCGCGTCCTCTTCAGGCGATCCGGCCCAAGCGCCGCCGCCATCGGTGAAGAGCGTGTATTTCTGACCGCCGACTTCGAGATCGACCGTCGAGCCATCCGCGAAAGGATAGCCGCCCATGAACGAAATCTCGGGCTTCTTGCCCGGACGGTAGGTCACGAACAGCAGGATATCCCCGCGGTTCACCTGCACGACCTTGCCGCCTTTGGTGTTGACCGTCTTCTTCGGTTTCGACACGCCCCAGCACTCTTTCGGATCGTTATCGACGAAGACGCTCCAATCGGTATTCGCCGCGACGCGGTTGGTGCTTTCCTGCGCCATTGCGCCATGCCCCGCCCCGATCATGAGCGCGGCGACCGTCGCGATCCGCAGACCCTTCATCATCATGCTTACAGCCTCCAGCTGTCAGGTTGCCTCTGCATCGCCCGGGCCGGTCACCCTGTTTTCGGTGGCGAATGCGTTTTCCTCTCGATAACACTCATTTAACCTAAAAAAGCCTAGGGGTAAAACCCCGCGATGGCGAGATTTCGCGCATAGGAGGCAGGCGATGACGGCACCGAAGGCAATGATCGAGCTGTGGCGCGGGGGGATGTGTGAATCCGTCCATCACGGCCATGCGGTGATCTTCGGCCCGGAGGGGATCGAAGCCGCCTGGGGCGATCCAGAAGCGGTTATTTTTCCGCGCTCTTCTGTGAAGATGATCCAGGCCTTGCCGCTGCTGGAAAGCGGCGCGGCGGAGGCCGCCGGGCTGACGACGCGCCAGCTGGCCCTCTCCTGCGCGAGCCATTCCGGCGCGCAGATGCACCGCGCGGCGGTCGAAGACTGGCTCGCGACGCTTGGGCTGGGCGATGACGACCTGCGCTGCGGGGCGCATCTGCCGCGCGACAAGGCCGAGAAGAAGCAGCTGATCTGCTCGGATCACGCGCCTTGCCAAGCGCATAACAATTGCTCGGGCAAACATGCCGGGTTCCTGACGCTGAACCGGCATCTGGGCGGCGGTCCTGACTATGTGGAGATCGATCACCCCGTGCAGCGGGCCGTGAAAACCGCCTTCGAAGAGGTGACCGAAGAGACCTCGCCGCGCTACGGGATCGACGGATGCTCGGCCCCGAATTTCGCGACCAGCCTCGCCGGTCTCGGGCGCGCCATGCAATTCTTCGCGGCGGCGACCTCGGACGGCGATCTGCGGGCGCGCGCTGCGACCCGTCTGGTCGATGCGATGATGGAGCATCCAGAGCTCGTCGCAGGCGAAGGCCGCGCCTGCACCGAGATCATGCGAGAGGCGAACGGGCGCGTCGCCGTCAAAACCGGTGCGGAAGGCGTCTATGTCGCCATGCTTCCGGATCAGAAACGCGGCGTCGCCCTGAAGATCACTGATGGCGCGACCCGAGCCTCGGAAGCGGCGATGATCGCGCTGCTGATCCGCCTCGGTGCGCTCAATGCCAACGCGCCCGTGGTGCATCGCAGATTGACCGGCCCGATCAGCAATTGGCGCGGCCTGAAAACGGGCGAGCTCCGCCGTGCCGCGCAGTTTCCTTAAAGCCTAGAGCCGAAGCGAAAGGCGCTGCGCCCCCGCGTTTTGCAAAAGGCTGAGCGCGACATTCTGCGACGAGACACTGGTCATGCTCGAGAGCTGCGCACGAAGCAAATAATCCCGCGTCAGGGCCTCCAGTTTCTCGGATGCACCGAGCTCCGCGGGATCAGAGGTCCCGTAGGTGCGTTGCGCCTTGGACATATAGATCTCGCGCTGCTGATCGACATCAAGCGCGCCAACGCTAGGTGGCAGGTTGAGCGCAGTCTGGAACACCCGGCTCAGGGATGGCGATCCGATAATCGTGTACCACTTCGCAGCCTCGGAGATATCCTTCGCCGCGAGCTCGGGAAGGTCGCGCTGCAACGACATCGCCATGCGCAGGTCATTATCGACTTCGCCGACCGCGACCTCGAATTCTCGGGTCTGAAATTTCGTCAGAATCTCGTCCGCGAAAGTCGAAAGCTTCGTTCGCGGGACCGAGAAATCTCCGAATCCGAAGGCCGTGGTCAGCGCGAGGTAGCTTTTGTCCGACAGCTTGTTGGCCAGCGCCGTTCTGTCCAAAGAGCCTTCCTCGAGCACTTTTCGGATGAAGTATTTATTGTCGATATCCGCATCGAGACCGAATGCGCCGAGCGCCACACCGAGCAGACGCCGATCATCTACCAAAGCCTTCGCCGTATCGATCTGTCCGATCGTCTCCCGGAAATAGCTATCGAGGCGTTGGTTTTCCGTCGACGCCGCGAAAGCGGCCTGCTGCGTCTCCATCGTGCGCGAGAGAAACCGCCACCCCGCAAACCCGGAGAAAGGGACGACCGGCTGATACGTCATGACGCGCCTGCGGCGAGGAGGCGTTCCTCCCGTGGAAGAAGCGTGCGCAGTGCTTTCAGCGCTTGGTAATGCTGGTTCTCGATCACGGCGAGCGTGGCCGCATTGAGCTGCGCACGGCTATCTTGATCCTTGAGAACTTGACTGAGCTGTTCGATCCCCCGAAGCAACTGCATCTTCGCCTCTTGCGGATCGGTGTCACCGGAGAGCACGAGCTGTGCGATATAGCAAACCCGACGGACCGGGGTGTTGACCTCTTCGGGATGGATCGCGTCGCGCAGCCGAAGAATGTTTGCGTTCGGCGTCATGATCGCGAGTCGCGATCGGCGATCCCCATTTTCGATGACGGCACCGTTGATCAGCACTCTCTCTTTCGGGGCGAGTTTCAGAACGAGGCCGCTCATTGTTTTGCCCCGTCTTGTCGCAACCCGCGCATGATGGCGGTGTTCACGTCGATCAGCGCATCGACCGACCGGTCTTGCGAAAGCACGAGGCGGCTATGCGCCTGCGTGAACTCGTGCAGGAAAAAGATGCGGGCGCAAAGATCTTGCGGCAAGCCATTCTCCGGATCGGCGACATCCGCCGCCAGCGCGGTCCAGAGACGGCGGTTTTCGAAAATCGCTTCGGCCAACGCGGCAAAGGGGGCATCTTGCGAAGAGACCTGTTTGAGGCGGCGCGTGATGCGGGCGAAGAGTTCGAATTCGAGCCCTCGCGGCGTGCGCATCGGCTGGCTGGGATTGGAATAGGCCGTTTTGGCCAAAGTCGTCGCGTACACGGGAAATCCTTCCGGTGACTGAAACTGATCATGCGCGGGACACATGAGCGAAGTTGGGGCACCGCATCAGGTGCCCCAACCCGAGCCTTAGCGGAACAGAGAAAGGATGTTCTGCGGCTGCTGGTTGGCGATCGAGAGCGCCTGAATGCCCAGCTGCTGCTGCGTCTGCAGCGCCTGAAGACGGGCCGAAGCCTCTTCCATGTCAGCGTCAATCATCGAACCGATACCCGCTTTGAGCGAGTCGCTGAGGCTGGAGATGAAATCGGCTTGCGTGCCGATCCGTCCCTCCACGGAACCGAAGGACGATGCCGCGTCGGTTGCGGTCTGGATCAGCGTTTCGATATTGGAGAGCGCCGCGGTCGCCCCCGCCTCACTGGTCACGTCGATCGATGCGACCGCGCCGAGGCCGCCTGCCCCCGCATTGACGAATTGAGACACGATCGTAAGGTCTCCCGCCAGATCGGCGATACCGTCATTTTTGAAGGTGAGAGTCGAATCGCTGGTGGTGCTGACACCGGCCGTGAAGTCGACTTGAAGGTTGGCGATACCCAGCGCGTCGATTGCCGATTTGAGGCCTGCTGCGATCAGGTCGGTGCGCGCAGTTCCAGTCTGCGCCGCGTCTGCAGCCGAGAGCGTGTAGCTGACGGTTTGGTCACCCGGGGTAACCCTGACGCTATCACCCGCAGCCCAGCTCACCGTATCATCAAGTAGGAGATCTTTACCGGTTCCATCCGCTTTGGCGAGGGTCGTTGCGGCAACGTCCTTGTCGGTGGACACCCCGTCGGACGCTGTGAAGGCAGCTTTGGCGGAATACCCACCGACCGACAGGTTCTGCGCGGCGACGTCGATATGACTTGCAGAGACGGTGCCGTCCGACGCGCGATCAAGCGAAGACAGAACCTTGACGGTCGCGGCGGAAGAGCCATCCACCAGGTTCAGCCCGTTAAACTGCGCCGCCCCGACCACCGAGGTCAATTGTTCCTGCAAGGCGTCGATATCGGTCTGGATCTTGTCGCGATCTACGTTCGATTCCTGCGCGGCGACGATTTTGGTTTTCATATCCGTCAGCAGGTCGGTGACGGTTTCGGCCGCCTTACGAGCGACGGCAACGGTCGATTCGCCCAGTGCGAGGCTGTCCGAAATGCCAGAGAAGCTCTTAACGTCGGATTCCATGACCTTCGAAATCGCCCAGACAGCCGCGTTGTCTTTCGCTGAGCCGACGGATTTGCCGGTCGAGATTTCGGATTGAGTGGTGGCGAGGCCGGAATTGATCCCTTTGAGGGTCTGCAGCGCGACCATCGCGCCGGTATTCGTCAGAATGCTGGACATGATTTATCCCTTTAGTGTCGACGCTTTGCGTCACTCGATTGAAAAGCCGCGTGTTCGACGCGGCACTCAAGGCTTTCTGACCAATGCGCCTCCTGAGCCGTGAGGCGCGCCATCGCTTGGATGCGTCGTCACCATGGCCCTCCAAAGGCTAACAATCTGCTAAATCCCTCCCCGATCTCTCAACAAATTCCTTTCATGATTAACAGCTTATGCACGACGCTCGAAATCTCCGCTGCCGCGGCGGATGGGCCGCGGTCGCCCTTCTTTGTCATAGGACTCGAAGCCTTTCGCCGCCGTCACAATCGTTTTCAAACGAGCCTGCGCCGCGCGAACACCCGCAAGTGCCGAGGCCAATAGCGTCTGATTCTCGCGTGCAAGCGCACGGATTTTCTCGACCGTGTCGCCATCAGGTTTCGTCAGCGCAGCCATCGCGCGCTCCTTTCGATCGCTCAGCCCGACAAGGTCGGAAAAATCCGCCGAACGGATCGCTTCCCGTTCGAGCCGTAGCAGCGAGATCAGCTCTTCCGCAGCATTCGTATCAGGCATCCTGCCCTCCGTTCTTGAGCGATTCGAAGATGATTTCCGCAAGGCCAATTCCCCCGGCCTCGACCATGGCCTTGGACTGTTCGGCTCTCAGGAAGGACGAGAATTGCTCTTCGCCAATTCCACCGCCGAAAGCACCGCTTGCGGCTTTCATGCCCACCTCTTTGAGCATTTCCGACAGGAACCCAGCTTCTAGTGCCTTCGCTTGCTCAAACAGCTTGGCATCAAGCGAAGAGAGACCAGCCGCGTGCGGCAGCGGTGATACGGTCGGACTGTGCATCGAACTCTCCAGTTGCAGATAATTTTCTGCACTCTGCCAGTCGGGCGTAAAGAATCGGTAAGTTCCTGCGGCGATAGTGGCCTCGACACAGACAGAAGTCGTGAGGACCATGATTCCCTTTCCGATTCCAGAAACGCCGAAAGGCCCGAGCGGCCATCTCAAGGCAGCAGCGAGACCTACCGATACGGCGGAGTCGCCGGGCGGAACCTTCACGCTTGAAGAAGAGGCCGCGCCAAAAACCGTCGCAATCCCTCGTGGCGTTAACTTGGTTGAGGAGCCGGAGGGAGGCGCCGACAAGGACCCGCAGTGTGAGGCTGAAGATGCTCAAGTAGCGCCGACGATCGGATCAGGCGCTCGAGAATTGGCTGGCAGCGATTCTGACATTGCGCTGCCCGGTCCGCAGGGCCCGTTCGGCCCGACGCGGTCGGCGCTCACAGTCGACCCGGACCATCCCACAAAGTTCAATGGTTCAAAGAAGCCCGAGGAGAGCGTCGCCTCGCATGATGGCGGCGCGACGTCTCGATTGAACGGAAAAGGATATGGGGAGAGGGTTTCGCTTGCTCACACGGAGACGGACAAAATCGAAGCGAATATCCCTGACACGGCTTCGGAAAGCTCAATGCGTTCTGTGCAACTCTCGAACGTGATGACCGTTCAGCCACAGATCGACACGCAAAACGCTGGCTTCGTGAAAGATGGAACGCTCTCAATACTCGTTAGAAATGATGCGGCGACCGTTGCGCCTCACGATGCGAGCGGTCGGGTACAAAGGTCTGCTGAAACTGGCGGAAATTCGGCGGTAGTTGTGTCGTCAAAACCCGAGGTGTTTGTCCCCGGGATTGATAGCGCTCAAAGTGCCGAGCCCGCATTGAAAATTCCAACGCTCACAGCATCCGATGCAGAGGGGACAAAGGCAGGGAACGTTGAAACCAAAAGCACACCGCAGGAGAACGCAACTAGCTCGGGCCCTCTTCGTCCCGACGGTCGTTCAGAAATGGCGCTTGTGCGGGGCCTGAATGCCGCGCCTTCTTTCCATTCACCTGCTGCAACACATAACCCTCTGGCAGGCAAACAACCTGAAAGCGCGCCCGTCTTTGGCCAAAACAGTGCCCAAACCCAACCGACCGAAGCGTCAGCTGGGGCTGCGCGCACCGTTGCTCCAGAAACTGATCCGACGCTGACCGGGATGAAGAGACGCGCAGGAGACCAGGCAGCGCCGGCCTTCTCTCCACTGCCTTCCACGCTCGCCGAGCCGCCCGGTGCGAAGACGCGAGGATCAAGGGCTTCAGACGTCAAATTGAGCGCTAAGGAAGCACCGCAGCCCGCCGAGGCAAGCGTTGTCTCTTCGAGACTTCAGCAGATCGCGAACGCAAATGCCCCACACCACGAGCTGGCGACCGAGGCCTCCGCCCCCCCTTCAACTGTCGGCGCCTCTGGAGCGGTTGCGCGCCCTCAACCTCAGCAGAACACGTCACCGATACTGAGCGTCGTGCAAAGCGATGCGCCGCAGAATGAAAAGGCCGGGGCGCCCGAGAGGTCAACCCGGCTGGAGGCCGCACCTCTCCCTTCGGGTGCCATACCCTATGCCTCACCCGCGCCCGCCCTCAAACGCATGGATCATGCACGGGCCATCTATCTCACGACGGCGGAACTGGGCGCGGCCAAGAGCAATATGGACGCCCCCGAGCTGACCGCCACGCGGGCCCATGTCGGTGAGACAGCAGAGACATGGGCCGCGGGCTCCGCCCCTCTGATCACCGCGTCGGGTGGGTCCGGGCAGACAAGCGCGGCGGTGCCCCCCGCGCCCGCTTCTATCGCGCAGTCGATCGCCCATCAGATCGGGATCTCACTGCCACGGATGCCCGATCGACCGGTGGAGATTGCGCTTTCACCGGAGGAACTGGGCCATGTGCGCATGACCCTCCACGCGAGCCAGCATGGCATGACGGTGGCGATACAGGCCGATCGTGCCGAGACGCTCGACCTCATGCGCCGCCATATCGACACGCTCGCGCGCGAGATGCACGACATGGGCTATGGCGCGCTCGATTTTCAGTTCAGCCAGCGCGACGAGCGTCCGCAGCAACGGCTCGACATGCTCGACGGCTTGGGCGCAGCCCCGGACTTAGACCCAATTGAGACGCCGATTGCCCCGGCCCCACGCGCAACCGCGCGCCTCGCCCCCCCGCAAAGCGGGCTCGATCTGCGGATGTAGGAGACGACCATGACCACCACTTCCCCCATCACCTCGCCTGCCACCGCCACGTCGGCCGTTACCGCCGCGGAGAACGGCACAGGCACCAAAGCGCCCTCGGCGCTGAGCTCGGATTTCGAGACTTTTCTGACGATGCTGACCGTTCAGATGAAGAATCAGGATCCGCTCAACCCGATCGAAAGCGCCGACTTCGCAGTTCAGCTCGCGACTTTTTCGGGCGTCGAGCAGCAGGTGAAGACCAATGACCTTTTGACGGCTCTGTCTGGCCAGACCGGGCTCGGAGGGTTGAGCGAACTGGCGGGCTGGGTCGGGATGCAGGCGCGTGCCGAAGCGCCGAGTTACTTCGACGGCACGACGCCCGTGGATCTCGCGCCGGCCGCGCAATCGGGGGCCGATGCCGCTGTTCTAGTGGTGACGGATTCCAACGGGCGTCAGGTTGCGCAGAAACCCATCTCGCCCGCACTCGACAGCTATTCCTGGGACGGGACAAACGACGCAGGTCAGGTTCTGGGCGCAGGGCGATACAGTTTCGCGCTGCAAAGCTACGCCTCTGGAAGCTTGATCGGCACCGACCCGGTTGCGGCCTACACGCGCGTGACCGAGGTGCAATCAGGCGCGGACGGCGCGCTGCTGACGCTTGAAGGCGGCGCCACGATCGCCGCGGACACGGTCAGTGCGTTGCGAGAGGGTTAAAGCAACTCACCCAGCACGACGCCGAGCAAAAGCAGGGCCGTCCCCGCAGAGATCAGCGCCGCGTAGCGCCAGCGTGTTACCGTCACGGGGGGCGGCGTCGGTTCGGTCTGTTTGCGGATCGCCGCTTTCACGAGGTCGGGGAGTTCCGGCCCGAAGCGGCCCAGCACCTGCACAGTCTTGCGCAGGTCATTCGCGATGGCGCGCGGCCCAAGGCTCTCGCGGATGTATTTCTCCACGACCGGCTTGGCGACTTCCCACATGTTGATCGACGGATTCAGCGAGCGGGCGACACCTTCGACAACCACCATCGTGCGCTGTAGCAAGATCAACTGCGTCTGGGTCTGCATCCCGAACCGCTCGGTCACCTCGAAGAGATAGGCCAGCAACCGCGCCATCGAGATATGCGTCGCGTCCATCCCGAAGATCGGCTCGCCGACAGCGCGCAGCGCCAGAGCGAACTCGTCGACATCGCGATCGGCGGGGACGTACCCGGCCTCGAAATGCACCTCGGCCACGCGTTTATAGTCGCGCTGGATGAAGCCCATGAGAATCTCGGCATAGACCCGGCGGGTATATTCGTCGATCTGCCCCATGATCCCGAAATCATAAGCGAGGATATCGCCGTTCCCGGCCACCTTGAGATTGCCGTGATGCATGTCGGCATGGAAAAAACCGTCGCGCAGCGCATGGCTTAGAAACAGCTGCAAGACGCGCTCGCCAATGCTGGAAACATCATGGCCCGCCCCGCGCAGACCGTCCGGGTCGCCCATCGGCAGCCCCTCGGCCCAGTCGAGAACCATCACCCGCTTGGCCGAGAGGTTCCAGACCGGCTGCGGCACCACGAAACCGGCATCGCCTTCAGTATTCGCGCCGAATTGCGAGGCGGAGGCCGCTTCCAGACGCAAGTCCAGCTCGCCCATAACGACGGATTCGAAATGCTTGATCACCTCGCTCGGGCGCAAACGACGCGAGGCGAGCGAAATCCGTTCGATCATCGCGGCGGCGAAATGGAAGGCGTCGAGATCGCGGCGGAAGGCGCGCTCGATCCCCGGACGCAGCACCTTCACCGCGACGCGCTCGCCCGTATCGGCGCGGCGCGCGGAATGGACCTGCGCGATCGAGGCGGCGGCGACGGGCTCGGAAAACTCCATGAAGAGCTGATCGGCGGGCGCGCCCAGTTCTTCCTCGACCATGCGTTTGGCCACGGAAGTCTCGAAGGGCGGCAGTTTGTCCTGCAGCACGCGCAGTTGATCGGCCAGCTCCGAGCCGACCACATCGGGCCGTGTCGAGAGGACCTGACCGAACTTGATATAGGCCGGGCCCAGCGCGGTGATCGCGCGCGTCACCGGCGGCAGTTCCGGATCGCCCTTGTAGCCGAGCCACGCAAACGGCGCGCTGATCGCATAGGCCAAGGCGCGCAGCCGCGGCGGCGCGTCCATCGCTTCGAGCGCCTGATGCATCGCACCCGTGCGGATGAAGGTCGCGCCCGTCCGGATCAGGCGCCAGATATTATGGGGTCCGCGCATCGGTTAAAGTTTCCAGCCCGAATGCAGCGCCGCGATCCCCATCGAGAGGTTCCGGTAGGAGACATTCTCGAACCCGGCCTCGCGGATCATCTGCGCGAATGTCTCCTGCGTCGGGAATTTGCGGATCGATTCCACCAGATACTGATAGCTGTCGCGGTCATTCGCGACGATCTCGCCCATCTTCGGGATCACGTTGAAGGAATAGAGATCATAGGCCTTCTGCATCATCTCGTTCGGGATCTGGCTGAATTCGAGCACCATGATCCGCCCGCCGGGCTTGAGCACCCGGTAGGCTTCCTTGAGCGCATCAGGAATGCGCGTCACGTTCCGGATGCCGAAAGAGATCGTGTAGACGTCGAAGGAGTTATCCGCGAAGGGCAGTGCCATCGCATCGCCCACGACCCAGTCGAGACTGTCGGCCATGCTTTCGGCCTCGGCGCGCTTGCGGCCTTCGACCAGCATCGATTCGGTCATATCGCAGACCGTTGCGTGGCCCGAGCCTGCGCGCTTGAGGAAGCGGAAGGAGACGTCGCCCGTGCCGCCCGCCACATCGAGCAGCTTCTGACCCGGCCGCGGCGCGAGCCAATCCATCATCGCATCTTTCCAGACGCGGTGGATGCCCATGCTCATCAGGTCGTTCATGATGTCGTATTTCGATGCCACTCGCGAAAACACGCCGTGAACCATGCCTGCCTTGGCATCTTCGTCCACGGTCTGAAAACCGAAATGCGTGGTCTTTGATTGCTCTGCGCTCATGGGCCCTTGCCGTTCCTCATTTCACCCCCTTCTTATAGGGGCCCTTTGCCCCAAGACAATGCGATGAGGAGGAACAATGCCCGAATTGCCCGAGGTCGAGACGGTTCGTCGCGGGTTGGTCCCGGCCATGGAAGGCCATCGGATCGAACGCGCCGAAGTCAATCGGCCCGACCTGCGCTGGCCCCTGCCCGAGCGGATGGCGGAGCGGTTGCAAGGTGCCCGCATCGACCGACTGCGGCGACGGTCGAAATACATCCTGGCCGATCTCGATAGCGGGGAGAGCCTGCTGATCCATCTGGGGATGTCCGGGCGGATGCTGGTGTCGGGCGTGACGCTCGGCGAATTTCATCTCGATCATCCGGCGCCTGCCAAGCACGATCACGTTGTTTTGCACATGTCCGGCGGCGGACGCGTGACCTTCAACGATGCGCGCCGTTTCGGGGCGATGGATCTGGTGCTGACCGAGCGCGAGCAGGCCCATTGGCTGCTGGCGGGGCTGGGCCCCGAGCCCTTCGGCAACGACTTCCACGAAGACTATCTGGTCGAGGCGCTCAAACGCCGCGCAACGCCGATCAAATCGGCGCTGCTCGATCAGCATGTCGTGGCGGGTCTGGGCAACATCTATGTCTGTGAAGTGCTGCATCGGGCAGGTATCGATCCGCGTCGTCAGGCGAAGCGGATCTCGAACCTGCGGCTCGCTTCGCTCGTGCCGATCATCCGCGAGGTGCTGACCGAGGCGATCTCGGCCGGCGGCTCGTCCCTACGCGACCATCGTCAGGCGGATGGGGAGCTGGGATACTTCCAGCACAGCTTCCATGTCTACGACCGCGAGGACACGCCCTGCACCACCTGCGCCACCCAGATCCGGCGCATCGTTCAATCGGGACGTTCGACCTTTTTCTGCCCGTCTTGCCAGAAATGACGCAGCGCTCCAGCCTCATAAGACGCTTGATCTGATTTGATGCTCTGCTAGGAGTCCCGTTCAGAGACAAGGAAAGGCAAGACCGAATGGCCTACCAGACCCTGATCGTCGAGATCGAGGATTACGTTGCCCTGATCCGGCTCAACCGCCCCGACGCACTGAACGCCCTGAACTCCCAATTGCTGGGGGAACTTGCCGAGGCGCTGAAATCGGCGGAAGAGAATGACAAGGTGCGTTGCATCGTCATCACCGGTTCGGAAAAGGCCTTCGCGGCTGGCGCAGACATCAAGGAAATGTCGGAAAAGAGCTTCGTGGACATGTTCACGAGCGACTTCTTCGGCAAGGAGGCGGATGCCATCAACCGCATCCGCAAACCGATCATCGCTGCAGTGGCGGGCTACGCGCTCGGCGGCGGCTGTGAACTGGCGATGATGTGCGACTTCATCATCTGCGCGGAGAACGCCAAGTTCGGCCAGCCCGAGATCAATCTCGGCGTGATTGCCGGGATCGGCGGCACCCAGCGCCTGACGCGCTTCGTGGGCAAGTCCAAGGCGATGGACATGCACCTCACGGGCCGCTTCATGGATGCGGGCGAGGCGGAACGGTCGGGGCTTGTCAGCCGGGTCGTTCCGAACGCCAAGCTGATCCCCGAGACGATGGCCGCGGCGCAGAAGATCGCCGAGAAGTCGATGCTCGCGACCCGAGCGGCAAAAGAAGCGGTCAACCGCTCCTACGAGACGACGATGAACGAGGGCATCCTGTTCGAGCGTCGTCTGTTCCACGGGCTGTTTGCGACCGACGACCAGAAGGAGGGCATGGCCGCCTTCCTCGAAAAGCGCGAGCCGCAATTCCGCGACAAGTGAGCCCTTTCGGGCCACCAACGCGAGAGCAGATGGCGGGGCTTCGGCCCCGCTTTTCATTATTCCCTTTCCCTTTCACGCATTTTGGCTTATGAGGCCGCCTCACATGCGCGTGGAGCCCGCTTAGGCTAGAATCATCTAGGTTCGCTGGAGCCCGGGGTCTGTCGTGCGATTGAAAGATTTGAACAGACCCGGAAAGTGGGAAGATACACATGGCTAACACGCCCCAGTCCAAGAAACGCGCCCGTCAGAACGAGCGCCGTCAAGACGTCAACAAAGCACGTCGTTCGCGCATCCGTACCTTCATCCGCAAAGTCGAAGAAGCCATCACTTCGGGCGACTACGAAGCGGCAACCAACGCTCTGCGCGCGGCTCAGCCCGAACTGGCTCGCGGCGTCACCAAAGGCGTTCTGCACAAGAACACCGCATCGCGCAAAGTCTCGCGCCTCGCTTCGCGCGTGAAGGCCCTCAAAGCCTGATCTGCGTCCCGGAGCGAACTGGCTCGGGAATACGCTGGATTCCTTAAGAAAAACGCGTCTGCCTATCTGGCAGGCGCGTTTTTTCTTGGACAATCAACGCCTTGACACAAAACTGTTGCAGTTTTGCGCAGCCCCCTCAGATTCGTTTCGGGGAATCTCACGTCAAGCGCAAAGGTCGGTTGCCTGCGGGCTCACCAGCTTGCTAGCTTCTACCTGCGATTCACGTCGCCTTGGGGGACATGACGCATTTATCTGGCCGTCGAGGGCAAATAAGTCTGCCACGACAAATGAAAAAGCCTGGCGGCGACCAGCGAAATGCGATTCCGATTCTCGAGGGGGTATAACCCCTCACTTTCGGCAACTCTGCCTGACACCGGGTTTTAGCCCCGGCAGGTAGGTCGTGTCTGTTTGTATTCGAGTTTGGCCTGCCAGCCGGACTCACCGCAAAGCCAAGGGACGAAGACGCACCTGATTTGTGTTTGGCGATGGGCGGAAAAATGACGGACGACACTTGGGGGCAGGTCTGCAATGAGCTTCAAAAAGCTGTTGGGCAAAACAACTACACGACCTGGATCGCTCCTCTCGAGCTGATCGACCTCGAGGACGGTATCGCCT
The DNA here is from genome assembly GCF_002020145.1 of Thioclava sp. DLFJ4-1. Taxonomy (NCBI): domain Bacteria; kingdom Pseudomonadati; phylum Pseudomonadota; class Alphaproteobacteria; order Rhodobacterales; family Paracoccaceae; genus Thioclava; species Thioclava sp. DLFJ4-1. Next base: position 919,965 of record NZ_MPZT01000002.1, read on the forward strand.
CGTTTCAAGCACCGACGAAATTCATGTGCGACTGGGTCTCGCGCAACTTCGCGGAACCGATCCTGAGCGAATTGCGCCGGGCAGGTGTCTCCGCCGAGCGCGTCAACATCTCGGTCCCGTCGCGCCGTCCGATGAACGGCTCTGCGAATGGCGCCACGCGCCCGACGGTTCCGGCCCCTGCCCCGGCCGCTCCTGCCGTCAAGCCGCGCAAGACCCCGCGCCCCGACGAGCCGCTTCCCGGCGCGCCGCTGGATTCGCGTTTCACCTTCGACAGCTTCGTCGTCGGCAAACCGAACGAGCTGGCCCATGCCGCCGCCAAGCGCGTCGCCGAAGGCGGCCCCGTCACCTTCAACCCGCTGTTCCTCTATGGTGGCGTCGGCCTTGGTAAGACGCACCTCATGCACGCCATCGCGCATGACCTGCAGCATCAGCGCCCCGATCTGCGCGTGCTCTACCTCTCGGCCGAGCAGTTCATGTATCGCTTCGTGCAGGCGCTGCGCGAAAAGCAGATCATGGACTTCAAGGAGATGTTCCGCTCGATCGACGTTCTCATGGTCGATGACGTGCAGTTCATCGCCGGCAAGGATTCCACGCAGGAAGAGTTCTTCCACACGTTCAACGCGCTGGTCGATCAGGGCAAACAGATCGTCATTTCGGCGGATCGTGCGCCCGGCGAGATCAAGGACCTCGAAGAGCGCATCAAGTCGCGCCTGTCCTGCGGCCTCGTCGTCGACCTGCACCCGACCGATTACGAACTGCGCCTCGGCATTCTGCAGACCAAGACCGAAGCCTATAAGAGCGAGTATCCCGATCTGAAGATCGCCCCCGGCGTTCTGGAATTCGTGGCGCACCGGATCACGTCGAACGTGCGTATCCTCGAAGGTGCGCTGACCCGTCTGTTTGCCTATGGCTCGCTGATCGGGCGCGAAATCACGATGGATCTGGCGCAGGAATGCCTCAAGGACCAACTGCGCCAATCCGAGCGCAAGGTCACCGTCGAGGAAATCCAGCGCAAGGTGGCGGAGCATTACAACGTCCGCCTCTCGGATCTCGTGGGGCCCAAGCGCCTGCGCGCCATCGCGCGGCCGCGTCAGGTGGCGATGTTCCTCGCGAAATCGCTGACCACCCGTTCGCTGCCCGATATCGGGCGCCGCTTCGGTGGGCGCGATCACACCACGATCATGCATGGCATCCGCAAGATCGAAGAGCTGCGCGGCACGGATTCGCAGCTCGCCGAAGATATCGAGTTGCTCCGCCGCCTCCTTGAAAGCTGATCTGGCCCGCTGGGCTTGACGCTCCGGACAAAGCGACCGAATGTCTGCGAAAACCGTTGTGCCGGTGGCGCGAGGTGCTACCTTGCCAGCCCCGGAAAGTCGTGAGGGATCGACATGAAATTCAGCATCGAACGCGCCGCTCTGCTCAAGGCCGTCTCGCAAGCGCAATCCGTTGTGGAACGCCGCAACACGATCCCGATCCTTGCAAACGTCCTGATCGAAGCCGAAGGCGACACCGTCCAGTTCCGCGCGACCGACCTCGATATCGAGGTGGTCGACAAGGCGCCCGCGCAGGTCGAACAGGCCGGGGCCACGACCGTCTCGGCGGTCATGCTGCATGAAATCGTGCGCAAACTGCCCGATGGCGCGCTGGTCTCGATCTCGGATGATCCGGCCGCCGGGCGTCTGAACGTGCAGGCCGGCCGGTCGAGCTTCAACCTCGCCACGCTGCCGAAGGAAGACTTCCCGGTGATGGCGTCCTCGGAATACACCGCGAATTTCACGGCCAAGGCCGGGGTGCTCAAGCGCCTGTTCGACAAGTCGAAATTCGCGATCTCGACCGAAGAGACCCGCTATTACCTCAACGGCGTCTATATGCATATCGCGACCGGCGAAGACGGTCAGGTGCTGCGCTGCGTCGCGACCGACGGTCACCGTCTGGCACGCATCGATTCCGGCCTGCCGGAGGGCGCCTCGGGCATGCCCGGCGTGATCGTGCCGCGCAAGACGGTGAACGAGCTGCGCAAGCTCTTGGAAGATGACGATCAGGAAATCGCGGTCTCCGTGTCGGAAACCAAGGTCCGTTTCGCGACCCCGGTAATCACGCTGACCTCGAAGGTCATCGACGGCACCTTCCCCGATTACACCCGCGTCATCCCGACCGGAAACACCCGCCAGCTGGAAGTCGACGCGTCCGAATTCGCGAAAGCGGTGGACCGTGTGGCGACCGTCTCGTCGGAGCGTTCGCGCGCGGTGAAACTTGCGCTGGAAGCCGACAAGCTGGTGCTCTCGGTCAACGCTCCGGATGCCGGTGCTGCGGAAGAAGAGCTGGTCGTGGCCTATGCCGACGAGCCGCTGGAGATCGGTTTCAACGCGAAATACCTGCTCGAGATCGCGAGCCAGGTGGACCGCGAGAATGCCGTCTTCCTGTTCAACTCCTCGGGCGATCCGACCCTGATGCGCGAAGGTGGCGACACCTCGGCGGTCTATGTGGTCATGCCGATGCGCGTGTGACATCCGCCGGGAGCCTCCGGCGGGGATATTTTGACCAACACGAAGAGGCGCGATGCTGCGTGAGCTGAAGATATTGCAGTTCCGCTCGCATCGCCGTGCCGAGATTACTCTCGATGGGCGGCCCGTGGCGATCTACGGGCCGAACGGCGCGGGCAAGACGAATATCCTCGAAGCCGTGTCTCTGCTCTCGCCCGGGCGTGGGCTGCGCCGGGCGCAGGCCGATGAGTTGATGCGCCGCGCCGAGGCCGTGGGCTGGAAGCTGCGCGCCGTCACCGACACCCATGAAATCGAAACCTCCGCCCTTCCCGGGGAATCGCGCCGGGTCGAGATCGACGGCAAGGCGGCACCGCAGGTCGCACTGGCGCAGATCCTGCGGGTGCTGTGGCTGGTGCCCTCGATGGACCGGCTCTGGATCGAAGGGGCCGAAGGGCGCAGGCGGTTTCTCGACCGGATGGTGATGAGCTTCACCCCCGCACACGCCGAGGTAACGCTCGCCTACGAAAAAGCGATGCGCGAGCGTAACCGCTTGCTCAAGGACATGGTCCGCGATCCGAACTGGTATCACGCGCTGGAGGCGCAGATGGCCGAGGCGGGCGCTGCGATCCGGGCGAACCGGGCCGAGGCCCTGACGCGGATCATGCAGGCGCAGGCCGATGCGGCGACGGCATTTCCCGCGGCGCATCTGGTGCTCGAGAATGAAGGCCCCGAGGATCTGGCAACCGCGCTCGACGCAAACCGGCATCGTGACATGTCTGCGGGCCGCACGCTGGAGGGGCCGCACCGGGCCGACCTGCTGGCCACTTACGTCGAGAAGGACGCCCCCGCTGCGCAATGCTCCACCGGGGAGCAGAAGGCGCTGCTGATCTCTCTGATCCTAGCCAATGCGCGGGCGCTTGCGGGCGAGGATGTGGTGCTTCTGCTCGACGAGGTCGCGGCCCATCTGGACTCCGGCCGGCGCGCGGCGCTTTATGACGAAATCTGCGCAATGAGCGCGCAGGTGATGATGACCGGGACCGGCGCGGAACTGTTCGAGGCGCTTGGACCCCGCGGGCAATATCTTGAAGTGGTCGAGGGGCCGCAGGGCTCCGAAGTGAGGGAGGCAACGCCATGAGCTATCCGCAGCAGCGTGTGACGCTGATCACACTGGGCGTGGCCGATCTCGATCAGTCCAAGGCCTTCTACGGAGCCCTCGGATGGCAACCCCAAGCCGAGCAGGACGACGTCGCCTTCTACCAGCTCCACGGGATGGCGCTGAGCCTGTTCTCTCTGCCCGCGCTGGCCGCCGATCAGGGACGCACCCGCGCGCGGCTGGGCACCGGAGCGATGACGCTGGCGCAGAACTTCGACAGCCCTGAAGAGGTGGATGCCGCCTTCGCCGCCGCGCTCGAAGCGGGCGCATCCGAACTGAAAGCCCCCGAGAAGACCTTCTGGGGCGGCTATTCGGGCTATTACGCCGATCCCGACCACCATGTCTGGGAACTCGCCCATAATCCTTTCTGGCCGCTGGCCGACGACGGAAGCCTGACCCTCCCATGACCCTCACGCTCTCGCAGATCGCGCTCTATTCCGGCGCGCTGTTCGTTCTCTTCCTCACCCCCGGGCCGGTCTGGCTCGCCCTTCTCGCCCGCGCCATGTCGGGAGGTTTTGCCGCCGCCTGGCCGCTCGCCTTTGGGGTCACCGTTGGCGACATGATCTGGCCCGCGCTCGCCATTCTCGGCGTGTCGTGGTTGGTGGGCGAATTCAGTTGGTTCCTCGACGCCCTGCGCTGGGTCGCGGTCGCGATGTTCGTCGGGATGGGCGCGCTCCTGATCCGCCATGCCGACCATCAGATCAGCTCCGACAGCCGCCTGACGCGCCCCGGCATGTGGGCAGGTTTCGTCGCCGGGCTCATCGTGATCATCGGCAATCCCAAGGCGATCCTGTTCTACATGGGCATCCTGCCGGGCTTCTTCCCGATCGCCACGATGACCTGGATCGACATCGCCCTCGTGAGCTTGATCTCGGCCATCGTGCCGCTGACCGGCAACCTGATCCTCGCCGCCTTCGTCGACCGCATCCGCAACTTCGTGCAAAGCCGCGGCAAGCTGGCAAAGCTCAACCGGATCGCGGGCGGGCTGATGATCCTTGTAGGCCTTCTTATCGCCGTGACGTGACCCCCTAAATCTTGTGTCTGACACGTGACATTCCTCTGCCCAGCCGATATAAAACCGGCAACAGATAAAGGACGGGCAGGCATGACCGACGACACCCCGAAGAAGAACGCATACGGCGCCGATTCCATCAAGGTTCTCAAAGGCTTGGAAGCCGTGAGAAAACGGCCCGGCATGTATATCGGCGATACCGATGACGGCTCGGGTCTGCACCACATGGTCTATGAGGTCGTGGATAACGGGATCGACGAGGCCTTGGCGGGTCACGCCGACTACGTCGCCGTGAAAATTCACGCGGATTCTTCGGTCTCCGTGCGCGATAACGGCCGCGGGATTCCGGTCGATATCCACGCCGAGGAAGGCGTCTCCGCGGCCGAGGTCATCATGACCCAGCTGCATGCCGGCGGGAAGTTCAACAACACCGACGATGACGGCAACGCCTACAAGGTGTCGGGCGGTCTGCACGGCGTGGGCGTCTCGGTGGTGAACGCGCTCTCCGACTGGCTGGAACTGACGGTCTGGCGTGACGGCAAGATCCACAAGGCGCGCTTCGAGCATGGCGAATGCGTCGAGCATGTGCATGTCGTGGGCGACGCCCCGAACGAGAGCGGCACCGAGGTGCGTTTCCTCGCATCGAGCAAGGAAGACGACCCCGAGGGCACCTTCTCGAACCGTGAGTTCGTCTTCGCCACGCTGGAAAAGCGCCTGCGCGAACTGGCCTTCCTGAACTCCGGCGTCCGTATCATCATCGAAGACGAGCGACCCGCCGAGCCGATCAAGACCGAGCTGCATTACGAAGGCGGCGTTCGGGAATTTGTGAAATATCTGGATCGCTCGAAAAACGCCGTGATGGAGGATCCGATCTACATGGTCGGCGAAGTGCGCGGCATCGGAGTCGAATGCGCGATGTGGTGGAACGACAGCTACCATGAGACCGTGCTGCCCTTCACCAACAACATCCCTCAGCGCGACGGCGGCACCCATATGGCGGGCCTGCGCGGCGCGCTGACCCGCACGATCACCAAATACGCGCAGGAGAGCGGTATCGCGAAGCGCGAGAAGGTCGATTTCACCGGCGACGACGCGCGCGAAGGTCTGACCTGCGTGCTCTCGGTGAAAGTGCCCGATCCGAAATTCTCCAGCCAGACCAAGGACAAGCTGGTCTCCTCCGAGGTCCGCCCGGCGGTCGAGAACCTCGTGAACGAGAAGCTCGCCGAATGGTTCGAGGAGAACCCGAACGAGGCCAAGCAGATCGTCGGCAAGATCATCGAAGCCGCGCTCGCGCGTGAGGCTGCCCGCAAGGCGCGCGAACTGACGCGCCGCAAGACGGTGATGGATGTGGCCTCCCTGCCCGGCAAACTCGCCGACTGTCAGGAGAAGGATCCGTCGCTGTCGGAAGTCTTCCTCGTCGAGGGTGACTCCGCAGGCGGTTCGGCCAAGCAGGGCCGCGAGCGTAAGAACCAGGCGGTGCTGCCGCTGCGCGGTAAGATCCTCAACGTCGAGCGCGCGCGTTTCGACCGGATGCTCGGCTCGGATCAGATCGGCACGCTGATCACCGCACTCGGCACCGGCATCGGCCGCGACGAGTTCAACATCGACAAACTGCGCTACCACAAGATCGTCATCATGACCGATGCAGACGTCGACGGTGCGCACATCCGGACGCTGCTGCTGACCTTCTTCTTCCGCCAGATGCCCGAGATCATCGAGCATGGTTACCTCTACATCGCGCAGCCGCCGCTTTACAAAGTCGCGCGCGGCAAGTCCGAGGTCTATCTGAAGGACCAGACCGCGTTGGAGGATTACCTGATCGACATGGGCGTCGAGGGGGCCATTCTGCGGCTCAACACCGGCGAAGAAATCTCCGGTCAGGACCTCAAGCGCGTCGTCGAAGAGGCGCGCCTGATCAAGCGCATCCTCGCGACTTTCCCGACCCATTACCCGCATCACATCCTCGAGCAGGCGGCGATCGCAGGCGCGATGGTTCCCGGCAAGATCGACGGCGATGCGCAGGGCGTCGCGAACTCGGTGGCCGAGCGTCTCGACCTCGTCGCGCTGGAATACGAGCGCGGCTGGCAGGGCCGTCCGACGCAGGATCACGGCATCCGCCTCGCCCGCGTTCTGCGCGGCGTGGAAGAGGTCCGCACGCTCGACGGCGCAGTGCTGCGTTCCGGCGAAGCGCGGCGTCTGGGCAGCCAGACCGACCAGCTCAAGGAGGTCTATGACCGCCCGGCGAAACTGGTGCGCAAAGAGCGCGAAATCCTCATTCACGGTCCGCTGGAACTGCTCGACGCGATCCTCAAGGAGGGCGAAAAGGGCCTGAGCCTGCAGCGCTACAAGGGTCTGGGCGAGATGAACCCCGAGCAGCTCTGGGAAACCACCCTCGATCCGTCCGCACGTACGCTCCTGCAGGTCCGCATCGAAGACGTGGCCGAGGCCGAGGACATCTTCTCGAAGCTGATGGGCGACGTCGTCGAACCCCGCCGCGAGTTCATCCAGCAAAACGCCCTCACGGTGGAAAACCTCGACTTCTGACGCTCTGTAGGTTTGCGCAAAGCTTTGCGTTCTACCCATAAGATTGCGCGATTTGCGCATAAGTTTGCGCGGTCGGAAAAAATGCTGTGAATCGTCAGTCGGAATTTTCTCGATGTTTCCGGCTGGCGGTCAGGGAATTTTTCCTGCCGGCATAGCCCAAAGCTCAAACGGCAGAGTTCGCGTCGATTCCGATCGTTCATCAAGCGTGATGGAGACGCCGCGACCTTGTGTTGCCCGGAAGTCTGACGCTTCCGGCCCTCTCCTGCCGCTCGCATAACGCGAAACCAATGACCGCTCCCGGATCAACTCATCAATAGATTTCGCTCTTCAAAGAGCGGTTCACGCCGTCCAGCATCGTAGCTGCCCAGTCTCCGAGAACGGCATCACTACTCCAAGAAGCGAGCGGCTTTGTGAAGATCAGTAGATGTGGTTTCAGCGAGCCGCTCCAAGAACTGGGATAGATGCGCTGGCGCAAAGCATCGCGGAACCGCTTTCGGTCGCCATACAGGTTGGCGAGTTTCTGGAGCGCGGGGTGCCAGGTCCATTCGCCGCTCCTCTGTTCGAGGATCGGGAAGAAGGTAAGGAGGAATGCGATGCGACCATCCGGATCGACCGCAACCCATTCAAGCATCAGTTCGATCGGGATATCGAATAGGGCTCCAGCGCCGACGCGCGAGAGTCCACTTGCGAAGGGCTTGGTAGCGGAAGTGATGGCGTTCATGCGATCACGTTCGACCGGTGTTGCGATCTCGTAAAAACTTGCGAGTACAGGCCAGACTGCAACCGGAGCGCGTAGAATTATGGTGTCGAGGGCCCCGCGTAGCACCTCTGGAGGACCGCGGCGTCTCGATCCTGAGGTTCGGCAGGCAAACACAAGCTGATCGGCAAACCGACGAGCGAAGGTGTCGTCGATCCCGTTAGAGGCGTCGACCAAACGGAGCAACCGATCGTAGGAATAATCGGCCATGGTAGAATTGCCATCTGCTTCTTCGGCGATCGATGGTGAAAGGATCGTGAACTTTACCAGATCGACGATTTTGGGCGGAAGCATCTTCTGGCCGTGTGTATACATGGACAAGATCTCGAGTGCAGCCCATGCTCCTCCGTCAGAGCCACGCTCAACGAGCGCCTCGATAAACGTTGAAAGGACGGCGTGACCGACTTCCTCGAGGCGACGTCCATAGGCAACCGAAATACTCTGAGCCGGCGTCACTTTGCCGTCGCGAACGTCGTCCGCGAGATTGTTGAGGCGTTCATCAGTGACGCGGAGCGAGTTCATAATATACATCGGATTGGCAGCGAGGACCTTCGATGTATTGGCAATGGCTTCAAGCTTACCGACGGCGTCTGGCTTATTGCGAAGGTGGTTATCGAGGGCCGATAAAAGGGAGGCGACAAAGTTGACGCCTGCCCGTGTGCCGCTCTCGTCTAAGGCAGTGACGGCTTGCTCGAACGTCTCCAAAGGGGCCTGCAATTCCGGAGCCAAAGCGTTTGCAAAGTCCTGTGGCGCATTCATTTCTTCCGTCGCCATGGCGTGGATGGCGCGGGATAGCAGCTTCGGATTTCTCGCGATCACTGGCGCAAGTTCTTGCACGCGACGCGCCGAATATTCGTAGTCGGGGTCCTCCTGATCCTTGGAGTAGTGTTTCGCGGGATCGTGCAGGTCCGCCCTCCAGAAACGGCTATGGAGGCGGACCAAATCCACCGGGTCTGTCGGTAGGGTCGCGTCGAACAGCGTTCGCACAGCGAGCGAGAAGTCATTCGGCTCTTCGGGCCGATCGAAATAGAGCCAGTCACCGATCCCGTGAGTGGCGTCAAACCAATGACCAGAGTAGGCGATCACTTCTTTGACAAATATCTCAAGGGTGGGCAAAAGTTTTGGCGACAGTAGATTGCGGATGTCGCCCGCGACATGCTCTTCGATAGCCGGGCGCAGTTCGATGTCATTGCGCCAAAGTTCGAGCAAACGCTTGAGAGCCCAGTCGAAATAGGCGTCGATAGTGCCGTGATCGGCAGGCACCCATTCCGGGTGATAAGCTTCAGCGCCGATCTGCTCGAACTGTTCTGACCGAGAGATATGGGTTTGGATCATGGCTCCGAGCGCTTCGACACCAACGCGGCGGATACGCGGATCGTCTTCGTCCAGTGCCTGTTCCAAGGCAACACGACGGAGCCGATCATCAGCCTGCGAGCCTGCGAGCGCAACCTGGAAGAGCTGGTGTAATAGCTGCAAGATCGGCTGTGAGCCCTCAAGAGGGGCGACGGCCGCGAGCCGCAGAACCATCTGCGCGGCGGGGCCGAAGCTCTTCTGGCGCGAGGCGAGAAGACGCAATGCGTCAATGAGTTCTTCAGTGACGTGAATTGCTTCGACATCGGAAAGCGGTACTTTCGCAATCGCCCAGTATAGGGATGCCCCTGTGCGATCGGGTTCGACATGAACGAAGGCGTTGAGATAGGGCGCGACGTCGGGTTGGACGATGTTTGAGCCAGCAAACCGTGTGCGCAATAGCGTATGGATGGCCTCGCTCAGCGTATGGGACCTTGCGAGGAAGCGCCAGCGTGCGAGCATGGCGTCTCGGTGATGACACGGCGCGCCATCCAGAAACGCTACCAATGTTGAGGGGCGCAGATAATCGAGGCGGCGCAGCGCGAGGAAGTTAGCGATCGGACGGGGCTGAACGACCATTGCGCCATGATTGCGTTCGACCAGATGCTGCCGGGTGGCGATGACGAGGTTCTCGTACATTAGTTCACCCTTCATATGAACCAGCATCTCGGCGAGTTTATCGAAGGCGGCTGGTTCCTCATCGGGCAAAAGGCTGTCGAACAATGAGAGGCATTCGAGCGCCCGCACGGTTTCGCGATCAGCACCGACCGCATCCATGATCTGCTGTGCAACATCGTCGACCGACTTTAGTATCGCTTTTTTCTCGTAGCTCTCGGTGGCGAATACAGCGATGCGAGGAAACCCGTCGCAAAGGTCCGCGATATAGTTGAGTTCATCGTCCTTGGCCTTGGTTAGCTTGGTCGTAAGGATGCCCCTTATCGTCGCGCGATCGGCCTTGGAGGGCCGAACCATGACGCAATGATCATCATGTTCGAGCCCGTCGGCGCCGATGGTGATGATACGAAGCTGGCTACCTTCAGTAAGAGCGAGTGCGTTCAGTTCGCGAGCTTTATCGAGCGGGCATCCGTCCACGACAAGAACTGCGGCCGAGCCCTCCTTCACGATCTGGTTCGCGACGTCCCAGAGGCGATCTCCAACCTGGCTGAAGTCGCAGAAAACAAAGTTGGCGGCAGCGAGACCCTTGAGAAGACCAGTGCCGGTGCGAAGCGCATGATACAGTGCCCGGGTCTTGCCGATTCCTGAGGCACCCCAGATGCGAACAGAAGCCCCAGGCTCTTCCAATTCGACGAAGAGGCGCTCGGCGAGTTGAGAAAACTCGATCGCATCGGCCTCATGGGGGCCGAGCGAGAATTTGCGGTCAGGACTCTCAATGAACGGTGGTGCGGCGATGTCAGCGCGTTTGCCCCAATGATCGATGGTCGAGAAGCCAGCAAGGTCGATCGCAGCGTGGCGCTGCTTGATCCAGACAGCGACGCCGGGGTGCGCGCTCGCCCACGCGGCGAGCTTATTTCCCTCATATACATCGACCGTCGCGAGATTGGTTGGGTCACCACCGCCGGCCTTGATACCCTTCTTTATCGCGTTGACGCGGTCCGTCGGTTTGTTACCGACGAGCGCCGTGGTGGTAATGCCGATGTAGCTACCGCCGCGAGCAAGGGCATCGCGCACGGCGTCATTCAGAATTTTGGTCGTAACTTTATTATTTTGGGTGGGTTTGGTCCAAACCTCTTTTTCCCACTGAGCGTCGCCCGCGTCCTTCGCCTTGCATTGAAAGGTGATATCGCAGCTTGGGAGGAAATTGGTTGATTTTGCGCCACCGGTCCAGACAATTCTTGCGTCCTGCCCGCCATCGGCGACGGTGATTTGCAGCGGAACGTCCACCCCTCTTAGCGGAACATTAGCATTGCGGGCTTCGGCGTAAAGAAGACGACGCAACAACTCGACGAGCTCGTCTCCAGTGAAATCTTTGATCTCGTTAGGATGGACTGTAAACATAATGCCTTTCCAATGTGTCTGCATCGTCGGCAAAACGAAAAGATGACCTAACGGCAAAGGCTTGGAGGGAATAATACCGCCGGGTTGGTTGATCTCACGCCAAGGTGTTAGCCTTTAAGCATAGGTTTGTGCCAGCAGTCCAATGGAAGCAGGCAGAAAAATTGAGCTCGTAGGATGAGGAATAATCTGTTTTCAGAAGGTTGCCTCGATCCGCGACAGGCTCTGCTTCGTTCGTGTTGCCGACCTTGGTGGAGAGCGCAGCGAAGGTCCGCTCCCCGCCCAGACCTACGGGCCCGTCGCGAACGGCCCACTCCCGCCTCTCAATGGTCGACAGTTCAATGGCGGCTTTGCGCCCCGTTTCCCGACCTTCGGCAAGCTGCTCGCTAACGTTAACAGCGGACATTGACGGTCGACCGATCAACAGATCAGGATGGTCGGATATCCAGTATCGGACGCAGCGAACACTTATGTCGGTAACCAGGAAGAACCATTATGTCCCGCAATGGCATCAGGAGAGGTTCTTCGCCCCAGGGAAAACCACGCATTTCCTCCTGGACCTGCACCCACCTACCTTCAAACGTCGGGACGGAACGGTCGCCAGCGGGCGCTGCCTTTTCGATTCACCCACGTCGCGGGCGTTTGTCGAGCAGGACCTTTACTCCACATTTTTCGGGGTCGAGGTCAACGACGAGATCGAGAAAATGTTCTTCGGTGACATCGACAGGCGAGGTGCCGCCGCGATCCGGGCATTCTGCGGCGATGACCAACGTGCTTGGCATCAACACTTCGAGGACCTTTTCGAATTCCTGGACATTCAGAAGTTGCGGACGCCCAAGGGTCTCGCATGGCTACGTCAGCAGTATCCGGAGATTGGTCGGCTCGGTGATGTGTTGCCGAGTGTTGCCCAGAACCAGTTGATGTTTGAGATGCAGGGTATCCGCATGCTCAACGTTACGACCTGGACCACCGGAGTTCGGGAGATCGTCTCGGCGGAGCGAGCTGACGTCAAGTTCATCCTGAGCGACCATCCTGTCACTGTCTACAACCATGCCATACCTCCGTCCGACGCTCGCAACCGGTATCCCGAAGATCCGTCGACCGCTCTCAAGGGCTCGCAAACGCTTTTCCCGTTAGGGCCGGACCACCTTCTGATTCTGACCAACCTCGAATACGCGAAGAACCCCGGGACACCCCCCGATGCGAAGCGGACGTTTGCGCGAAACTACCAGTCCACGATGGTTTCGACGATCAATTTCATCAGGAAACGGTACCTCACCGACGATCAGGTCGCCGAGGTGAACTTCGTGATCAAGGCTCGTGCGAACCGCTATGTCGCCGGATCCCGCCGGGAGGATATTTTCCCCGAAAAGGTGGTGTCCAAGCCCTGGGCTGACCTGCGTACGACGTTCTTGCCGCCTCCAGACGAGCTCCATCGGTTTGGCGGAGAGATGTATGCCCACTTCGAGAACGGAGATGTCCACTATCAGGACGAGTTCGGACGAACCGAGAAGCCGCGGGAATGGCTTCTGAAGGAGGAGCCGAAGACCCTGCTACTGCCTCGCGACTACTGTCCGTGTGGCTCCGGCAAGTCGTTCGGGAATTGCTGTCAGGACAAGCCGGCGCACCTGCGCACGTCGTGGTCGGAGAGGAGTATCCGTGAGCGAAACATGATGTTCATGAACGCCCTGACCCAGCTCTTCGAATTGGGGACCAAGGATTGGGAAACGATCCGCCGTGAGATGACCGACGACAAGATCGCGCGAATGTATCGCCTGTACGAGGCCCTGTGGCCGCTGGAGACTGACCTGCTGGCTCTCTTGCCCAAGCCGGACGGCAAGATGCGCTCGGTCTATACAGGATCGCCGCATCCCAAGTTGATCCTGGAGTTCGCGCTCGGCGCACCGCTATATTTCGGTGAGGTCATTATACAAAATCCATTCTTAATCTCTCGGACCCTGCAGAAGGACAAGCGACCCACTGAGCACCCCCGCCGGTACCGAGGCGAAGCCCTCAAGACCCTCATGACCTTCTTCCAGCTCATGCCACTTGTTGAGGCCGGGCTGATCACCCTGATCCCGGATCCATGCGATTTCGATTTTCACCTCCGTGAACAGATGATGGCCATGGCTCAGGCCCGTTCCCGAACCATCAAGTTCGACCCCTCCGACGACCCGAGGCTCGAGGCGGTGATTCAAGAAGACATGCGCCGCATGATGCTGAACATGCCGAAGGACGCCCTTGCTGAGCGCATTTTGGAGATGGCTGGCGATGACGAGCCAATCGAGAAGGATACCCTTATCGATCTCATCGAACGGATGAAGGTCGAAGACGAGTTAGCCATCCTTCAGGACGAACCGCTCACCAAGGGCGGCCAGCTCGAACTCATGAAAATGACCCCCAACTTCGAGATGGCGATGTACTTGGCCCAAGCCACCGGCGCGCAGATAGTGACTGACAGCCCCTTCCGCTGGAGAGAACTCCACGCGGCGCTCGCGCGGCGGCACCTCGGAACCAACCCTGCCCTGATCCAGTTGCAGAGCGAAATCTCATCGAATCCAATCGGATTTCCGGGAGGCCCCCAAGCGATATTCCATGTGTACGACGACCCGTCGTTTCGCGGGATGGAGACGCTTTTCCGTGCTGCCTTCTCTTACACGGCGGCTCGTAGCGCGGACAAGCTGAAACCAAACTTCGAAGCACACCTCGCCGCACGCTTCCGGCGACAGCGGGACTCGATGAATTCCATAATCGCCCGCGCCAAAGTCCCCTCCGTCGCGGCGCGCCTTACGACAGAGTTCCGCTTCGGAGGCTTTCAAGACAACACCATCAATCGGCTACTGCTAATGTCGAGCTCTGAGCACCACTTGCACTCCGTTCCTATGGCGACGTTGATTGAGCGTTGGGATGCTGCACCACGAGCGGACAACGCGAAATCTCATGTTCACTGAGCTCAGAGGGTAACGTAGGTCTATCGGCTGCTCTGTACCGAGCGCGTCGATACGGTCGGGCGGGTCGCAGGAAAGGCTTGCCGCGACGCCGCATGGCCGCTTCGAGCCCTAACTGACCGTGTTGTTCTTGGGAGACCTCGCATTCGCAGCGCGGAGGCGTCCGTCGCATCCGGCCCGGAGCTGCCTGAATAGAACACGTCAACATCGCCTCCTTCAACCAACGTCCGCTGCCCTATCTCACGTCTCGGCGTAGGAATGAGATATCAGCGTCGAGGCGATCCAGTTTATCGCGATAGCTACTCATGAGTGATCGCACCTGCGAAGGGCGACGCGACATTCTTTGAGCCCAAATCAACCCCGCATTTCCCACTGTAGCGAGTAGCTCTTGGATTGCCTGATTTAGCCGCTGGCATTCGTTAGGAGCTGCGAAGCTGTCGTCCCACATACTTTCAAACTCTTCGGCAAGTACGGCGAAACCTGTTGCGTGTGGGCTCTGGTCGCCGCGCTCAAGCAATGAGTCCAGGCCTTTCTGTACGTCGGGCAGCTGAGCAAGCAACTTATCGACGTGTTTCAGGAAGTCGGCTTTCGAAGCGCGTCTTTCGTCGATAAACTTTGATAGCTCCGTATTGCCTTTCCAATCGATCACAAGCCCGCTACCGTCTTGTTCTCCTTCATACGCGTGCGGTCTGGAAGATGCTTCCAAGCTTGGTGAAATCCACTGAAATCGGCATATCCATGATGCCGATTCACGGTCAATGTCTCGCAGATATACAAAGCCCCAAACTACATCGATGGGTCGTCCACCAAGCACCCTCTCCGAGAGCTCATCACGATGATACTGGCTTGATTGGCCGTCCTTCAGCGCCGCTCGAACGATTGCACCAAGCAAGGGTTTGCTAACTGGCTTACTTCCGGGATGAACGACAATATCTAAGCTAACCCGTCTGGCATTTGCATGGCTTTGATCTTGTTCGGCGTGAATTGAATAGTCACTTGCTGCTACAATTGGTGAAGCTATTGAAGTGAGATCAAGTGAACTGTCTGTGCCTATGGTCTTATTCTTGGATACAAGAATTTTCCATCCGTTAGCTGTTCGAACACACGTCTCCTCGGTCGCGATTTCATAGTAGCAAGCACGCTTATCTATATCGCAAAGCACCAAGATGACCGGGAGTGAATGATTGATCCAAAGGTCCCTGTGCCGGTCAGACACATAGTGCCAAAATCCGTTCTCATCCTCTTTGGAAAAGTAGCTGGGACCGGCCTTGATTTGAGCGGCGATCAAGCGTCCCGTTGCTTTCGTGCGATCCTTGACTTCGATTTGGGCATCAATGCCGGAATCGGAAATCGACTGCTCACGAAAGATATGCCCTGCCTCAAGCACCCTCTGATCCAAGATGTTCACGCCAAGGCGGTTTGTCTGCTCGGTATCTGACATCGTTACCTCGTAGCACTATGATGGGCCGAGCCCCAAGCTTGAACTTTGCTATAGTCCTGACAACTGGTTTTTCCGATCACGCTCAGTGATTGTAATGGCCGCAATAGGCTGGGAAGCGGTCTGTCCTTGCGGAGAGGTGAACGCCCGCTCAGTCCCGCGTTGCTGCCGTCAAAGCTGATTGCAGCGAACAGCCAGAAATCCTCCGTTACAAAATCAACTCAGATGCCCCAGGTGCTGACGGGGGACAGGATCGAATCCGGCTTGTCGCACGGAGCCAAGTGGGTGTTCAGTCGAGCAAGCGTCGCCCTTCCTTTCTTCTAACGTTATCCGCCTGCGCCTTGAAATCGGATTGCGTAATCCAGCGGGGAATCCTGCATTGGGCGAACTGAGCATAAACGCCGGAAAAGAGCGGGTGTCGTTGAGCCACCCGCTACGAAAACTTCTCCCCATGTGCGTTTCTTGGGAGTCATAGGCTTGATTTTTGCCGGATTTCGCGCCCAATGAAGGCTATGCCACTTTTTTGACCGCCGATTATATTAGTAGTTTTCGAGACCGCCAACATGTCCGTGAGCCCCATTCTCGATATCGCGATCGATCCAGAATTTGATCTTTGCATCCCTGCGGCTCTTTTGCGCCTTGGGTATATTTATCCGGAGCTCGGCTTTTCCGGGTCAGACAAGGGTATCTCAGTGCACGGTGCGTCTGAGTGCGATCCCGCTCAGATCGAGCGCGAGGTGACCTACCAGATCTATCGCGAGAAGATCTTCCGGCAGACGTTGCCGATGCGGCAGAACCTCTACGCGATGCTGGCAGGGTAATGCAGATCTGGCCGCTTCGGTTTCGCGATCTCGACGATCGCCGGACGATCCTCGCGGATGACTCCGGCGCCTATTTCCTCGCCAAGAGTGAGTTCGTTGGGCGCTATGCGCGCGACGCGTTGAGCCCGTCGGACGAACGCTTCCTACTGGAGAAGGGCCACGCCTTCGAGCGGGCGGGCGATCTCGCCCATACCGGGTTTCTGGCGCGGTGGTCGCGGCGCCAGCATATCGGGGGCAGGTCGGCCTATATCATCCTGATTCCTACGCTGCGCTGCGACCTCAAATGTTCCTATTGCCAGGTCTCGCGCGCGCCGCTTGCGTCGCAAGGTTTCGACTGGGATGCGGAGACGCTTGAAAAGGTGCTGGGCTTTTTTGACGACCTGCCGGTCGAGGAAATCCAGATCGAGTTCCAGGGCGGGGAACCGTTCCTGAGGCTCGATCTTCTGGAGGCCGTCGCCGCCTTCGCGCGCCGGCGCTTCCGCCGTGTTCGTTTCGTGGTCTGCAGCAACCTTCAAACCCTTAATGAGGGCATCCTCGCGTTTCTGGATAGCGAGGACGTGCTGATCAGCACCTCGCTTGACGGACCTCACCAGGTCCATACCCGGAATCGAACGGGAGATACCGCGCTGACGGAAGTTTTCCTCAGCAACCTCAAACAGGTGATCGGCCGGATCGGTCCCGGCCGGATCTCCGCCTTGCCGACCGTCGACATCGAAGAGCCGCCCGATCCGGAGGACCTGATCGCGGCCTATGAGGCTTTCGGTTTCACTTCGCTCTACCTGCGCCCAGTCAATTACCAGGGCTTCGCCCGCAAGAGCCATCCCGCGGCCCGGACTTCGGCCGCCTGGAATGACTATTACCGAGATTTCATCAAGGCGCTGATCGCGCGAAACGCGCAGACGGAACAGGTGATGGAAGAGTTCTACATGGCCCATTGCCTGCGGCGCATCCTGGCGCCGGGGATGGACAGCCACACTGATCTACGCAATCCCAATGTCCCGACCGGCGCGAATGCCGTTATTGATTTCGACGGGCAAATCTATCCCAGCGACGAGGCGCGCATGCTGGCGCGAATCCGTCAGGTCGACCTCGCCATCGGCAACGTGAGCGATGGTCTGGACCAGGAAAAACTGGCCCTGCTGGCGCCGGGCCACATCAACAATTTCGATCCCGACTGCATCCACTGCCCTTATCAGCCCTTCTGCGGCACCGATCCGATCGACGATCTCTCGCGCAGCGGCCGGATCGATGTACCTCGCCATGAGAGCTGGTTCTGCCAGCGCCACCTTGCCGTCTTCGATCTCGCGATAGAGCTCCTTTATAGCACCGACCGGGAGGTCGAATTCACCTTGTCGCGCTGGCTCGGAGTCAAGAGTATTCCCGAGGCGCTGAGGCCCGTCGCGCCATGATCCAGCTTCGTCTCAAATCGGAGTGCGACCGCAACCTCGCGCCCTTTGTGACCCGCATCGCGGAAGGGGAGCCCAAATGCGAGGAGGATGCCACCCTCACGTCGTCGGAGGCGGGGGTCCTGGGCTACCGGAACAGTCTGACCAGGTTCCGACTTCGGGATGTCGCGCCCGCGGAGATCGCGGGCGATGTGCTGCTGATCGATCCGCGCCGCCAGATCGCCCATCGTCTCATCCGGGCGACCTCACCGCACAATACGTTTCTCGTCACCGAGCGATGCGACCAACTCTGCCTGATGTGCTCCCAGCCGCCAAAGCCGCAGCATCAGGACATGTTCGCTCATTTCCTCGCGGCCGCCCGGCTGGCGCCGCCCGGCGCTCAGATCGGCCTTTCCGGTGGTGAGCCGCTCCTGCACAAGGACGCCCTCTTTGCCTTCATCGACGCAGTCTTCGCCACCCGTGACGATCTCAGCTTTCACATTCTGACCAATGGTCAGCATTTCGAGCGCGACGATTTGGCATGGTTGCGGAAGCACCGAACGCGTCTGCTATGGGGCGTGCCGATTTATTCCGACGACCCGGCGACACATGACGAGATCGTCGGCAAGTCCGGTGCCTTTGCACAGCTGGCCCCGAATCTCGCATTGCTCGGTCTCGCGGGTGCCGCGCTCGAACTGCGGACCGTGGTTCTGGCGCAAAATGCTCTTTATCTGCCGCGCCTTGCAGATTTCATCACGCGGCATCTGCCATTCGCCGCGACTTGGGCAATCATGCAGATGGAGCGCATCGGCTATGGCCGGATGAACTGGACGCGATGCTTTTTTGACAGCAGCATCGACTTCGCCAGTCTCGGTGCGGCCATCGACTTGATGCGCGCGCGACGCCAAGGCGTCACGCTCTACAATTTCCCGCTTTGCACAGTGCCGCCAGCCTATCGGGATCTCGCGGCACGATCGATTTCGGACTGGAAACAGAAATATCTTCCGGCCTGCCGCGCCTGCAGTCTACGCGCCAGCTGCGCCGGGTTTTTCGAGTGGTATCGGGAGGAGGACGGCTTCATGGAGATACGGCCGCAATGAAGAAGATCGGAAAATTCGCCATCACGCTCGCGGCCGCGGGCTACGCGCCGCAAGGGGCCCAGGCCATCGCCCCGCCCCGGTCGGATCGTCATGACGACCCATCGGCCTCGCTCTTCCAGCTTCTCCGGGGCGAGCACACCTACACTCTGGCTGGGCACCGGTCACATTCGAGTCACGGCTCGCATGGATCACACGGTAGCCATCGCTCCTCCTCCGGTGGGGGATATTCGAGCGGCGGCAGTACCTATAGTCCGTCTAAACCCTTGAGCAACAGCACCCCGCCCTCTTATGTCATGCCGCGCGCGCCGCAGGCCCCGAAGACGCTGCCCGGGAACAGCGCGGCTTTCAATGAGATCGTCAAGCGAGTGCAGACGGCACTCTATACCTATGGCTACTACACCGGGGCCATCGACGGGGTCGTTGGCACCGGCACGAGGACCGCGCTCAGCAAGTTTCAGAAGGACTGGAACCTGAAGATCACCGGCACCATCACTCCCGAGGTCCTCGATGCGCTCAATATCGTTGCGAAGTAATTGGGTCCGGTATGCCTTGGTGCTGGCCTGTGGCCTGATCATCGGCCAGATGATTCCGCCACTCTGGGTCTGGGGTGTGATCATCGCCGCCGAGCCGGCTTACCAAGAGGCGACCTATCGCTGCGACCGCTCAATGCGCGCGCATCTGCTGGCTAAACAGAAGTTGGAGGCCGACCCCTCCGCCGAGACCGTGCGGGCTCTCGAGGCGAGCGAAGTCGGCCTAATTGACTGCCAGGATTACGATCTGCTGCGAAAGCGATTGATGCTCATCGGGCTCGACGAGGCGGCGCTTGGCTACATGGCGCTCAAGGCGATCGAGGCTAAGGCGACAGATTTGCAAGATGTGATCGAGATCCATGAAATCCGCTACTAAGTTCTTCGCTGCTGTCGCACTGATCTGCGCCGCCCCAGCCATGGCCGAGACCATGCGCGAGGCCGTCTTGCGCAAGGCGGCGCTTGAGAACGGATTGCGTCCGGTCGAAGAGTCCTGGCCGGAGTTCGAACCGGAAAAGGCGGAGGTCGGCAAGTTGCTCTTTGAGAGCGAGTTGCTCTCGCTCACCCGCAATGTCTCCTGCCGCAACTGCCATCTCGACGAGTTTGGCTCCGCTGACGGTCTGCCGCTCGGCCATGGGGCTGGTGGCGTTGGCAAAGGCGCCGAGCGAATGAAGAGCCCGGCCGGCGTTCTCTCGCGCAACACTCTCGCCCTCTGGGGGCGGGGCGGCGTGGGCTTCGACGTCTTCTTTTGGGATGGGAGGGTCGATGCCAGCTCCGGCGACGTCCGAAGCCAGTTCGGCACCATGGCACCCTCCGACGACCCGCTGGTCGTGACCGTCCATCTGCCGCCGGTGGAATTCCGCGAAATGATCGGGGAGAGCGATGCGACCGAATGGCTACGCCAGGGCGACGTTGGCGCCGCGGCGCGGGTTCATACGGAAATCGCTCGCCGCATCCGCGAAACGCCGGAAATCGCCGAGCCTTTGGCGGTCGCATCCGGGCTCGAGGTCGGGGATCTTACCTACCTCCAGATTGCCCAGGCCATTTCCGCCTTCATTCGCTCCGAGTTCCGACTGCGGGAGACGAGGTTCCATCGCTTCATCTTCGAAGATGAACCTCTGACCGATCGGGAACTGGCCGGGGGACTCCTATTCTACGGGCGCGGGCAATGCGCTGCCTGTCATACGGGCACCTATTTCTCCGACCTTGAATTCCACGCGATCCCCTTCGGGCAGTTCGGTTTCGGCTTCAACGGTTTCGGCATCGACTACGGCCGCTACAATTTCACACAAGACCCCCAGGACCGGTACGCCTTCCGAACGCCGCCACTCTACAATGTTGCAAAGACCGCGCCGTATTCCCATTCCGGGGTCGAGCCGGATCTTGCCGCGGCTATTCGGGCGCATGTCGATCCTTTGGCAGAGATCGATACCAGCAGCCTTTCGGCGCTCGACCGGGCTGAGGTTTACCAAAAGATCGCGCGCTGGTCGCTGGAGCCGAGCTACGCGGTCGAGCTCAGCGACTCGGAGATCGCGGAGCTCGTCGCCTTCCTTGCGGCGCTGGAGTTCGATCCGGAGCCCGCGCGGTGAAGTGGGTGCGCCGGCGCGGCCTGCTCGACCTCCTCACCCGGATCGCCGTCATCGGGCTCGGTCTCTCCCTGCCGGCCTGGTTCTACCTTGCTGAGCTACGTCCGCGGATCGAGCTTCACCGACTGGAAAAGAACGTCCGTACCCTCGCCGCCGCCTGCGACCAAGCCCTGCGCACCGCAGAGACCGCGGAGGAGACACACGACCAACTGGACGCGGCGCAGGCTTTGCGATTGGACCAGTCCCTCGAAATCGGCCGGTTGCCGTGCAAGAGCTACACTGCGCTCACCGAGAAGCTTTTGTCGGACGGGATATCGCGGCATGCGCTCGCGGCCCGCAATCTTTCCGCGACTTCGGACCCCGCTTATCCAGACCTGCGGGCGGCGCAGAGCGATGCTGACCATCTCGATGCACAACTGCGCGTAGCGTCCCGGCTCTTCGACCTCGCGCCACTGCCCCTGAAGGAAGACCTGCGCGATGCGAAGTTCCGACTCGGCGAACGGCTATTTTTTGATCCGCTGCTGAGTGGACAAGGAGAGCGGACTTGCGCCACCTGCCACGTCTTGGCCTCAGCGACTGCAGACGGGGCTGCATTGGAGACACGACTTGACGTGTCACCGAATTGGTTGCCCGACGTTCCTGCGCGCAATGTGCCCGATCTCTGGAACCGTGACCACAACGATGTCTCCACGATGCTCTGGGACGGCCGACTTCAGGCCGTGGCTGCCGCCGATCAGGGTGGACTGGTGCTGCCCGAAGGTCTGTCGACGACTGGGTTTGAGAATCTCATGGCGCTGCAATCGGTGCGGCCGATCGTTATCCCGGCGGAAATGCTTGGCGAGCCCGGCACCGGCAATGTTCTTGCTCCCGAGGCACGCGGCAGGCCAGCCCCCGAGGCGGTGCTGGCCCGCCTCGCGTCGCGTCTCTATGAGGGCGATGAGCGCGGTGAGGTAGCGGGAACCTATCGGAGTCTGTTTCGCAAGAGTTACGGGGTCGGGACGGCCGACGAGGTTCGTCCGGCCCATCTCGGCAATGCGCTCGCACATTACATCGAGATCGCCTTCCAGTCCCGCGACACACCTTGGGATCGCTATCTCGCCGGAGACCTTTCCGCCCTCTCGGTGGATCAGAAGCGTGGGGCGCTCGTATTTTATGGCATCGGCCGGTGCGCGGTCTGCCACGCAGGCGATGTCTTCAGCGATTTCGGGTTTCATTCCGTCGGCGTGCCCGAGATCCGGGAGGAGAAGGACTTGGGCCGTTTCTATGCCACCGGTATGGCGGATGATCGGTTTCTTTTTCGGACGCCGCCCTTGCGGAACGTGACGCTCACCGCGCCTTATTTCCACAACGGCCAAGCCGACACGCTCGAAGTTGCGATCCGGCAGCATCTCGATCCCTATCGCTTCGCGCGCGCCTATGCCGAGGGTGGGGAGCATCTGATGGCGCCCACGGAAATCGACGCTATATCGCCGATTCTGGCGTCAGGTTCGCTCATCACCGAGGAGCAGGTCGGACTGCTGGTCGCCTTTCTGGAGGCGCTGGAGGATCGCCGTGCCGGGTCCCTTTCCCGCTAATCAGCAAAGTTGGGCCGGACTCTAATCGATGGTGGAGGAAAAAATCCTGTGGCAGTTCACAGGTAAGATCGTGACGCTACGATGATGTGGTCACCGTTCGGTAGCCTTAGCATTGTTCCCTGATCGCCGCTGGGAGCCATTGTTCTTGCACCTTCGCAAGAGATCGCATTCCTTTGAACATCAGGAAAACAGAAGTTCTTGGGGACGATGCCTTTCTCTGCGGAGCGTACCGAACTTATCAAAAGGCGCTTAGACGAGCGCTTAGAGGCTCGAACGCTGAATGATTGGGAGCGTTCGTTTCTTGCGGATATGCAGGCGCGATTTCGGCGATACGGAGGACGGACGAAACTGAGCGAACGCCAGTATCGAAAACTCTATGCGCTGCTGGACCTTCCCAAAGAACAAGAACTGCCTGATGGCGACATATCAGAAGGTTCTCGAGCTACACGCTCTGAACCAAAGCGGCGCCATCCCAGAGCATCAAACTCACGCCGTCAAAGCTATTCGCGCTCGAGGCGCCCCGCCTCGCCCCTTAGGGTCATCTATGGCCCGCGAAGAGCAATTCGGCGAGTAGAGCGCCAGCTGGGCCTCCCTGCCTTACTTGTTATCGGTTTCATTGCACTGTTCGGGGGGATCTTCTCGCGGGATACAGACAACACTTCTCCTGCCCACCAACCGTCTCAGTCGCTGAGCTCAGAAACAGGGAGTGAGGTTCTTTTTGTGACTGGCAGAAGCGTCAATCAGAGATCTGGCCCCGGCACAGAAAATCAAATTATGGGGGCTTTGAGCCAAGGCACATCGGTCAAGAAGATCAGCTCACAAGCAGGCTGGACACAGATTAGATCCTCGCTGGGGACCGGTTGGATGGCTACGAGTTACCTATCTTCTCACAATCCATCCGCTGGCAGCCCTCAGGCTCCCACCAAAGGCCGCTTGATCGCTGCAAGTGACGTACGGGTCATCGACGGTGATACGGTGGCTATTCACGGCGAGCGTGCAAACGTTCGCCTTGTTGGCTTCAATACACCAGAGGTCGGTTCCGCGGCCTGCAACGCCGAATATGCTTTAGGCCAGCGCGCAACCTCCAGACTCAGAGAAGTCATTCGAGGCGCGAAAAGGATAGACTTTCAACGTGTGGCCTGCGCTTGCCGCCCAGGCACAGAAGGGACACGAGCCTGCAACTACGGCCGCGAGTGCGGCTCTCTTTGGGTTGACGGGAGAGACGTAGGTGAGCTCTTGATCTCTGAGGGTCTTGCCGTGCGCTACATCTGCGGTCGAACCCGTTGCCCGCCTCGGCCGGGAAATTGGTGTCGATAGAATACAGAGCGCGAATGATCGGCATGCAACTGGGAACCGAGGCCATGCCGATAGGACGTAGAGGTTAGCCGTTGTCTGCTCGTTCATAGTGATCAGCGAGGCTGCCGCATGAGCCAAGGGACGTTTAACATCAACTTAGACTGAAGCAGCCGGTCTCCCAGAAAACCTCAAACCGTGCTATAAGAACCCGATGAAAAGCTTTCGAGACAAGATGCTTGAAGCGCGTCCCGAGATCGCAGAGCGCGAGATCGAATTTCGCGCAAAAATCGATCTCGCCATGCAACTACGCGCGCTGCGCGACGCCGCGAACCTGACTCAAGAACAGGTCGCGGAGCGCTCGGGTATGTCCCTCGAAACAGTTCAGGCGTGCGAAGCACTCACCGGGGTGATGCCGGATCAGGCTGACGTCGCGTTGTATCGAGCGGCACTTCAGATTCACCCCTCAGCAGGCTGAAGCGCGAGTTCGTTCCATAATGCGTTGATTGCGCCGGGGACTTCTATCGGTGCCCGAGCCCAACTTTGTAGACGAAGACGCGTCTTTTGAAGGATGACCTGGCGAGCATTCCTCTACCACCTTGAAACCGATCCGGCCCGGAAAGCCACCTTTAAACCAGATTCCCGCCTGCAGTTCGGCCAAGTCTCCCGACATCAACCCCTGGGTGTATTGAGAGATTTCAAATGAATGCAGACGAGGGCGCTGAACCTGCGCGCCAAATTCGAAAACGTGGTTACCAAAAGAAGGTTAGCCTGATTTCTGGCACCAAGATGCGCGATGTGAGTCAGGCTGAAAGCATGCTGGAAGGCACGATCGCAGCCGCCGCGGAGGTCGACCCGAGGGTCACTAAGATCGAGTTCCAGCCGCTGACCTTCGATCTCAACACCGGTCGCGCCTATGCATCTAAAAAGAAGATGTTCGAGACATTGAGCGAACAGGGCTACAAGCCGTGGGCGTACACGCCGGACTTTCGCCTGACCCTCGCCAACGGTGAAAAACTACTCGTCGAAGGGAAAGCACGGCGCTGGCTCGACGCGCACCCGAGATTCG
This sequence comes from Thioclava sp. DLFJ4-1, assembly GCF_002020145.1. NCBI lineage: Bacteria > Pseudomonadati > Pseudomonadota > Alphaproteobacteria > Rhodobacterales > Paracoccaceae > Thioclava > Thioclava sp. DLFJ4-1. The sequence goes on from NZ_MPZT01000002.1 coordinate 945,018, forward strand.
AACTGGTCATTGAGACCGTACATAAGCTCGGTCATCGCCTCATGCTCATTACTGATGAGATGTTCTCAGATGAATCGACGCGCGCACTCCGAACGCTGAAACCTCACGTTGCCCAGGCGCCTGATGTCGCTGCAATTGCAAAGATCAAAGCTCATCTCGAACTTGGCCCCGCAGAATTTCGGCGACTTCTCGAAGCCACAGGCACCAGCCAACGCGATTTATTCGGCGCCATCATTTCCGGAGCCGCAGTCTTCGATCCTATATCGACTCCACTTCGCCCATCGACGCTCATCAGTCCCGGTACAGGTGAGTTAGACCATCTCAAGGTGCTTCCGATATGAACCTCATTTCCGCCCCCGACGGCCGCTACCTCCGCCATGGAGAAACAATCTATCGTGTCATTGGACAAGATTCGGGAACTCCTAACATTGTTCTCGAAGATGAAGTCGGCGATCGAAAGTTCCTTCCGATCGAAGATTTTCGCATGCAGATCGCGCTCGGCAATGTCTCAGAAGCGAAGGTCCCGGACTTTGCAACGCGTTCGCTCAATCACGACACGCGCGAGGAAAAGACCTTTCGCGAAGCAGTCCTCGCGCGCGTGGGGCGGCATCGCGAAAACGGATATGGCTGGCCAACTGCTTGGGCGAAAGCACGTGATGAGCTTCAAAGCGACGCAAAGCATTGCGAAAGAGCGCGTAGCTTTCCTGCAATTCGGACAGTCCAGTATTGGCGGCAGCATGCGATGAGGATCGGGTCGCGCGCCATGGTCGACAAGCGCGCGCTGTCCGGCAATCGCAACTATCGACATGACGAAGTCTTCGAAGAAATCGTCTTCGATTTGCTTGAATCCAAGTTCCTTACATCAGATCGCATGACGGTCACGCAACTCTCACGACATGCGGCCGCGCTCTATCAAGCCGAATGTGCGAAGCGGAGACTTCGACCGGCACCGCATGGGCGCAAAGTCGTCGAAAGCATCATCGCGAGCCTACCGCACGAGGATGTGGTCAAAATGCGGCTCGACTCCAAGGAGGCGCGGCGGCGGCTAAACCAGGCGGCGCGCTTTCAGCAGATCAAAGCCCCATTCGAACGCCTTGAAGTGGATAGCACCGTCGCCGACATCTTCGTCATCATAGACGATCAGGGCAATGTTGCGCGTCCGCATGTGACGGCAGCGATAGACGTAGCCACAGGTCTGATTGTCGGCTTGGAGATCGGTATCGAAAATCCGACTGCAGTCACGACTGCGAAGGTGCTGAAAGAAGCGATGACACCCGCAAGCGACGCGTTCTTCGACAGGTTTGAGATTGAGAACCGGTTGAGGACCATGGGCCGTCCTTTGACAGTTGTCGCTGACCAAGGCAGCGAAAACAGCGGCGATATCATTCGACGATTGATCGCGACTGCGGGATTTGAATTTCAGCAAGCGATCCCCGGGCATCCGGAAAAAAAGCCGTTCATCGAACGCTTCTTCGGAACGTTTTCGGGGTTCGTAACTCAGCTTCCGGGCGCCACGAAGACGAAGATGATGCCGAACCGATCGCGCATCGCTCCAGCGAAAGTCGAGGCGAAGCTTACGCTCGAAGATTTCACTGCGTTTGTCCAAAAATGGCGTTTCGACAGCTACGCCCTAACAAAGCGGAGGCGTATTCACTCGATCTACCGAATGAGCGAAAGCCCGGCTCAAGCATGGAAGCGTCTCGAACAGGAATTCTTGGTTCCTGAGCCACCGAGCAAGCCAGAGCTTCGGCAGATATTCTTCGCCAAGCGCATAAGCAGGAAGCTCCATCACTACGGAATCGAGGTTGACGGAATTCAATATCATTCCGCAGACTTGAGCTACCTCAGCCGTACACTCGGCACATCCGAAGTCGAGGTCTGGCGCGACGTCACGGACATCCGGACGATCGGTGTAACTAACCCGAAGTCGAACGAGCTGCTTTTCGTCGGAACAAAAGACCCCGAATGTCCCCCGCTCTCAGTCGAGGAACTGAAGCGGATTCGGAAATCACTGGGCAAAACCTCCGCCGATCGCCTGACGGTAGAAGAACTTCTCAAAAGTGCGGCGGCAGACCAGCATCATTCCGAGAAACCGCTTGGAACGAAGCATCGCCGGAAGCTTCACGAAGCGAAAGCAAACAGGCGCAACCAACGCATCCGCGAGGCGGCATCGAGGCCCCACGCCTCCGCCGAGAGTTTGGTGGAAAGAGCGTCCCAAGCATCAAAGCCGATCCAACGCCCGGCGAAACTTGCCAAATTCTCAGATGAGCAGGCCGAGAAATGAACGATCTTCTCTTTGGAAAACGGATCGAGCACGAACGATACACTGCCGCCTACGAAGAGATGTGTGAGCGCATTTCTTTATGCGCTGACACAGGTGGCGTTGTCCCACTTCTCGGCCCCACGAGAAGCGGTAAGTCAGAGCTGCTTCGACATCTGCGCAACGACCTGGGACATTGGCGCCGCCTCAACATGGTCGCCGATACTTGCGACTTCGCATTGGGTTCGCTCGCTCCGAAACCGAGCGAAAAAACACTTCTCGGAGCTTTGCTCAGCACAATCGAACCGCGCTCAAATTTCAGCCGTGAATCAACAGAACTGGTCCGAAAACGCCTGACGAAACTTATCGAAGACCGCAAGCTCCGGATACTTGCACTTGATGAAGTCAGTCACTGCGCAGAACGCGGCGCCAACTTTCCACCTCGCAGCGCGACCGACCATTTCAAGTCTCTTGTCGATGAGACAGGCGTCGTGCTGGTACTCAGCGGGTTGCCGAAATTTCAGAAGCTGATCGACGACAACGAGCAACTGCGTGATCGCGCCATGCGCACCGTTACTCTTCATCCATATGCTTGGGGCGACGACGCTGATCGAGAAGCTTTTCTTGGTGCCGTGTACCCGTTTTTCGACCTCCTCGAGGAGAATGGCTATACGCTCGATTTTGACCAAGCCGATGCGATCCGTCGACTTTACGGCGCAAGCGGTGGACGCATTGGGCCGGTTGTTCGTTTGCTCTCGCATTGCATTCGGCTCATCGGCGATCGCAAAGCGGTCGAGTTCAGTGATCTGTCGAAAGCTTACCGTGCCTGCACTCAGGCCCAAAGCAATCTGCCGGACATGTTTGAGCTCGAGGACTTGGATGATTTCCATCTCGAATGCGCATACGCGAGCGTCATGAAAGATGCCGATCTCGCAGTCGCCCCTACGCGACTTCAGCAATTTTGCGCACAAAAGAGTCTGGTGGGCGAATGAGCGCCCCCAGTGACAGCATGAGTCATGAAAGCCTCACAGGGCTTCTGCGTCGCGTCGCGGACAGCGAGGGCTACGTAAGCCTTGCGGATTTTTCGCGACGTCTTCGCATGCGCTACGGGCGACCCATGGTCGAGCATCTCGAAGACTTGGCCGCCGAGTTGGATGTTAATCTTGACCGGCTGCAAGCGAGAGCGCCTTCGGTCAGACCGCCGGACCCATGCTACGAGTGGCGTTTCGACAGGCTCCATAGCGACCCATTTTGTCCCACATGCCTTCATGAGGGTTTACCGTGGCGAAAGGAATGGCGCCACGCTCTCGTCAGCACATGCGCGATCCACGGTGTCTGTCTGCAGGACCACTGCCCGATGTGCGACGCTCGCATCACACCGCATTCCGGCGGCCTGAGCACCTGCGACTGCGGATATGACTTGGGCGAAATCTCGGCTGACCCAGGATTGGTGACGGAAACTCAGTTTTCGCGAGCCCTTGCCGGCAATGGTCCATCCGAGCACACCGCCACTGAGATCATCTCTGGCACCGAAGGAATCTCTGAAACCGTGTGGTTTCTGGCATGCGGCTTTGTCGAGAACAGAACAGGGAAGAACGGAAAGGCACGCGTCCCACAAACGGTTACCGAGACCCGCGAGTTCATGACGCCAGCCCTCAACCTCCTCAATGATTGGCCCATCAACTTCGATCGACATGTATCAAGTCGATGGAACGTGGGAGAGGGGCAAACTGCGAGCCAGCGGATGGGGCCTTGGTACCGTGCCCTGATGCGCCTCAAAGGAGATCTGGCCAACTCTTTGAAGGTGCGCTGTCAGCAGGTAATCCGCGAACACTGTGGTGATCCCTACGCTCGTTCGGAACCAACCTCAGAGCCGGACTGGCTCTCGGCGACCGAAGCGGCACGCAGGCTCGGAGTCCGCGCCGATCGACTCGTAGACACCGTCGCATCTGGAAAGATCGAGGGAAGACAAACTACGACTGGGCACGGACATCGACACACCGTGATCCCTAAGAAATGTATCCTTGAAGCCGAACAAGATCGCGATCGTTTCTTAGATGCAAGGGAGACAGCGAAACGCCTCGGTGTCTCAAAGTCTCAGCTTTCTTTGCTCAGAGGCGCTGGCGTACTTCGCGAGCTAAGCCTTGAAGAGCGACCACCACTCGTTGACGGCGGTTTCGACTGGACACTCATCGAAACCAAGGTTCACCAGATCGCAGCGAACAGCGAGGGGATGCCAGCACCTTGCCAGACCATCACCTTTAACCAACTCACATTGAGACGCACTACGGATCGCTCCGCTCTTTTCACCCTGTTTCGCCAGATATTCGACGGAGGCATCAAGCCAGTTTCCGTCGCTCACGGCGACAGATTAGGAGATTTTTCTTTCGCGGCTACGGACATTGAGAAGGCCCTTGAGAGCGCAGCTGAAACAGTGATGACAGCACGCGATGTCTCTCGTGTCGCCGGCTGGAAGTACGAGTGCGTCACGCATTGGTGTGCGATTGGACTGCTCCCCGCGTCACGCACACAACGCGGCAGCTCCGAGATTTGGCTCATCAGACAGAAGGCGCTCTGCGAGTTTCAAGCGACCTATGCAGTCGTCGCCGATCTTGCACGAGCCATGGGTACTTCATCGCGTGCATTCTCTGCGGCGCTGGAGGCTGCAACAGTCGAGACGATCGGCGCAAAGCGCGTCGGTGAAACCAGCCGCGGACGGCTCATCCGTATCTCCGATCTCGCGAGAGCCCTGTCCAAGCTTACAGCTGAAGGCACTCCGGCAGCGTAACTGAGAATTAGTCAGTGAGGAACGCGTCGACCGACACCACACTGCAAACCCGCTCTGACTCAGGCTGAGACGTAAGGTCTTCTTGATTTTTTGACGATTTTACTGCATTCGAGAATGTCTCAAGGGGTACGCTATGAAGTCTGAGAAACACTTTTCATTCGAAAAGCGCGCTGCTGAAAAAGCCGCCGCGCGTGCCAAGGATGAGCGCGATATCCGCTCAGGCGTCGTTTCCGCAGCTAAACTCGCGCACGAGAACGGCGGCGGTCGGCGAAAGATCAAACTTCTCGGCCCTTCCGCTCGCATGCAGAAATTAGCTTCTCATTATTAAGCGCTGATCCTTTCAGAGCGAATTACGCCGAGATCAATCGACACTTCGAATGCCAAAACCGAGATACTCGGGCGGCACATGATCGGTTAGCCATACCCCATTATCGGCTCGGCAGAACACGTAGCCATCACCATGCATTCTGCCAGCTTCGACTTGAAGAACTGTTGGCTTTCCATGCCTCTTGCCGACGCCGGCTGCAGTCGACGGATCGCCTGACAAATGCACGTGTCGACGCCCCCCAGGAAGCAATCCGGATGCGAAGATCGCATCCAGGCTTTGAGAGGCGGTGCCGTGATACAGCAACTCTGGCGGCAAAAGCGGCTGCAGACCCAAGTCAACGGGAATCGAGTGGCCCTGGGCAGCCCGAATCTTATCTCTTTGAATAGTGAAACGACGCTTGTCATTCGTCTCCACGAGATCTTCGAGTTGCGCGCGGGTCATGCCGCGACCCGCTTTTTTCATCGCACGCAGCAATAGATCGATGCGCACCCACCCCTCAGCATCGAGCGTCACACCGATGTCTTCCGGCTTGTGGCGCAGTATTCGCGCGAGAAACTTGCTCTCTCGGCTCATGTGACTCGACCTCTTTGCTATGGGCTCGAGCATATATCCTGTCACATGCACATTCACGAAACGAAAACACGCTATGGCCGCTTAGAACGCAAAGTCGATTAGAGGCAAGCGCTCGCTTTGGATGACTGCACACCATCGAAAATGATGCGCCAGCAGCGAACCTGATAGCGTTACAGACAAATCTTCTTCTTGTCTGTAACTGCAAATTCGCGAACCGGATTTCGCATCTTTCGCTGACCAACGACCCATAAGCCTGATTATGAAACAGCGCCTCACGCCTGAGAACACGAGTGACGCCCCAACGCCCATACAATGCTTTGGAGAGCCGCCAGTAGGAGAGGTTTACGGATCGTCGCCGAAAGAGAGGGCGGAAAGCGGACCTTCGCTGCGCTCGGCCCAAATGCCTGCTATGCGCACAAAGCCGCCCTTCGCCAAAACCAGGGCGCGGTGACCCGGGTCCCGTTCGGACGACAGCGTTGCGCGCCTTGCAGCTGCCGCCTACCGAGCGCCCCTTCTTTTGTTCTGCGCTTCGGCGGTCAGCGCGGCGAGGCGATAGAAGCCGTGCGCCATCTTGGAAAACGGTGTCAGCAGGAAGAATGCGAGCACGGCCCCAAGATGCAAGGCCAACATGGCCGGCATCAGCGGGGTTTGACCGAGCACATAAAGCGCCAACCCGCTCAAACCCACAAAACCCAACAGAGCGATGAAGCCGAATTCGCCGCTCGTCGCGCCGGAGGCACCGAGTTCCGGATCCGCCCGCAGCTTCAGACGGATCATCTCAATGCAACCCAGGGTCAGCAGCAAGCCACCCGACACGCCGAGAAGCTTCGGCAGGGACCAGAGCGGGTAAGGGGCGCGCAGATCCAGCAAGTAATGCATCAACGTCGCCACACTCGTGGCGCCGAAACACAGAAGAAAGCCATACATCACGGCCTGATGCGCGAACCGGCGGCCTTGGGAAAAGCGGTCCTCGTCCTCGAAATTGCAGCCGTCTCCGTGCCCACCCTTTAGGTTGCGCATCTTCGCGGCGGCAGCAAAGCCTCCGCGAAGATCGGAGAAGCGAACTGGACCGGCCCCGACCGCGCGCCAATACCGCCGCAAGCTGATCGCGAGGCTAAGTAGCGGGAACAGGAAGGCAGGCAGGAAGATCGCCACCATCGTGTTGTGCGCGATGACTGCGTAAAAACCCTCGCCGCCTGCGCTTGCAAGCGACAGCATGGCCCAGATCAGGAGCGCAAAGCCCAGCACGGTCGCGAGCGCGATGCGCAGCCCGCTTTTCTGGAAGGCCTGACCCGCCGTGCGGGGAAACGCGAATTCTTCCCAGCTATCCTGTCGAACATTCGCCAGCGCCTGCGGCAGATTGAGTGCAAACTCGTGCGGTGCTGTGTATTGGCAGGCGTAATAGCACCCGCGACAATTGTGACAGAGATTGGCGAGCTGCGTCAGATCGCCGTCGCTGAAGGCGCGCTCGGCATGGAGCGCCGGAAAGACCGAGCAATATCCTTCGCAATACCGGCAGGCGTTGCAGATCTCGGCCTGACGGCGTGCCTCTTCGAGAAACTCAGTTTGCATGGTCGGCGGCCTCCTTGCCTGCGATACGTCCGAAAACGGTGCCGATCGTCATGCCGAAACCGGCGAGATACCCCTGCCCGAGGATCGATCCGGCCATGGTTTCGCCAGCGGCCCAGAGGTTCGAGACCGGGCGGTTTCCGATCGAGCATTGTGCGCGCTCGTCAACCTTCAGACCGAGATAGGTGAAGGTCACACCGGTGCGCAGCGAGTATCCGTAGAACGGCGCTTCGGTGATCGGCCGCGCCCAGTTGGTCTTTGGCGGAGTGATCCCGGTGGTGGACACGCCGTCCAGCTCGGTCGGGTGAAAGCCGGATGTGTCGCCGCAGGCTGCGTTGAACTCGGCCACGGTGTCGGCCAAGGCTGCAGGCGGCAGTCCCATCTTGGTCGCCAGTTCTTCGAGCGTATCGGCCTTGATCGGCGGAAAGACCGAGGGCATGAACAGTTCGAGCGACTTCGCGTCGATGATGACATAGCCGACCTGATCGGGCTGCGCCGCGACGAGACGACCCCAGATCGCATAGCGCTTCGGCCATACGTCCTCCCCTTCGTCGTAAAACCGCTCGCCATTCTTGTTCACGACGATCGAGAACGGCACGCAATCGAGCCGCGTGACGATCCCGCCATCGAATTTCGGCGCGCGCCCGTCAATCGCGACCGCGTGGCATTGCGTCGGATCGCCGACCTGTTCGACCTTCTGCTTGAGAAGGTCCGCGAGCACGACGCCGCGATTGTAGGGCGTGCCGCGGATCAGGAAGTTTTTCGCAGCCGGCCCCCAGGCGCGGGCGAGCCAATCGGTATCGGCCTGAAATCCGCCCGACGCGACCACGACCGATTTCGGGCTAATACGCCGCGTCTCGCCATTCTGCGTGTAGTCGATATGCGTCACGCGATCGTCGTCGATCTCCAGATGGGTGACAGCCGCTTCGTATTCGACCTGAACCCCGAGCGCTTCCGCGGTGCGGTAATAGGCGTTCACGAGGCCCTTGCCGCCACCAAGGAAGAAAGCGTTTGTCCGCGCGAGCGAAAGCGTGCCCGACAGCGAGGGCTGAAAGCGCACACCATGCGCCTCCATCCACGGCAGGCATTCCTCGGAGCTTCGAATGGCGAGCCGCGCCAGACCTTCATCGGTCTTGCCGCCGGTTACTTTCATCAGGTCGGCAAGGTATTCTTCCTCGGTATAACTGTCGGTGAGTGGACCAAGCGGCCCGCGATGCATGCAGCGGAAGTTGCGCGTATGGCGGGAATTGCCGCCCCGATAGGGTTTCGGCGCGGTTTCGAGTATCAAAACGCGCGCCCCGGCCTCTGCCGCGGTGATCGCGGCACAGAGTGCCGCGTTACCGCCGCCGATGACGGCAATGTCGGGTTGAGCGAAAGCAAGGGTCACAGCAGATCTCCGTCATAGCTGGGGGTCTGGCCGGGCTCGGAGCGCAGTGCACGCACGCGGACACGCTGGGCCGCCTCGATATGCGCGCGCATCGCGCTCTCGGCGAGCGCGCCGTCGCGCGCCTCGACGGCCTCGAGCACGGCGAAATGTTCTTCTACCGCCTTCACTGCCCGGTCCGGCTCGGTCAGCGTGGTCGGTCCAAGGATCATCAGCGCCTTTTGCAGCGAGCGGATCGAGCGGGTGAGGAACCGGTTCTTCGCTGCGTCGAGCAAAGCGGCGTGGAACTGCCGGTTAAGCGTGAATGCCTCAGGGACATTGCCGATCTCGCCCAGCTGACGGTTCATCTCGTAGAGTTCGTCGATCTCGATATCCGAAGCCGCCCGGGCCGCGAGCCGTGCCGCTGTGCCTTCGAGCACCGCGCGCATCTCGTAGAGCTCCATGACTTCGGCATAGTCGAGCCGTCGAATGCAGGCGCCCTGCCGCGCAACGTGACTGACGATGTTATCCGCTTCGAGCTTTCGTATCGCTTCCCGGACAGGCGTTCGCGACATACCCAGGCGCTCCGCAAGTTCGGTTTCCCGCAAGCGGTCACCCGGGTTGAGCCGCCCTTCGCGCAATTCGGTCAGCAGACGGTCGTAAGCAGCGTTTCCCTGCGGTGTGCTGCCATCCTCATTTGCCATTTCGCCCTCCGCGTTCATATTGTGTCCAGTTGGATACAAACGTATACACGTCACGTCAAGACGAACAGGAGGCCAGTTTGCGCAAACATATTTATGCGGGTGCCATGCGGCGGCGCGGCCTTACATTTCTCCTCGCTGCCTGTGGCACCGCGCTCTTCTGGGCTCTGGATTTGCCGCTTCCCTTCCTCTTCGGGCCGATGGCATTTTGCCTTGCCGGCGCCCTGGCGCATTTACCGCTTCAGGGCTTCGGCCAGATCTCTGTCGGCGCGCGCACGATCCTCGGGGTAGCGGTTGGCGCCTCGATCACGCCCGAGGTCATCGCGCAATTGCCGCGCATGGCGCTGTCGGTCTCTCTCGTTCCGGTCTTCATCGCGGTGATCGCGCTCATCGGCGTGCCTTTCTTCCGAAAGTTCTGGGGCTTCGACGCGCCCACCGCCTATTACGCCGCGATGCCGGGCGGACTGCAGGACATGGTGATCTTCGGCACGGAAGCGGGCGGCGACCCTCGCGCGCTTTCGCTGGTGCACGCGACACGGGTTCTGATCATCGTGACCGTGGCGCCGTTTTTCCTGAGCCATTTCTACGGTGCCGAACTCAGCAACCCGATCGGCGCGCCCGTCGCGGATCTGCCGTGGTATGAGCTGGCGATCATGGCCGTCGCCGCGGTGCTCGGCTGGAAAGGCGGCGAGAGGCTCGGGTTGTTCGGCGCCTCGATTCTCGGCCCGATGATCGTCACGGCGGCCCTGTCGCTCTCGGGGATCATCCATTTCCGCCCGCCTGCCGAGGCGATCCTCGCGGCCCAATTCTTCATCGGCTGCGGGATCGGCGTGCATTTCCTCGGGGTGACGTGGAAAGAGCTCACCCGCATCGTGTCGGCAGGCATCGCCTACGTGCTGGTGCTGGCCGTGCTGGCCGCGGGGTTTTCCGGTCTGGTGACCGTGTTGGGTCTGGGCGAGCGGGTGCCTGCGTTTCTGGCCTTCGCGCCCGGCGGTCAGGCGGAGATGACGGTCCTCGCGATCGTGACCGGAGCAGATCTCGGCTTCGTCATCACCCATCACCTTACGCGCATCGTGCTCGTGATCGTCGGCGCACCCGTGGTGGCGAAGATCCTCACGCGAAGGCGGACGGATTGACCATGTGGATCGGGTTGCCCTCCGCATAGGCATTCACCTGCGCGAAGATGTCGGAGAACTGCTTGTCGAACTCGTCCTCGGTCACGTAGCCGATATGGGGCGTGGCGATTAGGTTCGGATGCGCGAGCAGCGGATCTGTCGCGTCAGTCTCGGGCTCGCGGTCGAAGACATCCACCGCAGCCTGCCCGGGATGCCCGGCCTCAAGGGCCGCCAGCAAGGCCCCCGGCACAATCAGCCCTGCGCGTGACGTGTTCACCAGCACCGAGCGCGGGGACATCTGCGCGAGATCCTCGGCGGTGACGATCCCGCGGGTCTCGGGGGTCAATCGCAGATGCAGCGAGACAATGTCGCTTTGCGCGAAGAAGGCGGCACGGCTCTCGGCAACGGTTTCCCCGTCAGCCAAGACACGCGCCCGCCCCGCCTCGGAGGCCCACCACACGACCTTCATCCCGAAGGCCCGGGCATAATCCGCGACGACCCGCCCCAAACGCCCGTATCCGTAAAGGCCCAGCACCCGCCCGCGCAGGCTACGGCCTACGCCCATCTGCCAGTTGCCGGCTTTGACGCTCGCCATCTGCTGCGGAAGCTGGCGCATCGCGGCGAGCATCAACGCGAAGGTCAGCTCTGCCGCGGAATAATTGGCGCCATCCCCGCCGGTGTTCGAACATAGCAGAACGCCCTGGTCGGTGCAGGCCTCCACATCGACATGCGGCCACGTGCCCCGCTGCGAAATCAGACGAAGATTGGGTAGCCGCTCGAGCAAGCCGCGCGTGATCTTCGTGCGCTCGCGGAAGAGAACAACGCATTCAGCACCCGCGAGGCGGCGCGCAAGCGCTTCCTCGTCGGGCTCGTGATCCGTCCAGACCGTCACCTCGTGCTCGTCCAGCATGCGAAAACAGGGCAAGCTGCGGAGCGTGTCGAACCAGTCGTCGAGAATATGGACCTTCATGACCTCTCCCTTGGTTAGCCTTGACCGGACAGGGCCTTGATCGCACGGCTGACCCGGTCGTGCAGGAGCACAAGGTCGGGTGATTTGCCCTCGTCTCGGGCAATCTTCGCGACAATCTCCTTGCGAATGTCCTCGAGGTCCTGACGGACGCGGCTCAGTTTCTCGAAATGGGTCATGGCCTCCTCAATGCGACAACAATACGGGAATTTTCGTGCGCGCAAGCACTTCCGAGGTCACCCCGCCAAGGAAATCCTCGCGAAACTTGGAATGCTCGAAGGCCCCGAGCACAAGAAGCGACGGGTCGTTGCGTGTGCACCATCTTAGGAGCGTGTCCGCCACGGGTCGCGGCGTCGGCCATTCCTCATGAATGGCGGAAACGCCATGCCGGGAGAGATGGGTCAGAAGGTCATTGATGGCGCGGTCGTCCTGCGGCCCAATGGTCAGAACACTGACCCGCCCGTCATCCTCGAGAAGTCGAAGACTGTCGGAGAGCGCTCGCGCAGCGGCCCGCCCTCCATCCCATGCGAGCGCCGCGTGGCTGTGCTGTGCGCCCGCATTATAGCCTTCCGGAACCACGATCACCGGACGGCCCGACATCAGCGCAATACGATCCGGATGCAGGATCACATGCGCATCGCCATCGTCAGCCTGCGTGCCTACGATCAGCATATCGTAGTAGCGCGCCGCTTCGGAAAGAACGTTATCCACACGTCCGGCCACGACTTTCAACTCGAGATCACTGCCAAGCCCGAGGGTACGGCGCTCTTCCTCGAAACTCGCCTCGATCTCGCGCAGGATGTCGCCATTGGCCGCTTCAAGAAGCGCACGCGCTTCCTTCGGGATCCAGCGTGAGCGGCGGTCGATCACCTCGTGCGCCGCATGGGCCATTATCGCCGTCACATGAGCGCCACGCTGCGCCGCCATGGAGGCTGCATAGCGCAGGGCGGCGACCGACCCGCTCGATCCATTGAAGGCGACCAGAAGATTCATCATCGGCATGTCAGCGTCCTTTCCAAACCGAAGCGGGAACATAGACCCGTCCGTCGGCCAACTTGCGCGCAGTGCGCAGCAAACCCGCGGAGTTCAGCGTGAAGTGGTTGTTCATTTCGAAGTCGACGAGGACTTCGATCGTGCCGGACGCATGCTCCAGCACCACGCTCGCCGGGCTCGTGGTCGGGCGCTCCAGTAGTCCGTCGGCCACGGTGCCGGGCGTGAGCGCGCAGGAGGCAAGACATTGCGCCCCGGTGACCGCCATCGAGGGATGCGTATTCCATGGCATGAAATATCGCGTCGCGACGGTTCCACCCGCCTTGGCGGGCGCAAGCAGGCCGAATTTCGGCGTCACCGATTTCGAGACGTCGCCCATCCCCATCGCCGCGCCCGCCTTGAGGCGCACAGCCTCCATGCGGGCGAAGAAATCGGCATTCGCGTCGAGTTCTGCTGCGCTTTCATAGCCGGTAAGGCCGAAGTCCTGCGCCCGCGCGATCACCATCGGCATCGCGACATCCATGCAGGTCACCTCGATACCGTCGAACTCATCGCGCAGATGCCCCGTCGGGAGAAACGCTCCGGTCGAGGAGCCGACAACCCCCATGAAATTGAGCGCGATCGGCGCGGCCGTGCCGGGAACGCCGGCGATTTCCGCGTCACCGTCGTAGCGCATCGCCCCGCCCGGCGTCTGAACGCGCGCGAGAACCTTCGCCCCGGTATTGACAGCGCGGATCTTCACCTCGGTCTCGTCCCCCGTGGGGCGGACGAGGCCAAGCTCGATCGCGGCGGGCCCCACCCCCGAGAGGATGTTGCCGCAGGTCGGCTTGAAGTCGACGAGCCGATCCTCGACCGAGACCTGCGCGAAGAAATAATCGACCTCCGCCCAGTCATCGTCCGAGGGCGAGAGCATCGCGACCTTGGTCGTCACCGCGACGCCGCCGCCGAGCCCGTCGATATTGTTCGCATGGCCCGAACCGAGCACCGCGATCAGAACCTCGGCCAGCGTCTCGCGATCAGCAGGCAGATCGGCGCGGTTGAAATAGGGGCCGCGCGAAGTGCCGCCACGCATGAATACATAGGGAATGGCTGTTTGTTCCATCTCATTCGCTCCGTCGGATCATTTCAGGGGCCAGGGAAGATTGGCTGCGTGCTGCAGCAGGCCGGGCGGGAAATCGCGGTTCAGCGCGCCGGCCATGACGCACATCAGGGCGATACCGCTGGCGGCGAGGATCAGCGTCTTGGGCCAGCTGGCCTGGGCGCGGATGCGCAGGAAGGTGACGAGGAATCCGGCCAGTGCGAGGATGAAACCGACGACGTAAGTCGCCGCGATCAGCCCCGCGAACCACGCGAGCGTCCCCCACAGGCCATAGGGCGCGTCCGCGTCCTCTCCCGAGACTTCCTTGTCCGCGAAGATCACATCGCGCTCGGCGCGCAGGATCATCTGCACCAGAAGGATCACCAGCGCCGTCAGCGTGATGCCCCCAACCACGAGCGGCACGATCTTGTCGGTCATGTTGTAGTTCGGGATCAGGCTCGCGTTGACGAGCGCCGCAATCACGTAGCCCATGACCACCAGCAGGAAGATCAGCGGCGCGCGTTTGGAGCCCGACTGGACATCTCCCTCGGCCATGATCGACTTAGCCTGCCGCAACCCGAGGAAGACCGACACGACCGTCACGATGAGCAACACGATCACGATCGGCGAGAACAGGTAGTCGACGCCCGCCGAGAAGGAATTGCGGAACCGGAAGGATGCGATCTGGAAAGCCTGGTTGGAGAATTTCTCGACCGGGTTCGACAGCACGAAGCCGATCAGGAACGCCGGTCGCGACCAGTCGAACCGGCGCAGGAAGATCCCGATGAGGCCAATCGCGAACAAGGCGAGGATGTCCTCGAAATTCTGCCCTGACTGGAAGGCAGCGAAGGAGATCAGCATGAACAGGAACGGCGCGAGATAGGTGAAGCGGATCGTGGTCAACTTCGCGATCCCGCCCGAGGCCGCGATGCAGAGCACCGTGCCCACGACGTTTGCCAGAGCCAGCAGCCAGACGATCGAGTAGGTGATATCGAGATTGTCGCGCAGCATGTTGGGGCCGACTTCGATATCGCCGGAGCCCAGCAGGGCCAGTGCGCCGATGAAGATCGCCATCGAGCCCGAGCCCGGGATGCCGAAGAGCAGCGTCGGAACGAGACCGCCGCCTTCCTTGGCGTTGTTCGAGCTTTCCGGCCCGATCACGCCGCGGATTTCGCCTTTTCCGAAATTCGACTTGTCCTTGGTGGTCTGAACGGCGTGGCCGTAGGCGATCCAGTCAACGACCGACCCGCCGAGGCCGGGGATCACACCGACGATCACGCCGATCAGCGAGCAGCGGACGGACAGCCATTTGTTGGCGACCCAGTCGCGCACGCCTTGGCTCCAGCCGGCGCCGAGCGTCGCGTCCTTGGCGATCGAGCTGTCCTGACGCAGCAGCGAGACGATTTCGGGTAAGGCGAAAATGCCGAGACCCACGATCACCAGCTGCAGCCCGTCCGTGAGATAGGGAATATCATAGGTCGCCATGCGCAGGCTGCCGCCGGCATCGGCCTCGCCGATCGTGCCGATCAGCATGCCAAGCCCCGCCGCGGCGAGCCCCTTGAGCGCCACGCGCCCCGCGAGCACAGCGACCATCGAGAGGCCGAGGATCGAGATCATCAGCATCTCGGGCAGACCGAAGGCAAGCACCAGCGGCCGGGCGACCATGATGAACATGGTCAGGAAAAGCGCGCCGACGAGACCGCCGAAGAGGGACGAAGTGAAGGCGGCCGAGAGCGCCCGCGCTGCCTGCCCTTTCTTGGCGAGCGGGAAGCCGTCGAGAACGGTCGCCTGGCTCGCCGAGGAACCGGGGATCCCCATCAGCACGGAGGCGAAGGTGTCGGAGGTCGGCACGACCGCGACCATGCCCACCATCAGGGCCAGCCCCAGCACCGGGTCCATACCGAACATGAAGGGCAGCAGGAGCGAGAGGCCGGCGATGCCGCCGAGACCGGGGAAGACCCCCACGGCCAAGCCCATGACGACCCCGAGCACCAGGTATCCCAGAACAACAGGTTGCAGAATCAGAGCCCATGCCTCGCCAAGCGCAGGCACGGCGGTTGCGAAGACATCCATCTCGCCCACCTCGAATTTTAGGATTATGAGAAAGTGAGCGGTCCGCGTCTCGCAGGAAGGGACCGCTCGAGGGTTTCGCTTAGTTCAGCGAAACGCCGTAGGCTTCTTGAAGCCAGTCGGTCACATAGGCTTTGGCTTCGGGAGACACGGTCGTGCCTTCCTTCGTCGCCTGCTCGGCGCCCTTGCCGACGAAGACGTCGTATTTGCCAACCTGCTGGGCCGCGATCTTCTTGAAGTCGGGACGGTTGCGCACGGCGTCGAAGGCTTCGGTAAAAGCTTCGACCACGTCATCGGGCGTGCCCTGCGGCAGGAACGCAATCTTCTGAACCGGGAAGCCCGCGATGAAGAACGCTTTCCACGAATCCCAGGCTTCGCCGGAGGTTTCACAGCCATCAGTGGCTTCGCAAACTTCCTTGAAGGTCGGCAGATCGGGGAAGGTCGGATCGCGGACGATGTTGTTATTCTCGTCGAGCGCGCCCCAAGTCATCATCGGAACGGCCTTGCCAGCCTCGACCATCGAGAGCGAGCCGCCGAGATAGCCGGTCGTCGTTTGATAATCGATCGTCGCTTCGCCGCGCTCGAACATCAGGCGCCCGTCGCCACGCCCCTTGATACCGAAGACCGGCTCCACGTTCATGCCCAGCATCCGCCATGCGAGAAGCGGCACGAGGTCGAGACGAGTTGCACCCTGCGAACCGTAGATGAAGTTGAGGTCCTTGAGGTTATTCGCAGACCCATCGAATTTCTTACCGGCCTCGGGGTTCAGATAAGCCACGCCGCCCGTGCCCGATGCCATGACGGGGATCCAGTCGGAATACTCGTAGCGCACCCGCGGATCGCCCAGCAGATAGGGGAACTGCGTCGAGCCGGAGGTACCGAACAGCAGGGTGCCATCCTCGTAGCGCTGCTCCTGAAACCAGTTCGCGCCCTTGGTCGAGCCCGCGCCCGGCATGAACTTCACGATCACGGTGGGTTTGCCCGGCAGCTCCTGCGCCAGCAGCGGCGCAAAGAAGTTGGCCCATTTCGCAGAGCCCCCGGTCTCCGAGAACGGAATGACCCATTCGATGGTCTTGCCGCTGAAGTCGACATCCGCGAGGGCCGGTGCCGACATGAAGGCGAGCGCCGCCGCAGAATATATGAATTGCTTGATGGTCATTAGTGTCCTCCCTTAGACCTTTCGAACCGGGCGGGCTCGAAGCCGGCCGGTATGTAGTTATTCTCCTCAAGGGACGAATCCCTCCTCCTACACCGGCAACATGTCGTCCTAACCTTGCGCGAAACTTGCGCAACATGACAAAGAAGTAACCATGCGCATCGCCATCATCGAAGATAACGAGGCTCTGTCCCGCGCCATCGCCTTCCGCCTGCGGGATCGCGGACATGCCGTGGACCTTCTGCATGATGGACTCGAGGCCGACCGTTTTCTCGCGCAGGAAGGCGCCGATCTGATCGTGCTGGACCTGAACTTACCGGGTATGGACGGGATCGAGGTGCTGCGGGCGCTGCGCAGGCGTGGTGACGGGGCGCCGGTGATCCTGCTGACCGCGCGCTCCGAAACGGCCGAGCGGGTTGCTGGGTTGGATGCCGGGGCGGACGACTATCTCACCAAGCCCTTCGAGATGGACGAGCTGGAAGCCCGGCTGCGGGCGATGGCACGGCGCAAAAACCTCGAATTCATGGAGCGCGACACGTTCGGTCCGCTCGTCTTCGACCGCACCAGTCGCCAGCTGATGCATGACGAAACTCCGCTTGAAATTCCGCGTAAGGAGATCGCCACGCTGGAATGTCTACTCGAACGGCGCGGACGGATCGTCTCCAAATCGGCATTGATCACGCATGTCTATGGCACAGGCTCGGATGCCGAGGAGAGCGCGATCGAACCGCATGTCTCGCGACTGCGCAAACGACTTGAGCCATACGGGATCAAGATCAAGACGGCCCGTGGCCTGGGCTACATGCTCGAGGTGGAAGCTTCATGATCGCGCAGCCCAGGTCCATGTCCCTGCGGATGAGACTGTTTCTCGTCATCCTTCCGCCGCTCTTGCTGGTCTCGCTCCTGTTAGGGTGGTGGCGCTTTACGGTGGGGCAACGAACCTCGGAAGAGCTATTCGATCGTAGTCTCCTCGCCGCGGCGCTGGCGATTTCGCGCGATGTCGCGATCTCTGAGGGCGATGCGCTTTCGCCGAGCACCCGGGACATCATTTCGGACGCAGGCGGCGGCGAAGTTTTTTACCACGTGACCGGACCCGGCGGGATCTACGTGACCGGCTACGCCTACCCGCCGCGCCCCGAGACAGAAGGTCCGCAAGACAAGCCTTACTATTACATGGCGGAATATCGCGGCGAACTGATGCGCGTCATGCGGATGCATGAACGCCGGACGATCGGCAACATGACCGGAGAAACCGTCGTAACGGTCTGGCAACGGGCGAGCGATCGCCGTGCATTCGCCCGCCAATTGGCCCAACGGGCGGCAGCCGTCATCGTCGTCCTGATGGTCGCGCTGAGTCTGCTGATCTGGTTCGGTGTCCAGATCGGTCTCCGACCTCTCAACGATCTTCAGGCCGCGATCGAAAAACGCTCGCCCGATGATCTCGCCCGCATCAAACGCCCCGTGCCCAAAGAAGTCATGGGCATCGTCACGACGCTCAACAGGCTGCTGTTGCAGATGCGTCGGAGCATAGAGACCCATCAAGCCTTCATTTCCGACGCGGCCCATCAGCTTCGCAATCCTGCGTCCGCACTTCTCGCACTGGCCGAGACTTTGCCGGGTGTGCGCGATCCCGCCGAACGCGAGGCGCGCCAGCAGGAATTGATCGAGGCTGCGCGCAACTCCGCCCGACTGGCGGATCAACTTCTCTCGCTCGAGAGGCTTCGCTACGACGGTGGCGAAACCGTCGAGGAGTTCGATCTGAACCCGGTCCTGGAAGAGGTCTGCCGCAGCTTTGGCTCCGCGGCGCTTTCGCGTGACATCGAATTCGAACTCGAAACGTCACCCGAGCCCCTTCCCGTGAGCGGCGACCCTGTTCTGATCGGCGAGGCCGTGCGGAACCTCCTGGAGAACGCACTGCACCATGGAGGACCGACGATGACACGTATCGCGGTGAATACGGAACGATCTGGGACGGAAGCCAAGGTCATTGTTCAGGACGATGGGGTCGGCATCCCGCTCGATCAAGAAGAGATCGCATTTCGGCGCTTCTCACAACTTCGGAATGGCGAAGGCACCGGTCTCGGTCTCGCGATCGTCGAACAGGTTTTGCACCGCCACCAAGGGGAGGTGAGACTGACCCCCTGCGACCGCGGAACTCGCGTCAGGCTGACGCTTCCGCTTGCCGCGCGCAACCCGGGCGACTGTTAGAACGACCTCCGCAGAGGGAACTACGAGTGTTCGGGTGAGTATCCCTTTGACGTTCGAAGCGGATGCTATGTCCCTGGCGACCCGAGGACCGCTATGGCCCGCGAGTGCGCGATAAACTGCTCCGCCCAAGGGGGCAATTGTGTTACGCTGCCGCAAGTCACTTCAAGCTCAAGTTTACCGATTTGGCGCGCAGCACATATGTCCGATCTTTGACCCGCACCGAAGATACCACGAAGTTTTGCGTGGTTTGAGATCACTGGGGGTTTGATGGCGGCGTATTTCTCTATCGATCTCCTCAGCGACAAGACGTGCGACAATGGCAGCATTCATAATCGGCCAGATGCAAATTCACAGTCGAGACTGGATGAACGAATACTTCTCGAAGATCCCCGACGTCGTAGCGCAGCATAGTGGACAGTTTCTGGTGAGAGGCGGCGACCCCGAGAGCATGGAAGGTGAGAACGCGATTCCTGATGCTGCGTTCATCATCGAGTTTCCAAACCGCAGTTGTGCGAAAGGTTTTTGGAACTCGCAGGAATTCCAAGAGCTTGCCATCTTGCGTCGCTCGGGTTCAACGCTCAACGCGATCTTGGTCGATAAATTGGCATAGGATGTCTTGGCAATGACTGCTGTCCTGTCTCCCTATTTCGGCGATGAAAAGATACAAGCGCTTCAAAAAGCCCGAGATGAGCAGGTGGCCGAGCTCATCGACATGCCTGGCGCGGTGGTCCACGCCCGCACCTTTTCGAGCGATGATCCGGCGCAGTTGGGTTGGGACCGGTTACGCAATAGCATGGTTGACGAAGGCATGATCACGCTTCGCGGTGTCGATGCGCAGACGGTTGAGACTGCGCGCGCAGAGCTGAGCTGCTTCGATCCCAAGCTGCATCTCTGGGACCTGTTCATGGCGGACGCAAAGACCATCCGCGGCGTCTGCGCAAAAATAACAGATAGCGGACTTCCGGAGGGCCTGTCGCGTGTGCCCGACGAGGCGTTGACACCGCAGAGGGCTCGCGATGTCCAGTCATTCCTGGCAGATCAGGGCATTTCTCCCTTCTCGACGGACGCTCTGCTTGGGAAGCTTTTCCCGGCGCGGCTCATCGCAATTGAGAATATTGCTGGCCGCATCGTTGCGGCCGGTTTCGCGGCCATGACCCACAATCGACACAGCCCCTTTTTCAAGTCAGCATGGGTCGGCCTGATCGCAGTCGATCCCGCGCTGCGGAGGCTGGGTCTCGGCAAGCATATGGACGCGCTCTGCAACCTTGCTGCGGTCACTGAACTCGGAGCGGAAGCGACGATGGAGTTTGTCGCACAAGACAACGCTCCGTCGCGCGCGATGCTGGAAAGCTGTGGGTTGCGGCAGGTTGAAGGAAAGTCAGTCGTGATGTTCTCAACATCTGCCGACCGCATCACGCGATAGCCGTCTTGCGTGGTTCTGCTACGCTTCGCGCCAGTGAAGTTTCAGCGGCCGCGTTTCCAGAAGCAACCAGGTGCTTTCAAAGCAAGCGAGATTACGGCCGCTACGTTCCATAATGCGACAAACCTGTCCGAATGACCGGTTTTGGGAAGCTGCGCTGCAGCGCTCGACCAATGACGAAAGGCAGCTTTGGGCCGATACCAGAGACAATGAGGTCTTACGGCTGTTCCCGGCGCCTTGCCTTTTATGCCTGCGGCAAAGATGCTCGCGTTGGCACCAAAGTCTGCCCCTTTTTACCGAGTCAATCCAATCGCGATCTCCGAACCGCGCGATTTGGGATGCCTGCGCCGGCACGGAGGTTCGCAACAACGCGTCGTGACACGAGAATACCGTCCGCGCGAAGTGCTTCGGTCAGTTGGCGATCATTTAGCGGACATTCGGGGTCTTCTTCGGCTATCATCTGCGCGATACGCGTTTTGACCGCAAAGGCACCCTCAGGGGATGAAACTCCCGAACCTTTTCGGAGAGGGCGTGAGAAAAACTCTCGCAGTGAAAGTACGCCCATCGCGGGGGTCGCCGCCGAGGAAGAACGCGCCAATCGTCCCACCGTGCTTTCATGAAGGCCGAGACGACGCGCGGCTTCTCGGCGCGTCAAAACTCTTTGCCCAACCGGGCCCTCGGAAAGAAACTGTCCCTGCTCAACTGCCAGCAACTTCCCAAGCGCCAAGAGGTTTTCGTTTCGCGTCTGAATGGCGCTGAGGAGCTGAAGCGCTGCGCTTCTTTCTCTTGAGAACGACGTCCCTAAGCCAGCTCCCTGCTGAAAGTCATTCACTTCGATCCGGGGAAGGCTCTCGGGGTTGAGCTGAGCGGTCCAACCATCGCCTCCTTTTTTGAAAATGAGATCAGCTATACGTGTGCACGTAGCATCTGTCGAAAAACCAGAGGCAGGTCGCGGGTTCAAATCGCGTAAACGGGCCAGCAGTGGGACTAACTCGTTGCCACTAATTCCGGCCGCCTCCGCGAGAGCGGTGGGCCCACGTTCCGCGAGAACCGGAAGAACATCGAGCATTCGCCGCATCTGCGGCGATACCTCTTCCTCTTCGGCAAGTTGCAGGGCGAGGCATTCGCCAAGCGAGCGGGCAAAGAGGCCACGCGGCTCGATTGCCTGAAGCGCGGCCAGGACGGTCTCGACACGCGCGGACGGAACCCGCAACGTGGCGGCGATCGTCTCGACCGGCGTCTCCAGAAAGCCGTTCGGCCCCATCGCGTCGAGCAGCGCCAGCGCAATGGGCCGGTCTGCCGGACGCGGCGCAAAACGGTCGATCTGGCCGAGTACATGGGCGCGCAACGAGGGTCCGGGTGCGGCGATATCGGCCGTGCCATCCTCCATCGCGGGAGGCAGGCGCACTCTCAGCCAGGGATTATCGGAGGCCGCCTCTCGCAGGGTTTGCGCCAACTCGAGATTGGAAAGCTCCAGAAAGCCGATCGCCCGGTGCAGCTCCTGAGAGAGCTTAAGCTGGGTGTCGAGGCGCTGGGTGACCTTCTGGGTGAGTTTCATGTCTTTTGGACGTTGCGGCGGAAGAACTCGGCGAAGCCTCTTGCCACTCTGTCGTTATCGAGCCCCCCGTCAAGCGTCGCCAGTGCGCTTTTTGCCCGATCCATCGGCACGCGATCGCCCTGATAAGCGGTCAGAAGATCGTGGATATAACCCGGCTGGAACTCGGGGTGGAACTGCACCGAGAGCGCTGGGAAGCCGGTATAGACCAGCCCGCCATTAGGGGAGGGGTCGTTCGACAAGAGCCGCGCGGCGTCGGGAGGGAGCGCCGTGATCTGATCCTGATGGAACGACAGAGCAGCGAGCGGATCGGGCCCGAAGACCTCTGCCCCTTGCGGCGAAAGCATGTGCTCCTGCCGCCCGAGCATCCAGCCGGCCGCGGATTTCTCGACCTTCCCGCCGAAAGCCTGCGCCATCACCTGATGGCCGAAACAGACCCCTGCCACCGGGCGGTTGCGCGCGCGCAACTCGCGCAAGAACCCCTCGAGCGGGGCAATCCAGTCATGGTCTTCATAGACACCCGCGCGGGATCCCGTCACGAGATAGGCGTCATAGTGATCGGGATCATCGGGAAGCGCCTCGCCCCCCGCGACGAAGATGCTTTCGAACGTCGCCTCGGGCAAGGCCGGTGCGAGCCAGCGTTCGAACATCCCCGCATAGGTGCCATGGGCGGGCCGGAACGCCTCGGCGGGGCGATCGGCTTCGAGAATACAAAGTTTCATTGTCGTCCTGAGGATAGGTCGGTCGGGGCGAGCTGTGCCCCGACCGGGAGAGGTCAGCTCAACTCGATCCAGACCGATTTGGTCTGCGTGTATTGCGTCAGCGCCTCGAGGCACTTGTCGCGCCCGTTGCCCGACTGCTTGAACCCACCCCACGGCGTCGTGGCATCGCCCGCCTCATAAGCGTTGACCCAGACGATCCCCGCCTCGACATCGCGGGCAAAGCGATGCGCGTTCTTCACATTCGAGGTCCAGATCGCAGCCGCCAGCCCGTAGATCGTGTCATTGGCGGTTTCGATCGCATGATCGAGGTTGTCGACCGGAATAATCGAAGCGACCGGGCCGAAAATTTCCTCCTGCGCGATCTTCATTTTGTTCGACACATCGGTAAACAGCGTCGGCTCGACGAAGCAGCCGGCGTTGAAATTGGCCGGGACACTGCCGCCGAAGGTGAGCTTGGCCCCCTCCTTGCGGCCCGCCTCGATATAGCCCAGCACGCGCGATTGCTGCTCGGGCGTCACCAGCGGCCCCATCGTCGTGTCCGGATCGAGCGGGTCGCCAGGGATGTGCATGTCCTGCGCGGCCTCGGTGAAGAGCGCGATATACTCGTCATAGACCGCGCGTTCGACGAGGATGCGCGAGCCCGCCGAGCAGACCTCGCCCTGGTTGCCATAGATCCCCGCGACACCTGTTGCGGCGGCCTTCGCCAGATCTTCGCAATCGGCCAGCACGATCTGGGGCGACTTGCCGCCGCATTCGGTGCTGACCCGCTTCATGTTCGACTGGCCCGCATAGATCATCATCAGCTTGCCGACCTCGCCCGAACCGGTGAAGCCGATCTTGTCGACGTCCATGTGGAGCGCCAGCGGCTTGCCGGTATCCTCGCCAAAGCCGGTGACGACGTTGAAGACCCCATCGGGCCCGCCAGCTTCCGAGAACAGTTTCGCCAGGAGCAGCGCCGAGAGCGGCGATTGCTCGGCCGGTTTCAGCACGATCGAGTTGCCGACGCTCAGCGCGGGTGCGATCTTCCACGCAGCCATCATCAGCGGGTAGTTCCACGGCACGACGAGCCCGCAGACCCCCAGCGGCTGGCGCAGGATGTAATGGAGCGCGTCGGCATTGGTGTTGGTCACCGCGCCCTCCATCTTGTCGATCACTTCGGCGAAGAAGCGGATCGTCATCAGCGAGCCGGGAATGTCGATGTTGAACATGTCCGAGATCGGCTTGCCCATGTCGAGCGTGTCGAGCAGCGCGAAATCCTCGGCATGCTCTTCGATCAGATTCGCGAAGCGACTCATCACCGCCATCCGCGCGGTGGGCTCCATCCGCGACCAGACGCCCGATTTGAACGCCTTCTTCGCGGCCGCGACGGCGCGGTCCACGTCCTCGGCACTGCCGCGCGCGACAGCGGCCACAACCTGCCCATTGGCCGGGTTGATGGTTTCGAACTTCGCGCCCGACGCCGCATCGACGAATTTTCCGTCGATGAACATCCGCGTTTCGGGCACGAGTGCGGCAGCGCGAGCCTGCCAGTCTTTCAGAGTCATGGTCATTGGCGTTCCCTCCATGTCATTATTTTTTGCGCTCTCGCGTCGCGATGACCGCGACCACGATGAGAATGAGCGATAGAAGCACGATGATCGTGCCCACCGCGTTGATTTCCGGCGTCACGCCGCGGCGCATCGTCGAGTAGATATACATCGGCAGCGTGTTATCCCGCCCGGTCAGGAAGAAGGTCACCGGGATCTCGTCGAAGCTGAGCACGAAGCTCAAAAGCCCCGCCCCGATGATCGCCGAGCGAATATTCGGCAACGTGATGTCGATGAAGCTGCGCCAGGGCGAGGCACCCAGATCGAAGGCAGCTTCCTCGAGCGACGGCGGCAGGCGCTGCAGCCGCGCATAGACCTGCGTCACCACCACGCCCAGCAGAGCTGTCGCATGACCCAGGATCACCGTCTCGAGGCTCAGCGAAAAGCCCATCAGCTTGAACATGTTGAGCATCGAGATACCGGTGACGATCCCCGGCAGCGTGATCGGCAGGAGGATCAGCCTGCGGAACACGGATTTGCCGGGGAAGTCGAACTTGTGCAGCACCATCGCCGCCGGCACGCCCACCGCGAGGGTCACGACCGTCGCCAGCGTCGCGACATAGAAGCTATTGCCGATCGCCGCGATCAGATCGGAATTGCTCCATAGTTTGCGATACCAGTCGAGCGTGAAACCCGAGAGCGGCCAGGTGAGCGACCGCGAGTCGTTGAAGGAAAACGCGATCAGGACCCAGATCGGGATGTAGAGAAACGCCATCAAAAACGCGACGAAACTCATGAAGGCCGTATCCGCGCCATAGCGCGACACGAGGCCGGGTGTTTTCTGTGCCATGGTCAGACGCCTCCCGTCATGCCTTTGCGCTCCATCCTGTCGGAGAGGGAGACGATGGTAAGAACGACGACGAGCATCACGATTGCCAGCGCGGAGCCGAGCGGCCAGTTCAGTGCCGCGCCGAACTGTGTGGCGATCACGTTGGCGATTAGGTTGCCGTCAGGTCCGCCCACGAGGAAGGGCGCGATGAAGTCTCCAAAGGAGAGACAGAAGGTCAGCGTGAACCCTGCCGCGACACCGGGCAACGATAAGGGCAGCGTGACCGTCCAGAAGCTGCGCCACGGCCCCATTCCAAGATCGGCCGAAGCCTCTGTCAGGTTGGTCGGGATCTTCTCGAGCGCGGTGTAGATCGGCATCACCATGAAAGGGATGAAGATATAGGTGAGCGTCACCACCATCGCGAACTGGTTGTAGAGAAACAGGCTCGACGGTTCGTCGATGATACCCAGCGACATCAGGAAGGAATTGAGCACGCCTTCCGTGCCGAGGATGGTTTTCCAGATATAGGCGCGCAGCAGATAGCTCACCCACAAAGGCGCGATAACCGCCATGTAAAGCCAAGTCCGCAGCGCCACCGAACGGCAGCGGAAGACGAGGTAGTAGGCGAAGGGATAGGCCAGCAGGAACGAGGCCATCGAGACGAGCACCGAGATCTTCAGCGTGCGCAGGAAAACCCGCACATATTGGGGATCGGTGAAGATCGTGATGTAGTTCCCGAACTGGAAGGCTGGGATGAAGGTCGGGTATTTCTTCAGCCAGAAGGAATAGGTGACGATGATCCCGTAAGGCAGCAGCATGAACAGGGCGATCCACATGAGCGGAATGCCCATCACCAGCATGCTTGGAAGGTTGCGGCGCAGGAAGCTCATGGCGTCACCGTCCCTTCGAAGACGAAGACGTTATGGGCGGCCACGCCCAGTCGAACCGGCGCGCCGGATTGCGGCAAGGTGGAATGCGAAAGCTTGTCGGGCAGCAAGGTATCGGCGTCGATCTTGCTGCCATCGGCGAGGGTCACCGAAATCCTCAGGCCAAGACCGTAATAGATCACTTCCGAAATCGTGCCTTCGAAGACGTTATCGGCGGCTTCGCCCTCCGCCAGCAGCTTAACCTTCTCGGGGCGCACGCCAACGGTGACGGTCGCACCTTCGCCAAGCTTGGCATTGGGATGGGCCGTGATCTGCGTGCCGCCCGCCGCGATCGTCGCGACCTCGCCCGAAAGCGCGCTGACTTTGCCGGGAAGAAAGCTCGTTGTGCCGATGAAATTCGCAACATAGGGGCTCGCTGGGTGATCATAGAGATCCTGCGGGCGTCCTTCCTGAGCGATCCTGCCATTGTCCATCACCACTACGCGGTCGGACATCACCAGAGCTTCGGTCTGGTCATGGGTCACCATAATGAAGGTGATGCCGACCTTCTCGTGCAGGTGCTTGAGCTCGATCTGCATCTGCTCGCGCAGTTTCGCATCAAGGGCCGAGAGCGGCTCGTCGAGCAACAAAACCTTCGGGCGCCGCACGATGGCGCGGGCCAGTGCGATCCGCTGGCGCTGACCGCCTGACAACTGCTGCGGACGCTGGTTGAGCTTATCATAGAGCCCCACCAGCATCAGCGCATCCTTCACGCGAGTCCGCACCGTATCTTTGTCGAGTTTGAAGGTCTTGAGGCCGTAGGCCACGTTCTCGCCGATCGTCATATGCGGAAAGAGCGCGTAGTCCTGAAAGACCATGTTGACCTCGCGTTTGTAGGGCGGGTCGAATGTCACGTCCTTGTCTGCGAGCCGGATCGCTCCAGCTGTAGGTTCCTCGAACCCGCCGATCATGCGCAGGAGGGTGGATTTGCCACAGCCCGAGGGCCCCAGAAGCGTGACGAATTCGCCATCTTCGACGGTCAGCGAAACGTCGTCCACGCCGATGATGGTTGGACTGTAATGCTTGGAGATGTTCTCCAACTGGATGATTGAGGCCATGTCGCCTTGTTCCCTGCTTTCTCGGGAGCGGGCAGCCCTCCCCGACCGCCTCATCCCTTGATCCCTGAGGTGACCCCGATACCGGGGTCACCGTTCTTGCATCGCTTACTGCGCCTTCACGGAATTCCAGGCGTTGGTGTAAGCTTCGAACCGATCACCGAGCGATTGCCAGATTAGTAGGCTATCGAGGTAGTCAGGGTCGTCCTGATGCAGAGCAGCATATTGCTCGGGGCTCATGCAGGATTTAGCGGCTGCCGCGTTAGCCACCGAATAGCCGTTGACATTGGCGACCCCACATTGCCCCTGTTCGGAGAGCTGCATGTTGAGGAACTTGTAGGCGCATTCCTTGTTGGGGCTGCCCTTGACGACCATCCAGCTGTCCATCCACCCCTCGGCACCCTCCGTCGGGATGAACTCGGTCACTTTGATACCCTCGTCGGCGAGAAGGCTGGACTGATAGCCAGCCCAAGTGTTCGAGATCACGACCTCGCCGGCCTTGTAGAGGTCCACGAGTTCGCCAGCGGTAGCCCAATATTTGCGGATCAGAGGCTTTTGTTCGACAAGCGACTGCTTCGCCTTCTCGATTTGTTCATCCGAGAGCGAGTAGATGTTCATGTCGCCATTCTTGCGGGCGGCGACGTAGATTGCACTCTTGTCATCCCAGAGCGAAATCTTACCCTTGAGATCTTCGCGCCAGAGATCTGCGATCGAAGTGGGCGGCGTATCGAACGCATCGTCGCGATACATAAAGGCGATCGCGCCCCAGACATAGGGCATCCCATAATATTCACCGTCCTTCTGGATACCGTCGAGGGCCAGGAACTTCGGATAGATGTCGTTCCATCCCTCGATTTTCGAGGTATCGAGCGGCTCGACGAAATCGAGGTCGATCATCAGCTTGGTCGTGTCGATCGACGGGGTGATCAGATCGTAGACACCACCGCCGGCCATCAGCTTCGGTGCGAAATCGTCGTTCGATCCGACATAGGTGGCATTCACCTGGCAACCGGAGGTCTCCTCGAATTTCGTGAGGAAGGACGGGTCGGCGTAGCCTTCCCAGGTCAGCACGTTGATCGTGCCCTCCGCCAGCACCGGCGATGCGGTCAGGGCGAGCAGGCTGAGCGTGCCGAGCATCGTCTTCTTGATAGTCATGTTTTTACTCCACTGTTGGTTTTTTCGGCCGTTTACGGCTCTTTTCGGGTCTTTCGAGAAATGGTGCCGATATCGACACCGAGGGCGGCAGCAGCCTTGCGTTTGCTGCCATGGACACGGATCGCGTCTTCGATGATCCGTAATTCGTATTCGCTCACCGCGTCGCGCAGGCTCGCACCTTCGGCGAGCGGGGTCGGCGCGCTGTCGGGAGAGCTGCCGTACGAGTGCTGCGCTTGGGTCGGATCGAGCGCCATGAGCCGGCGCGGCAACTCTTCCTCGTCGTCGCCGAGCACCGAGATCTGCTGCATCAGATTCCAGAGCTCGCGGATATTGCCCGGGTAGTGATAGGCGCGCAGCCGCGCGCGCAGATCGTCGGAGAGATGTAGCGGGGCCGAACGGCGCTGATTGATCGCGGTGAGAAATCGGTCGATTAGGTGGTCGAGCAGTTCGGGCACATCACGCAGTGGCTTCATCGGCATGTTCACGACCGCGAGCCGGTAATAGAGGTCCGTACGGAAGCGGCGATCTTCTGACATTTCCAGAAGGTCGCGATTGGTCGCCGAGATGACCCGCACGTTCACCCGCCGCGGACGCGTGCCCCCGATCCGTAGGATCGTGCCTTCTTCGAGGAAGGAGAGCAGCTTGGCCTGAAGCGGCAAGGGAATTTCGCCGATCTCGTCGAGGAACAGCGTGCCACCTTCAGCCGCCTCAATCAGGCCTTTCTTACCCTCGGTCGACGCCCCGGTGAACGCGCCTTTCTCATAGCCGAAGAGCTCGGATTCGAAGAGGCTCTCGGGGATCGCAGCGCAGTTCACCGCGATGAACGGATCCACGCCATTGGCGACGAAGTTATGCAGATGGCGCGCAATCTCGGTTTTCCCGACGCCGGACTCCCCGGTGATGATGACTCGCGCGCCTTGTAAAAGCGCGCGCTCCCCACGCGAGATCATCCGGTCGAGCCAAGGGGAAATCACCCTCTGGCGGGCGAAATCGGGTCGCATCCGGCGCTCGGTCGCGCTCGTGAACGTCGGTGCGGATCGTGCGCCGGTCGCCTGCCTTCGAGCATGATCGAACACAGCCAGATCGCGCAGCGTGACAACATGCCCCTCATTGGCGCCGGTCGCGGAAATCCTGCGCAAGGTCACGAAAACCGCGCCGGTCGCTTCTCCCCGCAGAATGAGATTGCCCGTGCGGCCCGCTTCGAGCATCTCGCCCAGCAGGGTCCAATTGAGAGAGGACATGCTGTTGAACTGCGCAAAGTCGAATCCTTCCATCTCCTTCGCATTGAGCCCGCACAGGGATGCGGCTTCGCGGTTCGCGAAAGAAATTGAATGGTCAGGATTGAGCACGATGATTCCGTCGGCCAGCGCATGAAGAGCCTGATCGAGCGGGCGGGGCGACGTCGCGGATGTCTGTTTCATCTCTCCCGCCTCCATCACTGTCCCCGAGCCCTGAGCGACGTCAAACTTGCGAGGTCGCCACCCTGCGAGACCGGCCCCAGCCGCGCGCGCAGACTCAGCACAAGGCAGTCCGTCTCGCGAAGCGCGACGCAGCGCGCCGCAAGTTCGGCACGGATCGGACGGTCGGGGTTGCGCAGAAGAACCGGGTAGAGACCGCTCGGATGGCCGGGGAGATGATCTCCAGCGACTGCGAAAATCTCAGTGAGCGGGACAGGAAGTTCGATCAGATCATCGATACTTCGCGCGGGAAGAAGGTCGGGGTTGAGGTCGAGTAGTTCTTCGGCGCTGGTATTGATGCGCAGAATTCGGGCATCGCGATCGACGACCAGAACAGATTCCGGCAGGGCGTCGAGGATTGCTTCGAGCGTGTCGATCTCCTCGCGCAGTACCGCGGCGCGGCGGGCGTGTTTCGAGACATCACGCACGGTGCCCCACATGCGATACAGGAAGTTACCCCGAATGTGCCCGCGCACGTCATTCTCAACCTCGATGAATACGCCGTCATAACGCAGATCGCGCGAGGGTGAGGCATTCACATCAAAGCTCGCGCGGATCAAGCGCCTTACGAAGTCCTCGTTTTCGGGCGAGCGCGGGAAGGTCTCGTGCACAGGGAGTGCATTGAAATTCTTACCCTCAGGGGTGCGATAGAGCCGCGCCATCGCATCGTTGCAGAAGCGCCAATGCGGACCATTCTCAAAAACCTGGCGGATGATCTCTTGCTCCGGGGCCGAGAGGTCCACGGGCTCGTCCCATTCCATGCACCAGCCCGCATCGTCGGAGGCCGCGAGGATCGACTCGAGAATCTCCTTTTCCTCGGCGAGGGTCGCGACCTCTCCGAGCGCGCCGCCCGCGGGCCATTTCACCGTGCGCAAGCAAAGCCCCTGCTCGGGGTCCGTGAACCGAGTTACGATCGCGGTGACGCCGATCCGCGCGCCGTCGCTGGCGCGCATCTCGAGCGTGACGACATGCGGCCCGACGGTGGTCTCTGTAAAAACCCCCTCAAGCCGCTTGCGAGAGGCCAGCGGATAGATCGCTGACCATGCCTCACCCGCGGCCGCGCCCGGCACGAGGCCGAGCACGGCTTCCTGGGCAGCGCAGGCAGACACGATCCGTCCGTCCCGGCTGAGAACGTCGATCATCTCGGTCTCTGGTCTGGTTGGATCTGTCATGCTCTGGGCTCCTTTGCGGGGGTCAACGGATTACGGTACACAATGCAGGTATTGCTCCACATCCCAATTGGTGACCTCACGCAGGAAGCGTGTCCACTCGTCCTGTTTGTATTCGTCGAAGACTTCGTAGAGCCGCCCCGGAAGTGCCGAACGAATGACCTCGTCGTTCTTGAGCGCGTCCAGCGCATCCCGAAGATTGAGCGGGATGAGATTGACCTCTCCTCCCGACTGCCAGACCTCGGTCACGTTACGCGATTCCGGCGCGCCCGGGTCGATCTTGTTGCGGATGCCATCGTCCATCGCCTTCAGCAGCGCACCGCAGAACAGATGTGGGTTGACCATGCTGTCCACTGCGCGGAACTCGAACCGGTCGGGCGAAGATATGCGCACCGTACAAGAGCGGTTCTGCAGGCCCCAATTTGCCCCGATCGGCGCCCAGAGACCGTAGTCGTTGAAGCGGCGATAGGAGTTCACGGTCGACGCACCGATACAGGTCAGCGCGTTGATATGCTTGAGCGACCCGCCCAGAACGTGATGCCCCAGCTCCGTCGGCAGCCAGCCGCCTTCGGTGTTCTCGAACTCGTTCACGCCGCCCTTGGAATACATCCAGTTCTCTTCCATGCCCGGCAGTTCGCCCGGCACGATCGCCTGCACCTCGCGCTCGCCGCCGGTCCAGATCGAACAGTTGTGGTGGCAGCCGTTGGCCGCGTAACCCATAAAGGGTTTCGCCATAAAACACGCGATCAGCCCGCGCTGGCGTGCGACCTCGGCGCAGATCTGGCGATAGGTCGTCATCCGGTCGCATGTCGGCAGCGCATCGTCGAACTGGTAGTTCAGCTCGATCTGGCCGGGCGCGTCCTCGCAATCGCCCTGGATCATGTCGAGACCCATCGCGCGGGCATAATCGGAGACCTGCATCCAGATATCGCGGGCGCTCTCGAACTGGCCGATGTGATAGGCGAGCGGTTCGGTCACCCCGGAATAGGGGCGCACCTCGCCAGCCTCGGGCTTGAGCCAGAGCATCTCGGGCTCAAGACCCACACGCAGATGCAACCCGTTATGGGTCTCGCGGAACTCACGGTCGAAGCGCTTGAGGTTCCCGCGGGTGTCGTATTCGTAATACTGGCCGGGAAAGTTCGGATCTTCGAGGCTGTAGAACAGCGTGCAGAACACACGAGCGACGCGCTTGTCCCAGGGGAGCTGGACGAACGTATCGGGATCGGGCAGCGCGATACATTCCATCGCGTTCGCGTCGAAGCCGATCAGGTTGCCTTTGAAATCCGGCAGCACGTTGGTGACGCCGCCCATCCAGGTCTGAACACCCTTGCGCGCCTGGGTTTCCCAGTGACGCGCCGGGGCGGCCTTGCCCATCACCCGCCCGGTGATCGAGATGTATTGGTAGTAGATGTAATCGACCCCGAGCGCGTCGATCTTCTTGCGAACACGTTCGACCAGTTCGGCCCGACCGGGCGCATCGACTTCGCGGTGATAATCGGTATCGGTTGTCATTCCTGGCTCCCTATTGGTTTTTTTGCGTCTCAGCCTTCAAGGTAGCGGGCGCGTTCTTCGGCGCTGACCGCCTTGGCGAGGCTGGCGTATTCGGCGCGGCAAGCGGCCGCGAAGTTCTCGGTGAAAGCGGCTCCGAAGATCCGCGCGGCGTCGTCACTGGCAGCAAGCCGATCCGCGGCCTCGGCGAGATCGCGCGGGAAGCGGCTTGCACCTTCGGGGACGAAATCGGGATGCGCTGCGGCGCTCGGTTCGGGCGCGGGCAAATCGCGCTCGATCCCGTCGAGCCCCGCGCCCAGCATCAGCGCCATCGTCAGATACGGATTGCAATCGGCGGGTGGCACCCGGAATTCGAGACGGGCGCGCGCGCCCGTATGCGGCACGGAGCGCACCGCGACGGTGAAGGGATATTCCGCCCAGGTGAGCGATTTAGGAGCCCAGCTACCCGGTGCGAGGCGGCGATAGGCATTCACGCTCGAGGTACACATGGCGAAGGCATCGGGCACGACCGCCATCATCCCGGCGATGAACTTCTTCGCCAGATCGTTGGTCTTGCCATCGGGCGAAGCGAAGAGGTTCTTGCCAGTTTCGGCGTTGCGCAGGCTCATCAAACAATGGCCGCCGATACCGGGATACTCCGCGCCCATATACGGCATGAAGCTCACCGTCTTACCGTGCTTGCGGGCATAGGAGCGCGCAGCCAGGCGCAGGAAGCTCGCGTCGTCGGCGGCACGCAGCCCTTCGGTCGCGGCGGTCGTGGCCTCGAGGCAGCCCGGACCCAGTTCGACGCTCAAAGCATAGAGCGAGACGTCATGGCCGAGAATCTCTGCCTCCATGTCTGCAATGAACTCGGCATGGGTATTCGCGGTGGCGCCCGACCAGCACTTGTTGTCGGGGGCAAATTTCGCGAGCCCCGCGAAGCCTTTCTCGCGCGCGGTGGTCGCGTCTTCCTCAAGGACGATCAGCTCGAATTCGAACGCGGCGTCGACTTTGAAGCCCATTGCTTCGGCGCGCTCAAGCTGGCGGCGCAGCACCTGGCGCGGCATCAATTCCTTCGCCTCGCCCGACAGTTCGGCGATCACCGTGACCGCATCGGGCTCGGAGGGGTTTGCACGCATCGAGGCGACGTCGATCTCGACCGTCTCGGTGAAATAAGAGCTGCCGCCGAAGAGGTTGTCCCCGCTGTCCCAATAGGCCAGAACATTCGCGAAGCGCGCGTCCCCCGCCCAGTCGAGAAACTGGGCCTTGCGCAGGCGCCGCTCGCGCAGGACCGACGCGTAATCGAATTGACCGACATGCACGATCTCGGCGTCGAGCTTGGCGAGGGCGGCTTCGAGGAGGTCGTTCATCTGGGGGCTCATGCGGTTTCTTTCGGAGTGAGTGCGGCCATCAGGCGGGCGCGGTGTTTGGCAATCAGTGCGGGCGGAGCGCCAAGGCCGATCACGCCGGTGAGCGTGCCGTCGCGGGCGTATTCGACGATCACGGGAGCCTCGCCGATCTGACTCAGGTCGCCTTCAACAACGGTTTGCGTCTCGGCCAGCGCCGGGGCGCCAAAGGCCTGAACGCGCATGCCGTATTGATCCGACCAGAAGCTCGGCAGCGGCGCGAAACCGGGCTCGGGCGTCTCGCCCGCCTCAATCGCGACGATGGTCTGGGCGGCGCGTTTGGCGGTTTGTCCGGGGATGCACCAATGCTCGATCCGGCGCGGTACATCGTCGAAAAGCAGGTTAGCAAAGCGAGCGATGTCACCGACCGCGAATAAGTTTGATGCGCCGACCGCCCGCATCGTGTCATCGACCAGAACGCCGTCGCTGAGTTCCGCACCGCTCCCGGCAAGCCATTCGGTATTGGGCAGAGAGCCGAGCGCTTCGACGATCACGTCAGCCTCGATTTCCTTGCCGTTGTCGAGGAACACTCGGCCCGGCTTAAACGCCTCAACCGAACGCCCGGTGAGCAGCGTCACCCCATGGCGTCGGTGCAACGTGGCCATCGCGGACGCAACACGCGGACCGAGCGCGCGCATCATCGGTTGCGGCCCCGGTTCGACGATCGTGACGTGAAGGCCAAGCTTGCGCGCGGTCGCGGCGATCTCGCAGCCGATGAACCCGGCCCCGATCACCGCCAGACGGACGCCCGGTTGCAGCATCGGGGCGAGCGCGCGGGCATCGTCGAAGCCCCGCAAAACGTGACGGATGTCTTCGTTTCCAGGAAGCGGCAGTCGGCGCGGCCGGATGCCGGTCGCCGCGATCACCCAGTCCGAGCGGATCAGAGAGCCATCGGCAAGACGCACGCCGGCACTCTCGATCCCGGTCGCCCCCACACCAAGACGTATCGACGCGTCCTCCGGCATCAGCTTGGAGCGTAGCAGGAGCTTGCTGAAAGCCTCGGTTTCATCTGTATCGCCCCCCGCAAAGCTTTCCATTACTTCCTTCGACAGAGGCGGCCGGTTGTAGGGCGCATGCGGCTCGTCGCCGATCAGCGTGAGCTGCGCCTGCGGAAGCGCCGCCTTCAGCGCTTCGGTCGTGCGCAGCCCCGCGAGCGAGGCGCCAACGACGGTGATCCGGGGCCCTGCCATGTCCGATCAGCCGAGGATGATGGCCTGCTCGGGGCAGGCATCGGAAGCAGCTTCGGCATCGGCAACCTGCGAGTCGTCGATCACTTCGACCCAATGGAGATCGCCATTGTCGTCGAAGGAGAAGATCTCCGGCGCGGCGATCACACATTGCCCGTGCAGCAGGCAGATATCCATGTTGACGTGAACTTTCATCTTACTGGTCCCTCTTGGAATTTTTCGGCAGGATTTGCGTTGATCAGGCCGGGTCAAAGGCGATCGGCATCCGGATCGCTCCGGTATTCCCGCTATCTGGAAGCCACTCGACCTCGCCATTGAAGCGCGGGTTCTTCAGGCGTTGCGCGAGCAACTTGAGAGCTTCGGTCATGTCGCCGCGGGCGATGAAGTGGCCGAGGCAGTGATGCGCGCCACCGCCGAAGCCGAAATGCGGCTTGCGCTCGGCCGTGATGTCGAAGCTCGCATCGTCGAACACGCGCGGATCGGAGGTCGCCGATTGCGAGAAAAGGTGCAGCGTCGTGCCCTTCTCGATCGGCGTGTCGTTATAGGTGAAGTCCTCGACTGCCTCGCGGGTGACCCAGGTCACGGTGGGACGCACGCGCATAACCTCTTCCACCGCGGCACGGCCCAGCTCCGGCTGTTCGGCCAGAAGCACCCATTGCTCGGAATGCTCGATGAAGGTTGCCATCGCGAGACCGAGCTGGTTGCGCGTGGTATCGATGCCGCCGAAGATCGCCAAGACGATCATGTCGAGCAACTCCTGATCAGAGAGCTGGCTCTTGTCCTCGTTGGCCTTAATCAGCATGCCGATGAAATCGTCTTTCGGCGCGGCGCGGCGTGCCTCGACCAGCTCCTCGACATAGTCAAAGAGCCGCCTCGTCGCCGCCTCGATCGTCGGCAGGTCCTTCTTGAAGGTCACGCCAAGTGCGAGCCCCATATCGGCGGCGATGTCGGCCAGCTCGCGCCAGCGCTCGAAGGGCAACCCCAGAAGCTCGCAGATCACGCCGGTCGCGTAGGGCTCGGTGAATTCGGCGATGAAGTCGCATTCGCCCTTCGGCGCGAACTCGTCGATCAGCATCGTCGCGAGCTCAGTGAATTTCGGCGCCAGCGTCGTGATGAGTTTTGGCGAGAAAGCCGGGTTCGCCATGCGGCGCAGGCGTGAATGGTTGTCGCCCTCTTGGCTGAGAAGCATGCTTTCCCACCAGCGCGCGAATTCCCCGGTGACATCGTTCAACGCTGGCCAGCGATAGGAGCCCTGACGCAGCTTGGGATGCCGCAGAAGCTTTTGCACGTCGTCATAACGCAATACTGCGAGACCGTAATTCGTGCGCGCGCACCAGCACAGCTCGCGGGCACGCATCACTTCGGAGGAGCGGATGGAGAACCCAGGGTCCGAAATATCGAGATAGGGCAAATTGTCGGCGACGATGCTGTCTTGCGTCATTTGGAGAAACTCCCGGTCAAACTCGCGTCTCACCGAGACAACATGCAAGTTTGGTTCCAGAAGCCTCCAAACACCGCAGAAAACATTGGAATTTAAAAGTATTTTTTTATTATAACGTCAAACTCGCCGCAGTTTTTCATGTGGGAGTTGATTCATTCTCTCGCGTTGATGCAAAATCTCATCAGCGTTGACATCCTGCATCATGCGTTTCTATTCGCTTCCTCCGGAGCCAAAAGCCTCGGAAAACAGTTGGCTTGGAGACGCGTGGAAGCTGCCTCTGAGTCGCTTTGATGGAATGTGAAGCACTTCGAGAAGCAAGCGCTTGAGAGATGGCCACCGCAGGATCGTCTTGCCCTTCCAAGTATGAGGGCATGGACGATGATTTCTCCAACGCTCTCCATAAAGCTTCGAGGGTCATGGACGAAAACGAAGAGTTGCTCAGAAGGCTGAAGTGACCATTGCGTGCCACAAATGGCGGTTCTGAGCCGAAGGTGGCCCGCCCAGCCCTGCGTGGCCCGATAAGAACTCCGAGCTGCTGAAGCAGCGTGGCAGTATTTTCGTGCCTGTCCAATTTCTTCGCCTTCCGGAGATACCCTACCCTTCCGAGAGAGGACGTTTGACAGCTACCACTGCGTGCTGGGAGGGCTGCACATCATTACCCTTGCTCGTCGGTAAAGAAGGGATCGTCGGCGTTCTTCAGGCTGCACACGTTGCCGTCGGGGTCGAGGAACGCGCCGGTCGTGCCCCAGTCGTGCATTTTGACTTCGACCGGCACGCCCTGAGCCTCCAGCAGGCGCGCCGCAGCCTTCACGTCTGAGACGTTGAAGCGCAACGCAACCGGGTTCTGAGAAATGTCTTTCCGGGTGCCTTCGGCGCGTCCGCCGGTCTCGATCATCAAATATCCGCCGCCGAAGCGAAGGCAGGTCAGCCCTGGCTTTTCATACCAAAGCGGCAGACCGAGCTTGGTTTGATAGAACTCCACGCAGGCCTCGTAGCGTTCGGTGAAGAGGATGAGGCCATGACATTCGATCATGTCTGTAAACATGTTCGCGGGGCCGGTTTCGCTGTCGATTTCAATGGGCATTTCTGATCTCCTGTCAGTGCAATTCGTTATATCGCCTCGCGCCTGGCGGTGCGGGTGGCAGGCCAATGTCGCGCCGGATATGCGAACAAAGGGTAGTCGAAGGGATCGATTTGGATCTCTGCCGTGACCGCAGCAACGCCCACAACAGCGCGCAAACGACAGACGTCGCTCCGTGGCGGTGGAGCAAGCAATGAGGTTCACCGCGCAGCTGCAAATCTCGCGGGGGCGCCTCTGGCATTATGATGCACTCCTCACGGTCAAACGGTCGCGCCGGCTGCCGACTTCTCCTGGCATGCGAAAAGCCTGCATCTTTTGAGCCGAAGGATAAGCGTGACTCTGTCGCATGGTTTCTCTCCGTTGACTGTCGGACGAGCGACGTTCTAAAAGTTCAAGCTAACTTGAGGTCAATACTGAAATTCGAGAAACGACCGGACCATGGAAACGACGCTGACCATCAACCAGATTTCACGCCGCAGCGGCATCGCCTCCTCGGCGCTGCGCTACTACGAGGA